>CAMELR010000037.1 GCA_945923775.1 uncultured Clostridia bacterium | reverse complement strand
AGCCCGAATTGAAGTAAGTATGTGTTATTGTGTATCCATTAGATAATGTTTGCTCCCGTTCACATTTACCGCTTTTTGAAAGCCGCTTTCTGCCTGAAGCAGATTTTTATTCTTGAGTGTGTCACAGAGAAATTTAGTTCCCATTCTGAGCTGCTTTGCAATATGCTGCATAGTCTGGCGCGTGAAATAAACATCATCGTCTATCACCAACAGCTGCTCTTGACTATCATCGAATTGTTCCTTTGTCACAACAGGGAAATCCCTCTTAGTACAAAGATAATCCACGAAATCCGCAGAAGCGTCGGCGACACTGCCATCAAGCGCTTGCATAATGTACTCCTCCAGTTCAGCTATCAATTTTGTGCGCCAGCTTTTTTCCAGATCAATCAGAGATATTTCAGATATTGCCATTAGCAGCGCCGCTGTATTCGCTACGCTTAATTTTGCATAAACTTTGAACCTCTCTAAATACTCATTGTACTTGATCATCAGAAAAGTTATAAAGACCACATTATCAAGCATTTTTACAACAAAGCTGCTCCGTAAAGGCACATATTCATTAAGCTGAAACTCACCGCAATCAAGGCACAGTACTCGGTCGGCTATATCATTGGACAAATCGCTGAATTGCTTTTCGGTAATAAAAATCGCAAAACTATCGGGCGAATTATCCGGTTGTGAGAGCATTTTGTTCTTAAAGTACGCAGAATAGGTGTCTATCAGAATAACCGGGCATTGATCGGAATCCGAATCGCTGTCGTTTGCCTGTATATGAACAATATTTGGCATGAGCTTCTTAGTTTTTTCAACTGTTTCCGAAGCGTCATTGACATGAATACATATTTTTGCTACACTGCTAATTCCAAAGGTCTCTAGCATTGGCATGAGCTCGTCTGCCAGGATTGCTAATGTAAACATAACTGTTGACAGGTTCATGGGGCTGTCAGGAATTATACCAAGGTATTTCGATATGTTCCTCCAATAATAACCGCTCTCATAACCTTTTCTGAATTCTTCCTCGTTGTCCGTAAATAACTTTCCGTGCTCATCTCGCCACCAGCCAATCATTTTTGTTGTGGGAGTAAATTCTTCAATTTTCGGAACATTGTCACGAAGCCAGGTTTTCAGGTACTTTTTATCAATCGATATATGAGCTTCCTCTAATGTTCTAATTAGCGATGGAATGTCTCTGAAAGATTCTATGGGCAGCGATACAGATATTTGTTCTCGCGCCGGTGTTGTAATCTGCAGAATGACGTACAGGTTTTGGGGGCTTGGCTGCTCTCCGTATCGAAGTCTGTGTTGGCAGCCTACTAATTCGAAAGTGCCATAGCAAGCTAAATCGTAAGTAGTTCCTTCAAAGTGTACTTTCGTTCTGTTTGAACCATCGTGTAAGAACATAGAATGATAAAGACTTGTGTCGGTGTCGGTGTTCAAATACTTGAATTTTTTGTGTACCATAGAATTGCCTTGTTTGTTCATCTCAACGACCTCGATAATAGAAGATGAGACTGACACCTGTTTTTCGGTTTTGGTGTTGCGGTTTGTACTCGGAATAATTGTACCGCCCATATTGTTTCCTCCTATTGCTTTGTATTGTAAGCCGATTATAGCATAGCGCGACGAAAAAAACTATCTCGAAGTTTTAGTTATTTTTAAAAGTTTGCTTTTTTCTCTAAAATGGTGTATAATTATTGCATACAAGAACCGGTAAAAATTATAGGAGGGCGGCTGATATGGGAGGCTTAACATCGAGAGTAACTCAAACCATAAAATCAATAGGAGAAATGTTCCAATTTGCAAATATAAAGGGCGATTATAAGCCAATGTATCACTATACTATCTTAAAAAGCATACACAGTTTATATACTCTCCTTTCTTCTGACAAAGAAAAGGTACCTTGCTTTGACTATGAATCAATAGATTATAAACACCATATTGATAGGATTTGTGTTAATCTTGAGCGTCAGTTACCGATCATACGCCAACTAAAGAGAGATATTTTTTCTATGTTCGTCTGTGTGGAAAACACTGTTGAGTATTCCAAGGAGCCTACTGTTGTATTTACATCACTAATCTCGTGCTATATGTTATTTGCATCCGCTGTTGTGCAAAAAATGTACAAGAAAGAGCTTCTTGACGAGAACAGCGTTATATATTTGCCATTTGAGCAGGAATGCACACTTGGGTACTTTATAAACCGTTACATCAATCAAAAAGAAATAATATCACCTGAGACCATGCCGGGTAATGAAGAGACAAAGCTGCAATATTATAAAGACATTCATGAACTAACCTCCGGCATAGCTGAGTCGCAAGAGACTTTACCTGAATTATATGCACATAGCAAAAAGACTAACGACAACAAAAGAAAAATTATGCAAAAGGATCTCGTGATAGGAACCGGCGAGGACTTCACGGCATATACTCTGAACGACATCGTTCTGACACTCTTAAAGTTAGACAACAAAAATATCAGGTTGCAGAAACTGGTTGAATCTCCCAGTGCAGAAACCATGCCGTTTTTTGGCTACTCCGCTTTACAGGAAAAGACAGCGCAGGTGGTTAGCTGTATACTTGAATATATACCGCAATCGACTTTATACCAAATATATGCTAATTCATTTGAATCATATTTTGAGATGTATGAACAAATGCGTATTCTGGATCAATTCACTGAATCTATATACTTTGCGGACAAATACCGTTTTTTTAATGAGTACATTGAGATACTCAGCAATAACAGTACAAAAATTACTCGAGATAGAATACCGTCTATAATGGACGCACGAAAAAGTTATGTTGAAGAACCTGCTGACCCTTTTGAAGAGCTGCTGTATAGCGTATTGCTGCTTAAGGTTTCTTCGTATGTGAAGCAGAAAGCCGCTATTATACGGTATATTCTCGAAAACAAGGACGCATTTACCTGCAATATCACAAATCATCCCGGTGCTCATTCATTTGATGAATTGACCGTATATTTTGATGAACGCAAAGATATGAATGATAAGGTTTTCCGCTTAGAAGAGGAAATTCTTAATCTGTCCTCATCAAATGCGGAAGCTTTTAGAGAAATAGCATATAAAATATACTGTAATCTTTGGGGGCAACCGGGTGAAGTCTCCTTTATTGACCATCTTGCCTGCTGCCAGATTGTAAAGTCAATTAAAGACAAAAAAGACAAAAAATTCAAAGAATACAAGCCTCTGAATTTCTATGAACGAAGAACACAGGAAGGAATTTTCAAGGAGCAGTACGACTATGAAGCGCAGGTTAAGTCAACCCTCTCATCAATGATTAAGCACGACAAGTATACAACCGAGGACAGTATGCTCATCAAACAGCTTATCGACACTCAAAAATACTGTTTCTGTGGGATTGACATTTTTTCGGTGTACAGGGAAATTCTGGCTGTCCTTGATGTTCTGGAATATGCTCTCACCTCTGATGAGTTTGAATGTGCAGCATCTCCTTACAGGCATCTGAAAGCAGGAGAAGCTGTATTGAACGAGTGGGGAAAGGTACTCCCCACCCTCGCAGACTATTTCCATAACACGCTTAAGATTCCTGTTGAAGGAATAGAAGAACTTAAAAAATTGAGCTTTTGAAAAAAGAGCACCTGCAAAATAGGGCAAAAGTGCGGGTTTTACCCCTTTTTAAAAATGCTTTTTTGAAAAAACGCAATTTTACTAACATACAACTAATGTGTGATACCCCGGACAAAGGACAGGCACACTCGACTTCGGATAAAAGCTCCGGGTGTGATCTCCTCCGCTCTCACATATGCTCAGAAAAATTATGTGTGAACATTTCGAATGAACAAGGTTTTCCGTCGCAGCGTGATGTCGGAAAGGACTTCTCCTCCATTGTGAGCGAAGCCTGCGGCGGACGGGACACTGCTTCCTGATATTGAAGAGTGTCCCCCATCTTAGTTGCTCTCTCCGACAGACAGATGATTATTGTTCGTCCCCCTGATTCTCAAAAGGAATCAGGGGGATTTTTTACATAGCTGATAACATTAGATAACTATAAACAATGGAGGAGAAGACCATGATTAGCTTATGTATCAGCAATATCTGCCTTAAGAATACCCCAAAGTCAGAAATCAATGTCAGCGTTGTGGCAAAAGACATAGCCAAGCACTCGGAAACAGTCAACTTACAAGAGTTGGCTGAAATAATAGAGGATGGGTACACTTTCTGCCCTTGCACATTTACCCAGCCCAGGAAAAAGAAGGAGTTCATAAAACAGATGCAGCTTTTTGTTCTTGATTTTGACGGAGCTGCCGGTACACACGAGCCGTGTCCGCTAAAAATAGACGACGCTCTGAAAAGAGCGGAAAAGTACAATCTGCCTGTTGTTATTGCCTATGAGACCAAGTCCTCTGTGGATTTCGGTCGTTACAGACTTGTTTTCAAGTACAACGAGCCGATTTACGACAAGAGAATGATGGAGGTCATCAACAGGCTTCTGCTGTGCGTTTTTCCCGAGGCTGACCAATCCACCAAAGACCTCTCAAAGATGTTCTTCCCCGGTAGGAATGTACGGTATTATGGCGACAAGGTGTTTTTTACTGACTCGCTTGCGATAGCAGCAGAG
This sequence comes from uncultured Clostridia bacterium, assembly GCA_945923775.1. Classification (GTDB taxonomy): domain Bacteria; phylum Bacillota; class Clostridia; order Oscillospirales; family Ruminococcaceae; genus CAG-115. The sequence continues at coordinate 19,189 of CAMELR010000037.1, read as the reverse complement.
GCTATCGAAAAAGAATTGTTTGCTAACTCATGGAATTATAAAATAAATGTAATTATGAGCAAAACTGGTATTGTTCTTAAGGGAGATAATATATTTGTTGGTTTTGATTGTGAAATCGATGATGTTGATGCATACGGGGTTAATACTTATTTTCCCTATGCTTTTTCTCTAAAAAACAGCCCCAACACACTATTAAATAATAGGGTCTCGGGTCTAAATCATAGAGAAAAACCATGTGTATTTTTCGCTAATAAAAAAATTGTGCTTAAAAAATCTTCTCCTAAGGGAAATCCAAACTATACTCATGCTATCAGTTTCGACAGCTTTACCACAGAATCCTGTAAACTACTTAACGAATTTACATCGGGATACAGAAAACTGGAGCACAACGAGTGGATAGGCGTTATGTCTAACCTCATTCATATCGAAAGCGGACAAACACTATTTTTGCAAACTATTGACAAATACAGCGACCTGTATGATAATCCCGATGTAAGAGAAAAACAGATGCGCTACTTCATAAATCAGGGCTATAATCCTTACCGCTGTGAAAGCTATTGTCCATACGCAGAAATATGCAGGCACGAAAATAATATGATAGCTACCTTGAAAAAGAATAAGCACAGCATAATAAAGCTGCCCGGTGAGCCGCTGTACAGTGATATTTCCGATGTCCGTGACGAGCTTTATTCGGAGATACAGAATGCCGCTCAAAAATTCAACACTTTCAGCGTTATAAAAACGCAGACAGGAGTTGGCAAGACCATGGCAGCGCTTAGATTTATGCTTACTGCTCCAAGACGGGTTATTATTGCCTTTCCAACGCTAGACCTTATGCACGAGATATACGAACAGGCTGTAAATATTGGCATTGAGGCGATGTGTACCAGCTCCATATATGACATTTATGGCTTTTTAAGCCGGAGTGAACGGGAAGAAATAGAGCGGTATTACACATACGGTGCCGTAACAATGCCTGCAAGACTGCTGGAAAAGTTCAGCAAAACAAATCCTCATATAGCTGAACACCTGAAGCAAAACAGGCTTATTCAAGAGTATAGCGGACATATTTTTACCACCCACGCAAAACTGCTTACCATGGGTTCAATGATTACACCGGACGACATTGTGATTATTGACGAGGACATCACAAGGCAAGTAATTCAAATCAACAGGATTACAGAAAAAGACCTGTTTTCTATGCGGGATTTCTCTTATCAGACAGAGGATTATGGTATTGCTTCTAAATTCGATGATTTGATTTACAAGGTCAAAGGCAGCAATTCAATAGACCGTCTGCCGTCTTTGGCTATGGAATTTGATGAGCAGAACCGTTTGATAGAGAAAATATCACGGCGAGGGTTGACATTTGAAAGCTGTATTATTGGCGCCATGGAAGGTCAAAGCTACTATTACGACAAATACAGTTCCAGTATCATTTTCGCACAACGGAAATATCTACCATACGCCAGTACTTATATTATGCTCTCTGCTACCGCTAACGAGGAGATATGCAGTAAAACCTACGGAAACATGAGCTTTTGTTTTCATGAATGCGCAAAGGTTAAATACAAGGGTAAGGTCAGACTGTACGCTGACAAGACATACAGCAGGACTTGTCTTAAAAACGACCCTGAGCTGATTGAGAAAATAGCCGAAAAGCATACCGACGAGTGCTTTATCTCGTTCATGAGTGAAATGAATAATATACCTGTCCCCATTGCCGATAAGCTCTACTACGGCAAAGCACTGGGGACAAATTCTTTTGCTGGAAGGGATATTACAATTATCGGTACGCCCCATGTTCCGGAATATGTATATAAGCTTTTTGCCGCTGAACTTAACCATGATACAGCTTCATCATTGGCTGTGCGTAAGGCAGAATATGCCAATTACGAATTTGAGCTAATGACATTTGACGATCCTTTCCTCAAAGAAATACAATCATATATTATCTCAACCGAACTGGAGCAGGCTGTCGGCAGGGCAAGGCTTATCAGCAACGACTGCACCGTCTCTCTATACAGTTCTTTTCCTGTTGAACAGGCTGAGATAGTGGCAAGCTGACACTTGTTGTAATGTCATTCATTCGTTTTTCGGTAATATATTATAATGATGTAGCTATATATGAGCTATCCGTTTATAACGGCACACAGAAATTTCCCCGAAGCTGTCACGGCTTCGGGGTTTTGTGTGTCCGGGAAAGGAGAGGTAATCATGTTCAACAACCCACGTTACTGCACACGCGGCATCAGCAGCGAAGTCCCACTGCTTATGCAAATCATCTTATGGGGCTTAATTGATTCAATGGAGGTAGCCGAAAAGGACTACCTCCAAGTCTTTTGCCTGTCCGAGGAGAGCGGCAAGCAGAAGATTATCCACAGGCAGGAACAGCCCGAGTACAACAAGGAGTACCTGTTCCCGAGTGAAGAACCCATCACGGCAAAAATCTTCGTCATCGACGACGAAACCCACACCACAATGCTTTTGGCAGAAGAATATTGATTGAGGAGGAATACACCATGGACAACAAAGAAACCGAGCGCCTCGTTTGCAGCTGCTGCGGCGCTGAACTCGACACCGAGGACTACTATGAAATGCAGGGAGAGTTGCTCTGCCCTGACTGCTATCACAACGAAACCGTGGCCTGCGAACACTGCGGCGAAAGAATCTGGCTTGACGACAACGCCGGCTCGGATAATATGCCACTCTGTCAGCGCTGCTATGACGATTATTACACGACCTGCGAATGTTGCGGCCGCATTATTCATTGCGACTACGCCAACTACGACGATGATGACGACTATCCCTACTGTGACCGCTGTTACGAAGAGCGTTGCCAGAGTTCAATTCATGAGTACAGTTACAAGCCCGACCCTATCTTTTATGGTGACAGCAAGCGCTATTACGGCGTGGAACTTGAAATCGACGAGGGCGGCAAGGACAGCGACCACGCTGATACGCTTCTGGGTATCGGCAACCGGCTTGCGGAGCATATCTACATAAAGTCGGACGGCTCGCTCAACGACGGAATGGAAATCGTCACACACCCCATGACCCTGCACTACCACAAGAACAGAATGCCTTGGGCAGAGCTTATGGAATCAGCGATACGCATGTACTATCGCAGCCATAAAACCTCAACCTGCGGCCTGCACATTCACGTCAACAGAACAGCCTTCGGCAACACCCGGGAAGCGCAGGATGAGTGCATTTCCCGGGTGCTTTACTTTGTGGAACATCATTGGAACGAGCTGCTGAAATTCAGCCGCCGCACCGAATACCAGATGAACCGCTGGGCGGCTCGTTACGGCTACAAGAACAACCCCAAGGAAATCCTTGAGGACGCAAAAAAGGGCTGCAACGGACGGTACGCCTGCGTGAATATCACAAACTGGAGCACCATCGAGTTCAGAATGTTCCGAGGCACGCTTAAGTACAACACGCTCATCGCTACGCTGGAGTTGGTTGACGCAATATGTGATATGGCGCTGACATACACGGACAACGAGATTTCTAAAATCAGCTGGACGGATTTCGTCAGCGCTCTTGACGAGGAAACTTGCTCCGAACTCATCACTTACCTCAAGGAGCGCCAGCTATACGTTAATGCACCCGTCGATGTAAAGGAGGACAACTGATATGTGCGCAATATTTGGACTTATTGATTACAACCACACCTTGAAAACAAAGCAGCGCGAGAAAGTCTTGCGAGTGCTCTCGCAGGAATGCGAGGAGCGCGGCACAGATGCAACTGGCTATGCCTACAATTCCCGTGGCAAACTCACCATTTACAAGCGTCCCTTTGCCGCTCACAATGTTCACCTCAAGCTTCGCGAGGACGCTAATGTCATCATGGGTCACACCCGCATGGCAACGCAGGGAAACAAGCTCGACAACCGTAACAACCACCCGTTTCCCGGAGTTGCAGGAAATACCCGTTTCGCCCTTGCCCACAACGGCGTTCTGCACAACGACCTTACGCTCCGCGCACAGATGAGGCTCCCGAATACGCCAATCAAGACGGACAGCTACATAGCCGTTCAGTTGATTGAACAGCAGAAAACCCTCGACATGAAATCCATCGGTGAGATGGCAGAGCTTGTCGAGGGTTCTTTTGTGTTTACGATTCTGGACGACAAAAATAATATCTACTTTGTAAAGGGCGACAATCCGCTTGCGCTGTACCACTACGAAAAGTACGGATTCTATGTTTACGCAAGTACCGAGGCAATACTGGACAGAGCGCTCGCAGAACTCGGAATACTCAGATTTGAGCATACCGAGATTCAGACAACCTGCGGTGATGTAATCAAGATAGACAGCAAAGGCGCACTAGAGAGAGGTTTGTTCGACACCTCTAATCTGTACGCATTCGACTACCGATTTCTCCGCAGTAGTTACTGGGATTATCCCGACCCGAGCAACCACGAACCGCAAGATGTAAAGCAGCTCAAAGACTTCGCTGCAAGCATCGGAGTTAATCGCGAGGATATTGACTTGCTCCTATGTTATGGATACTTTGTCGATGAAATAGAAGAAATGCTCTACCACCCCGGCGAGTTTGAACAGGCGCTTGCAGAAATCCTTGACGAATGCGCATAGAACTACTGTGGTGAGTTCTGATGAAAAATTTTGTATTCGGCTACGCCAGGGTATCCACGGAACAACAGAACCTCGACCGTCAGCTAGATATGCTAGAAAAGTACGGCGTTGACTACCTCTACAACGAAAAGATGACCGGCACGAAGCGCAACCGCCCCGAACTTGAAAAGCTCCTTGAGCGCCTGACGAAGGGCGATACTGTTGTGGTGGAATCCCTCTCCCGCCTCGGCAGAAGCACCAAAGACTTGATATGGCTGATGGAAACGTTCAACACAAAAGGCGTGAATCTCGTTTCCTTAAAGGAATCTATTGACACCACAACCAGCACAGGCAAGTTGCTTTTCACGCTGATGTCCGCATTAGCGCAGTTCGAGCGTGATGTACTTGCTGATAGAACGCGCGAGGGTCTTGCTGCCGCTCGTGCAAGAGGAAGAAAAGGCGGACGGCGACCCGTTGACAAGGAAGCCGTCCGCAAGGCTGTGAAACTCTACAAGACCAAGCAGTACACCGTGAGCGAGATTACGGAGCTGACTGGTGTTCGCAAAACCACCCTTTACAAGAATCTGCACGAATAGCAGAGGGAAATAAGCTTGCCGCTCGGCAGGCTTATTTTTTATATTTTGACATAGACTAGTTGATTTTTACTTCAAAATATGATATAATACAATAAATATCGATGCTTTTTTAGCGAAAATATGTGCAAAACCGATAAAAAGACATCGGCATCACTTAATTGGGTTGTAATGCGCCCAATTATCTGACTTAGTTCGTGTATAATGAATAGTGATATATTTCAAGGAGTAAAGCCATGACACCTGAAATGATAGATAATGTCAACAAGACGCTCAAAGACGACCTTTCTTCGGAGATTAAGCAAGGCAGCAAGCTGTCGATTGCGGCAGCCTGTTTCTCTATCTATGCGTTTCAGGAACTGAAAACTGCGCTTACTTCAATAGACGAACTGCGCTTTATTTTTACCTCCCCGACCTTTACCACAGAAAAGGCAAAGAAAGAAAAGCGCGAGTTTTATATTCCGCGCCTTAACCGCGAGCGCAGTCTTTACGGAACGGAGTTTGAGGTCAAGCTTCGCAATGAGCTGACGCAGAAAGCGATCGCTCGTGAATGTGCTGATTGGATACGCGAAAAAGTGCGATTCCGCTCAAATGTATCCACGGATATTATCCCCGGAATGATAAATGTCGATGACATAAACTATTATCCCGTATCCGGCTTTACTACTGTTGACCTGGGTTGTGACAGGGGCAACAACGCTTATGTCGGAATTATGAAAAACGGCGCTCCTATTTCGCACACCTTGCTTCAGAAATTTGATGAACTCTGGAACGACAGCGCCAAAATGCAGGATGTCACCGATGAAGTTGTCGATAACATCACCACTGCCTACAATGAGAATTCCCCGGAGTTCATCTACTTTGTCACCATCTACAATATTTTCAGCGAGTTCTTGAATGTCGTAAGCGAGGACGAGCTTCCTAATGACGGCGTTGGGCTTAAAAACAGCAAAATCTGGTCTATGCTCTACAATTTCCAGAGGGACGCAGTGCTTGCCATAATCAGCAAGCTGGAGAAATACAACGGCTGTATTCTTGCTGACAGCGTTGGTCTGGGTAAGACTTTCACTGCGCTTGCGGTAATCAAGTATTACGAGGAACGCAACAAGTCCGTGCTTGTTCTCTGCCCGAAAAAGCTCGCAAACAACTGGAACACCTACAAGGATAACTATGTCAACAATCCCATCGCCGCCGACCGTCTGAGATATGATGTACTTTATCATACCGACCTCAACCGCACAAGTGGCTCCTCAAACGGCTTAGACCTCAGCCGCTTGAACTGGGGCAACTACGACCTTGTGGTGATAGACGAGTCCCACAACTTTCGCAATGGCGGCAGAATATCCGATGACGAGGACGAAAAGGAAAACCGCTATCAGCGGCTGCTGAACAAGGTTATCCGAAAGGGCGTCAAGACAAAGGTGCTCATGCTCTCCGCAACGCCGGTAAACAACCGCTTCAACGACCTCAAAAACCAGCTTGCGCTTGCATACGAGGGCGACTCCGAACTGATAGATGACAAGCTCGACACCACACGCTCCATTGACGATATATTCCGCGACGCGCAGAAAGCATTCAACGCATGGAGCAAGTTTGAGCCTTCCGAGCGCACAACCGAAAGCCTGCTGAAAATGCTCAGCTTTGATTTCTTTGAACTGCTCGATTCTGTCACAATAGCTCGCTCACGCAAGCATATTCAGAAATATTACGACACCAGCGACATTGGCTCTTTCCCGACGCGCTTAAAGCCTATACCGCTTGCGCCGCCGCTTACCGACCTCAAAAAATCAGTGAACTACAACGAGATATTCGATCAGCTATGCAAGCTCGACCTTGATATTTACCGTCCATCTCATTACATACTCGAAAGCAAAATCGCTAAGTATGAGGATATTTACGGAAACAAGAATGTCAGCGTAGGCTTTACGCAGGCAAACCGCGAACAGGGTATTCGCCGGCTTATGGCGATAAATCTGATGAAGCGCATGGAAAGCTCCGTGTACTCCTTCAACCTCACTTTGAAGCGTATTCGTGAGCTTATTGAGAGCACCATTCGGAAAATCGACAGCTATGAGGCGGGTATTGGCTTACAGATAGAGCTTGACGATATTTCCGAGCGCGAAAGTCTTGACTATGACGATATGGAGAGCGAGGAGCTGTTCACTTTCGGCAAAAAGGTAAAGATAGACCTAGCGGATATGGACTATCCCTCATGGAGGAGGAGCCTGGAGCACGACAAGGAAATTCTCGACCTCATCACGATAAATGTCGAGGATATCACGCCGCAGTACGACTGCAAGCTTCAAAAGCTGTTGGAGGTGCTTTCGGGCAAGATAGAAAACCCGATTAACGAGGGCAACAAAAAGGTCATCATATTCACCGCATTCGCCGACACAGCGCAATATCTCTATGATAAAGTAAGCGTGTTCATCAAGGAGAAATTCGGGCTTGATACCGCAATGATAACCGGCTCGGTTGAGGGCAGAACAACCGCAAAACTGAAACGCACGGACATGAATACCGTGCTGACCTGTTTCTCGCCGCTCTCAAAGGACAAGGCGTTGCTTATGCCGGACGACCCCACCGAAATAGACATACTTATCGCCACCGATTGCATTTCCGAGGGTCAGAATTTGCAGGACTGCGATTTCCTTATCAACTACGATATTCACTGGAACCCTGTCCGCATAATACAGCGCTTTGGAAGAATCGACCGTATCGGCAGCCGCAACAAGGTGATACAGCTTGTGAACTTCTGGCCGGACGTAACGCTTGACGAGTACATCAACCTGAAAGCCACCGTCGAAACGCGCATGAAGATTGTCGATATGACCGCAACGGGCGACGACAACCTGCTAAGCGACGGCGAAAAGAACGACCTCGAATACCGCAAGGAGCAGCTGAAGCGCCTTAAAGAAGAAGTCGTGGATATCGAGGAAATGTCAAGCGGCATTTCTATCGTTGACCTCGGTCTGAACGAGTTTCGCACAGACGCTGTTGAATACCAGAAGAACCACCCCGATATGGACAAGGTGCCGTTCGGACTGCATTCTGTTGCGCCTGCGACAGAGAACTGCCCGCCCGGAGTTATTTTCGTGCTGAAAAACCTCTCGAACAGCGTGAATATAGAGGGCAGGAACCGCCTGCACCCGTATTATATGGTGTACATATCCAACGATGGCGAGGTTATCTGCGACCACCTCGAGCCAAAGGCGCTGCTTGACAGAATGCGCCATATCTGCCGCGGCAAAACGCAGCCTATTCCCGAACTATACCGCGCGTTCAACAAACAGACCCGTGACGGCAGGAATATGTCAGAAGTATCGCGGCTGTTAGGTCAGGCAATTTCCTCAATAATCGAGGTCAAGGAGCAGAGCGATATTGACGATTTCCTTGGCGGCGGACAAGTAAGTTTCCTCGAAGATGAAATCAAGGGGCTAGATGATTTCGAACTGATTTGTTTCCTTGTGGTGAAGTAAAGGAGTATATCTATGAATACATGGTTGTTTATATGGAATCCAAAACTATATGCTTGGGACGGGTGGCTTGATAGCTGTACTGAGCTGAAAAGTGATTTAGAGCAATGCGGTTTAGCTTATCTAAAATGGACCTGTGGAGTAAACAAGAGCATACATACTGGTGATAGGATATTTCTTATTCGTTTGGGTGAAGAGCCGCGCGGTATTGTTGCAAGCGGACATGCTGCTTCCGATGTTTTTGAGGGGATACACTGGGATCTTTCCAAGAGAAAAGCGGGTCAGAAAGCACGTCGTGTATACATTAAGCTGGATAAAATCATTGACTATAAAAGTGGGCAAATATTGACATACGCTGAACTCGAAAAACTTTCGGCGCAGTATTGCTGGTCACCGCGCTGTTCCGGAGTATCAATTCCCAAGAATGTTGCAGACGCTCTCGAACAGAAATGGGTTGAATATTAAACCGAGGAGGTTACGCAATGCTCGGCTTACCCAAGTCAACGGAGCTTGCAAATCAGCTCCCGAAGAAAGCAATATACGCAAAATTCATGATGAACAACGCGCAGAAAGAGCGCTTTGACTGCGATATTTCGAAGATAGTCATAGTCAACGAGGTGTCGCCGCAGACGACTATTATCCCGAAAGGTGAAACGGTTGCGTCGTTCTATGTGCTGCTGATTTCGCTTAAAACGCGGGATTACGACGAGCGGAACATCATCTCGCTGTCAAAGCTCATTCCGCAGAATATGCTGATGGTGCTGGAGTTTGAGGACAAGTGCCGCCTTGCGGTGTACCGCACGAAGCTGATTCAGAGCGCGTGGCAGAATACTGCGGATTGCACCGTTCAGCCGAGCGGGCTTGACCTTGACGCGGCGTGGGAGAATATAGTTACGCAGGTCGGAGGCATAGTTGTTGAGGAGGGTAATACTCTTAACGAGCAGATCGCCGCTGACGATGAACGGGCAAGGCTCACTAAGGAGATTGAGCGGCTTGAAAAGCTTGCCCGGGCTGAAAGGCAGCCGAAGAAGAAATTTGAGCTGGTTAGTAAAATTAGGATATTAGAATCAAAAATTAAGGAGATTTAAAATGGAACTTTTATCTAAGCTAATTGATATTGTAAAAGTACCACTCAAAGTGCTTTTACCTGCAGTATGGATTTTTTCTGGAATAATAACTCTATCTAATGACGATTTTTTAACTAGCTTACACATCCTTGAATGGTGCAATGATAACAGATTCGTTTTTGGCATCATTTTTTTGGTTTCATCATGTCTTGTTCTAGTTTATATAATTATTTTTATGAAAGAAAAAGTCGCTGGATTTATTTCAACTGTAACTCATCACCGAAAAATATGGAAAAAAATAATGGATTTAGATATCACACGCTTCTCAATTATTGTGGAGATGTATAATTCACCTGGTTACTCGAACATATATAACTTTAGCGAACCAATTATTCAGTCAATGAATAGTGAAGGATATTTATACAGTGGTAGTCAACAGATTGTAACAATAAACACTTTCACAAATGAAATGCCAGTAAAATTCACTTTACGCCCGTCTATATTTAAAACGCTAGACTATTATAAACCCAAGTTTGAGAAAGAAATAGCGAAATTGAACAAAAGAATTGCGTTGGAACGGAACCTTGACAAAAAGGAGAAGTACCAAAATCAATTAAGTGATATGACAACTACTTACAATTCTATTTATAGACATAATGGAGGATTTTAACCATGGACAAACTTAAAATGCACACCCCGAACATAGCCGACGAAAACTTCGCGGCGCTGGCGAAACTGTTCCCGAACGCAGTCACCGAGACCATCGACCCCGCCACGGGCGAGGTAGTCCGCGCTATCGACAAGGACGTGCTTATGCAGGAGATAAACACGCGCGTGGTTGACGGCAGAGAGGAGCGCTATCAGTTCACATGGCCGGACAAGAAGAAGGCTGTGCTTGCGGCAAATTCGCCGATAAACGCAACCCTGCGCCCCTGCCGTGAGGAGAGCGTGGACTTTGACACAACGGAAAATCTCTACATCGAGGGCGACAACCTCGATGTGTTAAAGCTGCTTCAGGAAACCTACCTCGGCAAGGTAAAGATGATATACATAGACCCGCCCTACAACACGGGCAACGACTTTGTGTACAACGACGACTTTGCGGAGAGCGCAGAGGATTACCTCGACAGAAGCGGACAGTACGACGAGGAGGGCAACCGCCTTGTTCAGAACACCGAAAGCAACGGCAGATTTCACACCGACTGGCTGAATATGATTTATCCGAGGTTGAAGCTGGCAAAGACACTGTTATCAGAGGACGGGGTTATCTTTATTTCGATTGATGATAATGAACAAGAAAACTTGAAAAAAGTTTGTGATGAGGTTTTCGGGTATTCTAATTTTGTTTTTCAGATTTCTTGGAGAAGAACTGATAATCAACCCAATATCGGTGCAGTGGCGAGAGTAAAAGAGTATATTATTTGTTACGCGAAACAAATTGATTCTATGACTTTTGGAAAACTACCTCTTACAGATAAAGCCAAAAACGAATATAGGTATCAAGATGAAAGAGGAATGTTTAGAAGGGCTATTCTTTTAGATAAAACAAGAGGAAGACATCGTTATCCGATTACTACGAAATCTGGAAATATCTTAAACGGTCCGTGGATGAAAACAGAAGAAGAGTTTAAACGTCTTGACAACGAAGGATTGATATATTGGACAAGTGGCGGTGATGAACAACCGTATGGGAAAATATACCTTGATGAAACGAAAGGTCAAATTCCAAATGATTTTTGGGGAATTGAATATGGTACAAATCAAAGAGCTAGTTTAGAAGTTGAGAAGTTATTTGACAAACGTTATTTTGATTTCCCAAAACCTGTATCTTTATTGTCAAACCTATTGAGGCTTGGATCAACAAAAGACTCAATAATCCTCGACTTCTTCTCCGGCTCAGCCACCACCGCCCATGCTGTAATGCAACTAAATGTGGAAGAAATTTCCAGCAACACACACACACACACACACACACACCGCTGGAAAATACTTCCTCTCCTGCCGTTGGGCGGCGTAAATTTATCATGGTACAGCTCCCCGAGCCGTGCGACGAGAAAAGCGAAGCATACAAGGCGGGCTACAAGAATATCTGCGAGATAGGCAAAGAGCGAATCCGCCGCGCCGCAAAGAAGATAGCCGTAGAACACCCCGAAGCGCAGTTTGACGGCGGTTTCCGCGTGCTGAAACTCGACAGCTCCAATATGCAGGACGTGTACTACACCCCCGCAGAGTTCACACAGGCGACCCTAGACGGCGTTGCCGACAACATCAAGCCAGACAGAACGCCCATGGACTTGCTGTTTCAGGTTATGCTTGACCTTGGCGTGCTGCTTTCAAGTGACATCAAAGAAACGACTATCAGCGGAAAGACCGTGTTCAATGTTGAGGATAACTACCTTATCGCCTGCTTTGACGAGAACATCACCGACGAGGTGATAACCGCAATCGCCAAGCAGAAGCCCTACTATTTCGTAATGCGCGACAGCTCCATGGCAGACGACAGCGTTGCCACCAACTTTGAGCAGATTTTCGCAACATACAGCCCCGATACGGATAGGAAGGTGCTATGATGAAATTCAGCTTTAAGATACAGCAGTATCAGACCGAGGCTGTCGAGGCGGTTGTGAATGTGTTCCGCGGGCAGGGGCTGCATACCGACACCGTTTATAAGCGTGATACCGGTACTCTCGAAAGACCGGCACAGCAGTCATTCTCGTTCCGCCCCGAGGAAGAGCCGCAGCTCTCCCTGTTTGAGAAAGAGCCTGACCAACAGGTGTATCTCGGCGAGGAAGATGACGATATATACAGCGACACCGGCTTCAAGAACGAGAATGTGCAGCTTTCCGATGAACAGCTGCTTGCGAATATACACAAGCAGCAGAACGCGAACAATATCATGCTTTCGCCCGCGATTGTAAAGGGCATGGGCAGGTGCAGCCTTGATATCGAGATGGAAACCGGCACTGGTAAGACCTACGTCTACATAAAGACCATGTTTGAGCTGAACAAGCAGTACGGCTGGAGCAAATTCATTGTAGTTGTGCCGAGTATCGCTATTCGCGAGGGCGTGAAGAAGTCCTTTGAGATAACCGCCGACCATTTTATGGAGCATTACGGCAAGCGTGCGAGGTTCTTTATCTACAACAGCGCAAACCTAAATCAGCTTGACAGCTTTTCCTCAAACAGCGGCATAAACGTCATGATAATCAACACGCAGGCGTTTGCGTCGTCGCTGAAAGAGGACGGCAGGAGCAAGGAAGCGCGTATCATCTACTCCAAGCGCGACGAGTTCGGTTCACGCAGACCGATTGATGTAATCAAGGCAAACCGCCCGATAATCATTCTTGACGAGCCGCAGAAAATGGGAGGCGAGGTCACGCAGAAAGCGCTGAAAAACTTCAACCCTTTGTTCTGTTTGAATTACTCCGCAACCCACGCAAAGCAGCATAACCTTGTGTATGTGCTTGACGCGCTGGACGCTTACAACAAGCGGCTTGTAAAGAAAATCGAGGTCAAGGGCTTTGAGGTGAAGAATTTCCGCGGCACGGACAGCTATCTGTTCCTTGAAAGCATTGTTATCTCCCCGAAAAAGCCGCCTATGGCGCGCATTGAGCTTGAGATACGCTATAATAAGTCAATCAACCGCGAAACAAGAATTATCGAAGTAGGCTCAAACCTGTTTTTCATCTCGCAGGAGATGGAGCAGTACAAGGGCTACACAGTGCAGAATATCGACCCCGTGAGCGGCACGGTGACTTTCACCAACGGTGAGGTAATTCAGACAAACCAGGTCACGGGCGATGTTTCCGAAAAGGATATGCGCCGTATTCAGATACGCGAAACTATTCTCTCCCACTTTGAAAAGGAAGAAAAGCTGTTCAACATGGGAATTAAAACGCTGTCGCTGTTCTTTATTGACGAGGTTGCAAAATACCGCTGCTATGATGAAAACGGCGATGAAGTCCTCGGCGAGTACGGCGTTATTTTTGAAGAAGAATACATGAGCGTGCTGAATGAGTATATCACTGTTTTTGATACGCCCTATCAGCGCTATCTGAAATCCACCTGCGCCGACCCGAAAGCGGTTCACAAGGGCTATTTCAGCATTGACAAGAAAACGGGCAGAAGCGTTGACAGCGAGCTGAAACGCGGCAGCGAGTTTTCGGACGATATTTCCGCTTACGACCTTATTTTGAAGAACAAGGAGCGGCTGCTCAGTTTTGAAGAGCCGACAAGGTTCATCTTCTCTCATTCCGCTCTGCGCGAGGGCTGGGATAACCCGAACGTGTTCCAGATTTGCACGCTGAAGCACTCCGACAGCAACACCGCAAAGCGGCAGGAAGTCGGCAGAGGTTTGCGCCTTTGCGTAAATCAGCAGGGCAGCCGAATGGACGCACAGACTCTCGGCGACAGCGTTCACGACATAAATATGCTCACCGTAATCGCTTCGGAGAGCTACAAGACCTTCGTTGTGGATTTGCAGTCGGATATCAAGAGCGTGCTTTACGACCGCCCGACAAAGGCGACCGAGAGCTATTTCAAGGGCAAGTGCGTTACTGTCGGCGGCGAGCAGCTTACCATTGACGACAAGCAGGCGCACAGCATTTACAGATACCTGCTGAAAAATGATTATATTGACGACAACGACAAGGTTACCGACCAATATCGTGCCGACCTTGAAAATCACTGCCTTGCGCCTTTACCCGAAGATATCAGGGACATGACAGAGGGTGTTCACAAGCTGATACAGAGCGTATTTGACCCGAGCGTACTTGACGATATGATAGCGGACGGCTCCAAGACGAAAATCAAGGACAACCCGCTGAATGACAACTTCTTCAAAAAGGAGTTTCAGACGCTTTGGGGGTACATCAACCACCGCTACGCTTATACCGTAAAGTTTGACAGCAGCGAGCTTATCTCAAAGTCGATTGCTCATATCAATGATAAGCTGTTTGTATCCGAACTGCAGTACACAGCTACAATAGGCAGACAGAAAACCGATATTGACGAGCATGAGATAGGCAGGGGAGATTCTTTCAGCGGCGAAAAGACCCGCACACAAACACTGAAGCACGCAGAAACCGGCAGCATAAAATACGACCTTGTGGGCAAAATCACTGAGGGTACAACGCTCACCCGAAAGACAGTTGTGGCGATACTAAAGGGAATAAAACTTGACAAGCTGTATATGTTCAAGAACAATCCTGAGGAGTTCATCAGCAAGGTAATAAAGCTGATAAATGAGCAAAAAGCGACAATGATTGTCGAGCATATTACATATACCCAAAGTTCCGAAGAGCCTTACGACACCGATATATTCACGGTTAGCAAGGGTGCGCAGGATTTCGGTGCGGCGTTCAGAGCAACAAAGGCGGTACAGGACTATGTGTTCACTGACGGAACTGCTGAGCATAGCGTTGAGCGGCGGTTCGTAAAAGAGCTTGACAGCGCAGATGAGGTGTGCGTCTATGCGAAGCTGCCAAAGGGCTTCTCAATCCCAACCCCCGTTGGCAACTACTCCCCCGACTGGGCGATAGCATTCCATGAGGGTACGGTAAAGCACATTTTCTTCATAGCGGAAACCAAGGGCACGATGGATTCGCTTGACATCAGACCAATTGAGAAAGCGAAGATATCCTGCGCACGAAAGCTGTTCAACGAGATATCCACCGACAATGTTGTGTACCACGACGTGGACAGCTACCAAAGCCTGCTCAATATAATGACCTCGGACGAGTTTGACAAGAAGCGTTCGTAAAACGGACATTTTCCGAACATAGATTCCCGAACGAGGTTCCGAACGAAATTACCCCCGAAATCACGCAGATTTCGGGGGCTTTCTATGTGTTCGTTAAACGAACGTTTTACGGACGGAAAAGTCATATATACAATAGCCGCATAATTCTCCGATACGCACGGAGTTCGCCATTGGCGAACGTATGTGCAAGGTATTTTGATGAATAAGTCCAAAATCAAAGACTATACATAAAATAGGATATTCGCTTTGCTTATTTATGCATATTTTCGGGTGTTATATAGTTGAAAATGCGCATATTTCAGAATACTGCTATACTCATTAAGAAATGACGATAATTGTTTGTTAGTGGTATAAACGATTTTTCGGGTATTTCCCTAATTCAAAATAAGACCTTCAAAACCTAGTCTATGAAAACTGCTTTAATCATACAAAACAAATTGCGCACCAACATAACAGTAAAAAATGCCAAAGGTGGTATTCAAATGAACAACAGCGAAATACAAGAGTTTCTTGCAGAAACAGTTATCACAAAGCCAATGCAGGCGTATTCGGAATGTGTTAAGCGGCTCACTCGTAATACCAACGACACAGAAGCTAGGGGCAGAATAAGCGAGATTGAGGGCTTTTTCCTCTCCGAGCCATTCAGTGCTTTGACTCATGCTAATGGTACACAGGTTATTGAGGCTATTCACGCAATGCTGAGTAAACAGGGTGTTAACATAAGTGCTTTGCTTGACGGAAAGGAGCATAAAAATGTTCAGTGAGTACAGGGATATAGTGACCATAGAGGAATTACAGGAAATGCTGCGTATCGGTCGCAGCAAGGCGTATCAGCTGTTAAGGAACGGACATATTAAGGCTTTGCGCGATGGCAGAGTGTGGCTTATCCCGAAGAAGTCGGTGATTGAGTATGTAATCGGTCGGGTCGGATGAATATTAGAACACAAAAGAGGCAAGGGCGTAATGCTCTTGCCTCATTATGTTTACACGACTGCCTCAACGATAGTCTTTCCGCAGCAATCTATTGTCTTGACACCAACGGTTTTGTTTTTGTTGAAATTAAAGCTTAGCAGCCAGCCCTTATCCTGCTTATAATAGTCAAGATAACCTGCAAGCTGTTCTTCGCCGCGGCGGTTGTATTCATCACCGTGCCATATCTTTAGCTCGATAATGTACCGCTTGCACTTGTAGTCAACAATAATGTCCGTGCGGCGCATATCACGGGTGCGAGCCTCGACATAGTAGTTGCCGGTGCCGTTAATAATAGGCTTGAGGTACAGTATGAAGATTGTTCGGGAGATTTGCGGTTAAGTGATATTGACTACTTTGGATAAAAGTACAGCTCAGAGCGTGCGCTCTGAGCTGATTTTCTGTTGGTAACTTCTGTTTTACAAAATCAATTGTGTTCGCTAAGCCATTTGCAAAGCACTTCAAACTCCATCGAACCACCGGCAAGAGATAATCCGATATCAATAAGCTCCGCTTGAGTGCAATCTATCTCAACACCGTTGAGTGCAAGGAAAACAAGCATTGCGTGTACGCCAATGCGCTTATTTCCGTCAACAAACGGGTGATTTGCAACCAACGAAAAGCCAAGCCTTGCCGCTTTTTGAACCAATGACGGATAGATGTCCTCTCCGCCAAAGGTCTGAAACGGGGCCTCAAGTGCAGACTCCAGCAAGCCATTGTCACGAACTCCGTCCATTCCGCCGGTTGCAGCAATCAGCGAGCTGTGCATACCGATGATTTGTCGTTCTGTCAGCCGTATCATTTCGCCAGCTCCTTGTACGCTTCAAGATTCTTCGCAATAAGCCGCCGTGATACTGCATCCACATCTTCATCGGGAGCAGTTTGCAGCTTTTCTGCCTCGGAAAACTCCATGATGATGTAACGGGGAACATTGTTCTTCAAAATGATAGCCGAACCGTTTTCGTCAACGATTCTCGCAACTCTGGAAAAGTTCTGATTAGCTTCTGTTATAGATACTAGAGTGTTGGTTTTAACTGTCATAGCAATTCCTCCTTCCTAAGTATATATTATACACTATAAATAGGAGAAATTCAACCTATTATTTCGAAATATTTCTATTAATAAAACCAAAAGCGGAGAAGTTTCTCTCCGCTTATGTATATTCTGTTGTGGAGTTATGCTGTCTTGCCCTCAAATAGCTTCTTAACTTCGTCAAGAGGGAGCTTGGTGAGTTTGGCTATCTTTTCCATGTCATGCATTCCGTCATTCCATAGTTCAACAGCAATACTTATAGATGATTCTTTCGCCGCTTCTCTAGCCCTTTTCTCAGCATAGTCTTCCATTAACTTACACATGGTATCAACACCTCAAAATAAATCAGGCGGACTTACCCTCGAACAGCTTCTTAACTTCGTCAAGAGGGAGCTTAGTGAGTTTTGCTATCTTTTCCATATCACGCATTCCGTCATTCCATAGTTCAACAGCAAAACTTAAAGATGATTCTCTTGCTGTTTTTTCTGCCGCAATTCTTGCCGCTTCTATTGCTCTTTTCTCAGCATAGTCTTCCATTAACTTACACATAGTATCAACACCCTCCTTATCTTCCTTGAAATATCCTGCCCGTTTGGACAGAACCTTGTAGTGCATTTTGTCCGGGTCATTGCAGAAGAAATCCTGCATAAGTTCACCCAGCGCAGTTTCAGTCCTCACTTCGCCGTTCACATATATTATGTGCGACTCGTCGGCGAAAATTGCGTGGTCAAGCTCCGATATCGTCCGATTAACCGTGTAAAGCGGTTTGCCGCCTTTCAGCACGTCATGTTCAGTGATGAAAATAACGTAGCTTTCCGGCAGGTTGTCATAATTCTCACCGGGCAACAGCGAATTTGCGTCCATAAGGCTGCTGTTATATCTCGCACGCTTCGGATTTCCGCCCTCGTCACTGCGCTGAACCTCGATGTCGTACTGCTTGCCCTTGTTGTCCACAGCGTAGATATCCAGCCTAGCCGAGCGGCCCTGAAGATTTTTCAGTTCAAACTGAGAAACCACCCGAACCACCGTCAGATCGTCCCTTCCAAGAATTACTCTGAGCAGCAGTTCCGCGCATTCCTTGTCCTCAAACACCTTACTCATAAAGGTATCGTCCATCAGCCTGAAGTTCCGAATGATTTCAAGCAGTTCTGCTCTGCGCTCCGGGGCAATGTTTGTTGTTGTAATTTCGTCCATAGGAATCACCGACCCTTTCTTATATTATAGCATATTCAATGGGAAAAATCAAGCGTTTTCGGTTTATTATGTAAGTCCTGTCAACTCTCTCCCCCAGCCGTCTTATCAAGCGCAATCGCCAGCGCCTCCGACTGTATCAATGTGTTCTGCAAGGGGTCGCCCTCGCGGATACGCATGGTTCTGCGGATTTCCTTAGGGATAACGATACGTCCGAGGTCGTCGATACGGCGGACGATTCCGGTAGCTTTCATATATAAATTCCTCCGTTGTTTGAAAATAACAGCATTTCTGCCTGTGGAGGTATTGTCTGTCTTTTCCGTGGAATTATTCATGCGGTTTCGACAAAATGTGAGTAACAGCTAATCAATGGCAATTTATAAATAGTTTATAATTATTTAATCCGGGGTTGAATTGTTCTTGTCAAGCAAAATTGTAACACTTTCCCCCAAAATCAAGCTATACGTTTCTGCCAAGGGGTAAGACCATTGTTGAACGAATGAGGTCTGACGGAAT
>CAMELR010000036.1 GCA_945923775.1 uncultured Clostridia bacterium | reverse complement strand
AGTTCCCGGTACACTGGGGCGGCGACTGCTTCTCCAACTACGAGTCCATGTGGGAGACCCTCCGCGGCGGTCTGTCTCTCTGCATGAGCGGCTTCGGCTACTTCAGCCACGATATCTCCGGCTTTGAGGCTCAGGGCACTCCCGACCTCTACAAGAGATGGTGCGCATTCGGTCTGATGTCCTCTCACTCCAGACTGCACGGCAACAGCTCCTACCGCGTTCCGTGGAACTTCGACGAGGAGAGCTGCGACGTACTCCGCCACTGGACAAAGCTCAAGGGCAAGCTCATGCCGTACCTCTGGACTCAGGCTCACAAGACCCACACCACCGGTGTTCCGATGATGAGAGCGATGGTAATGGAATACGCGGACGATCCCGCTACGCTGTCCCTCGACCGTCAGTACATGCTCGGCGACAACCTGCTGGTTGCTCCGGTATTCAATGAAGAGGGCATTGCGGACTTCTACGTACCCGCAGGAAACTGGACCGATATCCAGAGCGACAGGGTATACGAAGGCGGCAAGTGGTACTCCACCAAGAACAACTACTTCGAGATGCCGGTACTTGCTAAGCCGAACAGCATCGTAGCATACGGTAACTTCGAGCGCGCATTCACCTACGCATACGGCGACAAGGCAGATATCGTGATCTATCAGCTCGAGGACGGCAAGTCCGCTGAGACAACCATCTACGACGCAGACAGCAACGTAGTCCTGACCGTAAAGGCAGTACGCAGCGGCGACACCATCAAGGTAACAGCCGAGGGCACAGCTAAGGATTACACCATCAGAAGCGCTGAAGGTCTCAAGGTTGAGTTTTAATTCTGAATTTCGGCTTGATTGACGTTTCCCAAACAGTCCGCCGGGTTGTTTGGGAGGAGAGAAAATTCAGTAATATGTGATCGTGGGGGAAAACTCTTGTTTTCCCCCATGATTCTTTAGCGCTCTTTTTCGTTTTACCGCGCTTTCGCGCGCAGAGTAGCCGCACTCCGTGCGGAGGTTTCGCCTGACGGCGACGAGGGCTCTGCCCTTGATTCCCGATTAGGGGCGGTTCAAAGTTGAAACAAACCCGCAAACAATTTACTACCTTCTAAACTCCATGCAAATCAACCCGACCACTCCACTTATCAATGCGGCAGCTTCATTCCCGCAAGCTGCGGGAACTCATCGCGCCGTATCTCGGCGATACGGCTTTCAATGCGGCTGCGGGTCACGCCCGGGTATTCGTCGAACACCGGCTCCACCCCGAAAAACGCCGACACCACAACGGCGGCAAACGCATTCGCGTCCACCTCGGCGGGTTGTAGGCTGAACTCCCTCAGCGGAAGCTCCTCCCGCGTTTTATAGCTCCCGTAATACATCGCAGCGTCCCTGCGGCGTTGCCACTCCCGCCGAAGCTCCGACGAAGCCGCGAAAAGCTGATCCAGAGACGCGGTTTTTAGCTTCCTCAGATATAGCTGCTTCCCGTCCGGAGTGAGCCTTGCATGCCGCCCCGGTTCAAGCGCGGAGTCATTATAAAACACCTGCGGCATGGGAAGCTCCAGCATTCCGCATATCATCTTGACATAGTTGTTTATCATGTTTCACCTCAGAATAATGTGAGCTGCTCGCACTCCGGAAACTCATTCAGATACTCGAATATCCTGTCGGGTTCGGACATTATGCCGTACCGCGCGCACTCCTCATGGAACATCGCAAGAAGCCGCGCCGTATCCGGGGAGGGCAGCTCGTAATTGTTCACGTACCGCTTTATATAGCGCTCCTTCATGCCCGGGAAGTGCCGGTCAAGCGCCTCGTAGAAGTACTCGCGGTTGCCGTCGCGCAGGGTAAGCCCCATTCCGAACGCCATTACTCCCTTGCAGCCCGCCCGGTGAGCCAGCTCCAGTATCCCGCGGACGTTCTCCTCGGTATCGTTGATGAACGGCAGCAGCGGCGTCAGCCACACAACCGTCGGGATCCCGCGTTCCTGAAGCTCGCACAGCACCTCAAACCGCCGGGAGGTCGGGCAGACGTTCGGCTCTATTATGCGGCACAAGCCGTCGTCAAGGGTGGTCAGGGTCATCTGGACTACCGCTTTAGAATCGCGGTTGATCTGCTCCAGCAGGTCTATGTCCCGCAGAACCATGTCAGATTTCGTCAGCACTGCTGCGCCGAATCCGTTCCGGCTGACGACCTCAAGGCAGCGCCGGGTGAGCTGAAGCTCCTTTTCGGCGTGGAGGTACGGGTCGCACATTGCGCCGGTCCCTATCATACAGCGCTTCCGCTTTGAGCGCAGCGCGGCTTCAAGAAGCTGCGGAGCGTTCTCCTTCGCTTCGACGTCCTCGAACGGCACCGGAGTGTGGTAGCACAGGCTGCGGGAGTCGCAGTAAATGCACCCGTGCGTACACCCGCGGTAGACGTTTATCCCATTGTGCGCGGACAGTATTCCCTTCGCCTGGACTAAATGCATGTTCTCACTTCCGTTCATTTGCTTTTATCATGTGAACATTATACACTATTCCCGGAGGTTTGTCAATCATTCTTGACAATATGCGGAAAAGGGAGTATAATAAAAAATGTATATAAAACCATACCAGGTTATTATTCAGGAGGAAAACCAATGAGCGAATTAAAAATGGGAACCAAATGCGTCCAGGGAGGCTACACTCCCGGAAACGGCGAACCCAGGCAGGTGCCGATAATCCAGAGCACCACCTTCAAGTACGCCACCAGTGAGGACATGGGCAAGCTGTTTGACCTTGAAGCCAGCGGATACTTCTACACCCGCCTTCAGAACCCCACGAACGACACCGTTGCCGCTAAGATAGCCGAGCTTGAGGGCGGTTCCGCCGCAATGCTGACTTCTTCGGGTCAGGCTGCGAACTTCTTCGCGGTGTTCAACATCGCAAGCTGCGGAGACCACGTAGTCGCTTCCAGCTCGATCTACGGCGGTACGTTCAATCTGTTCAACGTTACCATGCGCAAGATGGGCATTGACTTCACGTTCGTAAGCCCCGACTGCACTCCCGAGGAGCTGAACGCGGCGTTCAAGCCGAACACCAAGGCGGTTTTCGGCGAGACCATCGCAAACCCCGCCCTGACCGTGCTCGACATCGAGAAGTTCGCGAAGGCTGCGCATGAGCATGGCGTTCCGCTGATCGTTGACAACACTTTTGCAACTCCGGTCAACTGCCGCCCGTTCGAGTGGGGCGCTGATATCGTTACCCACTCCACCACCAAGTACATGGACGGCCACGGCGCTGCGGTAGGCGGCTGCATCGTAGACAGCGGCAACTTCGACTGGCTGGCGCACGCCGATAAGTTCCCGGGGCTGTGCACTCCTGACGAGAGCTACCACGGGATAACCTACGCCGAAAAATTCGGCATGGGCGGAGCGTTCATCACAAAGGCGACCGCGCAGATGATGCGCGACCTCGGCTCTATCCAGGCTCCGATGAACGCGTTTATTCTCAATCTCGGACTTGAGAGCCTGCACGTACGCGTAAAGCGCCACTGCGAGAACGGCCTTGCAGTAGCGAAGTTCCTGAGCCAGCACAACAAGATAGAGTTCGTGAACTATCCCGGACTTCCCGGCGACAAGTATTACGACCTCGCGCAGAAGTACATGCCCGATGGCACCTGCGGCGTAGTAAGCTTCGGCATGAAGGGCGGCAGAAAGGCTGCCGAGGAGTTCATGAAGCACCTGAGACTCGGCGCGATAGAGACCCACGTTGCGGACGCACGCACCTGCTGCCTCCACCCGGCGAGTGCAACTCACCGCCAGATGAACGACGAGGAACTGAAGGCATGCGGAGTATTCCCGAACCTCGTAAGATACTCCTGCGGCCTTGAGGACGCTCAGGATCTCATCGACGATATCGCACAGGCACTGGATAAGATCTGATACGCCCGATACTTAATAGAAAAATCCCGGACTGCTTTCAGCCCGGGATTTTTAATTAGTTTATCAGTCCATAGCCTTCTTGATGGCAGCCATGAGTTCGTCGTAGGTCTCGTATGCGGGAAGGTCAGGGTTGTCAGCCTTGATATTGTCGGGGCTCTTGAACAGGAAGCCTGCCTTGCTTGCACGGATCATTCCGAGGTCGTTGTGGCTGTCGCCGCTTGCGATGGTCTCGAAACCGATGGACTGGAGCGCCTTAACTGTTGTCAGCTTGGACTGCTCGCAGCGCATCTTGAAGCCTGTGATCTCGCCGTTCGGAGCGACCTCAAGGGTGTTGCAGAAGATGGTCGGCATGCCGAGCTTCTTCATGAGCGGGCCTGCGAACTGGGAGAATGTATCGGAAATTATGATCACCTGGCAGAAGGAGCGCAGCTCATCGAGGAACTCCTTAGCGCCGGGCATCGGGTCGATCTTTGCGATGGTCTCCTGGATCTCCTTCAGACCCAGACCGTGCTCCTTGAGTATGCCAAGTCTCCAGTTCATGAGCTTGTTGTAGTCCGGCTCGTCGCGGGTGGTGCGCTTGAGCTCGGGGATTCCGCTCGCCTCAGCGAATGCGATCCAGATCTCGGGAACCAGTACGCCCTCGAGGTCAAGACAGGTGATATACATGGACATTTTGTTTTCCTCCGTATTATGTAATTACCGCAGAAATGCGGTTTCCTGAATAATTATACCACACTTTCCTGCAAAATTCAATACATAATTTTATTATTTGCGCTTTCTGCACGCGAATACTCCGGCAGCCGCCAGAGCCGCGACACCCGCGAACGCTGCCGCTCCCTCGGCTCCGGTGTCGGGGCTGCCCTTTGCAGGGGTTCCCGCGGGAGCTTCACCCGCGCTTTCAGAGCCGTCAGCCTCAGCGGTCCCGGTGCCTGTTACCGGCGCGGAGGTCTGCTCTGCGGTCAGCCCGGACAGCAGTGAATAGATCACGCTGTGGCCTTCCTTGTTCGGGTGGATATCCATTGAGGAAATGTTCGTGTAGTCCAGCGCGTGGCCCTCAAACGCGGAGTGTACGTCTGCGACAGCCACGCCGTGCTCACTCGCTTCGCCGAATATCTCCGCGTTGAGTTCTCCGAGCTTTTCGCGGGCTGCGACGTCCATCATCTCCATGCCCTGGACGCCCTCGAACGGGTCGTATACGGTCAGGAGTATCACCTGGCACTCGGAGTTTAAGTCGGATATCTCGCTGAGAATGCCGCAGATGTTTTCGCCTATAGCGGAGACGTCCACGGAATCAACAGCGTCCAGCATTACGGACATCATCTGCGTCATTATCTGCATGTAGCTGTCCTCGTCGGGCTGAGCCTCGCCGCCCTGTAATGCGGAAAGCAGGTCGGGGTCGGACATCACCGCGCTCTGAACCGCGCTTATCATCGGCTGAAGGAAATCGTTGCCGCCGATGGAGACGACGACCGTGTCGGCTCCTGCGAGAGCCGCAGCGATATCCGCGTCGTCGAGGGCAGTCAGAAGCTCGCCGGAAGTTCTGCCGTCGACTGCGAAGTTCTCGTAGTCTCCGAAATCCGCGCCGAGCATATTCGCGAAGCTGCCAGCCGCGCTGTAGTTATCGCCGGAAACGTAGCCGTCAAGCCCGTAGCCGCTGGTGATGGAGTCGCCCAGCACGACAAGCTCCCTGCCCTCTGCGCCGGCGGTGACGGTGCACGCCGCAGTTACCGCGGCAGCCATTATGATTGATAAAGTTCTTTTCATGTGTTCTCCTTTCAGGGAATACCTCTTGAACGATAATATATGCCGTACTCCCGCGGAATATCCCGCTGGAGAGCCGTTTTCAGTATAACACAGACGTTATTTTTTGTCAACATCAAATCGCGCCGATGTGGAAAATCCTAAATTTGCTGACCGCTCGCATATTTTTTCAACTTTTAAACATTAAAAACGGGCAAGCCTATCGCCTGCCCGTTGCTCTTAATTGCCGCTAAATCATTTTCAGCTCTGTTCCGGAAGAATGTACTTGCTCTTATAATCGTTGAACTCGTCCATAAATTCGGAGCGGTCGAGCTTTTTCAGCTCGTTCATATACTCGTGTGTGTCCATGCTGTTGTCGTTTATCTGAATGAGGTACACCGCGATATTCGAGCAGTGATCGGATACGCGCTCGAAATTAGTCAGCAGATCCTGCAAGATGAAGCCAAGCTCTATCGTGCACTTTCCGTTGCGCAGACGCTCGATATGGCGGGTCTTGAGGTCGCTGCGGAGCTGGTCGATCACGTCCTCCAGAGGCTCAACGTTCTTTGCGAGATTCACGTCGCCGCTTACAAACGCGTTTATCGACATGTCCAGTATCTCGCTTACCGCGTTGATGATGACCGGAAGCTCCTTGAGAGCCTGCTCGGAGAACTTTATCTTCTTGCTGTGCATTTCCTCGGCGGCTTCAACGATGTTCACCGCGTGGTCGGAAATGCGCTCCAGATCGCCTATCGTGTGCAGCATGCTGGATACTATCTTACTGTCGTTCTCGGAGAGATCCTTCGAGCTTATTTTCAGGATATAGGAGCCTATCTTGTCCTCGAAAATGTCTATTGCATTCTCGTTGTCTATTACCTCGGCGCACTTCTTCGCGTCATAGGTCGTAACGACCTCCATCGACATTTTCAGAGTTTCCTGGGTAAGTCTCGCCATGCGAATGCAGACGTTGCGGCACTGCTCGATAGCTACGGACGGGGTCTTGAGCAGACGCTCGTCAAGCAGCATAGGTGTGAGCTTCTCGTCGTTGGAATCGTCGCGGACGGTCAGACAGGCGAGCTTCTCAAGCTGCTTGGTGAACGGCAGGAACAGCGCGGTAGCCAGCACGTTGAATCCGGTGTGGATAACCGCGATGCCGACTGCGTTCAGCGATTCCTCCATGAACGGCATGCTGATGAACGCATTCAGCAGGTAGAACACCGAAAGGAACACAACAGTTCCAATAACGTTGAAATAAAGATGAACGAACGCCACGCGCTTAGCCGGCTTGTTTGCTCCGACGGAGGAGATAAGCGCGGTAACGCAGGAGCCGATATTCTGACCGAGCAGAAGCGGCAGCGCAACAGAGTACGTGACCTTACCCGTGGAGATGGCGATGGACTGCAGAATACCGATTGAAGCCGACGATGACTGAAGCACAGCCGTCAGGACGGCACCCGCGATAACGCCGAGCACGGGGTTTGAGAACATCATCAGGATATTGCAGAATGTCTCGTTTTCAGCAAGACCGGCAGTTGCGGAGGACATGGAGTTCATGCCGAACATCAGCACGGCGAACCCTGCGAGTATCATGCCGATGGTCTTTTTCTTGTCCGACTTGGTGAACATAATGAGTATCACGCCGATTACCGCAAGAACCGGGGTAAACGTGGTCGGCTTGAGAAGGTTCAGGAAGCTGAATCCGTCTGAGCCGCTTATCGACTGTAAGCTGAGCAGCCAGCTTGTCGCGGTGGTTCCGATGTTGGCGCCCATGATGACTCCGATAGCCTGTGACAGCTTCATCAGTCCCGAGTTAACGAAGCCGATTATCATGACTGTGGTTGCAGCCGACGACTGTATAACGGCGGTGATTATCGCACCGAGCACTACGCCCTTGATGGGCTTAGATGTCGCTTTTTCAAGCCAGGTTTCGAGCTTTCCGCCCGCGAGCTTTTCAAGTGAAGCGCTGAGGGTATGCATTCCGAAAAGGAACAGGGCAATACCGCCGAGCAGGTTCAGTATGTCGTAGACATTCATTACAAGATTCTCCTGTTTTTACAGCAATTTTTCTTTATTGCTCTGGATTTAACACTTCTTTTATCCATACAACATAATTATACATGATTTTTCAGGAATTGTACAGTAGTTTGCCGAAATTTTTATGAAAATTTGATTTTTTGTTGATAAACCACAAATCAAGCCCGGCAATACCAGAGTTTTGCCGCACTGGGTCAATGATTTTCCCACAAAGCTATAATTTACGGAATAAATGGAAATATTCTGGCTAAACTATGGCTGAACCCCGGAGCATACTATACCAAAAACGAGAAAGGAACTCATCATGAAAAAGGACAGAAACAGGAAGAATCTGAATACAAAGGCGTTTGCGGCAGCCGCGGTGCTTGGCGTGGGCGCGGTGGCGGCGGCGTCCTTCGCGGCGTACAGCCGGACGATGGCGAACCTGACCCCTACCACCAGCGCCGATTCAACCAGCGTCTGGACGTTCAGCGCGCCTGAGAGCGTCCCCGCGAACGCGGAGCAGAGCGGAGTAGAGCGCGACGACTCGACTGCCTCCAGACCCTCCGTTACTACGGCTCCCCAGGCGGCGGAGGCGCAGTCCCCGGAGACCGCCGAGGCTGAGGAGGTCAACAAGCCGGTGAAGTCGGAAGCGCGCAACATCATGCCGGTTGACGGGGAAGTATCCCACCCGTTCAGCAACGGCGAGCTGGTGAAAAGCGAGACCCTCGGAGTGTGGAAGACCCACGACGGCTGCGATATCCTCTGCCCGCTCGGAACTGACGTCAAGTCGATGTCTGCAGGAACCGTCACCGAGATACGCGAGGACCCGCTGTGGGGCGTGATGGTGGTAGTCGAGCAGGATAACGGGCTTACCGTGGAGTACTGCGGGCTTGCCAAGGAGCTGAGCGTAAAAACTGGTCAGGAGATCCAGGAGGGCGCCGTAATCGGCAAGACCTCCGACACCTGCCAGGCTGAGATAGTCCAGCAGCCGCACCTCCACCTCGGAGTTAAGCAGGGTGGCAAGTGGATAGACCCGATGTCGGTGATTACGGGGAACCAGGAATAACGAACTGGCTGGGAAAATTCAAAACTGGACAAAGGAAAATTCGGAATTCGGAATTAATGTGCCGGCTTCGCCGGAATATTTCAATTGATTCCCGGCGCAGATGATTGTCCAAGTATAGCGCAGACCAGGTCATAAAACACAAATCGGAGGAAAACATGTTTTTCCTCCGATTTTTTGGTTATTTGATATTATCCGGCGAAGCCGGATACCGAAATTCCGAATTCATAATTCCGAATTCCGAATTATGAAGCTCCTTTTACTTCAGCGTAATTATGTCAAATGATTATATCCGCCCTTTTTGATTATCTTCGCGTAGTTCTTGTAGGAGAGGTTAAGGTCGACGTAGCCGTCGATTCCGGATACGATTCCCTTGCAGGTGTACTGCCACATGCCGAAGTCTCCCGTGTAGGTAGGTACGGTGTTCCACTGCGCCAGCCATACCTCGTAGCCTGTGAGCTTCGACATATCAAGGTAGGTCGTCAGCCATGACTTGTTGGAGTACAGCATTCCGTAGTAGCCTGCCGCGTTCACTTCGTCAAGGAACGCCTTGACTATCTTTGTAAGGGCGCTTTTTCCGAGGTTAGCCTGGCTCTGCTCCTCAACATCGAGGACTACGGGGTAGGATATCTGATAGGGCGAGATGGTCTTTAAGAAGAACTTCGCCTCCTGCTTTGCCTCGGATACGGTGTGGGCGTACAGGTAGTGGTAAACTCCGACCTTTATGCCTGCCTCGGTTGCTTCGGTGATGTTGCGCTTGAACGTGGTATCCTCGGAAGCGGGACGGGTGCTGCTGACGGGTCCTCTGGAAGCGCGGAGCATTGCAAACTCAACGCCGGAAGCCTTGACCTTCTGCCAGTCGATGGCTCCCTGGGCGTAGGAAACGTCGATACCCTTAATACCGGAATCGGTGGTGTCCTCGCTGATGTTGTCATCGTCGCCGGGGTCGGGGTTCACGAATGTTCCGTTGGAGTAGCGGTAGTCTATCAGGCGGCTGCTCTTTGAAACCGCGAATCTCGCCGCCTTGGACTTGTAGTATCTTACGGTCTTTTCAAACACGAAAACGCCGCTGTTCACCACGCTGCCGGTCAGCGAGAAGTAGCCCGCCTGGGTGGTGCGGCCGTTGATGGTGACTGAGAAGCTTCCGTGGCACAGCAGTCTGCCGGTCTCGGAGGTCTGGAAGTCGCCGGTTACTTTCAGGTCTGCGCTGGTGGTGAGGTTGAGTTCGCCGTAGTTCAGCAGCGTGCCGTTCTTATAAATATTCACGGAAGTGGACGCTATCATGCTGCCGGTGCTGCGGTTGATGCAGTCGCCCGCAATTCTAACGAGGGCACTCACGCTTGCCTTCAGGCTGCCGAAGTTTTCAAGTCCCGCTGATTCGAACACGGTCAGCGTACCGGAGGTCATAAGCTCTGCGCCAGGTTCTATGGTGAGTATGCCGCGGACGTTCAGCGAACGTTCCTTGTAGACCACCAGTCTTGCGCCGCTCTTGATGAGCAGCCTGCTTCCTGCGGGAACTCCGAAATTACCGCGGAGCTTGGTATCCTGTGATATGTAGTAGTTGACGCCGCTCTGCATTTTGGTTTTTCCGTCCCATTCCGTCCAGTCGGAGGTATCCGTCTCGGAGTAGATATGGTTGGAGACGTCGAGCACGCTGTCCGGTTTGCCGGATATGGTTTCGTCTGGGTCGATTATGGTGGTTTCGGTGCTGCCGCCGGGGGTGACTATTTCAGCGCCGGAGGTTCCGGAATCGCCAGAGCTGTCGCCGGTGGCGGGGTCTATGACTGACGTTTCGTTTCCGAAGTCCACGACCAGCATTGTCGAGCCGTCGCCGGTTTTTATCTGGGCAGTACCATCTGCCTCCGCATACGCAGGAAGGGTCATTCCCGCGAGCATTACTGCGGATAACGCCGCAGCCGCCGCTTTCTTTAAAATATTCATTTTTATACTCCACAACTGTTTGAATCCCGGCAAAAACTGCCTGCTTCTATTGTGACATATTTTTTTGAATTTGTCAAATGTTTTTTGTGATTTTGCTAAGTTTTTTCACGTGTAATTTATGGAAATCCGGGATTTCTGTTAAAATTGAAGTTATTTTGCTGTTCCCGCACGGAATATGAAGCGTTCCGGGAGCTGTCCGGCGGCAATTCCAGGCACATTCCATATATTGCAGGAATATTATGCTGAAATTTCAGAAAACACTTGACAAATCCTGAATCGGGGTGTATAATCTCATTGTACGGAGTTATTTCCGTACAGCAGATCAATAAATGCGTTGATGGGTGCGGTTTTCCGCCACATGCCGAGTCCGCTTTCACAGAGAGCTGCCGTCTGGTGCAAGGCAGTAAAGCCTCCGCGTGCGATCCGCCCGTAGCAGACAGTCCGAACCCCCGCTGTACATACGGTTCCCCCCCCCCCTGGTGATACAGGAGTACGGTTATCCCGGTGATACAGGAGAAACTAAGACTGTACGGATTTCCACCGTTAAAGGGAAGTGCATTGATGGATGTACAGAGGCTGATTTGGCTTATATTTATGCCCTCTTATCGCTCTGACAAGGGGGATTTTTTAATAGCTGCTCCTCTGCACCCGACTAAAAATTGCCGAACGGCAGGAGGAGTTTTTTTATGCTTACACTAGACAAGGTTTACAAGGCGTCACACGTTCTCAAGGAAGTTATCAGGGAGACCGACCTCATCAAGGCTCCCAAGATCAACAAGGAAGCTGAGGTATACCTCAAGACCGAGAACCTCCAGGTAACGGGTTCGTTCAAGGTTCGCGGCGCGTACTTCAAGATCTCCCAGCTCAGCGACGAGGAGAAGGCAAAGGGTGTTATCGCCTGCTCCGCAGGAAACCACGCGCAGGGCGTTGCTCTCGCGGCCTCCAGAGCCGGTATCAAGTCGCTCATCTGCCTGCCCGACGGCGCGCCTATCTCTAAGGTGGAGGCTACCAAGTCCTACGGCGCAGAGGTATGCATGGTAGAGGGCGTTTACGACGACGCTTACGCGAAGGCTCTCCAGCTCCGTGATGAGAAGGGCTACACCTTCATTCACCCGTTCGACGACGAGGACGTTATCGCAGGTCAGGGCACCATCGGTCTGGAGGTGCTCGAGCAGCTCCCCGACGTTGACGCTGTCGTAGTTCCGATCGGCGGCGGCGGACTTATCTCCGGCGTTGCCTACACCATAAAGCAGCTCAATCCGAAGATCAAGGTTTACGGCGTACAGGCCGCCGGCGCTCCCAGCATGGTGAACTCCATTAGGGACGGCAAGATCGAGCGCCTTGACAATGTTTCCACCATCGCGGACGGAATCAAGGTCAAGGAACCCGGTCAGCATACCTTCGATATTTGCAGCAAGTATGTTGACGAGATCGTTACCGTTACCGACGACGAGATCGCGGCGGCTATACTGGCGCTCATCGAGCAGCAGAAGCTCATCGCAGAGGGCGCGGGCGCAGTTTCCGTTGCGGCCGTAATGTTCGATAAGGTGCCCGTAAAGGGCAAGAAGGTAGTCTGCCTCGTATCCGGCGGCAACATCGACGTTACTATCCTGTCCAGAGTCATTCACCGCGGCCTTGTTAAGTCCGGCAGAACCGCCCTGCTCAACATCGAGCTGCTCGACAAGCCGGGTCAGCTCCTCGGCGTATCCAAGATCATCGCCGGACTGGGCGGCAACGTTGTCGGCGTACACCACGAGCACGTTGGAAACTCCGATATCAACGGCTGCTACCTGAGAATTGAAATGGAGACCAGAAACTTTGAGCACCTCAATGAAATCAGAAAGGCGCTCACAGAGGCTGGCTTCAAGATCGTAGATTAATCACAGGAGGACTTCAACATGAAAGACGTATTCACCCCCAACGCACCCGCAGCTATCGGACCCTACACACAGGCTAAGGTCGTAGGAAACATGGTCTACACCTCTGGCCAGATCGCAATTGTTCCCGCTACCGGAAACCTCGCAGAGGGCGGTATCGAGGCGCAGGCAAAGCAGGTCTGCGAGAACCTCAAGGCAGTGCTTGCCGAGGCTGGCTCCGACCTTGCGAAGGTCGTTAAGACCACCTGCTTCCTCAAGGATATCAACGATTTCGCAGCGTTCAACGCGGTTTACGGCGAGTATTTCACCACTAAGCCCGCACGTTCCTGCGTAGGCGGTCTGAGCCTTCCCAAGGGAGCGCTCGTCGAGGTCGAGGTTATCGCCGAGGTCTGATACCCCATATTGAATCATAGCTGGCTGCCTTCGGGCGGCCAGTTTTGCTTTCGGGAATATATTAACGCCATCGTGCTTGAAAAAACTGAGCTCCGGTGATATAATTGATTCAGAGCGTCATATTACGCCGCTGAACTTACAGACTGAAAGCAAAGGAATCAAGACCGCATGAGTGAAAAGAAAAAGCAGCACGGAGCCGGACAGCTCCTGCCGCTGTTTGTATCGTTCCTGAAAATAGGCGCGTTCACCTTTGGCGGAGGCTACGCAATGATCCCGCTGATACAGAAGGAAGCCGCCGACCGCCACAAGTGGATGACGGACGAGGAAATAATGGAGATAGTCGCCATCGCAGAAAGCACGCCTGGGCCTATCGCGGTCAACGCCGCGACATTCACGGGATACCATGCCGCAGGAGTTCCCGGAGCGGTTCTGGCTACCATCGGGGTAGTCCTGCCGGCGTTTCTGGTGATCATCGCGGTGTCCTCGGCGCTGACGCTCGTCAGCGGGAATCAGTGGGTGAAGTGGGCGTTCAGCGGAGTGCGCGCGGGCGTGCTGGCGCTTATCGTGAAGTCGCTGTTCGGAATGTACCGCCAGTGCCCCAAAAACGCGCTGTCCTACGTTATCACCGCCGGGGTGTTCATCGCGGCGGGGTTCCTCAACGCCAGCGTACTGCTGCTGATAGTTCTATGCGCGCTGTTAGGGCTGTTCTTTTCGCTGAGGAAGCGGGGTGAGCGCCGGTGATATACCTCGAGCTGCTGCTTACGTTCATGAAAATCGGCGCGTTCACCTTCGGCGGAGGCTACGCAATGCTGCCGCTGATACAGGCGGAGGTGGAGTCCCACGGCTGGCTCGACACCGCGGAGCTGGTGGATTTCATCGCGGTCAGCGAGAGCACTCCGGGGCCGTTCGCAGTGAACATCTCCACCTTCGTCGGAATGCGCACCGCAGGGATCCTGGGCGCGTTATGTGCGACCTTCGGAGTCGTGCTGCCGTCGTTCTTCATTATAATTCTTGTCGCGAAGTTCTACGAAAAATTCCGGAAAAGCAGCGTAGTTCAGGGCTGCATGACCGGTCTGAAGCCCGCGGTCGTCGGACTTATCGCCGCCGCGCTCGTGACTACAGGGCAGGCGGTGTTTTTCCCGGCGGGGATAAGCGCCGGAGTGTTCACAACGCCTGCGTTTTTGTGCTCCGCCGGGATATTCGCGGCTATGCTGGCGCTGTCGCTGAAGAATCTCCACCCCATCGTGGTGATACTGA
This sequence comes from uncultured Clostridia bacterium, assembly GCA_945923775.1. GTDB lineage: Bacteria > Bacillota > Clostridia > Oscillospirales > Ruminococcaceae > CAG-115. Next base: position 11,706 of record CAMELR010000036.1, on the reverse strand, counting down.
TTTCCGCCGTGCTGGGAGTGCTCACCGGGTGGTGCTTCGGGCTGTGATTCACGATCCATTTGAAGGCGGAAAATTCTCCTTATAAACGCGCTGCGGCGCAGGATCTCTCCTGCGCCGCGTTTTCGCAAAATTTGATCTATCCGCGCCGGGAATTCCCGACGGCTGTAAGCGTATCATTTCCGAAGATACTGAGCTTCACGCCCGGTATCTCAGCGTTTGTTATTTCGTAGTCGCCAAAGCTTGAAGGGCGGCTTCTGAGCGGCTCGGCTATCACGCTGCTGAACACCATCGCCGGAGGGCACACGCCGAGTTTCCCCGGGTGCTCCCACCAGTACAGGCGGCGTACCTCGATCGACCCGGCTGGGCGCGACGAGGAGCAGTCGTTGTCCGGGAAGTGCAGCAGAGCCTCCCGCAGCAGTTCGCAGTCGGCGTAGGTCAGCCCGTTTTTAGCCGCCACGCCGGGAATTATGGAGCCGCGCAGAATGTACAGTCCGTGCTCAACGCTGCTCTTGAATCCCATCGAGATTTTCCCGTTGTTCGGAAGGCAGCAGGTTATCCCGGTGGAGATAACTTTTACCGGGCAGACGCTCACCGCTGGCTGAATCGAGACCGCGCCTTTAACGCCCGGAGCGTGCATTCCCCTGGAGGAGAACACCTGCCCGAACGCGCGAACATCGAACCAGCGCCGGCATGCCTCCGCCGGAATATCGCAGTTCCTCGGGAGCGCGGAGAGCCTCCGTGCGAGGTCGTCGCCGGGGCGCTCCGGCGGGGAGATCAGAATCGGCTGACCCAGCTCGGCAAGCGCGTTCCGGAGCTTCCTGCGAATGCACACCGCCGATATGACGCCGCGCCCGCTGCTGTCCGTTCTGGGGAGCCCTCTTTTCATCGGGTCGCCGTTTGGGTTCGCTGAATCCACGGTTATCAGCGCTTCGAAGTCTATTCTGTGGTCGAGCGGGGTAAGATGTTTTGGCTGCGGCATGATATCACCTCTTGTTCGCGAGTTCTGGCAGGGGGAACAGCTCCTGCGCCGAATAGCGGATAACGCCGCTTTCCATAATGCAGTTGAAGTAGCGCGGCTCGCCCGCCGTGAAGTCGAAGCTGTGGTAGAGAATTCCCAGACTGACGGCTTTGCCGCTGTCGTAGGCTCCCGCGCCTTCGCCGAAATGCACTGAGCGCACCGCCGCAGGGCAGTCCGCGCGGCCGAGGTAGACGCCTCTGCGGCCGCCCCGGGCGAGGCTCCGCAGCGCTATGCGGAAATGCTTGATCTCGTCGCGCTCGGTGAGTTCACCGGAGCCGGGGCGCTGTTCGTTCCACACAAAGTGCGCCCGTAGCTGGTACCGCACGTCTTTCAGGTAGTGTACATCGGCGTTTGTGAAGCGGTTTCCGTCAGATGTCCGCGCGCCCTCGCGGGTATATCCGATGGGTTCCATCACGCGCAGGCTGTCAGGAATCCAGATGAAATCCGGATTCCAGTAGATGGAGCCGAGTATACCTTTCAGCGCTTCGCAGCTAGGGACCGGAAGCGCCTGCGGGCGCAGCGGGTCGCGGAATAACGCGCGCTCGCCGCGTATCTCAAGCTCGATGGAATTTGAAAACTTCACAGTATCTCCCCCTCGGATCATTATAGCGTAAAAGCGTTATTTTTTCAATGCTCAGCTCAGCCAAATAATTACAGAGGTGGGTGAATTACAGGCGGCGGGTGAATCTTCCTGAAATTCGGATTTTGTCGAAGTTCTACAAAATTTGGTTTGCGGAATTATTCAAATCGAAAAATGAAATGCCTTAAATGTTGCTGTAATGCACAAAAAATCCCTGCATTGCTGTAGGGATTTTGTACTTATGCTAGCTCACTTACAAGCTGCTTGAAGTGCCTGCCGCGTTCCTCAAAGTTCTTGTAGAAGCCGTAGCTTGCGGCGGCGGGGCAGAGTATCACGCGGCGCTTTGCAAGCTCGGAAGCGGTTTTGACTGCCTCCGGGAGGTCCTTTATGCGGACTTTGTTCACCATCGGTGAGGTTATCATGTCCCCGATTCGGTAGCCGCTGTCCGGCAGGAGTATCACATTTTTAACGTACCCGGTGTTGAGAAAATCCGCCAGCTTGTCGTAGGGGATATTGCGCTCCATGCCGCCGAGGATAACGCAGTCGGCGCCGTCCGGGAACGCCTTCACAGCCGCTATCGCCGCCTCCGGAATGGTGCAGATGCTGTCGTTGATGTACTCCACGCCGTTCACCGTGCCGACGTATTCAAGGCGGTGCTCAAGCCCCTTGAAATCCGGAAGGGAAGCGAGGCAGCGGTCGGTATCGGCTCCGGCGGCGGTTGCAGCCATGAGTGCCGCGGTGATGTTGTAGACGTTGTGCTTTCCGCGGAGCTGCGTGTGTACCTCGCCGGCGGGTATCTCACGGTCGGGGAGGAATATCGCGCCGTTCTCCGCGAACGCCATAGCCGGGCGCTCGCAGCCGATGGTGACCAGCCGGGATTTGCGGTAGCCGGAGTTGCTGCAGTTCGGGGCGTTCCCGCATTCCGCGTTGGTGCAGATGTCGTCCGGTATCAGGTCTACGTTCAGTATCGAAACGTCGCCGGGCTGCTGGAATTTGTAGATGTTCCGCTTGGCTTCGGCGTACGCCTCGAGGCTCACGTAGTGGTCGAGGTGTTCCGGGAAGATGTTCAGCAGCACGGCTATCTCCGGGGAGTGGTGCACGAACTCGAGCTGATGGCAGCTCATCTCGCAGACCGCCACGGTGTCCGGGGTCATTTCCTCGAAGCGCTCCAGCGGTGGAACTCCGATGTTGCCTATCAGCATGGTTTTGAACCCGCAGGCGCTGAGGAAGTGATAGGTCAGCGAGGAGGTCGTGGACTTCCCCTTTGTGCCGGTTATGCCGATGATCTTACACGGGCGCAGCCGGAGCAGCACCTCGGTCTGGGTGAGTATCCGGGATTTTTCCTCGTCGGTCAGCTTATCCTTGATGATGACCCCTGGGCTTTGCAGGAGCAGGTCGTAGCCCTTTGCGCGGTCGAGGTAGTCCTCGCCGTATATTCCGGTGACTCCGGTGATATCCTGCGGCTTCATGTCTGCGACTGCTATCTCAGAACAGCAGCCTAGCCTGTTCAGAAGCGAGAGCCACACTCTGCCCTCCCTGCCGTAGCCAAGTATGGCGCAGCGTTTTCCCTCAAAAAGGGGGCGTAATTCATTGATGTTCATTGCATTTCTCCGAGCAGATATTTGAACTCCTCCGGCACGAAATTGTCCCGTTCGAAGTAGTTTTCAAGGGATACCGGCGCGTATTCCGGGAACAGGCTGCGCCAGCGCTTCAGCAGTGCGGGCGGGTCGGACTTCCGGCGTTCCCACGCCATTTCGAGTGAGAGCCGCACCTCGTCCTTGGTGCCGACGCATTCGAAGGGCTTATCCTCGCCGTCCAGCACCAGGCCGTCCAGCATATCGGAAAGCTCCTGCTTTTGGAGCATGTTGCAGCCGAAAATCCCGGTCAGCACGTCGTCGTCGAGGAACGCTGCCAGCAGTATATAGACGTACAGGCACTTTGCGCAGTTACAGCACCAGGAGTTCGTCTTGCTGCCGAGGTTGCAGCTCTGGAAAATTCCGAAATACTGCGGATACTTCACGAATTCCCGGGCTATCTGCCACTCGCTCCAGGGGCGGAGCAGGCTGAAATATTCCGGGCAGCGGGAATATCCGCCGAACCACTTTTCGCAGTACTCCCGGAAGTCCCGCTCGAACTCGGTGGACTTGCTGTACTGGTGGTTTATCTGCGTGCCCTCGACGTAGGATTCATTCGCGCTGCTCTCGTTGGAGAGCGCGATGTACTTCAGCCCGTGGACGCAGGCGCAAAGCTCCGCGGAGAACGCCACCACAGCGGAAAACGGCGTGTGTCCGTTGAGATAACCCATTTTGTTCAGCTCCAGGAGCTGTTTGTCGATGGTGCGCTTCGGAGCGATAATGCGGCTTTCCGGAATTCCCGCCGCCTCTGCGCAGCCGAGGGTCGCGCCCCGGGGATTGATGATGTATGCGGATATGTCCACCCCGGCTTTCCGCAGTAATTCCAGCGTGACGACACTGTCCTTGCCGCCACCGATGGGAACCATGAAGCCGGAAAGTCCGTTCGTCCGTGCGGGAAGCTCCGAAGGCTCCGGCGCGTTTATCGTCATGAAGCTGTCGAAGCCGGGAGTTATCCCGTTGCGGTAGAAGAACTCCCCGAGCCCGTTGAAGTAGAGCTTTTTCCACCAGAGCTTCTGCTCTTCGGAAAGCCCGCCGCAGCGTACCTCCACCACGGGAGGGCAGGCGCACTTCCAGTAGGAAACGAGTTCCGCCATGCCCAGGGAGAACGCGATACAGTCCGCAAGCTCCCGGTCGAAGGTCAGTCCGCTGAATTCCTCGGGAAAAGTCCACCCGGGGTAAAAGTGGTATTCGTCAATTGAAAAGTGGAACCGGAGCAGCGTGGAGCCGTCCTGCTCCGTGAATCCATAGCTGTGGTAAATAAAGCTGCCGTGCTTCCGGCGAAGCTCGTCGTAAAGGCTCATGTGTCCTCCGTTATGCGTGATGATTCCGCAGGTCGTATTTCTTCACGAATGCGTCTATGCTGTCGTCGTTTTTCCTGTCGAAGCCTTCGCTGCATGGTATCAGCGACCAGTATTCAGTGATGCTGGCGGATTCGCCGTTTTTCAGGGTCTTAAGCTCGCCGAGGCTCTCGCACTCAAGGAAGATGCCATTCGTGAAGGTCTCGAAGTTGCAGCCGTAGTCCGGGTAATTTCCGTCGATATTCATGCGGAAATTCTTGAGGAATATCTGCCCGTGGTTTACGACAGCCGCCCAGCCGTCTTCGTTGTTTATGCCTATCTTGAATTTTCCCGGCGCTTCCTTTACCTGCTGAAGCGTGCCATATCTGTTTGACAGGAAAAACCGGTCGTCGCTGATATCTGAGTAGCTCCAGAAAACGTTCCTGCGGTTCGAGAGCAGCCCGTTGTCAGCCTGGCTCTGCGGGAATATCTCCACGCCGCCCGCCGCGCATACGGTGAGCGCCCAGGGAGCCAGTGTGACTATCGCGCCGGAAACGTTCCTTATCTCGTGGAAAAGCTCGACTTCCGCGCCCTCGTCCGCGAGCCTGTATATCAGCCTGTGCTGCTGACCGGTGCGGGTCGCCGGAGGAATCAGCATTATTTCGCCGCCGGAAATGGAATACTCCACCGGCTCGTTGTCCGGGACGTAGCTGTGCGGGTAGCTCTCAGGGCTGCTCCAGAGCCTGTGGCCGCCGTATATGTACCAGGTCCTGCCCTCGCCGAAATAATCGCGAAGTTCCTGCGAATCGTCCTTGAATTCCCGATTGATGTCCTCGAGCAGCATGTTCTCGTGACCATTCAGGCAGTAGGAAATAATGCGCGGGCCGACCTCCACGGTGATTATAATGCTTGCCGTGCCGTTGTCGAGCTTAACGCACCGCCCGAAGTTCTTGTAGTTGAGTTCAGTCGCTGTTACCATTTTATGCACACTCCCTTTTTTAAAATTCGGAATTATGAATTCGGAATTCGGAATTTCGGAGTCCCGCTTCGCGGGACATATCAAAATTTGATACAATCGGAATCCCGCCGCGGCAGCGGCGCACAATAATTCTGAATTCCGCATTCCGAATTCCGAATTTAACTTAATATCGTTGGTTTGGCTGTGAAGTCAGAGCCGCAGGGGAGCGGCTTTTCCAGGGCAAGCGCCCAGACGTCCCGGCAGCGCGCCTGGAACGCTCCGAGCCTGTGAGCCTCGAAGGAGGTGTCCATCAGCGCCCGGAGGGAGGTGTCCATCGGGACGGTGCAGCTGGAGTTCTTCGCAGCCGAGAGTATCTCACGGCCGCGGGAATTCATGCCGAGAATGCGGATATACCCGTCCTGCTCGTGGAGCATTTTCTTGTCCACGCCGAGGAACGCGCACAGCACCGCCCGGCGTATCCGCGCGAGAGTGTAGCGCTTCGTCTTGGCGAGGAAGTACAGCTCGTCGAGGCTCCCCGCACGGCGCACCGCCTTGAAGAGCCGTTCGCCCAGCCCCTGCGCCGCGTCGTACACAGTCTCGAAGTCCTCCGGCCGCATCATGCGGAGCTTCGCGAGTATCGCGGTCTCCAGACGGCGGATATCCGCAGCGGGGGAATCTATAGGCGGAGCGTACGCGCCGTAGTCCTCGTCGGCGAGTATCTTCTTGCGTATCGCCGAGGCGCTGAGGAATTTTTCCTGCTCGCTGTCGCTGTCGTGGGCTGCGCCTTCGCGCCGGACAGTCACCGGCTCGATTCCGCTGCCGATGTCGTCCAGAGCCTTGATGTACTCCACGGCGAGGGTGTTGTTTGGCGAGGATATCACGTCGTATACGTCGTCTGTGTAGAATTTCTTCACCGCCTCCGCGAGGGCGGCGGGGTAGCTTTTCCCGCCGGACATCAGAAGCTGGAAGTAGTCGGAATGCACCGCATACTCCACGGCTCCCGCCGCCTCGCGCAGGGCGGGAATGCTCCCGCATTCGCTGCCGAAGCTGAGCATATCGACGCACCCGAGCGCGGAAATTATCCCCACCGCGCCCCTTGCGAAGCCCTCGGCGGCGCACAGGCTGTACTTCACGGGAAGCTCCAGCACTAGGTCGGCGCCGTTTTCGAGCGCGGTCTTTGCCCGGGCGAACTTATCGGTGACTGCGAGGTCGCCGCGCTGGGTGAAATCCCCGCTCATCACGGCGACGATGTGGGTCGCGCCGAGCGCGCGGGTCTGTTCGAGCTGGTGCCTGTGTCCGTAGTGGAACGGATTATATTCGCAGATAACTGCGGCTGTTTTCATAAAAGTGCCCCCTTTCCGGATCGTGGCTGTTCTTCTTAATATTTTACACCAAAACACGCTATAAATCAATAATTTTTCAAAAAAGACTTGATTTTTTCGCCGGAAAGTACTACAATATTACTGATGTATGAGCAAAATCTCTGTTATTCTCTGATTTTGTGATTTTTTATTTCACCTGAAAGGATTTATTAACATGAAGATTCTTGTAATCAATGCCGGAAGCTCCTCGCTGAAGTACCAGCTTATCAATATGGAGGACGAGAGCGTTATTGCAAAGGGCAACTGCGACCGTATCGGTATCGACGGCCATATCAAGCACACCACATTCGACGGCAGGACAGTAGAGGCTGACTGCAAGTTCCCGACCCACACCGAGGCGTTCGAGAAGCTCGTTGAGGTACTCACCACCGGAGAGGGCAAGGTCATCGACAGCATGAGCGAGATCTCCGCCGTAGGCCACAGAATAGTACAGGGCGCTGAGATCTTCAGCAAGACCACCCTCGTTACAGACGAAGTTATCCAGCAGATAGACGACCTCGCAGAGCTCGCACCGGTACATAACCACCCCCACGCGCTCGCTCTGAGAGCATGCAAGAAGGTAATTCCGGCTACAACTCCGCAGGTAGTCGTATTCGATACCGCGTTCCACTCCACCATGCCGGAGAAGGCGTTCATGTACGGTCTTCCCTACGAGTGCTACGAGAAGCTGCACGTTAGAAAGTACGGCTTTCACGGTACATCTCACAGATTTGTAAGCCAGGCTCTCGCTGACGCTATGGGCAAGGATATCAAGGATCTCAAGATCGTATCCTGCCACCTCGGCAACGGCTCCTCCATCACCGCCATCGAGGGCGGCAAGTCCATTGATACTTCCATGGGCTTCACACCTCTGGACGGCGTTATCATGGGAACACGCTGCGGCAGCGTAGACCCCTCCGCCGTAACCTTCGTTGCAAACAAGCTTGGTCTTTCCCCCAACGAGATGAGCGACTACATGAACAAGAAGTCCGGCTTCCTCGGAATTTCCGGTATCTCCAGCGATAACCGCGACATCACAAGCGCGGCAGAACACGGCGACCACAAGGCGCAGCTCGCCGGCGAGATGCTCCGCTATGAGATCAAGAAGTTCATCGGTTCCTATGCGGCTATCATGAACGGACTTGACGCTGTTATCTTCACCGGCGGCATCGGTGAGAACTCCGACGACGTACGTGCTGACGTATGCCACAACATGGAGTACCTCGGAATCAAGCTTGATGATTCCGTTAACCACGGTCTGAGAGGCAAGCTCCAGAAAATCTCCGCTCCCGACAGCAAGGTAGAGGTCTGGGTAGTTCCCACCAACGAGGAGCTTCTTATCGCCCGTGATACCCGCGACCTGGTAGGAAACCTTTGATTTTACGCTGATGTAAACGAAGTCCGCAGTCATTCGGCTGCGGATTTTCTGTATCGGGAGGTGGCGCCGTGAGGACGTTCTACATTATACTTCTGGGGCTTTCCGGAGGGTACCTGCTGTTACAGCTTGCGGTGCACCTGCTGTTTGGAAGGCCGCTTTTCCCGAACGCCGGGGAGCTTTTCGAGCACACGAAAAGCCGCGCAGAATGGCAGACGGTATTCCCGAAGAACCTGCTGCGGCTGATCGTGTTCGTGTTTGTGACGTCGCTTATAGGGCTTCTGCTGGACTGCGCCGGGGCTGTGAGCTGGCTGGGGCTTCCGCTGGCGGCGGCTGGAGGGCTGGCGTTCAATTTTCTGCTGAGCACGGTGTTTTCGCCGATGTACCTTAAGCTCCACAAGCAGGGAGAGCCCTCCGAAAAGGAGCTTGAAAACATGGACGGGGTAGTGACCGAGGAGATATCCCCGGATATGTACGGCGAGATAAAAGTTATCCGCGGCGGTAAGCCGTATTATTTCCGGGCGGTCTCGGCGAACGGCAGGGAGCTTCCGGAGGGTACGGAGGTCATAGTTATCTACAGCGAGGACAGTGCGTGCTTTGTGGAGTCGAAGGAGCGCTTCTTCGATGTGCTTTTCGAGGAGGGAGCGGCTCCTGAGGCTCCCGCGCGGGAAACGGACGATGATTCATGGAGGGCGTAGAATGAACGTGATAGTATTTGACATCGGCGGAACGCTGATGGAGTATGTCAACATGCCGAATGTGTGGATAGATTACTACGACAGCGCGTTCCGGCATGTGCGGGAGAAGCTGGGGCTTCCGCTGACCGACGGGCAGCTTGAGGCTTCGATAGAGGTGCTGAAGCAGTACAATCCCCGCGTGAAGTACCGCGAGAGGGACTACGCGCCGGAGCAGATATTCGGCGACGCTGCGGCGGGGTGGGATTTCCCGTATTCGCTGGAGGAGGTCATAAGCGCGTTTTTTGAGAACATGAAGCTGACCCCGCTGATTTATCCGGAGACTATCCCGACGCTCCGGAAGCTGCGCTCGGCGGGCTGGAAAATCGCCACGCTGACCGATGTAGCTACGGGAATGCCGGACAAGCTGCACAAGAGTTACTTCCCGGAGCTTATGCCGTATTTTGACATGTATATATCGTCGCAGAGCTGTGGATTCCGTAAGCCTAATCCGGAGGGAGTCCACCAGATAGCGGAGCATTTTCATGCTGACGAGAAGCGGTTCATATTCGTCGGCGACGAGCCTAAGGACATCAAAACGGCGCAGAATGTGGGCTGCCGTTCGGTGCTCATCGACCGGAAGGGCAGGGGCCTGGAAGTCGGGCAGGATTACACGATAACCACGCTTGACGGGCTTCTGCCGATATGCGGGGTGACGTCATGACGAGGCGAAAAAAGGTGCTGCTGATATCCGGCGTGTTAGCAGCGGCGGTGTGTATTGCCGCAGTGTGCGTACATCTGTGGTATGAGAGCCTTAAAACTGCGAAGCGAATCGCCAACGGCTGGGAAATAAACGGCGTGGAGTATGTCTACGCCGACTACAGGGAGATAGGACCGTACAAGGAAACCTACACGCTGATATGCCGTTCGGCGGACGGGAACTTTGATTTCTATGAGATAGCGGAATACCCCGGGCGCGAATACATCGTAGAGAGGATATTCTACGAAGCCGAGGTCCTGAAAAGGAAATAAAAGCGGGAGGGCGCTGACCCTCCCGTATTTTTATTCCTCCATCTGCTTGCCGAAGTACATTGCGGCAGCCTGGACGAGTGCGCTCTGCTCGTTCGTTGCGAATTCGTTGTCATCGCCGGAGAGCATGATAACAGCTCCGTTTACGTCGCCCTGCGAGAGTATAGGCGCGGCGGCTATCGCGTAGCGGTCGATACCCTCGATGGGGTTGAGTCGCTGATCCTCGCGGGAGCGGTATACGTGGCTCTTGCGCTGTTCGATGAGGTCCTCCAGGGAGCCCGAGACCCTGCGCTCGATGACCTCCTTCTTCGCCATTCCGGATACGGCGATAACGTGGTCGCGGTCGCAGATAACGGCGGGGCAGCCGCCCACCTTCGACAGCACGTCGGCGTACTGCGACGCCGTGCAGGATATCTCCCCGACCGGGGAGTACTTCTTGAAAATGACCTCCCCGTCGGGGCTGGTGTAGATCTCCAGGGGGTCGCCCTTACTGAACACATTGACACGGATAACCTTGTCCCTTTTGTTGGAACTTTTCTGGGTGACCGTTTGTTCGATATTAACCGTGTCACAGTAAAAATTTGCGGTAAGACCCTTATGCGGTTCAAGCCTTAACAGCGCGTCAATGTTCGGTTTGAGCGTTATCTCAATCCTGTCCTCGTAAACAAGTATCTTCTCGATTATCACCTCAAGGTCGGCGCGGGTGAGAGCGTCTTTTTCGATGATGTCGTTGAAGATGTCTATTGCGGTTTTTGCCGTTCGGTTGACCCTTACGACTGCGCTCTGCTTTTCCGCAAGAAGTCCTATCTGGCTTTCAAGGGAGTCTATCTGCTTAGCGAGGTCGTCCAGCATTTCGCCGTAGGTTTCGTCATAGAGCGCCTCGTTTTCAGGGTTTCGGGCTATCTCCTTTATCTTCTGCCGCGCAAGCAGCTTCATCTCGGATTTCGCGTCCTCTATTCTGTCACGCAGTATCTCAACGGTGGATTTCGTCTGGGTTGTTTCGACTTTCTCCTCTTTGAGCGCTTCGTCAAGTTTCGCTATCATCTCCTGCGAGTTATCCCGCACCATTCTGATGTACGCTTTCAGCGCTTCGTCAAGTACGGCGCATTTGGTGTGGTGAGATGTACAGCCCTGCAAGCCGCGTCTGTGGTAGCTTCCGCAGGTGTAGGCAGGGTCGCGCTTGGGATTACTGATAGAGAACATAGGCGCACCGCAGTCGCCGCAGAAAATGAACCCCGAATAGACATTATCGTATTTCTTCACGCCACGGTAGTGACCCTCGGTGCGGCTTTCAAGCTGCTTCTGAACTGTGCTGAACAGCCTGTAATCAACGATAGGTTCATGGTGGTTTTCAAAAACTATATGCTCGCTTTCGTCCGTCTTGAAATCCGCTCCGTTTATCTTGCGCCGCTTGTACTTCGCCTGTCTGAATGTCCCGATATAGAAGTCGTTGCGCAGTATCTCCGAGACAGAAACAATGCTCCATGTTGATTTAGCGCGGGTCTTGACATCTTCGCCCTCGGAAATGCGACGCTGTTCTTCGTGCATTCGTGGGGTAGGGATATTGTTGTCCGTGAGGTAGTTTGCTATTTTGCGATAGCCGTTGCCCTCGGAGTACATTTGGAAAATCTTGCGAACCACCTCGGCGCATTCCTCCTCGACCTCGATAGTCGGGTTCTTGCCGCTCGTCAGACGGTATCCATAAGGCACGGCGCAGAGCCACTTGCCCTCCTGCTGGCGGTTTTGGATTACGCTCTTGACCTTTTTGCTGGCGTCGGTGACGGGCATTTCGTTGATGAG
>CAMELR010000035.1 GCA_945923775.1 uncultured Clostridia bacterium | reverse complement strand
AACGTATGGCTTGATTTTGGGGGAAAGTGTTACAATTTTGCTTGACAAGAACAAACTTATACATTAACTCCTCCTCTAGTGCAAGCTTTTTTTCTTGTTTCCGCTATTTTCCTTGCACTTATATTATACCACTTTTGTCTGTATTTGTCTATATTTCGGGCTTTGCGAGTTGTTGAGGAGAGACTAAATTATTATGAAATACTGCTGAAAGTTCATTCGCGGTTTGAAGTCTCCTCGTGATACTCTTTTTCGGTATTGACGTTCCAGACAGATCGTTTGTCAAGGCTTCCGCTGATTATGGAGCGTGCCGCGTTCATGGCAGTCAGCATAGAGTGATCCATGTTGTTGTATCGGTGCTGACCGTTTCTGCCCACGCAGAACATATTTTCATAGCCGTCAAGATACTCCCTTATCTCATTGAATCGGGAGTAGCTGCCAAAGTACGCCGGATACGCCTTTTTTACCTTTGCAGTAAAGCTGTCAACAATATCAGACTGCTTTATTATGCCGATCTTCTCTAATTCGCCTGCGGCAAACCGGATAAACTCGTCCGAAGGAGTGTTCCACATTTCGTCGCCCTCGGTGCAGAAATACTCCAGCCCCACCCATACATGCTTTGTGTTGTCGTCCACCATGTAGGGAGACCAGTTGTTGAAGATCTGAAGTCGTCCGAGTTTAACTTCCCGCTCTTGAATGTATATCCAGCAGTCGGGCACGATATTGTTTATCGTGGGCATCTTTGTTTTGTTCTGTATCTCAAGCCTGTCCAGCAGCAGACCCACGGTTATGAAGTCGCGATAGGGCAGATCATCTGCGATATCCCGAATATCGTCTGACGCGTCCGGCATCGCCCTAACAAGATCCTTTACCGGCATTGAGGATATCAGAAAATCACACTCTATCGTCTGCTCCTTTCCGAAGTCGGGGGAATTACAGTCGTTACATCTTACCGTTACAGAGTTTACCCTGCCGTTGCGTGCGTCGATTTTCACGGCTTCATGGTTAAGGAGAAGCTCTGCGCCATTTTCAATGTCGATCTCCGCCATCTTCTCCCACAACTGCCCGGGGCCGTATTTCGGGTAATAAAATTCCTCGATCAGAGAGGTTTCCACATTTCCGTCTTTTCTGCGAAAAGGCTTGGACAGCGCCGAGGTGATGACTTTCCACACCGATAACCCCTTGACACGCTGAGCACCCCAGTCAGCAGCGATATTGGACGGGTGAACTCCCCACAGCTTCTCGGTGTAGTCCTCGAAGAACATCTGATACAGAGGTCTCCCGAAACGGTTTATGTAGAAATTCTCCAGCGATGTTTCCGGCAGCTTGTGAAACACGCTGGCAAGGTATCCGAATCCCGCCCTGACCGTGTTTGCGAACCCCATATTTATGAATGTAGCAGGTTTCAGCGAAATAGGATAATCAAAGAACCGCTTGCGGAAATAGATCCTTGATACACGCGTTCTCGCAAGGAACACATCATCGATCTTGTCCGGGTCGATATCGGGATCATCTGAGAAAGAGTGCGTCCTGCCAAGCACCTTGTCGTCCTTTGACGGCGCCCCCTGAAGCGGCAGGATATCCATCCACAGCTTCATGATATCCTTGTCTTTGGAGAAGAACCGGTGGCCTCCGATATCGATACGGTTGCCGTTGTAGCGTGCTGTGCGTGAGATACCGCCGATAAACTCGCTTGCTTCCAGAATTATCGGGTGGAATTCCTTGCTCTCCTTTAACAGCGTGTATGCGGCGGTAAGCCCTGCGGGGCCTGCACCTATTATTACAACGTTTTTCATTTATTTCTCACTTTCTCTTTTCGGTCGAAGATCAGCAGCTTTCGCCCTGCGTAATTCCAGACCAGCACTATCGCAGCGGCAGCGATCTTAACGATCATATAACTGATATGAAGGATTTCTGTCCCCAGATACATTATCAGTTCGGTCAATCCCAGTCCTATGACACCGATAACGGCGAATATCACAAAACCGAACACTGTTTTGCCGTTTCCTCTGTTCTCGGATTTCCTGAATACGAACACCAGCGACAGTATATAGTTAGTCACAAGCCCGGTAACAAATCCGGCAGCAGTTGAAACGAACAGCTCCCGGAACGAATCCCCCGTCAGCACAAATTCCCGGAACAGAAAAAGCGTGCCCCAGTCCACTAGAAAGGAAACGCCGCCTACCAGCGCATAGCGGAAAAATTCCCAGAAAAGATTTATCAGTTTCCTGCGTTTTTCTTCGGTCAAATACACCCACTCCTCACGATACCGTTTCCCTAATTATACATCTTTTCCCACATAAATGCAAGAGCTTTTTTCGTTTTGTGCCGCTTGATCATATGAAGATAGCTGAGGAAATGCTGATTAAAACAAAATCGCCCCGTTCAAACCCGCATACTCACGCGGATGATTTTGTTACGCTGCGCTTTAATCAGCGTGTCCCTAACACATCGCTTTTCCATTGACTTTTCTTCGAAAATGTGGTACTATTATTTTGACAAATAATAGTATGATGTCAGAGCAGAAATCATTTCATGGAGGGAATAACCGGTGCTGTCACCATATATTTTTGCAGGAATTGCCTGTGCGGTTTTCCTGCTTATCTTTTCATTGAGAACAAAAAAAGGTCTGCCGGATTACAGGTGGTCAGAACTGGCGGTGTTTTACCTGCTGATGAGGATGGTCCCCGTGATAATGCTTAAAGACCGCACAACAATGAACTACATTGCTCTCGCAGTGGATATCGTAATTCTTTCAGCCGCCTTGTTGGTTTCAGTAAAGCAGCTCGGAAAGAAGAACGCAAAGCTCATCGCGGCGGTGTATCTGTTCAATCCCCTGACGGTGGTTTCGGTGATCAGCGGACACTGGGGGAGTATGCTGCTGGTTCCTTTTGCCTTCGCAGCAGTCTACGGCGCTGCATTGCTCATCAGGAGAAAAAAAACAGCGTTTGACGCAAAGCGTTTTTTCCCGGAATATATCTGGATATGCGCAGGCGGATTTGGTATGCTTCTCGACGACGACTGCCTTGATCAGAATATCTCAGATATGCTTGCTTCAGACAAGTACCCGACAATGCTTGTCCTGTCAGCAATTGTGGTGGCGGTCGGAGCTGTTCTTGCGTTAAAGAAGCTTATCGGGATAATGCACGAGAAAAACACTTCGCAGGAACCGGCAGTTTCCCCTGATATTCACGGGTCAAACGTTCCCTCTCCTGCGGTCTGCGAAAAGAAGATCCACTGGGATCGCCGGAATACTGTACAGGTGATAGCCCTGACCTTCTATTCAGCTGTGGCGATGATTCAGCTTGGCTCTGCTGTAATTCCTTCTCCGGGAACGGATCCGTTTGACGGGAGAATAACGTCCGTTATGCTCGGTACAATAATGGTTGCGCTGATGTATGTTTTCGCATGGAAACTGTCCGGGAGAACCGACGCGGCGTTCCTCGGCGGCTTCCTGACGGCGACCGGATTCATGCACTTTACGCTTTCACGCATCTCACCAGTGGATACATACGTTACCTGTTTCATACTGATGATGTTCTTATTCATGTACATGTATATTGATGAAACCGGCAGAGGGGCAGGAAAGAAAAAGCAGTATGTACTGCTGCTTCTGTGCGGGATCTCCACGGGTCTTGCCTGCGCCGCAGAATGGACGGGACTTTATGCAGCGATCGGCATTGCTGTAATATTTTTCGTGTTCATCATCGGATATTGCAGGAACAGGTTTCATGGGAAAGAACTGTTTTCATATCTGCTCCGGCTTTTCGCAGTTTGCGCAGTATGCTTTATTGCAGCGCCGTTTGCAATATATTATCTGTCTGCACAGGCGGACGCCGGCATGAGTGTACTTGACCGTGCGATCTCTGACGTGCGCCTTATGTTGAACTGCAATGCAGCAACGGTCTATGATCCATCATATTCATCGGAATGGTATGAGTGGATCATTGACAGTCAGCCGCTGATCATCTCGCTCGATAAGACAGATGAGATGTTTTGCAGCACCATTGCGGTCTTTGTAAATCCTCTTATTGCGTGGGGTGGAATTGCGGCGTTCCTTCACAATATCTGCCTATGGCGGATAAAGGGCGATAACAAGGCTCAGTTTCTTGTCATAGCCTATTTATCGATGCTGATGCCGTGGTTTTTTGCCCGGGGCGATGTATTTATTTCCCGTTACTATGTCTGCTCGGTGATACTGATCATCATGATCGTAAATTCAGTAATAAACATGAAAGCGGTTCGGAATTGGGTAGTTACGCTGATAACGGTTTCGGGCGGGCTGTTTGTGATGTTCTATCCCGTTCTGTCCGGCATGACCGTCTGGTCGGCATATACTGTAAATTTTCTTGAATGGTTCACAACATGGAGGTTTTATTGATGGTACAGAAAAAAGGAAGAATTTCAGAACTGCTGAAATATCCCGCTATCTTCTTCATTGTGGTGATCTGTTACATGATATGGCGGATCTGCATGGATCAGGTTCCGGAACTCGTTGTCAAGCTCATTATGGCAGTGGGAATTGCCATGTGTTTCATCGTTTCCGGTATTATTCTGAAGCGTTCTTCATCGCACGGCGAGATCGACGCTGATACCGTGATGAAGCTTGTTATCATCACAGGCATAATCATGCGCATAGGCTATATGCTGCTTACCCCCTGCGATCTGCGAGGCCACGACATGAAGGAATTTGAAATCAACTCAAGAGGTCATGCAACATATATTCTCAATATTGTGGAAAACGGTTCGCTTCCGGACAGCAACCGCTCTCAGCTTTACCAGCAGCCTTTCTTCTATCTCCTCGGTGGAGGGGTTTCATGGATAGTAAACAAGCTGCTGAACTGCAGCGACGTGTTCTACATAGTAGACGCAGCCAAAACCATATCCTGCGCCGCTTCTTGTATGATGCTGATGCTATCGGAAAAGATGTGTAATATGCTGGGGCTTGGCAAAAAAGGAAAGCTCGCCGCTGTTACATTGACTGCGTTCGTTCCGGCATTGTTCCTTGCGTGCAGGGTAAATTGTGATGCGCTGGCAGGGCTTTTCCTTACTCTGGCTTTTATGTATACCATACGTTGGAGAAATGACCCTTCATGGAAAAACACGGTCATTCTTGCGTTTGTGTACGGCTGCGGCGTTATGACAAAGATATCTGTTGCAGTGATGGCTTTATTTACGCTGATAGTGTTCATTGCAAAGCTGGTCGGTGTTATCCGGAAAAAGGAACGCAGTTCCTGTGTCTGCATCATGCTGAAATATCTTGTTTTCGGAATGATCAGTCTGCCGCTTGGTTTGTGGTATTCGGTCAGGAACTTCATCAAATTCCAGCAGCCGCTTACCTATGTGCCGGCTCCGGGCGAGACATCATCACTTTTCACGGGCGATCATTCGCTTTTGGGGAGATTTTTGTTTCCGAATATAAAGACGATGTTTGAGCGTCCGTATATTCATCTTAAGCGCGACTACAACATGTTTGAATATTCTGTAAAAACGGCTTGTTTCGGGGAATTCAAGTATGATATCCCGTCAGTTATCTCAATACTGCTGGAATGGGCGGGATATGTGCTGGCGGTGTGTGTTCTCGCTTCTGTCGTGAAGATAATTATCCGTGAGTTCACTGCCAAAAAGAACGGCAGAAAGCCTGAATGGTCAATGCTGATAACTATTGCAGTGTGCGGAGTGTTCTGCGCTTCACTGCTGGTATTCTATTATCGTTTCCCCTATACCTGTAGCATGGATTTCAGATATATGCTGTTTCTGGTGGCACCCGGTGCGGTGGTTCTTGCACGGTACTGTGAACTATGCAAGGCGCAGTGGTTCAGGAATACGGTCAGGGGTTCGCTTGCAGTATTCGTGTTGTCCTCTTGTACCATGTTTATCTGGGCGCTATGACGAACCCCATATTCTGAAAAAAATACTGTTCCCACAAGCCAAAACCGGATCGAGGGAGCGGTTTTCAACTGATAGGAGGATACTTCGCCAATACAAGTGCAACAAAATTACGAGATATATTTATTAAGCACATCTAGGGAGTACGGCTAAAAAAACTGTGCATCTTGTAAAAATCATTTATAGGAAGCATAAGCATAATCCCTCAATGGTATCACCAATGTCTCCCCATTCTCCTGCCAAACCCGTTCTACACAATAAATACACCCTCCGCGTAAAGCAGAGGGTGTATCTTATTCCTATAATATGGGTTGTGGGTAACCGTGGTGGAGCCGAGGGGAATATTCATTTACCCCGCAAGCATCACCACTTTATTTCGGCTTTGCAAAGCCATTTGTTCCGTAGAAGTATCCCCAAACCTGTAAGTAGGTCTTTCGGGAGTTTTCTTCTTCTGGCTAATATACGATCTAATCTTATTATAGCCGAAACCAATAAAAGTCAAATGAAAACGTTGAATCACTCTGTTTTGCCTAACAATACACTACATGAATTCCCAACATCAATCCATCAATGGCAGTGGCTTGGGGAGCGAGATGACACGCAGCAGATTTAATCCATCATATAATGGTAGTCACCATAATCGCTATTTTACCAAGAACTTATTCCAAATCAATGTATATAGTTGATATATTATATTGGTTGTAGTCCTGTTAATCGTTCTTCTCTCTTCCACCGGTCAATTTGGTTCTTGAGAATTGTCATATTTACGGCAATACCGCGCAATTACCGGCTTTCGCCTTTTCCGCAGGCTTGCCAGCAATCTCCGGTTTGGTGCAAAAATCCTCCCCATTCAAACGCGCATACTCATGTGGCTGAATCAGATACGCTGCGCTTTAATCAGCATAACCCTTGCGCCCAATATCTATCACAGCAACGAATTGTTCAGGAGTATATCCCACGGAATGTGAAATAACCTGTTTTTCCTATTCTACGGCACATCGCCTTATGTGTCAAGTATCCGAAAGTCGGACGAAATTCTTGCAATTGACGCCGTTATCTTGTTCAATCAAGCCGTTTTGCTTGACTTTTACTTAAAAATATAGTATAATAAAAAAAACTATAGCTTCAATATGAGGGGTAAAAGAATGCAGAAATACAGCAAAGCTGAAAAGCGGACACCGCTGAAGCGATTTTCAGAATGGATCAAAAGTCTGACGGTATGCGAGCGTTTTTTCCTCGGACTTTGCGTATTCGTGTTAGTTTCGCTGACAATATACATATTTGCCGGTATGCCTGCCAGGATCACATCTGACACGGCAAATCACGCACTTCTGGCAGAGGAGATAGTATCCACCGGACAGCTTATCCCTGCCGAGTGGAACTCCCGTGCGGATATCTATATTTTCGGACCGCACCTTGTTATGGCGCTGCTGACGCTGTTTATGGACGATCAGGTGCTTATGCTCAGCATAACCTGCCTGATATTCTGCGCTGCTGCCGTGGCACTGATGATATATTGCTCGCGCAGAGTGTCGCGCAATAATTGCTGGATGGTTTATGTGCCGCTGCTGATGTGCGGCATATCCGAGGACTTCGACCGTATCGTTTACGACCAGATATCCTATATCGTGCCGCTATTGTTGATTTTCCTTGTCGTGCCGCTGTTTATCGACAGTCTTGATGATGATTACAGGATACGCAGCCGGTGGAAGTATTTTGGAGCTGTGCTGCTTGTGGCATTCCTCGGCTGTCAAGGCATGAGGTATGTTCAGGCGATCAGCCTGCCGCTTATCGGTTCGATCGTGGTCATGTATATCGCGGATCACCACAGCGAGAAACTCGGAGAGGCGCTAAAGTCAAAGGCATTCAGGTCTGCCGCATTAAAGACAATAGTACTGGCTGCGGCTGTCATGCTGGGTTATCTGGGGTTCAAATACGCCGCTAGTATTCATCACTTCCTGCCCTCCGCTGATATGTCGTCGTTCACAAAAGATTTTTCCGGCGCACTGGAAAATCTCTTTGTGTATTTCGTCAAGCTCATGGGAATAGAGGGCGGATACTCGCTGTTCTCACTGCACGGCATAGTTAACGTTATCAAGCTCGCGGGCGGAATACTGCTGCTGATAGTATTTCCTGCGCTCCAGATACGCAAATTCCGCAGCGAAACGCCTGCCATGCGCTTCTTTACCGCTTTCGCCTGCATTCATGTGCTGGAGATACTGCTGCTTTCGGTTTTCTGCACAACGCTTACTGCGACGCGATACCTGTACACCTCTATGTTCCTGCTGTATTATCTCTCGGCGCATTACATAGTGAAATATCTGCTTACCAAAGAAATCACCGTGAAAAACCTGATCGCGATAGGCTTCTCCGCTTTATTCGTGCTTCCGCTTGCAATTCCGAAAGCTGCGTCCTTTAACGGTGCAAAAGAAGCCTATGCGGACACCTGCACGGTTGTAAGATACCTTGAAGAACAAGGGCTTGAATACGGATATGCCACCACATGGAACAGCGTGGTAAATACCGTCCGCTCGGATATGAGGGTGCGTATCAGCAAAGCCGGAGTAAATCCCGTGTCCGCTATCAGAAGAAACAATTCTCAAACTTCATATTATGAAGAAACCTATCAGGGAACGAGCTTCCTGCTGCTTGAGGGCGAAAAGGAACGTGACGCTTTCCTTAGCTGCGAAAGCAGCGAGCTGTTCGGTGAGCCTCGCGAGGTGCTGACCTGTGACGGATATTATATCTATGTCTATGACTACAATATAGCAAATAACGATTTCGGCGGTATCGCAGGCGGATTTTCGGGCAGCGAAATAACCGGTATATTCACGCTGAAAAACGAACTTGGCGCAAAGAGCGTTTTCAAATATTCCGAAGCATCGGGATACGAGCTGATCAGTTCGCCCACCTCTTACGCCGCCTTATCTGATGACGATATCGTGATGATCTGTGCAGAGAAGCTTCCCGAGGAGCTTTCCTCCGGTTGCGAAGCGGCAGGCACAATGGGCGGATATACTTTGTACCTGACGGAAAACGGAAAGATAGAATACAGCGCGGCGAGTGAATAACTCTGTATTGCGCCGGCACAGTATCGGGGAAACCTTGTGGAAGGAGAGAATATGGCGGAAATATCAGTCATAATGGGCGTGCGGTGCGGTACGGAAAAAAAGCCGTTACTGGAGCGCGCAGTCCGGTCGATCCTTTCGCAGACCCATGTTGATTTTGAGCTTCTGATATGCGACGACGGTTCTTCTTGCGAGATAATGGAGCTTCTTGAAGAGTATTCTGCACACGACGGCAGGATAAAGCTGCTTCGCCGCTGCGACAGGCTTACGCTTGCGCAAAAGCTGAACTATTGCATTGCTCATGCCGGGGGGCGCTATGTTGCGCGCATGGACGATGATGATTATTCGCTGCCGCAGCGATTCGAAAAGCAGGTCGAATATCTGTCGGAGCATGAGGATATCGCTTTTGTAGGGTGCAATACCGATGTTCTGTCCTGCGGCAAAAAAATCGGGGAGTACGTTTTCCCCGAGCAGCCTTCCGCAAAGGATTTTCGCTTTACACAGCCGTTTATACATTCCACAATAATGTTCCGGCTTGAAGTGCTGAATGAAGTGGGTGGGTATTCCGAGAACACGAATTGTATTCTCTGCGAGGATTATGAGCTGTTGATGAGAATGTACGCTCACGGTTTGCGCGGCGCTAATCTGGGCGAAAGGCTGCTGGAGTATACCGTAGCTCCGGAGCTTAAAACAAACCGCACGCTGCGGCACAGGTGGAACGAATGCGTGACCAGATTTCACAGCTTCAGGAAAAACGGTCTGCTTCCGCTTTATTTGGTCTATGTTATAAAACCGCTGGCGGTGTGGCTCGTTCCGCCCAGACTGCTTTGCGCCATCAAGAAAAAGAGGATCAAACAATATGATCCCTAAAATCATTCATTATTGCTGGTTCGGCGGTAAAGCACTCCCCAAAAGCGCAAAAGCGTATATTGCAGGCTGGCAGGCGCTTTGCCCGGATTTTGAGTTTATGTGCTGGGACGATAGCCGTATCTCCCCCGGCGAAAACCCGTTTGTAAAGCAGGCGTTTGAAGCGGAGAAGTGGGCGTTTGCGGCGGATTACGCGCGCCTGAAAGCGTTGTATCAATACGGTGGGATCTACCTTGACACAGACTTGGAAATGCTGAGATCTCCCGAGAAATATATGGGTAGCGAGGTTTTCCTGGGCTTCGAGAGCAGCAGCGTTGTTTCTACCGCGGTCATTGGCTGTATTCCACAGCACCCGTTTATTGAACGGCTACTGCGAGAGTATGATTCACGCAGACTGATCGCCGCAGACGGCAGTATCGACCTGACGCCGAACGTGGTGTATGTGACAAAGGCGCTGGAGGAAATGGGACTGAAAAAGACGAATGAAATGCAGCGGCTTAACGGAATAACTGTGTACCCGTCAGAGTATTTTTCCCCGAAAGATCTGAGCACGGGAAAGGTGAACCTTACCGAAAACACCTGCACCATTCACCATTTCAATGCAAGCTGGCTGCCGTTGAGAAACCGCATAAACAGAAAGACGGCGCAGCTTCTAGGACCCGAGAGAGCCGCACAGGTCAGGAAGTGGCTGAGGAAGAATGATAATGGATAATCCGCTGGTCAGCATCGTGATACCTGTGTATAACTGCTCGGAGTATGTCCGGGAGTGCATAGAAAGCGTTCTCGCGCAGAATCACCGCAATATTGAGGTGCTGGTCATAGACGACGGTTCCGATGACGGTTCTGCGGAGCTTTGCCGGTCTTTGGCAGAAAAAGACCCACGAATAACTGTGCACGTCAAAGAGCATGGCGGCGTAAGCGCTGCCAGAAATTACGGAATAAGACTTGCCGCCGGCGAGCTTATAACCTTTGTTGACGCAGACGACTATATCGAGCCGCAGCATATTTCCGCCCTCGTCAGCGCCATGCTGGAGCAGAACGCGGACTGCGCTGTCAGCGGATATATCCTTGATCTCTGCGGACGAAGCGAGAAAAGAGTGTTCTGCGGTATGAAGAACATGGGAGCGCACTCGGCGGTTCTGAATATGCTGGACACAACGCTGTATCATGGCTTTTTGTGTAATAAGCTGTTCAGGAAAAGCATAATTGATAACGCACGCCTTTCGCTGTGCGAGGATATATTTTACTGCGAGGATCTGCTGTTCTGCGCGGAGTATTTCAGCAATTGCAGCAGAGTAACCTGCGCTGAAAAGGCATACTACCATTACCGCCAGCGCAGGGGCAGCGCCGTGAATGGTTCGCGTCTGAGCCGTATGCTTACCGGGGTAAAGGCGATAGAAGCCTGCGGCGAACTTTTCCGCGACGACAGCGAGATATCTGCGCTTGCAAAAGCCAGGGCGCAGACAGAGCGAGCAGGAATATTCCGCAGGGCGTATTGTGCCGGTGAGGACAAACATACGCTGTCAGTGCTTAAACGCGAAATGCGGACGAATAAAAAAGCCGTTCTCCGGTCAAGTCTTGGCATAAAAGAAAAAATAAAGTACCTCTCAACCTGTTTGTTCCCACGAACGGCTTCCCGACTGTGGGTAAGCAGGGAGAACAGGCGCCTGCAATAAACGAAAGGTAAGTTCAATGGGCGAGATCATCATCTCTGTTATCGTTCCCGTATATAACGCGCAGGAGCATATAACAAGGTGCATTGACAGCATTTTAAGCCAGACTGTCAGCGCGCTTGAGGTAATATGCGTTGACGACGGCTCGGCGGACAACAGCGCGGCGCTCATTGAGCAAGCGGCGCTGCGCGACAGCCGTATCCGCCTGATAAAGCAGGAGAACCTTCACGCAGGAGAAGCGCGAAATAACGGTATCGGGAACGCAAATGGCAAGTACATAGCGTTTCTTGACGCGGACGACATATATTATACGGACGGGGCGCTGGAACTGCTGCTTCGCAAAGCAGGGAAAACGGGCGCGGATATGGTAAAGGGCAGCTTCCGTTATCTTGACGAAAACGGCAGGGTGTTTTCGGATTGCTTTTCGCGAAACAGCAGCGCAGGATTTTCGCATAACAAAACCGTGCGCTTCTGCGACAGACCCGAACGGTTTATCCACGCAGCGGACGTTCCGTGGAACGGGCTTTACCGTAAGGCTTTTCTTGATGAGGAGAATATCCGTTTTAATAACCTCCTGTGCGTTAATGACCATTCGTTTTATATCAATTGCCTTGTTAAAGCAAAGAAGATATGCTTTACCTCTGTATGCACAGTTTTGTATACTATTCATCGTGAAGGCTCGCTCGTTTCGCGTAAGACTGAACGTTTCATGCCGCAGATATCGTCCTACAGAATAGTGCGCGACATCTGCCGGGAGCTTCCCCGTGAGCAGTTTCAGCCGGTTATGCGGCAGGAGCTTATGGGGGTATTCGGGCTTTACGAAGCGCTTGACGAGCAGGGGAAAAAGCAGCGCGAGCAGCCGCTTTGCGAGTTCCTGCGCGGACTTGACGAGAATGACGTCGGCACGGAGTATCTGGAGCATTTCAGCTATGCGCAGCAGTACTTTCTCCTGCGGTATGGGAAAACGGTTTCGCGCAGGCAGTATTCGCCTGTTAAAAAGCTGTTCGCTCTCGTTAAGGAGCACGGTTTTGTCAGTACAGCCGAAATGCTGACTAAGAGAATACGAGGTAAGAAATGAAGCAGGAAATGAATGTTGTGTATATTTGCGATGAAAACTATGCAATGCCTGCGGCGGTGTCAATAGTATCGCTTCGCGACAACCGAAATGCAGGTGTGGCGTACTGCGTCCATGTGGTATGCTGCGGCGTATCGCAGGACAGCCGCGCGAAGCTTCAGAGCCTTTCCTGCGACGGATTTTCCGTAGTCATTCACGAAGTCACGCTTCCCGAAAGCTATAGCAGACAGAAAAACGCGCGGCTTCATGTGTCCCCTGCCTCGCTGTTTAAGTTTGAGCTTGGCGAGCTTTTCCCCGAGCTTGACAGGATATTGTATCTCGACTGCGATACGCTTGTCGGGGGGGATATCTCAGAGCTGTTTTCCTGCGATATTTCCGGCTGCTATGCCGCCGCAGTAAAGGACATGAAAGCGGAATTATCAGCCCCGACCCAGCTAAGCCGGATAAAAGCCGGACACAAAACCGGCTATTTTAATTCCGGTGTAATGCTGCTCGATCTGGAACTGCTGCGGCGTGACAGAATGAACGAGCGGCTTTTGCAGCAGCGGCTTGACGGAACGAATTTCTTTATGGATCAGGACGCGTTCAATTTCTGCTTCGGCGGCAGAGTGAAATATCTGCCGTTCGGCTGCAATTATATGACATCAGTTATCGGCGCGTTCTCTGACGAGGAGATAAAAGAGTTCTATAATTGCGATATCGCTGCCGAAAACGCACTGGTGCTCCATCTGTGCTCAAAATATAAGCCGTGGGATCATTCCAATGTCCCTTTTGCGGATAAGTGGTACGGCTGTTACAAGCGCTCTCCGTTTTCTACCGGCAGCCTGCTGCGGACTGTATTAAAAAGCGGCAGGGACATTTTCATCAGCCGCGCCCCCGAAACGCCGCGTGCCCAGCGGAGCATTACCGTGTCGCTCACCTCATATCCTGCGAGAATTGCAGCGGTTCACCTTGCAGTAAGGTCGCTCCTGCACCAGACGATGAAAGCTGACAGGGTGATACTCTGGCTGGCGCGCGAACAGTTCCCCCGGGGCGAGGAAGATCTGCCCAAAGAGCTTACGGCGCTTGTCGGCGAGGGGCTGACGATCAGCTGGTGCGAGGATCTGGGGCCACATAAGAAGTACTTTTACGCCATGCAGCAGTATCCGGAGGACATTATCATCACGGCAGATGACGATATGGAGTATCAGCCGGAGCTTATAGAGACCCTGTACCGCTGTTATCGCGCGTTCCCCTATGCCGTGTGCTGCATGAGGGCGCATGGTATCAGGTTTGGCGCAGATAAGAGAATTGCTCCTTATTCGCAGTGGGAGCGTGACAGCACCCGTGTTTATATACCGTCCATGTCGCTTATGGCAACGGGAGTTGGCGGAGTACTTTATCCGCCGCACTGTATGTCAGACGAGCTGTTTAACAAGGAGCAGTTCATGTCGCTGTGCCCTTCTGCCGACGACCTGTGGCTGAAGGTCATGCAGGTAATGTCGCTTACACCAACAGTTATTGCCGGCAGCATGCCTGAAGACTCACAGATAGCCGGAACGCAGGATACGGCGCTGTGGCGGAGCAACGACAAGAAAAACGGCAACGACCGCCAGCTGAATGCGATCCTGAGCGTTTATAACGAGTATTACGGCGCGAGCGACACATTGATATCGCGCATGGAGCAGGACGAACCGGAAAGCCTTGACAGCGCGTATGCCGCAGAAAGGGCAGCCGCAAGGATAGAGGCTTTGGAGTCGCGCAGCGACCGCCTGGAAAAAGAGATAGAAAACATACGCGCGTCATGGACATATCGGCTGGGAAGAGCCGTCACATTTATACCCCGGAAAATTCGCGGACTGCTGCACAGACCTGACAAGGAGCGGCAGAATGGAGGGAACAAATGAAGGAAAACTATATCCCGATAGCTTTTGTGACTGATAACGATTATGTCGTGCCGACCTGTACGGCGATCCAGTCCCTGCTGGAAAGCAAAGCAGACCTGACGGTATACAGGATCTATATCATCACCGTGGGTCTTACGGAAGAAAATGTTTCCATGCTGAATAAATTTGCTTCTGACCGCACTGAAATAAGAATAATGACAGCAAACGCGGACAAGATCACCGGCTTACATGACGGCAGGGAAAACTCGTTCTGTCAGGCGACCGAATCCGCGCTGCTTAAATTCGAACTCCCGACGCTTGTTCCGGAGCGCAGGATCATATACCTTGACGGAGATATTCTTTGCTTTAAAGACCTGACGCCGTTATACCATGCCGACCTGCACGGAAATCTTCTTGGTGCGGTAAGGGACAGCGGCAGCCTTTATTCAAAAAGGAAGATGTTATCTGAGTGTCCGGAATATTTCAATTCCGGCGTAATGGTAATGGAACTTGACGGCATGAGGGAAGCCGACACTGCAAGCAGCCTTTACGGGATAAAGCGAAGCATGAAGCAAAGCGAACTTATGGATCAGGACGTTTTCAACATCTTTTTTAAAGATAAGGTAACGCTGCTGGACGTGCAGTGGAATTATCTGTATGTTAATCTCATGCGCGCCAAAGAGCAGGGGAAAACAGATATCTGTAAATTTAACGAAGCTTTCGGAACGCATTACAGGAGCTTTACCCTTGCCTGCCGTGACGCGGCTATAGTACATTTCGCGTCAAAAAACAAGCCGTGGAAAGACCCGGAAGCTCTTATGCGTGACGAGTGGGAGGACTTTTTTTCGCGCTCACCGGCAGGCGTTATCTCTGATTATGTTGTTAAAGAGCAGATAAAATGGCTTATCGGCGAACGGAATGCGCTGCAAAAAGAATGCAGCCGACTGAAGAAAAAGCAAAAGGAACTTTACAAATGGCGCGGAGAATGTGAGTCGATACGAAAATCGGTTTCTTTTAGGTCGGGTCGATTGATCACCGCTGTTCCACGATTTGCGCGTGATAAACTGAAAACCAAGCGAAAAGTGAGGCACATCACGCACCCTGAGTGTGCAGTGAAAAACGAAAAGCGAGAGCAGCGGATCATTATATCCCTGACGTCCTACGGCGAACGCCTTAAAACGGTTCATCTCTCGCTTGACACGATTTTCCACCAGACGGTGAAGCCGGACAAAATCGTTCTCTGCGTGTCTGAAAAGGAATATACGGTGCTACCTGAGAAACTGAAAACGCTGGAGAGAAAGGGAAAAATCGAGCTGCTTACAGTGGAAGATCTGCGTGCGCATACGAAGTATTTTTATACCATGCAGAAGTATCCCGATGATATCGTAATTACTGTTGACGATGACGTTCTGTACAGACATGACCTTGTTGAAAGACTTTATGCGGCGCACAAGCTTTATCCGGATTGTGTCTGCGCCATAAGAGTGCACCGGATAAAGCTCGACGAGGACGGTGAACCGCTGCCGTATACCGAATGGAAGTTAAGAAGCACGGAATATCTGCTTCAGCCGAGAAACGACTATTTAGCGACGGGTGTAGGAGGAGTGCTTTATCCGCCTCACCTGTTCGGTCAGGAGATTTTTAATGTTCAACTGATAAAGGAGTTGTGCTATTATGCAGATGATATCTGGCTGAAGATCATGGAGCTGCGAAGCAATGTGAGGGTAGTGCTTGCGGACAATGATCCTACCCTGACGTATACCGAAGGCACGCAGGAAGGCGGTCTGTTCAATACAAATGTGGGCGAAAACCGCAACGACCTGCAGTTTAATGCTCTGCTTGATCATTACGGCAGAGAAGAATTGATCGACCGCATTATCGACAACTCCTCGGGGATATAAATTTTGCAGAACTTAGTGTGTTGTTATTATCATAATACTCAAAAGCCCCGGACAGCAAAAGTCCGGGGCTTAAATTATTATGAGAACCTCTAAAAACCTCCCTCACGGCAGCTTTTCTATGACCGGAGAAAAGCTGATTATTGCTTCGCGAAAACGCTGCGGTTTGACGCCTCGCATCTGATACAAGTCATGTACGAAAATCTGCTCGTGTCCCGTTGTTTTAGAGGATCCCATAAATTGTTTTGTCTTTTTCGCTAATGCTTCTACCTATCTGCACTTCAATAATTGTCATATTTGTATCTGCCGTGATCATATGCTTTGCTTTCGTTGGTATCTGAACAACGCTTCCTGCCGATACAGGACTCTCGTTTCCATCAATAATGACTTTTCCGCTTCCTGAAACAATCGTCCAGACTTCACGCCTGAGGTCATGACTGTGGTATTTCATGGAGCTGCCCTTTTTCAGCGTGATCTTCACTGTCATGGAGCCACTCTGAACATCGATCACGGTGAATGTTCCCCATGATTTTTCGGCATACATCGCTTCCTTGCCGATCTTATCAACGTACGGTTTCATATAACCGCTGCGTTGCTTGTCAGAAACCAATATACCGTCGCTGCTGGCGGCTACCACCATATCACGGCAGCCCATACAAAGGATAGGTATTCCCAATTCATTCACGACCTGAGTGTTGCGGCATTCGTCATCCAACGTAACGTTCCCTTTTGCCACGTCAGACATGACTTCCGCCATCATATTCCATGTCCCCACATCTCTCCATTCACCGCAGTATCGCATTACTTCGATGCTCTTTTCCTTTTCAGACACAGCATAGTCAAAGCTGATCTTCTCCAGAGCCGCGTATTTTTCAAGCAACTCGCAGTAATTGCTGAAGCCGATCGTTTCTTTCGACTTGTCTAAGATATAACCGATTTTGAATGCAAACACGCCCGCATTCCACAGCGCCCCACGGGCTATGTAGTGCATCGCTGCCTCTATATCCGGTTTTTCGCGGAATTCAAGAACACGACTGATTTTTTCGGAAGTTTGCGGAATTACATATCCGTATTTTTCGCTTGGATAAGTGGGTTCTATGCCCATCAGGACGAGGCAGGAATTCCCTTTTGACGCAAGTTCGCAAAGATCTTTCAATGCTTCAAAATAAGCGTCTTCAACATAAGGATCCACAGGACATACAACCATACATTCGGTGCATGGAACTCCTTTTATATCGTGAAGATA
This sequence comes from uncultured Clostridia bacterium, assembly GCA_945923775.1. Classification (GTDB taxonomy): domain Bacteria; phylum Bacillota; class Clostridia; order Oscillospirales; family Ruminococcaceae; genus CAG-115. The sequence continues at coordinate 9,145 of CAMELR010000035.1, read as the reverse complement.
TGCAGCGGCAAGAGCTATTGCCGGAAATGTATCCCGACTGCACGGTTCCACGCAAATATCAACTTTTTCACCAAGATGATTTTTTATCGCGCTCACCTGCGTTTCGCCGGTCGCAATTGTGATTTCTGCGCTGGGTTCAGCGGTTTTAATTTGCCGGTATACCCGTTGGACCATAGACTCATAACCGTCTGCGGTTTTAAACAGCTTTATAAACTGCTTGCTGCGTATATCATTGGATAACGGCCAAAGGCGTTTTCCGCTGCCGCCGGATAAAAGGATTATATTCATTTGTTTCTCCAAGCAAAATGTACTGATATCTTCAAATATCAAGTGCGCGTTTCCGATACAGGGATACTGCTGATCGCCGTATCAATTCCAGATCTCAAACTAAAGGCAATACAAGTGAAACACAATTATAAGAAAAACTTGCTGAGTATGTACCGTTTGTATAGCTGTTTCTTTTTAATTCACGGCTCACCGAGGACGACGAGCGGTTCAGCATTATTAAATATATAATCTATCTTCTGATTTATACTCTGTATGCTAGGACTAATATTCATTATATCATATTATATATCTTTTGTCTATATTTTTTCTTTTATGACATAATATTAATTGTAATTATACAGAAAATAAGTGGATAGTTCGGTAAATCGGAGTATGAATTATAGTTTATTCCAAGGTTTGCCTTATGTAATAGGGCGTACGTTAATTAACATAAGTATATCATCACAAAATAGGAATAACGATATTTGAAATGTGAGTATATAATAGGTGCGAAACTTCTTGCATAGAGGAACAAGTGCTTTATAAGATAATGGATATCTGATATAATAATGGCAAATACTTATCCTGACACAGGAGGAATAATCATGTTCTCATTAAAAGACACAATCCGCAAAACCATCATCGCTGTATCTTTAGCAGCAGTGACAACAAGCTTCTTCACAGGTTGCAACAACAATCAACCCGTATCATCAAACGACCTCTACCCGCCCAAAATCACCGCAGAGGCCCCACCATCACTCACAGATGACATTGACCCCACCACACCGGACGCCAACAACTTTTCAATAAAGTTCAAGTACTGGTACGACAACCCCGACGTCCAGGAAGCTCAGGCCAAAACACCAACCCCGGGAGGCGATGACAGCGGCGAGACCTTCCTTGATTTAGCAGGTCTCCCGATCTACACCGACTCCTCCGGCAACCAATACATCATCTCCGGCCGCACCCCAGTCTACCTGAAAGATGGTAAAATCTCCGAAAAGGACATGCTCAATCTGCGTTCTGAGAGTGATGGAAAACGATTCTACATGATGTATCCGGCAGAAGCATTTGATTCTTTAGCAGCTGTCAAAGATAAGATCGCAGCATCAGAAAAGACACAGCCTGCAACCTACGATGAGCGCGTGGAGAATGACACCCCTGCAACGAAAATCGAGGGTACCGTTGCTGTATACATGAACAACACCGACACCAACATCCTCTTTAGCAGTTCCAGTCCTCAGATAGCTATCACCAATCTGGTATACAACTTTTGCAGGTACGGTTACTTAAAGCGAGCCTCTGCCTGATATGGGATAACTGCGCCCTTTTTCAACTAATAGGTAATAATTTGGGTGCAGTTTTTGTTCCAAAGCATTATTTGCAGGTCAATATTTGACTGTTTTTGCTCAATCTCTCTAAGTTGCTGTATTTTTGTTGGTTTTTAGAGGTTACCTTATAATATGAAGGGGTACTTTATGAATCAGTTATTTCCTGAGTGCATAGGTTGCTGTACAACCACTTGCGGTTCCACTTATAATGTGATAAACTATTATTGTCATTCATTTGACATCCTCTTTTGCTTTTTAGATGTGGTCGCCAAACCTACATCTATTATAGCACAGGAGGTTTTTGTTTTGCTTTTATCTAAAGATTTTTATTCCACCGCTTCAAGCCGTGGTTTATTGTGCTGAAGCTACAACAAAACACCCTCCGCTTGCACAGAGGGTGTTCCTATTCCCATAATATGGGTTATGGGTAACCGTGGTGGAGCCGAGGGGAACCTTCCACAGCCCGGAAACTATCGCACCGAATGTGCAAAATATACTTATTCTTTTCTATATTCTACACCATATCTCCTGATATGTCAAGTACCCGACAGTTTAGCGATATGCTCACAAAGAATAATACTTCTGCGAGCGGCTGCCCGGGTTCTTTGGGTCGGTAAGTGCAAGCTGACCGCTCTCGACAAGCGGCTCAACATACCGCTTTATGCCGTAAGTCATCGACTTTATTCCCAGAAACTCCGCAAGCTCTTTTCGGGTTCTCGGAGTGCGGCAGAATTCCAGAATCTCAGCCGTTTTTCCTTCATCAGCAGTGGATATCACAGCATTTCGCAGGCACACTCTGAATTCACCGTGGATTGCAGTAAATTCAGGCTCCGGGTGGCTTGCGGACTTCATCTCACGGCGTATCGTGGGTATACCGGAGTAGCGGTTCTCTGTCACCTGCATGACTTCCAGCGCATTTGCGAGCACAGGATTGCGGGTGTCCGGCTGGGAATTTCCGAGCATATCAATACTGAGCCGCCCGTAAAGTCCGCCGGGATTTCTTACTTCAAGTCGGTCGGAGAACACAATGAGCTGAATCGGCATTCCCTCGGTGTGAATACTGTAATCTCTGTGTACCAGCGCATTCAGAATGACCTCTCTTACGGCATTCATCGGATAATCCGGAATATCCGTACGCTTTCCGTCCTTGTCAATAACTGTGCGTACCCGAGTATTTGCACGGACGAAGTTCATTGCACCGTCAAGCATTTCCGGAATGGTACCCTCGATCCTCTTGTTGTCCGAAAAACGTGAACCGTCGGGCTGTGGCTCGCAGTATTCAGTGCCCTGCACGGCTGTCGCAATTATACCAAGCTGTGGGAAGAACGCCTGTGGGTATAGTCCCCATAAAAATTCAGCGGAAAGAGTCGGCTTTTCCTCACGGACAACACTCATCAGCTCCATTATCTGCCGGTCGGAAAGCTGCGCCAGGTTGGGTTTGTTCTCTTTCAGACGGAACAGGTAGCTGTCAAGCTTTGCCGTGTTTAGCGAAGACATATCTGCTCTCTCCACTGGCCGTATATCGTCCTGATACTTTTTGCGGTAGGCTTCATAGCTGTATATTTCGTATTCCGTCATAGGGATATCAGCGTCGCCTATCCGGATATATGACCCCTTTATACGCCCTTTTGCTTTGTTGAAGCACGGGCGTTCCGAAACATCAACAGGCGGAATCTCCGCAGAAACAACATACTTTCCGTCAACTTCCACACTCGTGAAAACTGCACGGACAGGCGGTTCCATCTGATTGCACTGTTCCATTACTTTTTTCTGTAGCGCCTGAACGTCAGATACTCCGGTCACGCTGAAGCCCTCGTTTTCATACAGACCAAACACGATAGTTCCTCCGCTGTTTTGGTTTGAAAATGATGATAAGGTGTCGTACAGCTTTTCGGGAGAGCTTTTTTCAGCTCTTTTTACCTCGACCGTCTGGAATTCAGCTTGCGAAGTTTGAATTACATTTATCAAATTTAAAAGTTCGGTATCAGTCATTTCAAATTTCACCCCTTTTCTTAAATTATAACACATAAAATTGAAATGTCAAGAGGAATTGTTCTGTTATTTTAAAATTATATGTCGAAAACTAAAATACAAAATAAAATCATTGACAAATTCAATTGACAACTCCGCGCCAGATACACAGGTGCGTAGCTTTAAACAGATTATAGCTGTATTACGATTGTATTTTTTTGCGCCTTTTTTTGAATTCTGCCATTATATAAACCTCATATCCCGAAAATTATATAGTCTTAATTGACCAAATCACACTTGACTAAATCTCTATGCTGTGCTATACTATAATTGTAAGAAAGGAGCGGATCACCATGTTTATAGGCAGAGACCGTGAACTAAGCGTACTGGATAAGCTGTATGCTTCGGGCAAATTCGAGTTCGCAGTTATCTACGGCAGACGGCGTGTAGGCAAAACTGCGCTCATAAGCCGTTTTATTGACGGGAAAAAGGCAATATACTTCATGGGAGTCGAGAGTAATTCCCGGCAGAACCTTGAAAATTTGAGCAAGAGTATTATTGAATTCAGCAGCGGTATAGAAGCCGAAACATCGTTTCATTCCTTTCAGGCGGCTCTGGAATATGTATTTAGGCTAGCAGAAAAAGAACGCATTATTCTTGCAATTGACGAGTATCCTTATGTGGCACGGTCGGAGAAAAGCCTTGCGTCAACGCTCCAGCTGCTTATCGACAAATTCAGAGACAATTCCAAGCTGATGCTGATACTCTGCGGCTCGTCGATGTCGTATATGGAGGACGAGGTGCTGGATTATAAAGCTCCGCTTTATGGCAGGCGTACTGCCCAGATGAAGATACAGCCCTTTGATTTTGAGGAAACCTGCCGCTACTTTACGCATTTCTCCAATGCGGATAAAGCGCTTATTTACGGTATCGTTGGCGGAACTCCGCAGTATCTTTTACAAATTAGCGACAACAGGAGTGTTGAGGATAACATCAAAAACACATTCCTCAACCCGATGTCGTTTCTCTATGAGGAACCGGTCAATCTGCTCAAGCAAGAGGTCAGAGAGCCCGGAATTTACACGGCGCTTATTACTGCTATCGCAACAGGATCAAGCAGAATGTCTGAGATCTCAACTAAAATCGGCGAAAGCACGAATGTCTGCTCCACCTATCTGAAAAATCTCATAAACCTCGGAATAGTGCGGAAAGAAACGCCCTACGGTGAAAAGGAATCCCGAAAGTCTATCTACTCTATCGAAGATAATATGTTTCGTTTCTGGTACAGATTTGTCCCCGAAAACAACTCGCTTATCGCAAGAGGCGCGGCTGACTTGGTGTATAAGCGTATTGAGCCGCACCTCTCCGATTATATGGGTAAAGTTTTTGAGGAGATATGTATGCAATATCTCTGGAAGCAGCTTATAATCGGCAAATCTCCGGTAGAGTTCACCTCGCTTGGACGCTGGTGGGGCACTGACCCTGCAACGCGCTCGCAGACCGAGATAGATATTATGGGTGAGAAGGACAAGAGTACCGCTCTGTTTGGCGAATGCAAGTGGACTAACGAGAAGGTCGATGTGGGAGTTCTTGATACACTGTTAAGCTGCAGTCAGCTTTTCCAGTATGACAATGTTCACCTGTATCTTTTCTCAAAATCCGGCTTTACAAAGGGATGTACGGACAAGGCTAAGGCGCTTGGAAATGTTGAACTGGTGACTTATTCTGATATTCTAAAGGGGTTGAAATAAAGAATCATTCGGACTGTCATGAGTGTATAAGTTCATGGAATCCTCTCTTCTCTTGAAAAAAATTTCCGTGGTGTATATTTTTCCAGGCTATAAAATACTCCACTCGGCTCCACCATGGTTACCCATAACCTATATTATGGGAATAAGATACACCCTCTGCTTTGCACGGAGGGTGTTTTTGGCAATAATGGTTTTATAGCCAAACAAATCACATGAGGTGCTACTAAAAAGGTTTGTCATATTTGCTAAAATCCTATTGAAAAGTTTGTTTATTTTTTTGGACAAACTTTGCCTTTGAAAAACGGTTATAGGTATGAGCAAGGACAAATTAAATACCAAAATGAAAAGGAGAATAAATATGTGCGTAGCCTTTTATTCACGCAAAAGCATTGAGAATCTTATTGCTGGTGGAATGTTGTTTAAGGATTGGGCGGTAATAAGCTTTTATGATGTCGGTGACGATGAGAACCGTGTGGATTACAGCGGCGTTTGCAACAGGGTTATGTATATCGCGATCGATGACATTGACAGAGAAGAACTGTATGACAGCGGCGGCAGCTTCGACACGTTCTTCCCCGAGGCAAACCAAACAGCGGAGTTTATTATCGACTGCTACAACAGGGAGTTGAATATCATCTGCCAGTGCGAGTATGGTCAGGGACGCAGCGCAGGCTATGCGGCGGCAATTCTGGAGCATTATTATCACAACGGGATTTCCGTTTTTTCGGATTACGGCTGCTATCCCAATCTGTTGATATACCACAAGATTCTGAATGCGCTGAACCACAGACAAGAACGTTTGGAGCTCCACCTTCATACAAATATGTCTGCGGCAGGAGCTTCTTCGGCAGAGGAACTGATATTGCAGACGGCGGAATGATGCTGTATAATAAAACTTGACACAAACCCTCCAAAAATATATACTAAAACCAAAGGAGAGTGATTGACATGTCAGAAGCGAAGCAGTATGACAAGAGTTACAAGGAGCAGGCGGTGAAGCTATCCGGACAGATAGGAACAAAGAAGGCTAGCGATGAGCTGAAAGTGCCGTATGGAACGTTATACGGGTGGGTACAAGCGACGAAAAAAGGCGATTCGGACATTGAGGAAAGAACACCGGAAAATGTTATGAGCCTTGCCGAGGAAGTGCGCCAGCTGCGCAGCGAAGTCAAACGGCTCAACAAGGAGAACAAGCGGCTTCAGGAGGAACGGGATTTTCTGAACGAGGCAGCAGCTTTTTTCGCAGTGAGCCGTCGGAAGTAAGCAAAAAGGAAAGAATGAAATTCATTGCCCTGAAGACCAATCATATATTGGAACATTATTGGTGCAGTAAATTCGCCTAGGGCTGCGAAAAAACGGCATAGCCGGAATTCTCCATTCTATGCCGTTTTTCTTTTCAATGATTAAAATCCCTTTGTGAACCGGTTTTTAGTCGCCTCTTTAATTTTTTGATGTCGAAAAAAGACAACCACCTTTCTCACATTGGGAAAGGTGGTTTTGGTTTTCTCAAAAGCCTTAGAATCAGAAATTCTCGGCGCTTATCTCAAAGAATGCCTTGGGGTGCTCGCAAACGGGGCAGAAGTCGGGAGCGGAGGTTCCGATAACGATGTGACCGCAGTTTCTGCACTCCCAAATGTGGACGCCCGCCTTCTCGAACACCTGCTTCATCTCCACGTTGTTCAGCAGCTTGCGGTAGCGCTCCTCGTGGCGCTTTTCGATTGCGGCAACTCCGCGGAAACGCGCAGCAAGCTCCGCAAAGCCCTCTTCCTCCGCCTCTCTTGCCATGCGCTCGTACATATCCGTCCACTCGAAGTTTTCGCCCTCAGCCGCATGGAGAAGATTCTCCGAGGTATCGCCAAGCATACCCAGCTCCTTGAACCACAGCTTTGCGTGTTCCTTCTCGTTTTCCGCCGTCGCAAGGAACAGCGCGGCTATCTGCTCATAGCCCGCCTTCTTTGCAACCGACGCGTAGTAGGTGTACTTGTTTCGTGCCTGAGATTCTCCCGCAAACGCCTCCAGAAGGTTCTTCTCGGTCTTGGTTCCCGCATACTTGTTTGTGCCGCTTGCGGGAGCGGGCTTTGTAATCTTCTCAAAGTCGGACGCGGGGTGCTTGCACAGCGGGCATATAAAGTCATCGGGCAGCTCCTCGCCCACATACTCATAGCCGCAAATCGTGCATCTCCATATAGTTTCACCCTCGGGAGTCTTACCCACAGCCTTGGGTTTGGGCTTGATGTTGTCGAAGTAATACTGATATGTTGCGGAGCGAACGTCGCTCAATATCTCGCCTTCGGTAGGCTCGCCGATGAACAGCATGTGGCTGCCGAGGTCGATTGCCTGAGTTACCTTAACCGAAACATAAGCGTTTGTGCCCTCGGTTACGGCGAGAGTGCCGTTGGCGGTGCGCTTTACTGCGGAGTAGTCTGCGAACTTGTCCACATCTCTTCCGGACTGAAAGCCGAAATGCTTGAAGATGTCGAAGGTGGCTCTCTCGCTGAGAACCGAAACGGTAAACAGCCCCGTTTCCTGAATCATCTCGCAGGTGAGGTTTGCCTTATTGACGGAAACGCTCACTCTGAGCGGCTCGGACGCAACCTGCGCCGTGGTGTTGGTGATACAGCCGTTGTCCTTTCCGTTTCGGTTTGCGGTCAGAACAAACAAACCGTAGCTGAGCTTGTTGAGAACTTTGTTGTCCATATTGGTTATCCTTTCATAATGCTAAATTAACGCAAGGGGAGGAAGAATATGCTGATGGTCGGAGAGTATTTGACAGATTATAATCCCCTAACTATATTATACCATTATTCTTTCATAAAATCAATAAGTTTTTGAATTTTTTCCCCGCAAACAGTGTAGTGCTACAATAGATATTGGACAAAGTAAGTGAAAAAAGAATTGAGAGATAGACCAAAATCTGCTAGAATAAAGTTGTCACACCCAATTCAAGTGAAAGAAGGTCTATCTCTCATGGGAATTATAACACAAGAAACCTGACAAAGGAACGTATCCGCTAAACCACACCGCGTCATAAACAAATCCCCCCCTGCCGTAGAAAGCAGAGGGTGAAAATTATGTACAGAAATTATATTGTCAATATCCATTTACACATGTATCCTGCAATCCTGATAATTCAGGAGCAGTGCCTTGTTCATTCGTTCCCAGCTGCGTTCTCGCTTAAGTTTAGTTGCCGCATAGCGTCAAGAACCGCGTTTAATACAGGGTCAAGGTCTTTTTCACGATAATCTTTTCCGCTGATATCATTACTAGCCCAACCTTGTTTTTGCGAAGGTGTACGCCCGGCGCCGTGATAAGTCCAAATCCAGATAAACCGCTTACCGGACGGAAGCGAATACCAATAAGCTCCTGTATCCTCGTTACCGCATATCAATTCCTCTTTGCCAAATCTGTTAGCGAGATTTTTCTCGAAGTTAGTCGGTCTTTTGTTCTTGTCCTTGACTTGAAAAACCACTATATCCGGCTCCAATACTTCTATTTCACGGAACAAAATCTCCTGGCAATGCTCTTTCATTGACTCCGAGTGCGGACGACCTTTGGGCTTATCTCCAAAAGCGCACTTGTAGCAGTTAAGCAACGCAAAATATTTCATAGTTTCAACATAATCCTTAAGACATTCTTTTAATACGCTGTCCGGTCGTTCCTTGCTGAAATATGAACTTAATAAATACGCCAAAACATATCTTACGCCTTTGTAATGGGGATTGAAACACTTGTCGGTTTCCGGCTCTTCAATTCCCTGATGTTCGTTAAGTCTGTTCTTGTCAAGCAAAATTGTAACACTTTCCCCCAAAATCAAGCCATACGTTT
>CAMELR010000034.1 GCA_945923775.1 uncultured Clostridia bacterium | reverse complement strand
TTTGCCCATAAAAATATGCACCTCCAAAAGTGTCTAACTTTTGGGGTGCATATCATCCTGTGACCGTTTTTTACTATATAAATTGATTTCCCCCTGCCATTCGACAGGGGGAAACCGTTTATTTTGTATGATTCAGGTTGAAGTTGCAATTCTCGTGGAACTGCTTGCTCTCTTTGGCGCCCTTTCCGCTCTTGCGGTCGGCAGGGTAAAGCTCGTTATGCAAATGAATGTCCTTTTCGGTTTTTCCGCCGCGGACAAGGTCTGCATCTTTCTTCAACGTATGATTCTTGTTGTCACTCATGTTCAGACCGACAGGATCAAACACAGCCCTGAGCCTTCATAGCCTCTGCAACCTTCAGGAAGCCTGCGATGTTCGCGCCTGCCATGTAGTTGCCGGGCATGCCATACTCCTTAGCAGCCTCGTCGCAGCTCTTGAAGATGGAAACCATGATATTGTGGAGCTTTTCGTCAACTTCCTCGAATGTCCAGCTGTATCTGATGGAGTTCTGGCTCATCTCGAGACCGGAAGTAGCAACGCCGCCTGCGTTTGCAGCCTTTGCAGGACCGTAGAGCATCTTGTTAGCGAAGTAAACTTCGATAGCCTCAGGAGTAGAAGGCATGTTAGCGCCCTCTGCTACTGCATATACACCGTTTGCAGCGAGGTTCTTAGCGAAGTCGCCGTTGATCTCGTTCTGGGTTGCGCAGGGAAGAGCGATGTCAGCCTTGATCTTAGCGCCCCAAACGCTGCCCTCGTGGTACTCAGCGTTCTTGTGGGAGGTTCTGTTTACATACTCCTTGATTCTGCCGCGCTCAACTTCTTTGATCTGCTTAACAACATCGAGATCAATTCCGTCCGGATCGTAGATGTAACCGTTGGAGTCGGATACGGTAACAACCTTGCCGCCCAGTTCGGTAGCCTTCTTGGTTGCGTAGATAGCAACGTTACCGGAACCGGAGATGATAACGGTCTGACCCTTGAAGCTCTTGCCGTTAGCCTTGAGCATCTCGTCGGTAAAGTAGCACAGACCGAAGCCGGTAGCCTCAGTTCTTGCAAGAGAACCGCCGTAGGTAAGTCCCTTACCTGTGAGAACGCCGGAGAACTCGTCACGGATTCTCTTGTACTGACCGAACATGTAGCCGATCTCACGTCCGCCGGTACCGATATCGCCAGCGGGAACGTCGCAGTCAGGACCGATGTGTCTGCAAAGCTCAGTCATGAAGCTCTGGCAGAAACGCATAACCTCGCCGTCGGACTTGCCCTTCGGATCGAAGTCGGAACCGCCCTTGCCGCCGCCCATAGGAAGGGTGGTCAGGGAGTTCTTGAAGATCTGCTCAAAGCCGAGGAACTTGATGATACCAATATATACGGAGGGGTGCAGTCTGATACCACCCTTGTACGGACCGATAGCGGAGTTGAACTGGATACGGAAACCTCTGTTTACCTGTACCTTGCCGTTGTCGTCAACCCACGGAACGCGGAAGATGATCTGTCTCTCAGGCTCAACGATTCTGTCGAAAACGCCTGCGTCGATGAGGTCCTGTCTCTTTTCAGCAACAGGCTGAAGGGTCTCGAAAACCTCAGTTACTGCCTGAATGAACTCAGGCTCGCCGGGATTTCTTTTCTTAACGGTCTCAAGAAGATCTGCAAGATATTTGTTAGTTAACGCCATTGTTAAGTAACCTCCTAAAAATAGTCCTCCGCGGGCGTTTCAATGCACCGTTCTACACAGTAACGTCTTATGCCTGACGGAAATATGTTCCGCTCTCCAGCGGCTGAATATATTATACAACAATAATTTTGATTTTGCAAGATGGTTTTGAGATTTTTTCATCTCAAAAATGCTTTTTGTTTATTTGCAACAACACAATTGTGCCAGGGTTGTATATATTGCACAGTTTATTTTACGAAAAACTCCAGCGCTTTCGGGGTGTTCCTGCAAAAACAGCCATATAGAGCCTTCCCTACCCGCGATGCCCAAATGTGCTTCAGCACACCGGAAACCCTATTGCCAAGCCATTTTGATGAGTTCACCCCATTTAAGAGGTAACTGTGTCTGCTTCCCTATGCAATGTAACTTCTCGCTTGATGAAATTTTTATTTTCACAAAATTCATTTTAAAAGCAGCCTTGTTCATGCAATTTCTGCGCGCATGAAATTTTCTTTGTAAATTTGCAGAAAACCTCTTGACAAAAACAAGTATCTTGTGATATACTGTTCACAGATAGAGTAGTGCATGAATGTCAATTTATATGAAACCGGAGTGATGAAAATGGCAGATGTGATAGCGGTGCTGGAACGCGCCCGCTCCCTTGAACTGGAGATCAAAACGCAGATCGAACATATAGAGCAGCTCCACCGGATCTCGAAGCGCGCTGTGGAGTCCTCCGCATACGCGCGGGAGACCGTAGCAAAGCTCGCCAGGCTGGAGCGGGAAGTCAATACCTCCATCGACCTGATGTGCGACGCCAAGGCGGAGGCACTGACGTACATTAGCTTCCTGACCGGGGAGGAACGCGCGGTCATCGAAGGCTATTTTATCCTCGCCAAAAGCTGGCAGAGGCTCGCGAACGACCTTTACATGAGCGAGCGAAGGGTCTTTATGCTGAGAAAAAGCGGTCTGGACAAGCTGATACAGCGGTACGGCGACAAGGAAGCAATATAAAGGAGAAAACAATGGGAATAGGTAAACGTATCAAGGAGCTTCGCGAGCGCGCGGGGCTTACTCAGGAGGAACTCGCCCAGCGGCTGGGGGTAACTCCGTCGGCGGTGGGAAACTATGAACGGGAGGTCAGCCATCCGAAGGAAAACGTGCTGTACAGGCTGTTCAAGGCGCTCTCCTGCGAGCCTAACGAGCTTTTCGCGGACCAGTTTGACGCCTCGTCGGCACCAGGGCAGGTACATCTAAAAAAGTATCTGGAACTCGACAGCCACGGCCGCGAACTGGTCGACGCCTGCACTGAAATAGAACACCAGCGCTGCACCGAAGGGCTTACAATGGTTGCCGCGCGCAGCTTCAACAAGGAGGCTCCGCCCCAGCCTATACGGCTCAGGAAGCGCCCCGGCGCGGGGAGTATCCTGGATCTTCCGGACTATAAGGGGGACTGAAAATGACTGGTACTCAGGCACTTCTGCTCAGCGGACAGATATCGCTTCCGGTGAGCGTCAGCGCCGTCGCCGCCGCTACGGGGATAAAGGTGATCGACTATGCTTCTTTCCGGGCGCAGTTTGAAAACAGCCTGGACGACATCTGCCGCACGGTCAGCTACGCGGGTTTCAGCCTGCTTGCCGACGGCGGAATGGTCGCGGTGCTGAACAGCCAGCTATGCTACGCTCCGCGCCGCAAGTGGACCGCCGCCCACGAAGTCGGGCACCTGCTGTCAGGACACATCACCGACCCGCCCACGCTGCTCACTCATCAGCAGGAGCGCGAAGCCGATGATTTCGCCGCAGAACTCCTGGCGCCGCTGACCGTTCTGCATTTCTGCGGAGTGTCCTCTGCGACGGAAATCGAAAAGCTGTGCGGGATATCCCGGCAGGCGGCGGAGTTCCGCTTTCAGGAGCTTTCGCGGCTGCGGCGCGCGCAGGACGAAGTATACCGGCTCGGAGTCAGGAACGAGCAGTTCTCAACGGACTGCATTTTCCTGAAAACAGAAGAACAGCGCGAACTTTTCTCAAAATTCGCGCCGTTCATCGGGAGTTATATTCTATCAAGATCCCGCCACGACAATTACGAGAAACATCTCATTCAGAGGTCGCGGCAGCCTATGGCAATTAATTACTGATCAAGGCGGAAGTGCACCGGTATTCCGTTGCGGAATTCAAGCTGCGGTTCGCCCTGGATCAGCGGCAGGAAATAATTCAGCGCGTCTACGGTCACGTTGTTTCCCTCGGGGTTTATCCACTCCCGGGGGAATTTCTTTTCCTGGTTCGCTATCTTTGAGATGTCCGCAGTGACTATCTCCACGCGGTAGGGGTTGTTGCTTATTCTGCGGAACGCCATCATTACGCCGCTCTCGCCATAGGTCAGCGCCGCTTTTACCGCTTCCCTGCCGATACGCTCCGCCTCGTTGAGGTCAGTCAGCGACGCAATGTGGGAGCTGCAGCGCTGCATTACGTTCAGCTCAATGGAGCGCACCTTGCAGCCTATGTGCTCCTTGGTGTAGCCCTCCAGCCACTTTCCAACGCCGGAAAGGTACTTGTGCCCGAACGCGTCCACTACCTCGGAGGTCACGCCGCCTGCGGTGATCCCCTCGGAGACCGCAACGATAACCGCCTTGTAGCGGAGCTGCGCCTTGCGCACGTCCTCAAGGTACTTCTCCGGGGAGAACTCGCCCTCCGGGAGATAAATCAGGTGCGGAGCGGGTTCGCCGTTCGCGCGGAGCACGCAGGAACTTGCCGCGAGCCAGCCGGCGTCTCTGCCCATTATCTCAACGATGGTGACGGACGGAATAGAGTACACGCGGCTGTCGCGGATTATCTCCTGCAATGAGCATGCAACGTACTTCGCCGCAGAGCCGAATCCCGGAGTGTGGTCCGTCTCGGTCACGTCGTTGTCGATGGTCTTGGGAACTCCCACCACCTTGATGCGGATATCCTTCGCAACAAAATAGCTGTTCAGCTTCATGACTGTATCCATCGAATCGTTTCCGCCGATGTAGAAAAACGCCCTGATATTGTGGCGGTTAAACACCTCTGTTATGCGAAGGTAGTCGCTTTCGTCCTCGTGCCAGTCCTTCAGCTTGAATCGGCAGGAGCCGAGTATCGTCGACGGCGTTGTCATGAGAAGCTGCTTGTCGTGGTCGTCCATGAGTATGCTGCGGAGATTCAGCAGCCTGTCACCCAGGATACCTTCGATACCGTTTTCCGCGCCGTAGATCTCGTCAACTTCCTTTTCCTGCTCTGCCCCGTTGAAAACTCCCGTAAGGCTTGCGTTTATCGCCGCGGTAGGCCCGCCGGACTGTGCGACTGCTATATTGAACATCTTGTGTCCTCCTGAAATATTCGTTGGGTAAATCCTGATATAATTTTAGCATATTCTACAATAATATTCAATAGCCGTAATAAACAAAAAAGGACAGAAAAACTCTGTCCTTTTAGTATATGTGCGAATCTTCGCGGTATATATGCCAGATTATTCCTTAAAGGTCAGTCGCCGAAGGAGATACCGATGTCCTTGGCGGTCTTGACCATCTTGCAGTCGACCGGAACGAACTTGGTTTTCATTGCAACATCGCCAAGGGGATTCTCGGTGATCTTTCCGTCGACCATTGCGACGGTATAGCCGAACTTCTTATCCTTGAGGAGCTGTGCAGCGTGCGCTCCGAACTGGGTCGCAAGGATACGGTCGTATGCCGACGGACTGCCGCCGCGGAGCATGTGTCCCGGAACAACCGTACGTGTCTCAAGCCCGGTCATTTCCTGTATCTGCTTTGCGATACGCGCGGTCGCGGTGGTGTAGCCTGCCTCGGTGCGGAGACGTGCGCGCTCCTTCTTCTTCATCTTGGCCTCGTTGACGTCGAAGCAGCCCTCTGCTACTGCGAGAATCGAGAAGTTCCTGCCTGCGTCGGCGCGCTTCTGGCATGCCTGAGCCACCTTGTCGATGTCATAGGGGATCTCCGGAAGCAGAATGATGTCAGCGCCGCCTGCGAGACCGCTGTAGAGCGTCAGCCAGCCAGCCTTGTTGCCCATTATCTCGATGACCATTACGCGGCTGTGGGAATTCGCGGTGGTGTGGATACGGTCGATGACCTCGGTGCCGATATCCACTGCGGAATGGAATCCGAAGGTAACGTCAGTTCCGTAGATGTCGTTGTCGATGGTCTTGGGCAGGCCGATAACGTTCAGACCTTCCTCGGAAAGCATGTTGGCGGTCTTGTGAGTTCCGTTGCCGCCGAGGGTGAACAGGCAGTCGAGCTTGAGATCCTTGTAGGTATCCTTCATCTCCTTTACCTTGTCAACCTTGTCGTCCTCGATAATCTGCATCATCTTGAACGGCGTGCGCTTGGTGCCAAGGATAGTTCCGCCCTGTGTGAGTATGCCGGAGAAATCCGACGGCTGCATGACCTTGTACACGCCGTGGATAAGTCCGTGATAACCGTCGTGAATGCCAACAATCTCGACCTTATCTTCGCCGAACGCCTCATAGATCGCCTTTGCAGCGCCTCTGATGGTCGCGTTGAGTCCGGGGCAGTCGCCGCCGCTTGTAAGCATACCAACTCTGAGTTTTCCCATATTGTTACCTCCAGTTTATTATCTCTGCATTGCAGTATTTCACAACTTAGGGTACATCGCGCTGAGAGCCTCTGAACTCCTGCGCGAAACCGCCTTTTCAGGACTTTGCTTCTTTTTTCAGCACCCGGCGGATATCGTTTCCGAAGAACGCCATCAGCCGGAAGCTCAGCAGACGCGAGCATATCTTGTCCGGGTAATGCTTCTGTAAGTCAGTCGTGTTGTAATTCGTGCTGACTATCATCGGAAGCCTCCGGCAGACCCTCGCGTTGATTATCTCGTACAGCAGCGACTCGTAAAGCGGCTTGTCCATCTCCGCGCCGAGGTCGTCGAAAATCAGGAGATCGCAGCCGGTCAGCGCCGACATCGTATCCTTGTCCGACTTCCCGAAATACTCCCGCTCCAGCGTGTGGAGCAGCTCCGGCGAGGATCCGTAGATGACCGTATAGCCCTTCTGGAGCACCTTTGAGGCTATAGCAAGCGACAGGTGAGTTTTTCCCAGGCCGGTGGCGCCGCTCATCAGGATACCTTCACTCTGTTCGGTGAAGTTCTCGGCGTAGGTCTTGCAGAACTCGAGGTTCCGCTGCATTATCGCCCGCTCCGACACCCGCAGCGCGGGATTTATCACGTCCGGGTAGAGATCCAGCCGGAAGCTCTCGAACGAGCTGAGGCTCAGCGGCGAGTTCTGGTTAAGCTCCCGCGCGGTCTCCTCCATAAGCAGCTTCTGGAAACACTGGCACCACTTGTCGTTTACTATTCCCTTATCCTGGCAGATGGGGCAGGTGTATATCGGCTTTAGGTAATCCTCCGGGTAGCCGTTTTCATAAAGCAGCTCCGCAAGGCGCTTCTGTATTTCAAGGTTCCGGCGCTCGACCTCGGCTAGCTCCTTCGAGGTGTCGCCGCCGCGCATTACAAGCCTTACTATCTCGCTTCCGGTCTCGCCAAGCTTCAGCGAAAGCTCGCGGTACTCCGGGATCTTCGATTCCACCTCGGAGCGGCGCATGTCGCTCTCAAGACGGTTCGCCCTGCGGCGCTCCTCGAGGCGCTCCATCGCGGCGCTGAAATACTGTTCGTTTATGCCCATGCGTCACCTTCTTACTGATACTGCCGGCGGAGTTCGTCCATTACGTCGTCCATGTCGATGGAAGAATTGCTGGTCTCCTCCGGCTTCCTGCGGTGCTTCCCGCGGAACTCCTCGTTGTTACGCTTCGCGTCGTCGGTGGTGTAGACTCCAGCGTTCTTCCAGTTCTCCAGTATCTTATTCGTGTAGTTGAAATTAAGCGAACCCTTGTTATCGAGGGTTATCTGATATGCGAGGATTATCATGTCCTCGCCGAATCCCCATTCCTCCGTCCAGGTCTTGATAAAATTGAGCTGGTTCGGCGAGAACGTGGTTTTCATGTCCATAGCCTGGCGGAGGTGCTCCTCAACGCTGTAGCGCTTTTCGAGCTTCTGCAGGTGCTGGTCTGCCTCGTCCACCGTGCGGATATTCTCGTTTACCCAGTCCTGCGCGGTGGTGAGTATGTAGTTCTGCGAGGTCTTTCCAATGCGGAAGCAGTACTTCATCAGCATTATCGCGACCTCAGCGGGCAGCCCGTAGAAATCCGTGAGCTGAAGCACGACGCGGCTTTCCGGGTTCTTAAGCGGTCTGCCGTAAAGCTGCTGGACCTCCTTGAACAGGAAGTCGATAGCGCCGTCGGTCTTTATGCGCTGCGCGATGTCCCCGGCGGTGTAGATCGCGGAACCGTTGTTTACCGCGACTTTCCTCAGGCTGGAGGTCTGCATTTTTTCCGGCTCCGGCTCGCCCGCCTCTGGGAGCCGCTCCTGCACGGAGTCGTCCGTCGGCGTCAGCTCGCCGTCGTCCATGCGGATAATGCCGCGCTGGAACCAGAACATTGCCGCGTCCTCAAGCTCGCCGTCGCGCTTTATATTGAGCGCGTCCCGGAGCTGCTCCTCCGTGAAATGCTCTCCGCCGTGGCGCAGAAGATACAGCAGCAGCTTCAGGCTTGCGCCGTCCGCTAGTTTTATATATTTGTCAACAACGCTGGAGGGTACGGCGAACACGCTGTTCCATGCTCCGGTGTCTAATGAATAATTCATCTGCTCACCTTTTTCATTATTGCTGTGTTACTATTCAGGATATGATATATTATAACACAAAAGCGGCATATTTTCAATAGAATTTATCGAAATTTAACGTCGTCAGCTCCAGACAAAGCACAGCGCCGCGAGTTCCCTTATAATGTAATTCGGGAACACCAGCGCCCGGGTCGCCGAGGAGTAATGCCCGGCTGAAAGCCCCTCACGGGCGGCGTAGATATCCGCGCGGTACTGGTGAAAATCGTTGGTGACTACCGCAATGCCGTCGGTCACGCCCAGCTCCCGGAGTATCGGCGCGGAGTACTCGAAATTCGTGCGGGTGGAGTGCGACTGGGTTTCCGTGTAGATCCTCGATTCGCTCACGCCGTTTTCGACCAGCCAGGCTTTCATGGCGTCCGCTTCGGGAATGAACTCCCCTCTGCCCTGCCCGCCGGTGACTATCACGGGCGCGGAGGGGTTCTGCTCAATGAGCGGGAGCGCGGTCTCCATGCGGGACACAAGCTCGTTGCCTGGAGTGTTCCCGTGAACCTGGCAGCCCAGTATCATCACCGCGTTGACCTGCTCCAGCGGTCTTGAGGAATACCTCGCCATCTGGACTCCGCAATACCCGAGGTACCCCACGAACACCGCCGCTGCCGCGCAGAGCGTACACAGCGCCGCCCTCCCGGGAATGCGCTTCCAGAGCCACTTTACGCCCCTTGAGATCTGTGGGAAAAGCAATGCCGCCGCAGCGATAAGCAGGCTCAGCAGAACTCCGAGGAAAGTCCCGGCATTGAAGAAGCCCGGCAGGCAGAACCACACGAGAAGTCCGGCAGCAAGCGCCGCGGTCACTATCTGAGCCGGGTGAAAACGCTGTTTTCCCATGTTACCTCCGATAAAGAACGCGCCCGCTTCAAACGGGCGCGCTGATTTTTAAAGAGCCATTCCGATGGCGAGAGCCTTCATATTCGCGTCGATGAGGTTCGCCTTTTTCGGAGGGATTATCTTCTCGAGCACGGGACGCACTGCCTCCAGAACCGCAAAGCCGGTCTCCTTCAGGAGCTTTCCGACGAGGATTATGTTCGCCATTCCGGGCAGGCCGTTCTCAGCCGCAAGGGCGGTCGAGGGTATGCGGAAGCTGCGGATATCGGTGCGGCTGCATTCCTCGGTTACGAGGGTGCTGTCGATTATCGCTATCCCGCCGGGCTTCACAGCCTCGATGAACTTATCGTAGCTCGGGCCGTTCATCGCAACGAGGATATCCGGGTCGGTGACATACGGAGAGCCTATCGGCTGGTCGCTAACACAGACAGTGCAGTTAGCGGTACCGCCGCGCATTTCCGGGCCGTAGGAAGGCAGCCACGACACCTGCTTGTCCTGATATAAGCCGAGGTAAGCCAGCAGCTTCCCTGCGAACAGTATTCCCTGACCGCCGAAGCCTGCAAATATCGTTTCAGTCGTCATCTTATCGCGCCCTCCTTGAATACGCCCAGAGGATAATACGGCACCATGTTGTCCTTGAGCCACTTTATAGCCTCCACCGGAGAAAGTCCCCAGTTGGTCGGGCAGGTCGAGAGCACCTCGATGAGCGAGAAGCCCTGCTTGTTCTTCTGGAACTCGAACCCCTTGCGTATCGCCGCCTTAGCCTTGCGAATATTCGCCGGATCGGTAACGGTTACTCTCTCGGCAAGCGCTACGCCGGAGAGCGTGGAGACCATCTCGCACACTCTGACCGGGAAGCCCTCCACATCGGGATTTCTTCCGTAGGGGGTTGTCTGGGTCACCTGACCCGGAAGGGTCGTCGGAGCCATCTGACCGCCGGTCATTCCGTAGGTCGTATTGTTTATGAATATTACGGTGATATTCTCGCCGCGGGTCGCCGCGTGAACTGTTTCAGCGGTTCCTATCGCCGCAAGGTCGCCGTCGCCCTGGTAGGTGAACACGAACTTGTCGGGATTTCCGCGCTTTACTCCTGTAGCCACAGCCGGAGCGCGTCCGTGAGCGGCCTCTATCATATCGCAGCTGAAATAGTCGTAAGCCATTACGGAGCAGCCTACCGGGCATACTCCGATGGTCTCGCCCTCGATACCCATTTCGTCGATGACCTCAGCCACCAGTCTGTGCACGATTCCGTGCGTGCAGCCGGGGCAGTAGTGAAACGGAACGTCCGTCAACGCGTTTGGTTTCTTGAATTCCGGCATATCACTCAGCCTCCTTTTCGCTCAGGAGCTTTATCTGCTCGAATATTGCAGTCGGCTTCGGAACTACGCCGCCGGTGCGCCCGTAGAACTCCACGGGAATGCGGCAGTCCAGCGCGAGCTTTACGTCGTCGATCATCTGACCCATCGACATCTCCACGCACAGAACGCGCTTTGCGTTCCGGCACGCTTCGCGGACTTCCTGAACCGGGAACGGCCACAGAGTTACCGGGCGGACAAGTCCCGCCTTGATTCCTGCTTCGCGGGCGCGATCAACCGCCGCCTTTGCAAGTCTAGCGACCGAACCGTACGCCGCAACCACGATATCCGCGTCCTCGGTCTTGTAAAGCTCGGCTTCGTGGAGCTCCTTCTTTACTGTCTCGTAACGCTCGAAGCGCTCAAAATTAAGACGCTCAAGCTCCTCAGCCTGTAAGTAGAGCGAGTTGACTATGTTGTGCCTGCGCTTATTCCCGTGTCCGTTGGTTGCCCAGGGCTTCTCGGAAGCGTCGTGGTGCTGTATCTCGTCGACCTTGAATGTGACCGGCTCCATCATCTGACCGAGCAGTCCGTCCGCAAGTATCATCGCGGGCATGCGGTACTTATCGGCTTCGTCGAAAGCTCTGCCCATGAGGTCTGCCATCTCCTGAACGGTGGAAGGCGCGAATACAAGTATCTGGAAGTCACCGTGGCCCAGCGCCCTGGTAGCCTGCCAGTAGTCGCTCTGGGAGGGCTGAATGCCGCCGAGTCCGGGGCCGCCGCGCATTACGTTTACGATAACGCAGGGCAGGTCGGAGCCCGCCATGTAGGAAACGCCCTCGCTCTTAAGGGAGATTCCCGGCGATGAACTGGAGGTCATGCACCTTACGCCGGAGCTTGCGCAGCCGTATACCATATTGATAGCCGCTATCTCGCTCTCCGCCTGAAGGAAAACGCCGCCGACCTTCGGCATGCGCTTCGCCATGTAAGCGGAGATCTCCGTCTGAGGTGTGATGGGGTAGCCGAAAAAGCACTTGCAGCCGGCGCGTATCGCAGCCTCGGCGAGAGCTTCGTTGCCCTTCATAAGGTTTCTTTCCATCACTTTTCACCTCCGTCAGGAATTATCGTGATCGCGCAGTCGGGACACATCAACGCGCACATTGCACATGCAATGCAAGCGTCATCGTCGATACAGACGGCGGTGTAATATCCCTTTGCATTCAGCTTTTCATGCGAGATCTCAACGATCTTCTTAGGACATGCGGTGGTACACAGCGCACAGCCTTTGCAGGCTTCAAAGTCCACATTCATCTTAGCCATTTTTAAATCCCTTTCCAGATCCGGTAAGCCCGGACGACCCGCATTCATGCGGATTTCTGCACTCCGGCAGTTTCTATTCTTCCCAGAATGGGCGCACGTAAACGTCCACCGGGTAGGCTCCTTCTACGCCCAGACTGCGCTCCGCAGCGGTCAGCACAAGCGGCACGCCTGCCTCGGACGCGCATTTTAAAGCATAATCCGCCGTGACTTTTACATCATCGGCGGTAGTTTGTGAGCCTAGGTTCGAGCAGTTTACAATGCCCTTTGCCCTGATACGCGACACCTGCTCTATGTCGCGCAGAAGCTCCACTGCTTCACCGGGTGTTCTTGTAAGATAGCGGTAGCGGTTCACAACGTAATACAGCTCGCAGCCGAAGTTGCCAAGCACCGTGGCGTACTGCCCCAGCGCGACCGCTCCGGTGTCGTCTCCGCCGACGTCGATGATAAGTCGGTCGCAGCCGTTGATGACCGCCGCCATGTCAAATCCGAGCGAGGGGATATCGAGGTTGGTATTCGCAAACTGCGGCGCGACCAGCTTTATCCCGAGGGAGTCGAACAGCTCCGAGAAATCCGCGGTGCGGAAGTAGGGATTCACGATGTCAAGGTCGATTATCGTGACCCGCTCCCCTTCCTTAGCGAAATCGACCGCCAGGTTCACCGCGAGGTTGGTCTTGCCGGAGCCGTAATGACCCGTTACAGCTATGATCTTCCCAAGATTATTGATATCAGCCATCAATAGTAGTAATATCCGGAGCCAACAGCGTCAGCGATGCTGCTGCCGATACCCACCATGCTTACCGCGAACACGATTGCAAAAATGATCCCCACTGCCAGACCGATAGCCTGAATGATGATCATAGCCTGACAGTAGCGCTTCTTATTGATAGGAGTATCCGAGCTTACGCCCCATACGATACAGAGGATAAGGCTGATGATACCGAACCATGTGGTAAGGATAATCGTGCCGACCCACTGACCAAGCGTCATGGGAGTATCGTTCACGGGCTGAACATTGTTGTTGAACTGCTGAGCGTTCGAGCTGCCGTAATTATTGATCTGCGCCGGCTGGGGTGCGGTGTAGCTGGTCTGCTGGCTATAGTTGGGAATGCTGTTTGCCGCCGGCATTACGTCATTCTGCTGTGAAGCGCCCATCGGGGTGGTCTGCGGAGTTTTTTCAAGCTGAACAGCAGCGGGGAGCGGCTCGCCGCAGGAAGGGCAGAACGCGCCGTCGCCGGTCACTAATGTGTTGCATTTGGTGCATACTCTCTGCATGTCAATTACCTCTTTTCGTTGAGTTCGGAGCTAACCAGATGCTCCCTATATAACATATACGAACAGGTTCGTTAATATGTACAATTGTATTTTATCATAATAATCTGCCGCTGTCAATAACAAACAACGATGTCACAGAAATTTCATTAAGCGAACACTTTTCGGCAACAAGTACCGCGACAAGTGTGCACTATCTTACTTTTCCAGCCACTGGCTCATTCCGGCGCCGAGCAGCTCGTTGGGGCGGTCGCGGAACCCGAACTGCCTGTAAAACGGCTCGCGCTCCTTCGCCGACATGAGGTACACTACGATCTTCTCGCCTGGCTCCAGCGTGGAATAAAGGTAATCCATCGTGCGGTGCATCATCTGCTTGCCGATTCCCTGATGCTGGTACTCGGGAATCACTATCACGTCCGTGATGAAATTCGCGTAGCCGCCCTCGGAAAGCACGCGTATCATTCCGACGCATTTTCCGTTGTCCCTGACTGTCGTAATATGAAACGCGTTATTAAGTACGTTCCTGCAAATGCGGTCGGAAAGCGGCATGAAATTCACCAAGCGGCGCATTTCCTTATATTCCTCCAGCGTTGGCGCTTTATCTATAAATTCAAGTGCCATGTTGACTCTTCCTTTCTTATTTCAAGCTAAAAGCCGCCCGGTCTCCGGACGGCTCCTTAAAGCTCGTTATGCCTTATCTTCGCCAGGTTCTGCCGTGCTGTCCGCTTCGTGGTTCTCGGCGGGAGCGGTCTCCGGCTTGGTTTCCTCTGCCGGAGCTATCTCGGCGATATCTTCCGGCTTCTTCTTAGGATTTCCGTCGATGTCGATTTCGTCAGCCATCAGCTTGTAGAAGTCCGGGCCGTCGATTTTCTCGTGCTTCATGAGGTACTGCGCGCAGCGTTCGAGCAGGTCGCCGTGTTCGGTGAGGATCTCCTTCGCCTTCTCATAGCCGGTCTCGATGAGCTCGCGTATCTCGCCGTCTATCTCAGCGGCAACATTCTCGGAGTAGTTGCGTCCCTGGGAATAATCTCTGCCGAGGAACACTTCCTGGTTCTCATGTCCGTAGAGTATCGGGCCGAGTTTCTCAGAGAAACCGTAGCGCGTTACCATGTTTCTTGCAACAGACGTTGCACGCTCGATATCGTTGGAAGCGCCTGTGGAAATATCGTCAAGTATCAGCTTCTCAGCAACACGGCCGCCGAGGAGAACTATGATCTCCTCCTCCATGTAGGTCTTGCTTACGAAGGATCTGTCCTTCTCAGGAACGTGCATCGTGAAGCCGCCCGCCATTCCGCGCGGAATGATGGACACCTGATGTACCTTATCCTGCGACTTGCAGAAGTAAGTCGTGATAGCGTGACCGGATTCGTGATAAGCTGTGAGCCTCTTCTCCTCCGGAGTTACGACCTTGGACTTCTTCTCAGGACCTGCAACTACCTTGATCGTAGCTTCCTCGATGTCTGCCTTGGTTATTGCACGGCGGTTCGCACGCGCAGCAAGCAGAGCCGCCTCGTTTACGAGGTTCTCGAGGTCTGCGCCGGTAAAGCCCGCGGTTGTTGCCGCGATGGTCTTGAGGTCGACGTCGGGGCCGATGTTCTTGTTTCTTGTGTGGACCTTGAGTATCTCCTCGCGGCCCTTGATGTCAGGATAGTTAACGACGATCTGTCTGTCGAAACGTCCGGGTCTGAGCAGCGCCGGGTCGAGGATATCACGTCGGTTGGTCGCCGCCATTACGATAATGGAGTCGTTCTCTGTGAAACCGTCCATCTCAACGAGGAGCTGGTTCAGGGTCTGCTCGCGCTCGTCGTGGCCGCCGCCGAGACCTGCGCCTCTCTGACGTCCGACTGCGTCTATCTCATCAATGAAGATGATGGAAGGGGTCTTTTTCTTAGCCTGCTCGAACAGGTCACGGACTCTCGATGCACCAACGCCGACGAACATCTCAACGAAGTCCGAACCGCTTATCGAGAAGAACGGAGCGCCAGCCTCGCCGGCAACCGCCTTTGCAAGCAGTGTCTTACCGGTTCCGGGAGGGCCTACGAGCAGAACGCCCTTAGGAACTCGCGCGCCTATCTCGCGGTACTTACCGGGGTTCTTCAGGAAGTCGACGATCTCCTCAAGCTCCTGCTTTTCCTCGTCGGCGCCCGCAACGTCGTCAAATGTGACCTTCTTGCCGGTGTTCTGGCGTACGTTCGCCTTGGAGAAGCTGGACATCTTTCCGCCGCCTGTGCTCTGGCGCATTACGATGACCGTAAAAATGATCATCACGCCGACCAGCAGCAGATAAGGAAGCACGCTTGTCAGGAACGTGTTATCGGATATCGGGATATAATCCTCGACAAGCGGGCTGTCCGGGTTCGCCTCGTTGTATCTCAGGCGGTAGTTCGCCGCTTTTCCGTCGGAGGTGTATCCGGAATTGATATCGTTGATGAAAATGCTGACATTCGGCACTGTGTACTGATGAGCAGGAGCGCTCGCAGCCTCACCCTTGAGCTTATAGGTCAGCGCGCCGCTTCCGAGGTCGAGCTGATACTGTGCAACGTTCAGGTCGTCGAACTCAGAGATAACGCCGGAATATGTGACCGTAGTGCGCGAGGAATTGCTCGCCATGTTAAGTACAGACACCAGTCCGAAAATCAGAAGGAAGATAATTACCAGATAAATAATTACACCTTTTAATTTGTTAGAATTCATTAATACCGCCTTTCCGGAAGATATTTCCTTGATACGCAATATATAGTATACCCTATTTGGAGCAATTTATTTTCATAATTAATTTATGCCACAAATGCGGGTAGTTGTCCCTTATTTTATTTGGACAATGAATATTATATCACACTTTTAATCAAATTGCAAACTATTTCGGTGAATATTAGCTGAAAATTTAGGTGAAAAACTGTGATTATTAATTACTTTTCGTGCTTGCGGTAGTGCTGCTCCGCATGTTCGATGTATGCAGTGCCGCGCCTTACCACGAAGAATTTCCCGCGGCAGGGGTTGAATTTGCCCTTTCCGGCAGCGATGATCTCCCTTGCCGTGTTGATTCTCAGCGCACTCGGCTCTATTCCCCCGCTCTGGAGTATCGACTTTATTGCGCGGCTCTGCACCGGCTTCGGAAGCTTCGCCAGCTTCTCCGCGCTCCAGCCTGGCTGTAATTTCCAGATATTCTTCTCCCCGGTGACTCTCAGCCTGATAGTAGTTTCAGCCTCGGAAAGCGCCTGACGCGCCATGTCGTCCAGAAAGCCGCTGTCCTCCCGGAGCGACTGCTCCATTCGGTTCATCGTACCGAACAGCGAGCCGTTTATTTTCAGCATTTCCGGGAGTATTATATGCCGTATCTTATTGCGGGTGTAGTCCGTGGAAAGGTTCGTTTTATCCGTGACCCACGACAGCCCGCGGTTCCGGCAGTACTCCTCGACTTCCTCACGGGTGCAGAATATCAGCGGTCGGATTATATTCCCGCGCACCGGCGGAACTCCGCAAAGGCCCTTCAGCCCGGTGCCGCGCATGAGATTCAGCAGCACCGTTTCGGCGCAGTCGTTGGAGTTGTGCGCCGTAGCCAGCTTCTTGCCCTCCGAGACCTCCGCGAAAAAATCGTACCGCACGCGGCGCGCGCACTCCTCAAGGCTTTCGTGCTTCTGCTGCATGGAGGCAACGTCGGCCTCCAGAATCCGAAGCTCCACGCCAAGACGCTTGCAGAACTCCTCGCAGAAATGCATATCCGCGTCGGATTCCGCGCCGCGCAGATGGTGATTTACATGACACGCGGAAATGGTTATCCCAAGCTCCCCGGAAAGCTCCGTCAGGGCATGGAGAAGCGAAACGCTGTCCGCCCCGCCCGAAAGCGCGGCAACAACAGCGTCCCCCTTTTCTATCATTTTGTACTCGGCAAGCGCCGACCTGATATTATCCAGAAAGTCCATTCCGACCTCTTACTGCCCCTCCTGGCGCACCAGCTCTGCATTTGTAAAGCGCGTGAACTCGCCGTCCCAGCCGAGCGGGACCGTGCCCGGTTCGCCGTGACGGTTCTTTGCCACGATGCATTCGCAGGCGTGCACATTGGGGTCTGTTTTGTCATAGTAGGAATTGCGGTAGAGGAACATAACGATGTCCGCGTCCTGCTCGATAGAACCGGATTCACGCAGGTCTGACAGCATGGGTCGCTTGTCAGGGCGCTGCTCCGGGCCTCTTGCGAGCTGCGACAGCGTGATGACCGGAACGTTCAGCTCCTTCGCCATGATTTTCAGGTTTCGCGTGATGTCGGAGATCTCGACTACTCGGTTGCCGTTGTAGTTCTTGGTTGACGACATGAGCTGCAGGTAGTCGATGACCACCAGCCCGAGGTTCTTCATTCTGCGGAGCTTCGCCTTCATCGCCGCCACCGTGATTCCCGGCGTGTCGTCGATATAGATGTTGAGCCTTGAAAGCACGTCCGAAGCCCTGCCGATATCCTTCCACTTTTCGGGAGGGATCGCGCCGGTTTTCATTGCGTCCGACGTCAGTGAAGCCTCGCTGCTTATCATACGGCTGACTATCTGCTCCTTTGACATCTCAAGGCTGAACACCGCTATGGAAGTATCCTGGTATTTCTTTCCGACATTCGTTACGATGTTCATTGCAAACGAAGTCTTGCCCATACCGGGACGAGCCGCAAGGATTATCAGGTCGGAGCGGTTCAGACCGTAGATCCTGCGGTCGAGATCCATGTACAGCGTGGATAATCCAGTGATGGTCTGACCCTTGCCCTCTTTCGCCGCCTTGTAAAGCTCGTCAAGAGCCTTGATACGGTCAAGGACGATTCCGCCGATGTGGGTGAGTCCCTTTATCTCGGCGCCGCTTCGGATATCGAAGATCTTCTGCTCTGCGAGGTCGATGAGGGTGTTTGCGTCCTCGGTGCCCTCGTTTACTGCGTCGATGATGTCCTTGGAAGCAAATATCAGGCTTCGCGCCATGTACTTATCAACGACTATCGCCGCGTATTTCCCGACTGTGGAGATACTCGGAACTGCGGTCATTATCCGCGCGAGGTACTCCTTCGCCTGCTCCGGGGTCTCGAAGATGTTCTGGCGCATTACGGCGTCGAGCACCGTGACGATATCTATTTTGTCGCCGGCGAGATACATATTCAGCATTACGCCGTAAACCGAGCGGTTCAGCGCAACATAGAAATGATCCGGCTGGAGCACGGTCGCAAGTTCGGACATTGCGCTGCTGTCCATGAGGACGGCGCCAAGCACCGACTGCTCCGCGTCGATATTGCACGGGACGTTGATCCCCGAGAGATCATACTCTGCCATATCAGCCCTCTACTACGCTGACTGTGAACTTCGCGGTAACGCCCGCATAGAGGCGCGCCTCTGCGGAGAAATCGCCGAATCCCTCGATCTTGAGGTTAACGGAGATCTTCTTCTTATCTACGTCGCAGCCAAGCTCCTGCTTGATCGCTGCGGAAATTTCCTTTGCGGTAACTGTTCCGAAAAGTCTGCCGTTCTGGCCTGCCTTTGCAAGCACGGTGATCTTCTTGTCCTGAAGCTTCGCGGCGATCTCCTTCGCGTTTGCGATGTCAACGTCGATCTTGTGCTGAGCGGAGTCCTTCTGACCCTGAAGCAGGTTGAGGTTCTTTGCGGAAGCCTCCTGCGCGAGTCCCTTTTTAATAAGGAAGTTCACGCCGTAGCCGTCCTTGACCTCGTGTACCTCGCCCTTCTTGCCTGTGCCCTTAACGTCCTGAAGTAAGATTACCTTCATCTTGAATACCTCCTGTATCAGTCCTGCGGAAGATTGTTGTAGTACTTGTCGATAGCGTCGTAGAGCTTCTGTACTGCCTCTTCCTTGTCAATATTGTAGAGCTGTGCGCCGGCCATTGTGAGATGTCCGCCGCCGTCGTCCTTTTTGTTTCCTATATTCTCCATGAGAACCTGCACGTTGACCTTGCCCAGCGAACGCGCGCTGAAACTCCAGCCGTTTTCTATCGGGTAGACGGTCACGGAGGCGTCAACGCCGGTTATATTGAGCATTTCGTCCGCCGCCTGGGAGCATACCACCCGGATATCCTCAAAGGACTCGCCGACCACGGATATCGCGAAGCCGCGGTACATCTCGGCAGACGCGACCACCTTCGACCTGCGCATGCGGGACTTCATGGAGGTTGCGAACAGCTTCTTGACGAGTATCGTGTCCGCGCCGTACTTCCTGAGCCTTGCCGCCGCCTCGAACGTAGCCTCGCCGGTACGCATCACGAAATCCTTCGTGTCGAGGGTTATGCCCGCGAGCAGAGCCTCAGCCTCCAGCGGAGTGAGGTTCCCCGCGTCGCCGAAGTATTGCAGAAGGTCAGTCACCATCTCCGAAGCCGAGGAGGCGTTCGGGTCGACCCAGCTTATTACTGCGGGTATCTCGTTATCCGCCTTGCGGTGGTGGTCGATGACGATAACGCGGGTCTGGTCTGCCTTTTCGTACAGCTCCACGCTGTCGACCTTTTTCTCAATGTGCGTATCAACGATACACAGCAGCGAATTTTCACTGAATCGTATCGCAGCGACATTAGGCTCGATAACGAGCGGCGGGTCGTACTCCGAGAACCTGCCCAGGAGCTGTTCCGAAAGATTCTTCACGTTGCCGTTGCGGTCAAGCTCGCGGCTCACGCAGGCATACGCCTGCGTGCCCATTCGGCGTATCGAGGCTGCAAGTCCGATCGCGGCGCCCACGCTGTCATAGTCCCCGTAGGCGTGTCCCATTATGTAGACTGCGTCTGCGGAATTTATCAGCACCTTTATGCGGTCGGCGGTTATTCTGGTCCTTACGCTGCCGCCGGTGCGCTCGGTGCGCTGGGTCTCTGCGCCGTAGTAGTCGTACCCGGCTTCCCTGCCCTTGCTTACCGCCGCCTGGTCGCCGCCTCTGCCGATTGCCTTTTCAAGCGCCTGCCACGCGAGGCTCTCGCTCTCGGAGTGGCTGTCGGAATTCCTGCCCATGCCTATTGAAAGCGTAACGCAGGAACGGTCGTTGACCTTTATCTGGTGCGCCAGTTCGAGCAGCTTTATACGCTCGTCCACCATCTTCTGCGCGAAACGCTCCTCGGTGACGATAATGAACTTATCGCCCGACATCTTGCGGAGCACGGCGTTTTTATCCTTGAAATACTCCTCAAGCAGCCTGTCTATCTGAACCGTTACGAACGTCTTGTCGCTCTCGCGGTTGGAGCCTGCGATGTCGTCGTAGTTATCGACTGCAACGATGATAACCACCGGCTTTGACCTGCGGTGCTCCTCCTGGAGGGACTTGAAGCCCGTGATGTCGCGGAAAAACATGATGTGTACGGGGTCGGTCGCATTCGCTACGTTTTCCTTGATCAGGCGGCTGCTTGAGTCGCCGTCGTCGGAATTGTACTTTATCTCACGGGAGCAGACGCGGTACCATCTGCCGTTCTTATAGACCTCCATGCCCTCGCCGGAAAGCATTGAAAAATGCTCGGTGGTGATGCTGTCGATGCTGCTTTCATCGTCGTTCGGGCGGAAAAAGCAGGAGCCGAACGCGTCGTTGCACCAGAGTATACGCCTGTCGTTGTTGACAAGCGCCACGGGGAGCGGGAAGCTCATCAGCGCCTTATGGTTCGTGTTGTCGATCATCTTGTCAACGCGGTCATAGTATGCGTATTCGTTGACCCTGATCTGGAGCAGCTTGCCAACTGCGATACCGCCCGCCAGCAGAAGCAGCGGCAGAGTTATCCAGAACAGCTTCGGCGAATACCTGAGCATAAATGAGTCAAGCACCACAAGAAGCACCGCAAGCGCAATGACTGAGACGAGCAGCAGCTTGCTCCTGTAAAGATTCTTCACTAAAAGACCCTCCAAAAACGAGTTACTTAGTCAAAATGCAGTCCAAAGCGGACGCTGAACTCAGTCAGCCTTTCCCTGTACTTCCATAATAATAGGAAGTATCATCGGGCTACGCTTGGTCTTTGAATAGATGTAATCGCTGAGCGCGTCGCGCATGGCGGACTTGATGTTGCCCCACTCGCGGATATTTCTGTCGCGGCAGTTGTCCATTACCTGCTTCATGAGCTGCTTCGCCTCGTCTATCAGCGCTTCGCTCTCGCGTACGTATACAAAGCCGCGGGAAACGATGTCAGGGCCTGCAAGCACGTTTCCGGTCTCGCGGTCGATGGTCGCTACGATTATCATTACGCCGTCCTCGGCAAGGTGCTTTCTGTCGCGGAGCACTACGCTTCCGACGTCGCCGACGCCGTAGCCGTCCACCATTACCCTGCCCGAAGGAACCGTACCTGTGAACTTCATCTCAACGCCGTCGGTCTCAAGCACCTGGCCGAGATCCGCGATAAAGATATGATCCTCAGGGATACCCATGCCTATCGCAAGTTTGCTGTGCTTCTTCATGTGCTTGTATTCGCCGTGTATCGGAATAAAGAACTTCGGCCTTGTCAAGGAGATCATCATTTTCAGCTCGTCCTGGCAGGCGTGGCCGGATACGTGGACCTCGTACATCGACTCGTAAATTACCTCGGCGCCCTGCTTCATCAGCTCGTTCACGACCTTTGTCACCAGCTTTTCGTTGCCGGGTATCGGGGTCGCGGAGATGATTATAAAGTCCATCGGGGTGATAGTCACCTGCCTGTGGTCGCCGCTGGACATTCTGGAAAGCGCTGAGAGCGGCTCGCCCTGGCTGCCGGTGGTGCAGATAACAAGCTTCTCCGGCGGGTACTTGTTCACGTCCTCAATGTCGATGAGCATTCCCTCCGGAATGCGGACGTAATTCAGCTCGACCGCCTTTGCAATGACATTCTGCATGCTTCTGCCGGAAATAGCGACCTTCCTGTCGTGGATTATCGCCTGGTCGATTATCTGCTGAATGCGGTGGATATTACTCGAGAAGGTCGCGATGATGATACGCTTTCCCTCTGCGGAATTGAACAGGTTCTTGAAGCTCTCGCCCACCGAGCGCTCGGATTTGGTGTAGCCGGGACGCTCAGCGTTGGTGCTCTCGGACATCAGCGCCAGTACGCCGCGGTTTCCAAGCTCGCCGAAGCGCGCGAGGTCGATTATGCCGCCCTCTATCGGGGTGTAGTCTACCTTGAAGTCGCCGGTGTGCACGATAACTCCGGCGGGAGTGTGGATAGCCAGCGCGCACGCGTCCGGAATGGAGTGGTTAACGCGAATGAACTCCACGGACATGCAGCCCATGCGGACATTCTGGCGCGGCTCCACAACGTTGAGCGAAGCCTGTGAGAGCAGGTTGTGCTCCTTGAGCTTGCCCTCTACCAGACCCAGCGTAAGGCGGGTTCCGTAGATAGGCACGTTGACCTTCTTTAAAAGGTACGGCAGGGCGCCTATGTGATCCTCGTGACCGTGAGTTATAACGATACCGCGGAAGCGGTCCTTGTTCTTCTCGAGATAGGTGAAGTCCGGAACCACCAGATCAACGCCCGGCATGTCCTCGTCCGGGAATGCAAGTCCGCAGTCGACGATGAACATATCGTTGCAGCACTCATAAACGTAGAGGTTCTTGCCGATTTCGTTAAGTCCGCCGAGCGCCGTGAACTTCACGGGAGCATAGCGTACCTCCCTGGGCTGCTTCTTCTGTGCGGTGCGCTGGCCGTTGTCGCGTCTGGAGCGCTCCGGGCGCTCGGAACGTTCCTGGCGCTCAGTGCGCTCTGCCCTGTCGGAACGCTCCTGAACAGGCTTCAGGACTGCCTTCTGCGCGTTCTCCTTTTTCTTCACCGGGGTGAATCTCGCACGGTAGCGCTTGTCGTTCCTGTTCTTCTCGGAAACGGGGCGCTCCTGCTTCGCGGGCTGTTCCGGCTTCTTCTTGGGGGCTATGTTCTCGGTTTCTGTGAGCAGCTTGTTGTTAGTCAATAATCCCATTAATTACGATCCTTTCTCCGTTGCAGGAACTATATCCGGGCTGCAAAAAGGCGCAGTACACCGCCTGTTGTATCAGATCAGGAGCCGAACACGGCATGAATAAGTAAGCGTCCGCACATTGATAAAGATGAGCGTCCCGCTCCGGGCAAATGACTGCCAGGGGCGGAATGCATGCGGCGGAGCCTTCCGGCAGAACGGAGCCGGCGGACAGCGCCATGTGAGTAAAAAGGCAATGCGGAACAAACCCATGCGCCCCGGCGAATGGTGCCGTTTGGCAGAAGGTCAGCCATCTTTTCCGGAGCAAAGCGCACCGGAGATCATCGTTTCATGCTGTTCAGATGATATATGTTAACTGCAAAAAATTACCTGTATCTATATTTGACCGGAAGAACGCAAATATACGCATACGCCGACCGGTTTAATACCATGAAGGACATCAGATCCGGCAAAAAATCCACATTTATTTACCGGACATATGTATTTATTATACCGCTTTTCTGCCCGATTGTCAAGTAGTTTATCTCCTTATATATGAAACTGCTTTTTATACACTGCCGCTCTTCGACCCGTGGAGCCATGCAGCGCTTCAATTCTATGGCATTCCGGATCTTACAGCAAAAAAGCGCACGCACTTCTGCGCACGCTTTTGTTGAGAATCAGTCTCCGATCATATTCTGCCATTCTTCCACAAGGCTTGCACAAAGGTCGGTATCGGAATCCTCTGCGGCAGCCTTCATTTTCTGTAACAGCCCGGATTGTTTCCCGGGAAGCGTCAGACTGCTCATCTGCTCCAGAGCGTCATCAATGAGCAGAGAGTCGAACTCGTCGAGGGCGTCCTGCATTTTGTCAAGTGCGGCGCGGATCTCTTCCGCCGTTGAGAAGCTCTTTCCCGCTTCCGCCGCCGCTATATCGCGCCACATGCCCAGTATCAGTGTGCTGGTTGTCCCGTCTCCGTCCCTGACGGCTGTTCTGAATTTCTCGAAGCACTGTTTCTGTGCCGGAGTAAGCCTGCATTCCGACATTTCTTTCAGGATACCGCCGGTCGCCTGTTCGTCCCCGAGCGCGGCCGCCACCCTGGTCAGCAGTTCTGATACCGCGCCGTAATCTTCCTCCGCAGCCCGGGCAGCGTCAGAAGCCTCCGCAAACAGCGGTTCGAGCAGCTTTTTACATTCGCGGTACCTGATCAAAAGCTCGTCCGTGTTTGCCCTGATGAAATCCACATCGTTTTCACCGCCTGCTTTTTCAAGCCGAGCCGCGAGGTCTGCGAGAGCGTCCGCGCCTATCTGCCGCGAGGTGCTCTTCAGCGAGTGAACCTCGATAGTGTAATTCCTGATATCGCCGTTTTCAAGCATATGCGCTATCATTTCCGCGCGCTTGTCGACCGCGTTGAAATAATCCTTCAGCACCTGCATATAGAGCTTCTCGCTGCCAAGCATTGTGATGGCGCGTTTTGAATCCAGGCCGTTGATTATGGGCACGCTGTTTTCCGGTTCCCGCCCGGAATTTTTATCTACAGGAACTATTTTTTCCTTTGGGAGCCATTTTCTTACCATCGCTACTATCTCGTTTACTTCTATCGGTTTCGCAATGAAATCGTTCATGCCTTCCCGCAGGAACATCTCACGGGTACCGCCCATGGCGTTCGCTGTAAGCGCGATTATCGGAACGTCCTCATACCCATTTATGAGCCTTCTTATAATGTGTGTGGTCTCAACGCCGTCTACCTCCGGCATCATGTGATCCATAAAAATCATGTCATACTTGGTTTTTCTGACCTTTTCGATGGTCTGCGAAGCGCCGTTCGCCGTGTCAACATGCATTTTCAGAGGCTCAATGATTCCGCTGGCAACGTTGAGGTTTATAGGATTATCGTCGACGATAAGCACATGTGCGTCCGGCGCAATAAACGCGAAATCGTCGGTCTCCGAGCCGTCCTCCGCTAGAGCATGGAAGCCGCCGTGCAGTGCGGAATACAGCCCCATCGAGAAAACCGGTTTCGGTATCGCCCTGACCCGTGGAACATCGTTGTCAAAGTGGTCATTATACGCTGCAACGACAAGGCATTGTAAATCCGGAGACGCTTCCACCGCCTCCCTGACGCTCTCGCTGAAAAGTGACTTTTCAACGATCAGGAATCCGGATTTCACATTGCTTACATCTCGAGTATCCGAAATATCCGAATAATCCACACCGAGCGAGCGGAGATCCCTGCAAAGCTGACCGCGAATGTACCTGTTTTCAACCAGCAGAGCAACATTTACCCCGCTCTCAGCGCGCGGAACGGACGGAACCCGGCTGACGACCTTCTGCGGCAGCTCAACATAGAAAGTACTTCCCTTGTTGTATTCGCTCTGAACACGAATGGATCCGTCCATGAGTTTCAGGAGCTGCTTTGCGATAGCAAGTCCCAGACCCGTGCCCTCTATGTTGCGGTTTCTCTTGCTGTCTACCTGCTGGAACGACTGGAATATCTTATCCATGTCATCTTGCTTGATTCCAATGCCCGTATCGCGTATTACCGCTTTCAGAATTATCTGGTCGTCATCAGCGTTTTCGTACGATAACGCTAGGTGAACCTCGCCATGCTCCGTGAATTTTACAGCGTTATTCAGCAGATTCAGCAGTATCTGGTGGATCCTTACACTGTCACCGTACAGCTTATGCGGGATCCCCGGGTCAAAGTCGGTCGTGAACTCAAGCTTTTTTGTTCCGATTCGAGTATTTACAATATTGACCAGGTCGTTCACCATCGAGAGCGGCTCATATTCCGCCTTTACGATATCAAGCTTTCCGGACTCGATTTTGGAGAAATCGAGAATATCGTTGATTATTACAAGAAGATGCTTGCCAGAGGAGCGTATCTGCCTTATGTACTGCTTCGCCTGTGGAGTCATTTCCTCGCGGAGCGCCATCTCAGCCATACCAAGCACCGCATTCATCGGCGTGCGTATCTCGTGGCTCATGTTCGCAAGGAAATCTGACTTCTGCGACACCGCCAGATTGCTCAGCCGGATCGTTTCGTAGGTTTTATATGCCATCTCCGAAATTACCAGAGAAAACTCGTATATGAAGTTCGTGGAACGCTCGATCGCGGCTTCAGGTACAATCTGCGTCCTGCGGGCGGCATCAACAAAGCCGTCTTCGTCCAGTTCGAGTTCGCGTGCGATATCGCGCATTTTGTCATAATCCGGCTCTGCGGAGAGGACTTGACCTCCTACAAGCGTACCGATCATGCGGTCTCCGAGCATTATCGGGGCTGCAAAGTCCACAAGATTTGCGTGACAGAAGTACGACACAGGTCTGCCGGTTTCCAGCACCCGCATTGCTCCGTCGCGGTCGCATTTTTCGCACCGCTTTCTTCCTATCGGCGACTTACGGCAGAAATTCGTGCATAAATTCGAAAAGTTTGAACCCTTGGTCAGCGGAATTCCGTTCTCGTCAGTGGTAAGTGCCGCCATTCGAGCCATTTTGGAGAATGAGATCTGAATTTTCTGAAGCGTCTCAACTGGAATCAGGTCAGTAAGGCGTACATTTCCGTCTTTGTTCATATTTGCCAAAACCTCCGTTTCTTATCCAAGAAGAACTATGATGGTTTCGGGCGATCAATCAGAATGCCACATAGCCTGAGTTGACATGGCTAATACACGATCATGGTCACCTATTCAGCATTCCGCATCGCATTTTTGACTATTATTTACTATGCTACAAAACACTTGTTATATGTATTATATCATTTAAATTAAGATAAGTCAATAATTTTTGAGAATTTGTCGATTACTGTCGAGGATTTCCCGAAAAAAGTACGTGCTGTCTTATGGAATACGAGTAAATCGCGGGCGGCTCAGTCAATGAAATGTGTTGTGATTATGTTTTTAAGTTTACCGATGTAGTTAAGCAAAAATCCGGCGCTGGATAACCAACGCCGGAAATTTTATTTATCTTGCGGAACCGCTTGAAATCAAGCCTTGAGAGCTTCCTCAACAAGTACTGCGCAAGCAACGGTAGCGCCAACCATGGGGTTGTTGCCCATACCGATAAGACCCATCATCTCAACGTGTGCAGGAACGGAGGAGGAACCAGCGAACTGCGCGTCGGAGTGCATACGGCCCATTGTATCGGTCATACCGTAGGAAGCAGGACCAGCAGCCATATTATCAGGGTGCAGGGTTCTACCTGTACCACCGCCGGAAGCTACGGAGAAGTACTTCTTGCCCTTCTCTACGCACTCCTTCTTGTAGGTACCTGCAACGGGGTGCTGGAATCTGGTCGGGTTGGTGG
>CAMELR010000033.1 GCA_945923775.1 uncultured Clostridia bacterium | reverse complement strand
CGCCCCAGTATCTCTGGCGGGAGAATACCCAGTCGCGCAGCTTGTAGTTTACCTTCTCGCGGCCCTTGCCGTTTGCGGTGAGCCACTCCTTGATCTTTACCTTTGCTTCCTCAACGGAGAGACCGTCCAGGAACTCGGAATTTACCATGATGCCTGTAGCGCAGTCGGTGAAGGCTTCCTTCTGAACGTTCTCGCCGCCCTTGACTACTTCGATTATCGGCAGGTTGAATACCTTTGCGAACTCCCAGTCGCGGGTGTCGTGCGCAGGAACCGCCATGATAGCGCCGGTGCCGTAGGTCATCAGAACGTAGTCGGAAATGAATATCGGGATCTCTTTGCCGTTTACGGGGTTGATCGCGCGGACGCCTTCCAGCTTGACGCCGGTCTTGTCCTTGTTCATTTCGGTGCGGTCGAAGTCAGACTTGCGCGCAGCGGCAGCCTGATACTCGCGGATAGCGTCCATGTTCTGGAGCTTGTCAGCCCACTTCTCGATGATGGGGTGCTCCGGGGAGATTACCATGTAGGTCGCGCCGAACAGTGTGTCCGGGCGGGTGGTGTAGATGGTCAGCATGTCGCCGGCTGTGGTGGTGAAGTCCACCTCGGCGCCGGTTGAACGTCCGATCCAGTTCTTCTGGGCGGTCTTGATCTTCTCGAAGTAGTCAACGCTGTCCAGGTCGTCGAGGAGCTTCTGAGCGTACTCGGTGATCTTGAGCATCCACTGGCTCTTTACCTTGTGGACCACCTCGCCGCCGCAGCGCTCGCACTTGCCGTTTACGACCTCCTCGTTAGCCAGAACGACCTTACAGGAGGTACACCAGTTGACGTTCATTTCCTTCTTGTATGCAAGTCCTGCCTTGAACAGCTTGAGGAATATCCACTGCGTCCACTTGAAGTAATCGGGATCGGTGGTGTTTATCTCCCTGTCCCAGTCGAAGGACAGACCGAGGCTCTTGAGCTGAGCCTTGAAGCGCGCAACATTGTTCTTTGTTACGATGGCGGGGTGTATCTTGTTCTTGATGGCGAAGTTCTCAGTCGGCAGACCGAAAGCGTCCCAGCCCATCGGGAACAGCACGTTGTAGCCCTGGAGTCTGCGCTTTCTGGATACGATATCCATAGCGGTGTAGGGGCGCGGGTGGCCGATGTGGAGTCCCTGACCGGAGGGGTAGGGGAACTCTACCAGCGCGTAGAACTTCGGCTTGGAGTAGTCGTTTTCTGCGTGGAACGTCTTGTGTTCGTCCCAGTATTTCTGCCACTTGTTTTCAATGGCGGTAAAATCATAACCCATTGTTTTTGTTTCCTTTCAGCGGGATAATATTATATTACAAATATATATTATACTCTAAATTCCGGCGGTTGTCAATGATTTTGCGCGATTTGCGGAGCGTTCCCGCGCATTTTTCCGCAAAAACACCAAACCCCCGCGATCGCTCGCAGGGGCCTGGTGCTGGTTTGGTTGGTAATTATATGAAAAGGTGCGGTTGTCGTTCTAGGAGGCTTTGGTGTTCCCGCCGCCTTACAGTTTATATTCTACCCGGGAAAGGTGTATTATATACGTTCACAATGTGAAAATGGAGTAAAAGCTTCGCGTTAATGGTTCTCACAATCCTTAGCAAAAAATTTACAATTTAAGGGTTGATTTCTTGCCTGACAAATGATATAATAAATAGGAATAGCGCAAAAACAGAACAGGCAGAATGCCTAAAGACAAGAACGGAGTGTACAACATGAGAAGAACAAAGATAGTATGCACACTAGGTCCTGCGACCAAGGACGACAAGATACTGCGCGCCCTCATCGACAACGGCATGAACGTTGCTCGCCAGAACTTTTCCCACGGCACGCATGAGAGCCACAAGATAGATCACGACCGCGTAATCCGTATAGCAAAGGAAGTCGGCAAGCCCGTAGCGACCCTGCTCGACACCAAGGGTCCCGAGGTAAGGCTCCGCAAATTCAAGGGCGGCGCAAAGCCCGAGATACCCACCGGAGGCACATTCACCCTCACCACCCGCGAGGAGGAAGGTACGATAGAGCGCGCTTCCATAAGCTACAAGGGACTTCCCGGGGATATTTCCGCCGGCACGCGTATCCTCATCGACGACGGCAATGTTATCCTCCGCTGCAACGAGATAAAGGACAACGGCGACGGCACGTCCGATATCGTGTGTTCGGTACTTAACGGCGGCGTCCTCTCCGACAACAAGGGCGTTAACGTTCCCGGCGTGAAGCTCTCCATGCCATACATCAGCGAGGTGGACGAGAGCGATATCCGCTTTGCGGCTCAGGAGAACTTCGATTTTGTTGCGGCGAGCTTTGTCACCTGCGCGGACGATGTCCTGGAGGTCCGCAAGATACTTGAGGAGGAAGGCCGCCCTGATATCCGCATAATCGCGAAGATCGAAAGCGGCGACGGCGTTCGCAACATCGACTCTATCCTCCATGTTGCCGACGGCATAATGGTAGCCCGCGGCGATATGGGCGTTGAGATACCCTTCGAGGAGATCCCGCAGCTCCAGAAAATGCTGATAAAGAAGGGCTACAACGCCAACAAGCAGGTAATAACCGCGACCCAGATGCTGGAGTCCATGATAAAGAATCCGCGCCCAACCCGTGCGGAGACCACCGACGTTGCCAACGCTATCTACGACGGCACCAGCGCGATAATGCTCTCCGGCGAGACCGCCGCAGGTCTGCACCCTGTCGAGGCGGTGCGCACAATGGCGCTCATCGCTGAGACCACCGAGAAGGCGATAGACTACAAGAAGCGCTTCTACAAGCTTGAGAATCCTGACGTGGTGAACGTATCCACTGCGATATCCCATGCGACGGTATCCGCGGCGATGGATCTCGGCGCTACTGCGATCATCACCGTAACTAAGACCGGCACCACCGCGCGCATGCTCTCGCGTTACCGCCCGGAGTGCCCGATAATTTCCTGTACCACAAGCGAAACTACACTCCGCCAGCAGGCGCTGTCATGGGGCGTTATCCCGCTGATGGCGGAGGAGCGCATGACCTCCACCGACGACCTTATCCACCATGCAGTACAGAAGGCGGTTGAGGCTGGTCTGCTGAAAAACGGCGACCTGGTAGTCATCACCGCCGGAGTTCCGCTGGGCGTTTCCGGTACTACGAACCTGATGAAGGTGCACATTGTCGGCGACGTACTTGTTACCGGCTGCGGAGCTACCTCCGGAACCGTTACAGCCACCGCGTGCGTATGCAAGGACGAAGCTGAGGCTCAGAAGCTGTTCAATTCTGGCGAGATACTGGTAATCCCGCATACAAGCAACGCTATACTTCCGCTGCTCAAGACCGCTGCAGGCATTATCACCGAGGAGCGCGGCGATGACAGCCACGCTGCCATAGTCGGAAAGACGCTGGATATTCCGGTGATCACGGGAGCTTCCAATGCAACGCAGATACTGCGTTCAGGAACGGCAGTCACCATCGACGCTGAAAAGGGAATAGTCACCAGCGGCGAGCCTAACGGAGACAACGTTTGATTCAACTGAATTTCCTGTTTGGGCTGCGGCAGGTCATGATTTGCGTGCGAGGTTTTAAAACTTTCAGCAGCACCATATCGTGAGTCAAGGGGGTGTCTCACCCAGAGGGGGAGACACCCCCCAATTTGTTAGTCTTTTGAAGCGTTCACGCCGTGAGCGAAGCCAAATAAATGCGTGAATGGGAGGCTTGACCAAAATTTAATTGCTGACGCGGTATTTAAAATTGACCTGCAAACAACAATTTGTCGACCGAAAATCAACATATCCGTTCCCTAAATCCAAAAAAATCAGCATTTTTTTATTCTACATTTTCTCTCCCGCTGTGAATCATTTCTGAAGTCCCTGTGAAACTTTTAACGTTTCATTGTGAAAGTAAACAAAAATTGTTCTGAAAATTCCTACAGACTATTCAAATTTGATAAAAACCACTTTACAAACGATTACATAAGTGCTATAATAAAGACAACGAAAAACGGATCGGACTTCATACTAAGGGGGAAAGATTCGGGGAAAGGATAGATGAATTATGAAACTGCAAAATATGATTTCTGACGGCGATAAGGTACAGGTTTACGAGGTTGACGGAAAGGCTGTCAAGGTTTTCAAGGACCCGAACGAACCCAAGA
The DNA here is from genome assembly GCA_945923775.1 of uncultured Clostridia bacterium. GTDB lineage: Bacteria > Bacillota > Clostridia > Oscillospirales > Ruminococcaceae > CAG-115. Next base: position 24,332 of record CAMELR010000033.1, on the reverse strand, counting down.
GCGTAGTTCTTTATGAAGCTCTGACCCATACCCGCGTTGAGGAAACTGGATATAATAAGATCCCGGCACTCGAAGAAGTTACCAAGATAGATGGCAAGTGGGCTATCTCCTACGATTACATAACCGGCGACACAATGGCAGACCTGCTCAAGAAGTCCCCTGAGAAGGCCGACGAGTACCTCGAGCAGATGGTAGACCTCCAGATCGAGATCAACTCCCAGCGCTCACCCAAGATCAGCCGCCTGAAGGATTACCTCAAGCGCTCCATCGAGAGCCTGGACATGATCGACGACGTTAAGAAGTACGAGCTTCTCACCCGTCTGGAGTCCATGCCGAAGCACGTTAAGCTCTGCCACGGCGAGTTCACACCGGATAACATCATCATCAACAAGAACGGCGTATACGTTGTAGATTGGCTCAAGGCTAAGCAGGGCAACGCTTCCGCCGATGTAGCAAAGACCTACCTGTGGTTCTGCCTGAATCACCACACAGAATACGCTGAGAAGTACCTCAAGATGTACTGCAAGAAGACAGGCACCGCTGTAAAGTACGTTCAGGACTGGCTCCCCATCGTGGCTGCCGCACAGCTCAAGTTCAAGCGCCCCGAGGAGCGCGAGCTTCTGCTCACCTGGATCGACATTGCAGATTACGAATAATGAACTTCATACCTTTAAGTTTTTCTCCTAGTGTAAATTCTTATCGGGCATAAAATCCGCCCCTGCACTGTTTGCAGGGGCGAATCGCTTGATAAATTTCCCCGGGGCTTTCGCTCCGGGGATCTTTTTATTTCTTGTACTTCTGAAGGTCTCTGCGGCGTATCTCTGCACGCATGATCTTTCCGCTGATGGTCTTGGGGAGCGTCTCCACGAACTCGATGGAACGCGGGTACTTATAGGGAGCCGTGTTGTGCTTTACAAACTCCTTGAGTTCCTCGGCAAGCTCGTCGCTCGCCGTATAGCCGCGCGCAAGCACTATCGTAGCCTTTACAAGCTGACCTCTTATCGGGTCGGGAACTCCGGTAACGGCGCACTCCAGTACGCTCGGGTGCATCATCAGCACGCTCTCTACCTCGAACGGCCCCACGCGGTAGCCGCTGGACTTGATAACGTCATCGTTGCGGCTGACGTACCAGTAATAGCCGTCCTCGTCACGGTATGCGGTGTCGCCGGTGTGGTACATTCCGTTGTGCCATGCCTCGTCGGTAAGCTCCTTACTGTTGTAGTATCCGCGGAACAGACCCGGAGTGTGGCAGTACTCGCCGCGCACCACGATCTCTCCGACTTCCCCGACGGGTACGGAATTGCCCTCGGAATCCACAAGGTCAACATCGTACAGCGGCGAGGGCTTGCCCATGCTTCCGGGCTTCGGAGTCATGCCGGTGATGTTTGCGAGTATCGCGGTGGATTCGGTCTGACCGAATCCCTCCATCAGCTTGATGCCGGTGTACTCGTACCACTTGTTGAACACCTCGGGATTGAGCGCCTCGCCTGCTATCGTGCAGTATTTCAGGCTGGAGAGGTCGTACTTCTCAAGACCTTCCTTGATGAAGAAGCGGAACATCGTAGGCGGTGCGCAGAATGTCGTTATTTTGTACTTCTCCATTATGCGGAGCATGTTCTCGGGTATGAACTTATCAAAATCGTAGACGAAAACGCAGGTTCCCATCGCCATCTGACCATACAGCTTGCCCCATGCCGCCTTAGCCCAGCCGGTGTCGCTGATGGTGAGGTGTATTCCGTTGGGGTCTACGTTCTGCCAGTGCTTCGCGGTCTGGATATGCGCGAGACCGTATGCGTGGTCGTGTACTACCATCTTGGGATAGCCGGTCGTGCCGGAGGTGAAGTACAGCAGGTGAAGTTCGTCTGCCTTTGTCGGGATACGCTCAAGGGTATCGGGATAGTTCTGTATCTCGGCGTCGAAATCGTGCCAGCCCTCGTGGGTGCCGTTTACTATCGCCTTTACGCGCAGCCTGCGGTCGCCGAGGAGGTCGTCGGCTTCGTCGATGAAGTGAGCCACGTTAGCGTGTGCGGTAGCAATAACGCCGGAAACGTCCGCCGCCTGGAAACGGTACTGAAAATCCTTCGTGGTGAGCATGTGAGTAGCCGGAATAGCGATAGCGCCGAGCTTCATCAGACCGAGAATAGCGTACCAGTACTGATAATTGCGCTTGAGCACCAGCATTACCTTATCGCCCTTCTTGATCCCCCAGCCGCGGAACATATTAGCCGCACGGTTGGAGAGCTTTGAAAGGTCGCCGTAGGTCAGCAGCTTCTCGTTGCCCTGGAGGTCCACCCACATGAGTGCGCGGCGGTCAGGCTCCATTTCGCCGTATTTGTCGATGATGTCGTATGCGTAGTTGAAATTGTCGGGATACTTTATGCTGAACTTTTTGAGTATGCCGTTTTCGTCGTATTCTTCATTGACGAAGTTAAGGTGGTAAGACGGGATATCCATTTGCGCTCCTTCCTGACATTGCTTTTTATGGAATAAAACTGTATCTGTTTATTGTACCGCAAATCCCGGAAATAAAACTTCCGGGATCGCTGGTATTCAGCGGATCGCTCCGCGTTTTTTCATAGCTGGGACTCCATCGGTAAGCCGAGTTCTGTCGTGTATGACCATCTATCTAGGCGCAATGTTGCCATTACGCTCAAGCCACCTTTTAACGAAGCGCGCCGAGCAGACGCGTTATCCTCCGCACCAATCGGTGTTGCATCGGGTAGGGTTTACATGGCGGTACAGTCTCCTGCACCCCGGTGAGCTCTTACCTCGCCTTTCCACCCTTACAGCTTTCGCTGCGGTATATCTCTGTTGCACTTGCCCTAAGGTCGCCCTCGGCTGATGTTATCAGTTACCCTGCTCTGTGATGCTCGGACTTTCCTCATGGCTGTTTCCAGCCCCGCGGTCATATAATGAAGTCCCAAAGACTGCACGCAGTCTTAGCTAAAATATTATACCACATTTTCGCCTAAAAATCAAGTGCCTTGAACAAAAAAGAAGCTGCGCCGGGGAAAGCGCAGCAAAGAAAGGAGAAACGCATTGAAGGAAAATGTCCTTACACTTATAAAACAGTATTCGACGGCAAAACGTTGCAGGGATTTACAAAATATTTTCGATATGCTATACTTAACAGGGGTGAGTGCATGGAAATCATCATCGGGATCGTTTTTGTAATACTGATACTGCTGCTGACCGGTCTTGACATCGGCTGGATTATAATAGGGATTGCCGGTCTGGTGGCGCTTGCGGCGCTGTTTACAGCGGTATTCTTTGCGGTATGCTGGGTAATGCTGCTGCGCTCCGAGAAGAGATCCGCTCGGTTCGTGAGGTTTGAACGCGGAAAACGGTTCGAATCCGCGGTGTACCTTATAGACGGCTCGGAATACGGCAATGTGTTTCCGGCTGAATTCATAATGCGGGGGAAGCTGTACCGCTCCGACCGGGAAGTTACGGTAAGGCTCACAAGGAGGTCACACCGGGTGTTTGACAGAAACGCGCTTATAACCTCGCTCGTGGGACTTCCGGTAAGCCTGCTGATAGCGGCGGTTTTCGGTGGAGGTATGCTGATGATACTTTTATAGGAAATCAGCCGCAGGCTATTTTACCATCGGCTATGCGGATAAGGCGTTCCGCATGCTTGGCGGTGTTTTCGTCGTGGGTTATCATGACGATGGTTTTGCCACACATGTGGAGCGCTTCCAGTATCTCGCAGACCACCCGCCCGGAACGGCTGTCGAGATTTCCGCAGGGTTCGTCGGCAAGTATCATCGACGGACGCGCCGCTATCGCTCTGGCAATCGCTGTGCGCTGCTGCTGACCTCCGCTCATTTCACAGGGACGGTGATCCGCGCGGTTAAGAAGCCCAACCTGTTCGAGAGCCTCACGGGCGGCTTCGCGGCGCTGTCTGCGCGGGATTCCGCGGTACATAAGCGGAAGCTCGACGTTTTCCTGAGCGGTCAGGTAGGGTATCAGGTTGAAACTCTGGAACACAAAGCCTATCTTGCTGCCGCGGATATGGCTGAGTTTATCGTCGGCAAGCGCGGTGACGTTTTCGCCGTCGAGAAGGTACCTTCCGGAGGTGGGAACGTCGAGACAGCCGAGTATGTTCATCAGCGTGGATTTGCCGCTGCCGCTGGCTCCGCAGATGGTGACGTATTCTCCGTCGTCTATGTTAAGGGATACGCCGTCCAGCGCCCTTACAGTGCTGCCGCCCACGCGGAAGTAGCGGCAGAGTTCTTCAACTTTGATCGGCATGGTGATCACTCCTTTTCATGGGTAGTTTGCACCGTGCTTTGGGGTTTATTCTTTGATGCTGTGAATTTTTGAGTAATTCGAGTGAGTAGGAATTCGGACGATGTGACGATGTATTGTTAGATAAATTGTTGTTTGTAGGTTAGTTTAAAATTTGAGCCGCCCCCTATCGGGAGTCAAGGGGGACTAGTCCCCCTTGCGAGTCGAGGGCAGCGCCCTCGTCGCCGTCAGGCGAAACACTCCGCACGAAGTGCGGTAACTCTGCGCGCTGGTGCGCAGTAAAATGATTAAAAAGGCGCTAAAGGGGTGTGGGGGAAAACAAGAGTTTTCCCCCACACCCCTTTAGCGCCTTTTTTTCTTCTGGAGAGTTTCGCCGTCTGCGGACGGCGACAAGGGCTCTCTCTTTCGGTCAGCCCCTCCGGCACTTCGTGCCACCTCCCCCACCCGGGGGAGACACCCTTGACTCGCAAGCCTTTTGAAAAAGGCTTGACCTAAAACTTAATTGCTGACGCGGTATTTAACATGTGGTCGCTAAATTATAGTTTCCCCAACAGAAAACGGGCAAGCTAACCGCCTGCCCGCAACTTTCAATTATCTGCCGAAATCGGCTCTGAATTCCGACTTAAACAGTAGCTCCCTTAGTGATGAACACAGGATACTCCGCTGAGCCGGTAATAGTACGATTCTTGGTGATGGTAACGTCCTTATCAGCGATACCGTTGATGAACGCAGCCTTCTCCTCGATAACTGAGCTCTGCATAACGATACTGTTCTTGATAACAGCGCCCTTCCCGACCTTTACGCCGCGGAACAGAACGGAATTCTCAACAGTACCCTCAATAATGCAGCCGTCAGCGATAAGGGAACCCTTAACGTTAGCGTCAATGCCGTACTTGGCAGGTGCTACATCTCTTACCTTTGTGTAGATCGGCTTGTTCATGGAGAATACTTCGTGGCAGATGTCACGGTTCATCATGTCGTTGTTAGCCTTGTAGAAGGTCTTCATGCTGTCGATTATCTCAAAATAGCCGTCATACTTGTAGCCGAATATCTTGAAATCATGCAGCTTGTGCTGGAGGATATCAGTCTCAAAGCTGTAAAGGCTGCGGCACTCGCTCTCGCGAATGATGTTCTCGAGAAAGTCGCGTCTTGCAACGTAGATGTTCAGAGCGGGCTTGACCTCGCCGCTGATTGACGGTCTGGAGAGCACGTCGTATACTACGTCGTTATCGTCAACGCCGAGAACTGTGAATCTGGAGGTACGGTCTGCGTCGTAAACGCCCTTGCCGTAAACGCAGGTGATGTCTGCACCCTTCTTCTCGTGGAACTCAATTATCGGCTTAAAATCAATGTTCGCAACAACATTGCTGTCGGACATGATAACATACTCCGCGCCGGATTCGTGAATAAATTCCGCAGCGCCTGCGAGAGCCTCAAGACGGCCTCTGTAAACGCCGTTGTCGCTTCTGCCGTAGGGCGGGAGGATATGCAGACCACCGGTCTTTCTTGCAAGATCCCACTCACTGCCCATTCCGAGGTGATCCATCAGGGAGTAGTACTTAGCCTGAGTGATTATGCCTACCTGAGTGATTCCCGAATTAACCATGCTGGAAAGCGGGAAATCAACAAGGCGGTATCTGGCGCCGAAGGGAACGCTCGCCATAGCTCTTGCCTTGGTCAGCTCGGGAAGGTTCTCTTCGTGCATATTAGCAAAAATAAGTCCTAAAACATTGCCCATACTTGCCATATCAAAAACATCCTTTCTTATATATCTTTGGAGATCATAGCCTTAGGAGGTGCAACAGCCTTGTCGGAAACATTCACGTTGTGACCGATTACTGCAACGCCCCACTGGGATTTGTCCTCGATAAGCTCAGGACGTTCTCCGATATGTGCGCCCTCGCCGATGACGCAGTTCTCGCCGACGATGGAATACTCGATGACCGCACCCTTCTTGATGATGGTGTTAGGCATGATGATACTGTCGCGGACAATAGCGCCTTCTTCAATAACAACGCCTGCGAACAGCACCGCGAAGTCTACCATACCGTAGATCTCGCAGCCCTCTGCTACCATGGAGTTCTGGATCTGGCTGGAGGGGCCTGCATAATGCGGAGGCATTACAGGGTTTCTGGAATAGATCTTCCAGCTGTCGTCCAGCAGGTCGAGCGGAACCTTCGGGTCGAGGACGTCCATGTTTGCTTCCCACAGGGAGTCGATGGTTCCAACGTCCTTCCAGTAGCCGTCGAAGTGGTAAGCTACCATCTTTTCCTTGTTCTCGAGCATTGCGGGGATTATGTTCTTACCGAAATCCTTGGTTGCGCCCTCGTCGTTTTCGTTGTCGATGAGGTACTTGCGGAGCTTGGACCATGTGAATACATAAATACCCATTGAAGCAAGGTTGGACTTAGGCTCCTTCGGCTTCTCTGCGAACTCATAGATAGTGCCGTCGGGCTTTGCGCTCATGATACCGAAGCGGGGAGCTTCCTCCCACGGAACTTCAAGCACTGCGATGGTGGCGTCAGCCTCGTGCTGCTTGTGGAAGTCCACCATCTTGGAGTAGTCCATCTTATAGATATGGTCGCCGGACAGGATAACTACATACTCGGGATCGTAGCGGTCGATGAAGCCGATATTCTGGTAGATAGCATTAGCTGTGCCGGAATACCATGCCTTGCCTGCTGCGGTCTCGTAAGGCGGCAGTACGTGCACGCCTCCGTGAGCGCGGTCAAGACCCCAGGGCTGACCGTTGCCTATGTACTCGTTGAGCACCAGCGGCTGATACTGCGTCAGCACGCCTACGGTGTCGATACCGGAATTTACGCAGTTGGAGAGCGGGAAGTCGATTATCCTGTACTTGCCTCCGTAGGGAACTGCGGGCTTTGCCATCTCCTGCGTCAGCGCATACAGACGGCTTCCCTGACCACCGGCAAGCAGCATGGCAACGCACTCTTTTTTAATGTGATTCATATATTTCCTCCTGTCCCGACCTTTTGAGCCGTGATTTTGTTTGGGTTATCGCCTTTCTTGGCGGGGTTAGCTGATTTTTCTGATTTTTCAGTTGTCTCCGGAATTTTCTCTGCTTTCTTTGGCGGAGCTTCCGGAACCTTCTCCTCTGCCTTTGTGGGAGTCTCCGGAACTTCCGGCACCTTGTCTGCGGGCTTTTCAGTCTCAGCGGGGACTTCCTCCGGAGCGTCAACAACGGGTCTCTCCTCGTTCAGCAGCGGGAGCACCACCGGAACTGCCGCTTCGGCGGGAACTTCCTCCGGCTGTATGGTCTCCGGAACTGCTTCCTCTGCGGGGAGCTGGCTTGGCGGAGTGCGCTTGTTCTTTATCTTGAAGAACAGCACTGCCATCGGAGGCAGGTCAAGCGTGATCCGGAACTGCTCACCGTGCATAGGCTCCTCCTTCGCGGTGACTGTACCGTTGGAAACGCCTGTGCCGCCGTACTTCCTGTCGTCGGAGTTGAATACCTCCTCGTAGTCCGCATAGTACGGAACGCCGATCTCGTATATTTCATGCCTTACCGGCTGGAAGTTGCATACGCATATTATTTCGTCCTTATTGCGGGCGATACGTCTGAACGCGATCACAGAGTTCGCGTTGTCCTCACTGGAGATCCAGTGGAAGCCCTCCCAGCTCGTGTCGCACTCCCACAGCGGGGCGTTTTCCTTGTAGAACCGGTTGAGATCCTTGACGTATTCGTGAAGCTCGCGGTGCGGTTCGAACTCCATGACCTCCCAGTCGAGCTGGGTCTGGAAGTTCCACTCCTTGTACTGGGCGAATTCCTGACCCATGAACATGAGCTTCTTTCCGGGGTGAGCGGTCATATATCCGAGGAACGTGCGCATTGAATTGAAGCGGAATTCCCTCGGACCGCCCATCTTATCCAGCATGGAGCATTTTCCGTAAACTACCTCGTCGTGAGATATCGGGAGTATGTAATTCTCTGAGAACGCATAGTAGAATGAGAACGTAACAAGATTATGGTTGTACGGTCTCGACAGCGGATCCATGGACATATATCTGAGCATGTCGTTCATCCAGCCCATGTTCCACTTGAAGTTGAAGCCCAGACCGCCTATATCGGCAGGCTTTGTGACCATCGGCCAGGCGGTGGATTCCTCGGCGATCATCATGATGTTCTGATGCTCGCGGAACAGCGCCGCATTCAGCTTTTGCAGGAACGCCACGGCTTCTAGGTTCTCGTGGCCTCCGTAGGCATTGGGGCGCCACTCGCCGTTCTGACGGTCGTAATCCAGGTAGAGCATGGAGGCTACGGCGTCCACGCGCAGACCGTCAACGTGGTATTTCTCTATCCAGTAGTTTGCATTGGAAACCAGGAAGCTCTGTACCTCGGGCTTGCCCCAGTCAAAGATATGTGTGCCCCAGTTCTTGTGCTCGCGCTTTAAAGGGTCAGAGTATTCATAACAGCTCGTGCCGTCGAACTCGTAAAGACCTGCGGCGTCCTTGGGGAAATGTGCAGGAACCCAGTCGATTATTACGCCGATACCGGCGGCATGGCACCTGTCCACAAATTCCATGAAGTCATGCGGGGTGCCGAAGCGGGAGGTCGGAGCGAAGTAACCTATCTGCTGGTAGCCCCAGCTTCCATCGTAAGGATACTCGCCGATGGGCATAAGCTCCACGTGAGTGTAGCCCATTTCCTTGACGTATGGTATCAGCTTATCGGCAAGCTGGCGGTAGCTGAGGTAATTCTCGCCGTCCTTGCGCCAGGAGCCTATGTTCACTTCATAGATATTCGCGGCGCTGTCGTAAATATTCTTTGCGTGTAGCTCGTCGAGATATTTCTTGTCCGTCCACTTGAAGCCCTCGATATCGTAGAACTTGGTCGCGGTGTTCGGGCGAAGCTCCATGTGATAACCGTAGGGGTCAGCCTTGAGCTTGATCAGCCCGTCAGGGCTTTCAATGCTGTATTTGTAGTTGTCGTACTGCTTTATGCCTGGAATGAACAGCTCCCAGATACCGCCGTCGCTGATCTTGTTCATCGGGTGGAGCGCCCTGTCCCAGTGGTCAAAATCGCCGACAACGCTTACTGTTTTCGCATTAGGAGCCCATACGCGGAAAACTGCGCCGCTCTTTCCGTCCTGTACCTCCCGGTGGGAGCCGAAGAACTCATACGCATGGGAGTTCTCGCCCTGGTGGAAAAGGTACAGCGGAACGGTGTATTTTTCCGGAATGATGATAGCCATATATAAAGACCTCCTGTCGTTATACTCATGGAGTCCGTCCGGAATCCGTGCGCGGCGTTTCGCAAAACTGCATAAAAAATACGTCACCCACTATAAATTCCTTGTTATTATTGTACCACAACCGCCTGTTTTTTTCAATAGTTTTGTTGATTTTTCATGTTTTTAGCTATTTTTACTCTAACCGATTTAGTGCTATTGCACAATGCTTTTCAACTTTTGGTAAACGATTCATTAGCAGTGGGTAACGAATGTGAAAAAAGACTCAGGTGAGAATAAAAACACACTCACAAACGATTTTGGTTCGGCTATATTTTCAAAACGATCCGGCGCAGTTTTAAAGGACATGTGATTAGAATTGTGAGGGAAGTTTTTTTGCGGCTGAAATGTCCGGCTCTCGCCGCAGAAAATCGGAGAATATAATTTCAGGATCTACGGGAATTTTTCCGGCGGACCCGTGGAGGGAAGCGTCACGGTAACCGAGCCTCATGTGAGCTTGGGGGATTACATTTTATTTGTCTTGAATTGTGCGTAAGGTATTAAACTAAGACGCGAAACGTGATATCCCTTTCATTCGAGGTTTTAGCAGTTATCCTTCCTCCGTGGGCTTCGGCTATTTCCCGGGCGGCTGCGAGTCCCAGTCCGTTTCCGGGACTGCTCCGCGATTTATCAGAGCGGTAAAAACGCTCGAAGAAATGCGGTATCTCATTCCGGTCAACATGCGCGCAGGTGTTGAACACCGTTATTTCCGCGCGTCTGCTCCGGCGCTTTACCGTCAGCCGTATTTCGCCGTTTTCATCGGAATATTTCAGCGCGTTATCAAGCAGTATCGAGGTCAGCTTCTGGAATGCGCTCATATCTCCGAATACGGTAACGTCGTCCTCGATCTCCTGAGTGAATCGCTTTCCCGCCGCTTTCGCCGAAAAACCGAACGCCTCAGCTATTTCCCAGGCGGCGTCTGAAAGCGAAAATTCCGCACGCTCAGGAAACGGCTGCTCCTCCGAGAGCCGCGACAGCTCCACAAGTTCCGCCGTAAGCCCGCTGAGCCGTATCGCCTGCTTCTGGATATTCTCCACCCACTCGTTGCCGGGTATCTCCATATCCAGGACGTCGGCACTGGCGGATATCGCGGTTATCGGAGTTTTCAGCTCGTGCCCCGCCGCGGTGATGAAACGCTTCTGCTGCTCAATGTTCCGGACATACGGAGCGATGGCGCGCTTTGAAAATACTGCGACAAGTACAGTGACCGCCGCCAGGCATATCACTCCGACCGCGCTTGATACCAGAAGGAGCGTAGTCATGTAGCTTAGTTCCGGTGAAACGTTCAGGAATACCACAGTAGTTTCAGAGCCGTCGCTGGTAGTCATATAGCGGTACTCGCCGCAGAAGCCGCGCTCCTTTCCCGAATCATACACCTGCCGGGCATATTCCTGAGCCTGCTCCTGTGTAATGCTCTTAACAAAATCCGTGCTGGTGGAGGTTATCTCTCCATCGGTGAAGGTCACGGAGAAATATCTCATCATGTATTTCATTTCCGGAGACGGCGAACCAAAGAACCTGTCGCCGCTGTTCTGACCGCTGTCGTCCGGAGGCCTGTCCGGTTCGGTTTCTTTGGGTGCCGGAGGGGTATCGCCTTCATGGCTGACAAAGGTGGAAATCGTGGCGTCCATGCGGTTGGTGGTTACGATGTAGTTCCACACATTTATGCCGCATATGAGTATCAGCAGCACCGCGCTGACTGCAGCCACTGCCGACAGCACGAACCGCCTGCGGAGTTTTTTCAGCATTTGCACACCTCCAGGGAATATCCGGCGCCGCGCGCCGTCCGTATCTCGATATCAGCGCCGATGGAACGGAGCTTCCGCCTTAGAAAACCTACATATGTATACACAACGTCGCTTGCCGTATCCGCGTCCATATCCCATACCCTGTCCATTATGAATTCCGATGAGAATATCCTGCGGGGATTGCGCATGAACAGCTCCATTATCTGAAATTCCTTGTTGTTGAGCTGTACTGCTCCGCTGCATTTCAGCTCGTATGTTTCGCAGGAGAGCGAGGTGTTTCCGCACACAATATCATTTGAAGTGTAGCTACCGCTGCGGCGCGACAGAGCCTTTACCCGTGCGAGGAACTCCGCCGTTGCAAACGGCTTCGGTAGGTAGTCGTCGGCTCCCGCGTTAAGGCCGTTCACTCTGTCCTCTATCTCAGACTTGGCAGTGAGCAGCATTACCGGCGTGGAAACTCCGTCCGCACGCAGTTTCTGGAGCACTTCGATACCGTCCTTTTTCGGCATCATTATATCCAACACGATGACATCGTAAGCGTTTACCGCGATGAAGTCAAGCGCTTCCTCGCCGTCTGCGGCTTCATCTACGGTGTATTTGCTGCGCTCAAGCAATGTACGCAGCGCTTTTCTTATCATGGATTCGTCCTCGGCAATCAGTATTCTCATTCTATATACCAGCCTTTCTATATGTTCATGATTTGATTATATCACAAAAACCTGAAATGCAGTTGAAAAATTATAATTTTTTCTGCTGAGAATATAAAAAGAAATAAAAATCGTAATTACTATTGATTTTTGGATAAGAATATGTTATAATATAACTGAAAGGAGATGTTATAATGACCAGGAGATCTGACAAGGCAAAATTTATATTTCTCATGCTGTATTTTCTGATTCTCACCATCGAACGGGTTATAAGCCTTGCGACGGTGCTTACCAGCGACATAGCCGGCTATGACCTGCTTGATTTATATATGAGCGTGCTTACGGTGGCGGCGATAGTCGGAGCATATACATATATGTTCCTGAACGTACGCTTTACAGCAAAATCACACTCATCTGACAAACCAGAACAAAGCGTATTCGGGAAACTGGCAACAGCCGCCGGGATACTTCTTCTGGGCGGAATGGTGCATACTGATGGCACGATTCCTCCGATTCAGTTCGCCGCTTATGGAATGATACTTATTTCTATGGCGATACATACTGCCCAGCGTGTAAAGGTGCACGGCGGAGGAATTATAAGGTGGCTGTCATTCGGGTATATCGTGGCGTTTTCCATGTCGATACCTGTCGTGTATCATACGTCGATCGAGATTTCCGCGCTTTTCATTCCTCTGGAGATCATCGTTTCAGCGGGAATGGTCGTAATGTTCACGGTTATGCTCAGGAGATTCTACGAGGGTGACGGAGAGTATCGGTTCCCGGCAGCGCCGTTCTGCGCGGCTGCAGTTGGCGACGCCGCTGTCCTGATGCTCCGCTGGAATGAAGAGATCAACTTTTTCGTGCTTATTTTCATATGCGTAACAGCCGTGATGTTCATTGCCGGGAAAATTGCCGGATCAGCAAGAGCATAATCAGCAGGTACGTTGCAATACCACAATAAACGGGCAAGTCAAAAACTTGCCCGTTTATGCTTAGAAAATATGATCTCAACTGCATTTAGTAATGGCACGTCAGCATTTAAGTGTTTCGGAAGTTCGCTGTACTTACTGCACAGTAGTTATCATCGGCTGTATCTGCACGCCGGAAAGCGCCGCTTCTATCGTCTGAGGTATCCTGTTAAAATCGGATATCATGGAAAACGGCTTTGCTACCGGGTCGTCCTGGAATATCGGAACAAAGTAGAAGTTCCGGTAATTCCGCAGTGTGCCGATATTTTTGGCGGCGCCCGCAAGAGCGTCATTTGTCGACACCGCGATAACCACCGGGCGCTGATTGCGGAGATGGCTCTTTACCGCCATGCATACAGGTGTATCAACGATCCCCGCCGCTAGCTTCGCGAGAGTATTTCCGGTGCAGGGCGCGACAAGCAGCACGTCGAACATTTTCTTTGGGCCTATAGGTTCTGTAGTGGTGATCTCGTGCAGCACGGTTTTTCCGGTGATGTCGAACAGCCGCGCGGCGTGTTCCTGGGCTGTGCCGAATCGGGTGTCGGTGGTGTAGGCGCAGGTCGACATTATCGGGGTAACGTCGCAGCCGGCTGCCACAAGCTCCGATAACGCCCGGAACACCCGAGAGAATGTGCAGAACGACCCGCACACCGCCGCCCCGACCTTCAGCCCCGAGAGCTTTGAAATGTCGGTCATATATGATACCGCCGTATTTCAGGCGGATTCCTCCTTTCAATGGTTTCCGCAGGCGCTTACGAATGCTCCGCGGAGATGACAGCACGTGCGATCGCTTCGCCGGCTGTCCTGGGGGAAAACTTCCCGGGAAGCCCTCCCGCAGCAATGTATTTCACACCGCGAGTTTCCGCCCACTCCTTTTCCGGAGTCTCCGAACGGGTCGCGAGTTCCATGTAGACGGCGCCGGAGCGCATTCTGCTGAAGCATTCCTCCGTCAGGATACACGCGGGAACGGTGTTTATCACAAGATCGGCGCTTGCCGCAGCAAGCCCGGCGAGGTTCACGGGGAGAGTACACAAGCCGTCCAGGAGAGCCGCTTCCCGCTGGAGAGGGCTTCGCGCCGCGATCGTAACTCTGCACCGGAACGCCTGAAGCAGACGCGCCAGGTACCTCGATATCCTGCCGTAACCGGTGATAACGGCGGTGGAATCAAACAGCGCGCCATCATATCCGCTGATCAGCAGGGATATGGCTCCTTCGGCAGTGAGCAGCGCATTTTTAAGCGTCAGCTCCTCTATAGCCATGTAGTTCACCAGTTGAAGCCCGTGAGTTTCACACAGCGCCTCCAGCTTCGGGGAGGTGCCTCCGGAAAAAATCCGCGCTCCCGCAGAGGCGTAGTCTGTAAGCATTTCCAGCGGAAGCGGTCTTTCAGAGAGCGGCGCAGTGATGTTTTCACCGTCCCGGGAAAACGGCACGGGAAGCACTATCCGCTCGTATCTGCCCGACTGGTTGTCTGGCTCGGGGAAACCCTCCCCCAGCCCGACCGCGCATACTCCGCCGCTCTGCGAAATAAGCTCCGCCGCGCAGACCATGCGCCTGTCGCCGCCGATAAACAGAATGTCACCCATACCGCACCTCCTGAACGCTGTCCTCTGTGGTCAGTACCATAATATGTATAAACTCTCCCTGCGGTGACGAAATTTTAGAAAATAAGCCCTTGAAAATACGGCGGCGATGTTGTATAATAAAATCAGCAAAATCTATTAAAAGGAGACTGACAATATGAATATATGGCATGACATCAATCCTGACAGAATCACCCCCAACGACTTTATGGCGGTTATCGAGATCGAAAAAGGCAGCAAGAAGAAATACGAGCTGGACAAGCAGACCGGTCTGATCGTACTCGACCGCATTCTGTACACCTCCACGCACTACCCCGCCAACTACGGATTTATTCCGCGTACCCTCGCAGACGACGGCGACCCGCTGGACGTACTGGTACTCTGCAACGAGCCTATAGACCCGCTGGTGCTGGTTCAGTGTTACCCCATCGGAGTCATCACAATGCTTGACAACGGCAAGAACGATGAAAAGATCATCGCGATACCGTTCGAGGATCCTACCTACAACGCATACAGAGGAATCGAAGCGTTACCCAGCCACCTGTTTGAGGAAATGCGTCACTTCTTCTCAGTGTACAAGCAGCTTGAGGGCAAGGAGACCGCAGTCAACGAGGTAATGGGTCAGAAGCAGGCTGTGGAGGTCATCAAGCAGTGCATAAAGAACTACAACGACATCTACGGTGCACAGCACCCCTACGAGCCGGAGCACACCACCCACGGTAAGAAGTGATGATACTTGCGAGCCAGTCCCCGCGCCGCCGCGAACTTCTCGGGCTGTTCTGCCCGGAATTCGAGGTCATACCTGCGCAGGGAGAAGAAGCGCTTCCCGACGGAATATCCCCGCGGGAGGCTGTCATGCTGCTTTCAAAGCAGAAGGCGGAAGAAATATCCGCGCGTAAGTTCCCGGACGGAACTATCACGGATACGATAATTGCCGCCGATACGGTCGTGGCGATAGACGGAGAGATCCTCGGCAAACCGAAAAGCCGGGAGCATGCAATGGGAATGCTTCGTCATCTCTCCGGCAGAGTACACAGCGTTTTCACCGGCGTGACCCTGATAACACCGGAAACCTCCGTCACCTTTGCCGAGGAGACCCTTGTGGAGTTCTACCCGTTGACGGCTCAGGAAGTAGCGGATTACACCGCCACCGGGGAACCTATGGACAAAGCGGGCGCATACGGCATTCAGGGGCGCGGAGCGCTGCTTGTAAAGCGTATCGAAGGTGATTACTACAATGTGATGGGGCTTCCCGCCGGGGAGGTCTACCATCGGTTAAAGGAACTCGGAGCAATATAAAAATAAGGGGCTGTAAAATTACAGCCCCTTATTTTTATAATCTGGCTTGTTCAGCCGAGCTTGATTTTGATGAAATCCGTGATGATATCAACGCACTTTTCAAAGCCCAGGTCTCCGCTGTTAAGGCACAGATCGTAGTTTCTTGCGTCTATCCATTCCCTGCCGGTGTGAGCCTTGTAGTATGCGGCGCGCTCCTTGTCGGTGGCGGCGATGGTCTTGAGTGCTTCCTTACGGTCGGTTATACCCTTTACCTCTGCGGCGTTCTTTACGCAGGTCTCCTCGTCGGCGTAGATGAATACGCGGATAACGGACGGATCTCCGTTGAGCACATAGTCGGCGCAGCGGCCTACGATTACACAGGAACCCTCAGCAGCTATCTGCTTTATCACCATAGCCTGGTAGTTGAACAGGTTCTCCTCGGAGATGAACCCCGACTTTCCGGGAGCTATCACTTCGCCCTTGTAAACTCCGGGCTTTCCGAAAACGCTGTTCTTCGTTTTCTCGTCTGACTGACCGAAAAGAGCCTCGTTGATACCGCTGGCGTCGGATGCCATTCTGATAATCTCCTTATCGTAGAACTTCACGCCGAGCTTTTCGGCAAGCATTTTACCGATGGTTCTGCCGCCGCTGCCGAAGCCGCGTGCGATAGTTACTGTAAACTTTTCCATGACACCCTCCTGTTATTCACCCAGATATGCCTTCTTGACGGAATCGTTATTCATCAGCTCGTGAGCGTCGCCGGAAAGCACGATCTTGCCGGTCTCCAGAACGTACGCGCGGTTTGCGATGGAAAGCGCCTTCTTAGCGTTCTGCTCAACGAGAAGCACGGTCGTGCCGCTCTTGTTTATCTCCTGGATAATATCGAAAATTTCGCTTACGTACAGCGGAGAAAGTCCCATTGACGGTTCGTCCATCAGGATTATCGACGGCTTGGACATCAGCGCTCTGCCCATAGCGAGCATCTGCTGCTCGCCGCCGGAAAGAGTACCTGCCATCTGACCGCGGCGCTCCTCAAGTCTCGGGAAACGCTTGAACACGTGCTCCAGGGATTCCTGTATCTCTGCCTTGTTCTTGCGGGTGTAGGCTCCGAGCATGAGGTTTTCCAGCACGGAAAGCTGCGCGAATACGCGGCGTCCCTCTGGGACGTGCGCCATTCCCATTGAAACTATCTTGTGCGCGGGGGTCTTTGTAAGGTCCTTCCCGCCGAACATCACGGAACCGTGCTTTGCCTGAACCAGTCCGGTGATGGTGTGGAGTATCGTGGTCTTTCCTGCGCCGTTTGCGCCGATGAGGGCGATTATTTCACCCTGCTCAACGTCGAAGGAAATGCCCTTTATTGCGTTTATCGCGCCGTAATATACCTGTAAGTCCTTTATTGACAGCATTGACATGAGCGTTTCCTCCTTATTCTCCGAGATATGCGGTGATGACCTTCGGGTCGTTGAGCACCGCAGAGGTCTCGCCCTGCGCCAGCTCCTGACCGAAGTTGAGCACGGTCAGCTCCTCGCAGATACCGGAGACCAGCTTCATGTCATGCTCGATGAGCAGTATCGTCATCTTGAACTCGTCGCGTACAAAATGGATAGTGTTCATAAGCTCCGCGGTCTCGTTCGGGTTCATTCCGGCTGCCGGCTCGTCAAGAAGCAGCAGCTTCGGGTCGGTGGCGAGAGCGCGTGCTATCTCGAGCTTTCTCTGCTTGCCGTATGGGAGGTTCGCTGCAAGCTGCTGCGCCTCTCCGTCAAGCTCGAACACCTTGAGCAGCTCCAGAGCCTTTGCGGTTATGCGCTTCTCCTCCTTGAAGTAGCGGGGGAGTCTCAGTGCGCCTTCTATCGCGGTGTAGTTCGTGTGGTTGTGGAGTCCCACCTTTACGTTGTCGAGAACGCTCATGTTCTTGAACAGGCGGATATTCTGGAAGGTTCTTGCGATACCTGCTTTATTGATAGCGATCGCAGGCTTTCCGGTGATGTTTTCGCCGTCCAGGAGAATAGTTCCCGCCGTGGGCTTGTACACGCCGGTTAGCATGTTGAACACGGTGGTTTTTCCGGCACCGTTAGGTCCGATAAGGCCGTAGAGCTGTCCCCTGCGGATAGTCATGTTCAGACCGTCTACCGCACGCAGACCTCCGAACTGTATCGAGAGGTTCTTGACCTCGAGAATGTTGTTAGTCTCAGCCATTGTCCGCACCTCCCGCTGTGTTCTTCCTGCGTGTGAAAATTCCCTTTATCTTCTGAACCGGTGCGGAAATGCCTATTCTTTCGCGCAGGGCGATGAACGCAGGCGCATTGTTGAATATCATCATCAGTATCAGAACGATAGCGTAGATGAGCATTCTGTAGTCGCCGAGCTCGCGGAATATCTCCGGAAGGGCGTAGAGGATAATGGTTGCGATAACGGAACCGCGCAGGCTTCCCAGACCGCCGAGCACCACGAATACCAGTATCAGTATCGACAGGTTGTAGTCGAACTTCTTCGGAGCCAGCATTGTGAGGGAGTGCGAGTACAGAACTCCGGCAACGCCCGCGATAGCCGCAGAAAGCGTGAACGCCATCAGTCTGAACTTGGTTACGTTGATACCCACCGACTGAGCCGCGATGTAGTTGTCGCGGACTGCCATGCAGGCGCGTCCGGCGCGGGAGTTGATGAAGTTCATCAGGATAACCATGCATATCATCAGCACGATGACCACGAGCACGAGGTTAGTATCCTGCGGGGCTTTGATTCCCTTTGCGCCCTCGAGTATTACCTTGCTGGTCTCCTTGTCGGCGTCGGTGACAGCCGCAGCGAAGCTGAAGTGCAGACCGTTCTTGTCCATTGTAAGGTAGATGTTGTTGGCAAGCGCCTTGATTATCTCACCGAAGCCGAGAGTTACGATAGCGAGGTAGTCGCCGCGGAGTCTCAGCACCGGAATACCGATGAGTATACCGAATATCGCCGCTGCGATACCGCCGACTATCAGCGCGAGTATCATTCTGAGCCAGGAAGGGTTGATGCTCTCCTGCGTCATCAGCGAGAATATGCCGCCGACGTAAGCGCCGATGCACATGAATCCCGCGTGGCCGAGCGAAAGCTCACCGAGGATACCTACCGTGAGGTTCAGCGAGATGGAGAGGATAATGTAAATACCTATCGGTATGAGCAGTCCGGAATACTGGCTGCCGAGAACGCCGGTCATAGAGAGTACGCCAAAAATGACGAACAATCCGAGGGTGATACCGCAGGTTATGAAGTTGTTCTTTGTTGTCTTTGTCATGTTCCCGCCCCCTTAAACCTTTTCGCGGATCTTCTTGCCGAGAATGCCGGTGGGTCTTACCACCAGAACGATTATCAGCACGAGGAACACTATCGCGTCAGAAAGCTGTGAGGATATGTACGCCTTTGCAAGCTGCTCGATTATTCCCAGCAGTACGCCGCCGATCATCGCGCCCGGAATGGAGCCGATACCGCCGAATACCGCCGCAACGAACGCCTTGATACCAGGCATTGAGCCGGTATACGGGCTGAGCTGCGGATAAGCGGAGCACATCAGCACGCTTGCAACGCCCGCCAGCGCGGAGCCGATCGCGAACGTAAGGGAGATAGTACCGTTTACGTTGATACCCATGAGCTGCGCAGCGCCCTTGTCCTCAGCGACGGCAAGCATGGCCCTGCCGGCCTTGGTCTTGTTGATGAACCATGTAAGCGCAGCCATGATGATAATTGAAACCACGATGGAGAGGAAGGTCTCCATGGAAACCTTGAGCGAGGTGCGCACGCCAGGCTCTACCGCCGTAAAGAACTGCGCGCCGTTATCAGTTACAATGAGGAACGGCGGCATGCCGTCGACAACAGAAGTGAAATTCTGCGCTGCGGAGCCGAAAATCAGCAGAGCGAGGTTCTGGAGAAGGTAGCTGACGCCGATGGCGGTGATGAGCACTGCAAGTGGAGGCGCGTTTCTGAGCGGCTTGTAAGCCACCTTTTCGATCACGACGCCGAGCACCGTGCAGACCACGATGCCGATAATGACTGAGAGCCACACCGGGCACCATGCCGTGGACATAGCGGTGAATACTGCGTATCCGCCGACCATGATGATATCGCCGTGTGCAAAGTTCAGCATTTTTGCAATGCCGTAAACCATCGTGTATCCGAGCGCGATGAGCGCGTAGATGCTTCCGAGGCTTATTCCGCTGATGAGGTAAGAAATAAAGCTCATAAAGAACCTTCTCCTTTCGGGAATTTATTCTGCCGCATATCAAAATAAACTCAGTTCCGGGTTTACTTTGATCTACGGCAGTGTAGCTGCCGTAAAAATAGCCTTAATTATACAAATAAGACCCGTACAGTTTCTCCGGAAAAATCCGGGGAAACCATACATACGGGTCTGAATTTGTGTTAAGGCTACACCGCATAGTTATTGTCGTGCGATTGCGCCGTCAGATTTTTCGTCAGATAGTGCAATGACGAATTGTGCTAGATGACGGAAAATATGCAAGCAAGCGTGCGGCAAAGGCGTTAGCCGTTAATTGTGCGGTGTTGCCTTTAGTTCAGATGATCACTGAGCGGAAACGTAGGAGCCTACGCCGTCGTTAACAACGATCTTCATAACCTGAGGAGCCTTTGTCGGCTCGCCGTCAGCGGTCCATGTGGTGGAACCTGTTACGCCGTCGAGGGTGATCTCGGTCATAGCAACCTTAACCTTGTCGCAGATATCGGAAGCGCTCATGGAAGCGTCGCTGATCTCAGCCTTCTCGAGAGCGAGCTTGATAGCGTAAACTGCGTCGTAAGCGTCTGCTGCGAACTGGATCGGAACTTCGCCGTTTGTCAGCTCTTCGTAAGCTGCGGTGAACTTAGCGGACTTCTCATCAGGAGAAGAAGCTGCGAAAGGAGTCATAACCAGAACGTCCTGAGCGATGTCTACCTTGTCGCCGAGCTGGTCGATCAGGCCGTCCAGACCGTCGCCGCCGAATACTGTCATGTCCATGCCAGCGGACTTAGCCTGCTGGAGGATAAGGGAAGCTTCCTGGTAGTAGATCGGGAGGAAGAGCAGGTCAGCGCCGCTGTCCATTACCTTCTGGATCTGTACGGAGAAGTCGGTCTTAGCGTCTGCTGTGAATGCTTCCTCAGCGGAGATCTCGAGACCCTTCTCGGCAGCCTCAGCCTTGAAACCGTCGAGGATACCGGTGGAGTATACGTCGGAGCTGTCATAGATAACGCCGACCTTGGTTGCAAGCTGATTGTCAGCGATGTAGTCTGCTGCAATCTTGCCCTGACCGGGATCGGTGAAGCATACGCGGAAGCAGTTGTCGCCTGCGGTGATAGCGTCGATAGCGGATCCGGAGGGAGTCAGCAGGAATAAGTTGTCCTTTGCTGCCTCAGCGCTTACTGCTACGCAGGGAGCGGAGGTAACGGTACCAACGAGGAGCTTCATGCCAGCGTCCTTCAGGGTGTTGTATGCGTTTACAGACTTCTCAGGGTCGTGCTCGTCGTCCTGGAAGTTCAGCTCGAGCTGCATGCCGTTTACGCCGCCGTTAGCGTTGATCTCGTTTACTGCGAGCTGAGCGCCGTTCTTAACTGCGTTGCCGTAAACTGCTGCTGCGCCGGTGATCGGGCCGATACCGCCGATAACGAGGGTGCCGCCTGCTGCGGTGCTGCCCTCAGCCGCGGAGGAATCGCCTGCTGTAGAGGAATCGTCAGCCGCAGATGAGCTGCTTGCGTTGTTGGAGCAGCCTGCGAAGGGAACTGTCATTGCCGCAGCCATTGTCAGAGCTGCAACCTTCTTCCAAACATTTTTCATTTTGTGTTTCTTCCTTTCCATGTTCATGCTTCGGAATCACGCCGCGAAAGCAGCACCGATTCACAAAGCACGCCGTTTTACATCGTTTCCCATTTGTAGGAAATCAATGCGGCATGAATTTTTCTTTGCAATAATATAATAACCTTTAATTCAAAATCTGTCAATGATAAAAAGCATTGATAATTCACATTTTCAGATTCAATTTTTGTGTACTTTTACCGAAACGTTACTATATCATAACAAATCAGGACAGATATGCTACATTTCCTGCCATGATGTGTACTTTAAAGCCGCGAAATAAATCGGCTGAACGCTTTAAATACATATTTTATAGTATATCATAATTCGATAAAAAAATCAAGTGCTGAGCCGTTTCGGAGCCAGAAAAGATTTGTTCATATATTTGTTGATAGTGAATACATTTCTGCCGGATATTCGGTTACAATTACCAGTGACAGACGGACAAAGTTCGTGTATAATAAAAACATGAACGTACATAATACTGCAAACAGATGAATCAGGAGGTGGAACGATGGAGCAGAACATATTCATGTGCATAGACCTCAAAAGCTTTTTCGCCTCGGTGGAGTGCGCCGACAGAGGTCTTGATCCGTTCACGACCAACCTTGTGGTCTCCGACCCCTCCCGGGGGAACGGCGCGATATGCCTTGCGATAACCCCCTCTATGAAAGCCCTGGGGATCCGCAACCGCTGCCGCATATTCGAGATACCTCCCGGCGTCCAGTACATCACCGCCATGCCGCGCATGAAACGGTACATGGAGGTCTCTGCGCAGGTGTACGGAGTGTACCTCAGATACATCAGCCCGGAGGATATCCACGTTTACTCCATCGACGAGTGTTTCATCGACGCCACGCCGTACCTTGCCATGTACAATACGACCCCGAAGCAGCTCGCGCAGACCCTGATGAACGCAGTCTTTGAAGAAACCCACATCTGTGCCACCGCCGGAGTCGGAACCAACCTGTTCCTTGCAAAAGTCGCACTGGATATCACCGCGAAGCACGTCCCGGATCACATAGGCTGGCTCGATGAGAAGGAATTCCACGACAAGCTGTGGACTCACCGCCCGATAACCGATTTCTGGAACGTCGGAAGCGGCGTTGCGCGCCGTCTCGCGAAATACGGCGTGTACGACATGGGCGGAGTCGCCAAGATGAACGAGGACATTCTCTACAAGGAGTTCGGCGTGAATGCGGAGTTCCTGATAGACCACGCCCACGGAAGGGAGCCGTGCACGATGGCTGAGATACACGCCTACGAATCGAAAACAAAGTCGCTGTCGAACGGTCAGATACTTTTCGAGGATTACAGTGCGGATAATGCGTTCATCGTCATGAAAGAGATGGTGGACACCCTGGTACTTGAGCTGGTGGAGAAAAAGCTGGCGGCGGGGTCGGTGTCGCTGACCGTGGGGTATTCGAAGGACGTGTTCCCGCCAACCGGCGGTACCCGGAAGCTCAGCGGGTTCACCGGGTCGCGCCGGAAGCTGACGGAGGAATTCGTCAGGCTCTACAACGACACCACCCGCCGGAAATATCCGATACGCAGCATAAATATCGGGCTTGGCGGGCTGGTGGAGGACATGTATTCCACTTTTGACCTGTTCATGGATCCTGCGGCGGAGGAAAAGGAAAAGAACATGCAGAACGCAATAATAGACATCAAGCGGCGGTTCGGGAAAAACTCCCTGATAAAGGCGATGAGTCTGCAGGAGAAGGCCACCGGAATACGCCGCAACAACATGGTGGGAGGTCACAATGGAGGCTGAATCAAGACGTCACGCGGACAGAGCGCGGCAGTTCATGCCGTTCGCGTCGCTGAGAGGCTACTACGACTTCATAAGGGAGCAGGAGCGCGTAAAGGAGCCGCGCCGGGAGCTTTCAGAGGACGAAGCGCAGGAGCTTTCCGACGTGCTCGGGAAAACGGCGCGGGGAGTTATGCTGAGGGTCGTGTTTTACGACAAGGATCACTACGAAACTGCGGAGGGGCTGGTGTCGGAATTCGACCCGGTGTTCCGGAGCCTGTGCATAGTCCGGCGGAAAATTCCGTTCAGCGACATTTACCGCGCCGAAATACTTGAGGGACTGGACAAATCCACGGGATAATGTTATAATCAAGGTAACATCAATACCGGAGGTACATTATGAAATTAGTGATACAGCGCTGTGAAAAGGCGGACGTAAAGGTAGGCGGAAAGACCGTCGGCGAGATAGGAAAGGGGTTCCTGGTTCTGCTCGGAGTTGGCCAGGAGGACACCGAAAAGGACTGCGAAAGGCTCGCGGCGAAGATGATAGGTCTGAGGATATTCTCGGACGAGAACGACAAGATAAATCTCTCGCTGAAGGACGTAGGCGGCTCGCTGCTTATAATATCGCAGTTCACGCTGTACGCCGACACCCGAAAGGGGCACCGCCCGAACTTCCTGATGGCGAAGGAGCCGGGCGAAGCCAACCGCCTCTACGAGTACTTCTGCGAAGTCTGCCGCCGGGATATCCCGAACGTCCAGACCGGAGAATTCGGCGCGGACATGAAGGTAAGCTTAGTCAACGACGGTCCGTTCACGATAATACTTGAATAATTTGGAACACGCCAACTTACATGGCACTTTTCGTCTTTATTGATTTTAAAATCATCGCGAAGCGATACCATAATTCCGAATTTAAAAAAAGCCCCTCTCCGTATGGAAAGGGGCTTTGATGTTGTATCAATTATTAATACTTGTTGGAGTGAGCCTTGATGTACTCAACAACTTCCTCAGCGTAGCAGAATGCCATGCTTACGCAGGTATCAGCG
>CAMELR010000032.1 GCA_945923775.1 uncultured Clostridia bacterium | reverse complement strand
TCTATCTCTCAATACTTTTTTCTTCTTTTGTCCAATATCTATTGTAGCACTACAAGATAAAACAGTATAATATGAAGAGAGGTGTTGACAAATCACCCATCTTGATATATACTAAATATAGTATGCCCTTCTCATGTGCAAAAGGGCACAGCTATTCAATAATAATGCGAATGTGAGGTTAGGTCAAATGCCACTAATCAAGCTCAAAGGCGCGCATGTTCCGCACAGGAAGAACACCGCGCAGATGGCGGCAGTAAGAATGCCTGCACCGAAATCCGTCACAATACCCGTTGTGATGCATATTGGTGCGCCTGCCGTCCCCGCTGTAAAGGTGGGAGATCATGTTGATATCGGCGATGTTATCGCGACTGCAGGCGGTTTTGTAAGCGCGCCTGTTCACGCGAGCGTTTCCGGTACAGTAAAGAAGATCGACACCATTCTCGTAAGCTCCGGCAACAACGTGAATGCGATCACGATCGAATCCGACGGCGAGATGAAGGTGTCCGAGGCGGTCAAGCCGCCCAAGCTGGAAACCTACGAGGACTTCATCAATGCTGTAAAGGACAGCGGTCTGGTAGGCCTTGGCGGCGCGGGATTCCCCACTGCGGTCAAGCTGAAAATCGACGATCTGTCGCGCATAAAGGCTGTTGTTATCAACGGCGCTGAGTGCGAACCGTATATCACCAGCGACACCAGAACCATGCTCGACCAGGCGGATCTGATGAAGGAGGGCTTTGCGCTCCTGGAAAAGTTCCTCAAGGTCAAGAACATCATCATCGGCATCGAGAAGAACAAGCCCGAGTGCATCGCAAAGATGAACGAACTTGCAGCGGCTGATCCCTGCCTTACTGTAAAGCCGCTTCCGAGCGTATATCCCCAGGGCGGTGAAAAGGTGCTGATTTACCACACCACCGGCGCGGTAGTTCCCGAGGGTAAGCTCCCGCTGGACGCCGGAGCAGTCGTTCTGAACTGCACCACCCTGGCGTGCCTTGCAAGGTACTGCAAGACCGGTATGCCGCTTGTTGAAAAGTGCGTTACCGTTGACGGCAGCGCCATCAAGGAACCCAAGAACGTTATAGTTCCTATCGGCACCTCTATTCAGGACCTGATCGACTTTGCAGGCGGCTTCAAGGAAGAGCCCGGAAAGATCCTCTACGGCGGTCCTATGATGGGAATTGCCGTTCCTGACACCAACTGCCCTATCCTCAAGAACACAAACGCGATAATCGCGCTCAACGAAAAGGACGCCCAGCCCAAGAAGCAGACTGCCTGCATACGCTGCGGAAACTGCGTTTCCCACTGCCCGCTGCACCTCAACCCCGTGGCCATTTCAAAGGCTTACAGAGACGGCGACTGCGAGGAGCTGAAGAAACTCAAGGTAAACCTCTGCATGGAGTGCGGCTGCTGTTCCTTCGTCTGTCCTACAGGACAGCCCCTCGTTCAGAGAAACAAGCTGTCTAAGGCTATGCTAAGAAACTATAAACCTCAGGAGGGAAAGAAATGAGCAAGTTAACTGTTACTTCTTCTCCGCATATATGTACACCCCGCACAACACGCTCAATCATGCTTGACGTGCTCATCGCGCTGCTTCCCGCCGCTGTTGCGTCGGTTATCCTGTTCGGATTCAGCAGCCTGATGGTTATACTCACCTGCATGGCTGCGGCGGTGCTTTCCGAATTAGTATTCAACCTCATCTGCAAGAAGGAGCAGACCATCGGCGACCTTTCTTCCGCCGTTACCGGTCTCCTTCTCGCGCTTAATCTCCCCGCGACTATCCCGCTCTGGCAGGCGGCTCTCGGCGCGATATTCGCTATTGTCGTTGTAAAGTGCCTGTTCGGCGGCATCGGTCAGAACTTTGCAAACCCGGCGATCACCGCAAGAATTTTCCTGCTGCTGTCCTTCAGCGGCACCATGACCGCCGCAGTATTCCCTCAGAATGCCGATGTAGTTTCTGGTGCAACTCCTCTTGGAGTCCTCAGCGGTCAGGAAGGCACACTGCCTACATACCTTGACCTGTTCCTCGGCAAGTGCGGCGGCGCCCTCGGCGAGACCTGCGCCCTGGCGCTCCTCATCGGCGGTATCTACCTCGTTATCCGCGGAGTTATCACATGGCACACCCCGGTAGTTTTCATCGCTACTGTTTTCCTGTTCTCCCTCGTTCTGGGTCAGGATCCTGTCGCTGAAATCCTTTCCGGCGGTCTGTTCATCGGTGCGATCTTCATGGCGACCGACTACGCGACCACTCCTAACACCGCATGGGGCAAGGTCATCTTCGGCGTTGGCTGCGGACTTATCACCGTACTTATCCGTGTATTCGGAAGCTACCCCGAAGGCGTTTCCTTCTCCATACTCCTTATGAATATCCTCACTCCCTACATTGAGAGATGGACCAGAACCAAGCCGTTTGGAGGTGCTAAGGCATGAACGATTCAGTAAAGAGCGTTATTTCGCTTGTTGTCATCTGCCTCGTTGTTACGCTGGCTCTTTCTGCGGTCAACTACTTCACCGCTCCCGTAATCGCGGAAAACAACGCTAAGGCTGTTCAGGGCTCCTTTGCCGAGGCTCTCCCCGGCGCCGACGGATTCGAAGAACTCGAGCCCGCCGCCGACGCTCCCGAGACTGTAAAGAGCATTTACAAGGAAAACAACGGCCTCGGCTATGTTGTTACCCTCGAAACGACTTCCCAGTACAGCGAATCCCCGATGGGAATTACAGTAGGCATCGGCACCGACGGCATCATCAAGAATATCGTGCTGACAAACTACGCTGAAACAAAGAATTTCGGCGACGACTACCCCGCAAGCTACATCGGTCAGGATTCCGCGCTTGCCGGCGTTGAGCTGGTTTCCGGAGTTACCTACTCCTCCACGGCGTTCAGAAACGCTGTAACCGACGCTTACACCGCGCTGTTCGCAGTCGCTGACGTAGCCGCCGGCGAGATGTCCGACGACCAGATGGCTGCAGACGCTATCGGCGAGCTGCTTCCTTCTTCCCTTGACAACACAGGCGCATGCAAGGTCGAGGAGAACGACGGTCTGTTTGTAAGCTCCAACCGTACAGGCTATGCGATGGTCGCAGACAAGGTAGCATATGTTACCGACGCATTCGGCAATTATGTCGGAAGCAAGTCATTTGACGACGCGGCTTCCGAGGACGCTTCCGTTGTTGAGGCAGTCAAGACTGCCGCTGCCGAGGCATACGCTGCGGCAAGCGAGAAGAACATCAGCCGTATCGTAAAGATGTACGAGGACGCAGAGGTTGTTACACTTACTCCCACCGGAGTTCAGTCTACCGTAAACGGCGCGTACACATTCACAAGCGAAGGCACCACCTACTACGCAATGACCGCTTCCGCATTCGGTTACGGCGGCCCTGTAAACCTGCTCTACATCGTTGACGAAAACGGCACTATCGCAAAGTTCAAGGTAATGTCGCACAACGAGACCGAGTACTATGGCGACGTTGTATCCCAGAGCTCCTACACTAACGGATATCCGGGTCAGCAGCTTGACAGCATAAGCGACGACGTACTCGTAGTATCCGGCTGCACCTTCACAACAAACGCTGTTAAAACGGCAGCCGCTGACGTGGCAGCAGCTTTCAACGCAGTAAAGGAGGCTCAGTAATATGGAGAAACAAAGCAAGCTTTCCATTATGTTAAAGGGCTTCATTAAGGAAAACCCTGTATTCGTGCTGGTTCTCGGAACCTGCCCCACCCTTGCCGTGACCGATTCCGTATCACGCGCGCTCAGTATGGGTATTGCAGCAGCGATAGTTCTTATCTGCTCCAACATGGCAATATCCGCGCTCCGCAAGGTTATCCCCGATAAGGTGCGTATCCCTGCATACATCGTCATCATCGCAGGCTTCGTTACCATTATCCAGATGCTGATGAACGCGTACCTCCCCGACCTGTTTACCGCACTCGGAACGTACCTCGCGCTTATCGTTGTAAACTGTATCATTCTCGGCAGAGCTGAGATGTTCGCAAGCAAGCACACCGTTGTCGAGTCCGCGCTCGACGGCATCGGAATGGGCGGAGGATTCACCCTCGCGCTGTTCTGCATGGGTACCGTCCGCGAGATCCTCGGCTCCGGAAGCTTCCTCGGCTTTAAGATCCCGTTCCTTCAGGATTACTCCATACCGTTCTTTACCCAGGCGGCTGGCGGATTCTTCGTGTTCGGCGTGCTTATCGCTGTTGTAAACAAGATCACCAAGGGCAAGGCGATCAGCAAGAAGGAATTCGGCTGCGCAAACTGCCCGTCCCGCGGCGCATGCCTGGAGAACCCCGAAAACACCGGATCAGCAAAGGAGGCCAAGTAATATATGGATACTATCAAGGCGCTTCTTGTAATTCTTATGTCGAGCGTACTTGTTAACAACTATGTACTTAACAAGTTCCTCGGTATCTGCCCCTTCCTCGGAGTTTCCAAAAAGCTCGACCAGGCTGCGGGCATGGGTACTGCCGTTACCTTCGTTATGCTGGTAGCTACCGCAGTTACATGGCCTATCCAGACCTTCGTGCTGGATAAGCTCGGTCTCGGATACCTCCAGACTATCGTTTTCATTCTGGTTATCGCGACCCTCGTACAGTTCGTTGAGATAATCCTCAAGAAGTATATCCCCGCGCTTCACAAGTCGCTGGGCGTGTACCTCCCGCTTATCACCACGAACTGCGCGGTTCTCGGCGTTACCATCAACAACATCAAGGACGGCTACGGATTCCTTGAGTCCATGGTAAGCTCCCTCGGCTGCGGACTTGGCTTCCTGCTGGCTATGGTGCTGTTTGCCGGCGTTCGCTCCAGACTTGACAGCGCAAATATCCCGGAGAGCTTCAAGGGACTTCCTGTCACGCTCGCCGCTGCGTCCATCGTTTCCATGAGCTTCATGGGCTTTGCCGGCGTAGTTGACAAGCTGTTTGCGTAAGGAGGCTGCAAGATGAACGATTCATTATTATCAGCAGTTCTTATCGCGGTCGGAGTTCTGGTCGCTATCGGACTTATCTGCGCGCTCATTCTCGTAATCGCGGCGAAGTTCTTTGCTGTGAAGGTCGACGAAAAGGAGCAGAAAATACGCGCCTGCTTACCTGGCGCAAACTGCGGAGCCTGCGGCTTTACCGGCTGCGACGGCTACGCGAAGGCTCTTGCGGAGGGCTCTGCACCCGCTAACCTGTGCGTTCCCGGCGGAGCTTCCGCTGCGGCTCAGCTCGGAGAGGTGCTCGGCGTTTCAGTCGAGGCGGCTGCGAGAATGGTAGCATTCGTGCACTGCAACGGCACATGCGACAATACCAAGCAGAAGTACGATTACAAGGGTATCCCCACCTGTGCCGGAGCAAAGCTGTTCTACGGCGGCGACGGAGCATGTTCCTCCGGCTGCCTGGGCTACGGCGACTGCGCGAAGGTCTGCCCCAGCGGCGCTATTTACAACAACAACGGCGTTGCCTGCGTTGACCCTGCGAAGTGCACCGGCTGCGGAATGTGCACGAAGGCATGTCCGAACTTTGTTATCAGACTTGTGCCCGCTGACGCAAAGACAGTAGTCGCATGCAGCAGCAAGGACAAGGGCGCAGTAGCTGTAAAGGCGTGCAAGACTTCCTGCATAGGCTGCAAGAAGTGCGAGAATACCTGCCCCGCTGGCGCAATTAAGGTCGAGGACAATTTCGCTAAAATCGACTACATCAAGTGCGTGGGCTGCAATGCATGCACCGAGGTCTGCCCGAGACACGCGATCATGAGCGTGGATTTCAGCCAGGCTCAGTGATAACATCAGACATCATGGGGAGTGCGAAGGCATTCCCCATAATGATATAATTCAGGAGAAACAGCAGGAATGAAGCCATTAGAAAAGAAACACAGGAACGATCTGATACTCATAGCCGTACTTCTTGCCGCGGCGGGAATAGCATTCGGAATAATTCAGCTCGGGAAAAAGAGCGGCGGCTACGCTGTGGTTGTCCAGGGCGGCAAAGAGGTGGCGACATACCCGCTGAACGAGGATACAAGCGTGACGATCAACTCCCCGACAGGGTTCAACACCCTGGTGATAAAGGACGGCAAAGCCGACGTGACCGACGCGGATTGTCCCGACAAGCTCTGCGTTAACCAGCACAGCATAAGCTACGACGGCGAAACGATAGTGTGCCTTCCGAACAAGCTGGTAGTTAAAATAGTATCCGAGGCTGAATCGGACGTGGACATCATCGCGTAGGAGGTCATATGAAAATAAAACCCAAGTCCATAGCATTGCTGGGGATCTGCGCTGCGATCGCCATGGTGCTTTCCTATATCGAGAGCCTTATACCGCTGTCGTTCGCAGTTCCCGGAATCAAGCTGGGGCTTGCAAATATCGCGGTAATATTCGCGCTGTACAAGCTGGGAGCAAAGGAAGCGGTCGCTGTTTCGCTGGTGAGAATAGCCTGGATGGCGATTCTTTTCGGAAATGTGATGACCCTTGCGTACAGCGTCGCAGGAGCCGCGCTCAGCCTCACTGCGATGATCCTTCTGAAGCACTGGGACAGGTTCTCAACCGTCGGGGTCAGCGTTATCGGAGGAATACTGCACAACACAGGTCAGATACTCGTTGCCATGCTCATCATGGAAACCGCTCAGATCGTGTATTACCTCCCGATTCTCTGCGTCAGCGGAATAGCTGCGGGCGTGGCTGTCGGAATAGTTTCCGCGATACTCGTTAAGCGAGTTCCGGTCAGCAAGGATTGACTCCCGCTCCGCATTCGGCGCAGCCTGAAAAATCGGCTGATATCCAGTTGTTTCTCCACAATACCTGATAAAAATATGCACCTCCAATCCGCTTTGGAGGTGCATATTTTATATTAACTCTGACTGCTCAGCCGAATTGATATATGAGACAAGCTCATATATTGTAAAATGCCCGGGATTCAGATATTTAATTCCGTCATCAATAAGCCTGAACGTGTTAAAATCAAATTCTTGCTTATCGTCATATAAAAAGTCGTCGTTTATCCAGACGATCCTCTTAAAAATCTCGGGCGTCTGCTCGGTTGTCTGAATGGAGAATTCCTCTTTCATGAAGTCCTTAACTGGTATATATGACAACGCATATTCCGCGGTATCAGAAATAAACTTGTTTAACATCTTTTCCAATATAAAAGCGAACTTATAATCTGAGGTTACATAAGCTATTATGTTATCAGGCACAAGCTCCACACATTCGTCCCACGCCGTTTTTTCGCTGTAATAAACCGTAAAGATACTTCTTTCCGGGATCCCCTCTCCGGAAACGAAATATTTACCGATCACCGCTTCCAGTTTGCCAGTGAGCGAAAGTGAATAATGTGGTTCAGGATATGGTCTGACCGCTGAATCAATTATATTTTTCACACGTTTTCTCCGTCTTAAATGGCGCCAACCGCGCAATAATTATCTTATCTCAAAGCCATAGCCGCCCTCGAGCGGGATATTCTCCGATTCTATGCGCTCGATATTTCCCCAGGAATGCTCGTCAAGCTCGCGTATAACGGCGGCTATGTCGGCGGGATAGCCCTCCGCTTCCATCTCGACCGTGCCGTCGCTGCAATTCCTCACCCAGCCGGTCACGCCGCGGTTTTTCGCGCTGTAGCAGGCTTTATACCGGAATCCGACGCCCTGCACGGTTCCGTGAAAAATATAGTGTATGCGTACTTTCTCCATACTCATAGTGGTTCTCCTATTAAACTTCAAAAAATCCCGTCCGGATATATTATAGCAGGTTTCTCAATTTGTTTCAAGCATTTTCAGTAAATATATCACCCTACGCCACAAAAAAGAGAAATAGGATTTTCGTATATCTCACGCAAAGAAATGTTGACTGAAACCTCAAAATATGTTATAATTAACTCAATAAATATCGGAGGGATAAAAATGGAACTTCGTGTTCTTGGATATTTTCTTGCGGTGGCAAGGAAGGAAAACTTCACCCGGGCGGCGGAACAGCTCCATGTAACGCAGCCTACGCTTTCCCGGCAGATAGCCGATCTGGAGGAGGAACTCGGCGTAAAGCTGTTCACCCGCAGCAATCACAACATAATTCTGACCCAGGACGGAATGCTGCTGAAACGCCGCGCGCAGGAACTCTTGGCTCTTGCCGACAAGACAAAGCGCGATTTCCTTTCCAAGGAGGACAATCTGGAGGGGACGATCTCCATAGGCAGCGGAGAATTCCTGTCCACTGCGATACTCTGTGACTGCATTGCGGCATTCCGGAAGAAATACCCGCTTGTGCGGTACGAGCTTTACAGTGGAAACGCCGACAACATCAGGGACAGCATAGAGCGCGGGACTCTTGACGTCGGACTTATGGCGGAGCCCATCGACATACGAAAATATGAGTTTGTTTCCATGCCGATAAGGGAGGAATGGGGCGCGCTGGTCCGCGAGGACTCCCCGCTTGCCGGGAAGGAGCATATAACTCCGGAGGATCTGGTTGGCATTCCGGTCGTTTCCGCATTAAGCGACATCGCACAGAGCAATATCTGAAAGTGGCTCGGAAACAGGCTTGGCGACATCGACGTAATCGCAAAGGGAAACCTGCTTTACAATGAAGCAATGCTGGGTCAGAGCAATATCGGCGCTGTAATTGCTATCCGGCTGAACTGCAATTACGGCGGGCTGAAATTCCTTCCATTCATGCCGGAGCTAAAAAGCACCACCGCGCTTGCCTGGAAAAAGGAGCAGCTATTCTCCCCCGCCGCGTCGGCGTTTATCGAATTTGCAAAGAAATACATCGCAGGCATACCGCACGATGATTTATAAGTATTAGACATTCCCGAAAATAACTGGTATAATAAAGATGTTCCGGACGGAACGTCTTTATTTTTTTCGAAAGGGCTGACTGAATGACGATAGAAGGAGCCAGCGAACGCTACAATATTCCGATAAAGATATTGCAGGAATACGAGCGATGGTGGCTGTGCGGTGAAGTTAAAAAAGTCATGGGCGCGTGGAAATACGACCAGACGGACATAGAGCGGCTGAGCCTTATAATGACCCTGCATGACGTAGGTTTCACGAACGAAGAGGTGGAGCAGTATATGCGGCTTGAAATGTCCGGCAGCGAAACCGCCGGGGAGCGGCTGGAAATGCTCCGGAGAAAGCGAAACGGCACGCTGGACGAAATACATTTCAAGCAGGAGCAGCTCGACAGGCTGGACTACCTGAGGTTCGAAATTTCACGCAGGAATAACTGACGGCGCCAGGCGACGCTTTTGCAGCTAGCAATTTAAAGGAGGAGTTTCAATGAAAAACGCAGTTTCTGTATTACTTTCGATTTTTATGCTGTTTATGTTCCCGGGGTGCGACGGCTCCGGCAATTCGGGAAGCATTCCGGCGGACATTCCGCAAACTTCCCGGGCGGACTCAGCCAGCGCTGACGAAAACAACAGGGAGCCTGCCTCAACCCCAGAAAACACAACTGAACCTGCCAAGGATACTAATTCCGATGTTACCGCGGACTCTACGCTTGTAGTATACTTTTCCTGCACCGGAAATACAAAAGCAGTCGCTGAGAAGATCGCAGAAATTACAAACGCAGATATATACGAGATAACGCCGTCTGAGCCTTACACCGCCAGCGACCTCAACTACAACGATGATAACTGCCGAGCAAACCGCGAGATGAACGATGAAAGCTGTCGTCCGGAAATCGAAGGTCAGGTGCCTGACCTGTCGGGTTATGACACCGTGTTCATCGGATATCCCATCTGGTGGGGCACCGCGCCGCGAATCATCAACACATTCCTGGACGCATACGACCTTTCCGGAAAGACGGTCATGCCGTTCTGCACTTCCGGAGGAAGCAGTGTATCCGCCTCGGTTTCAGTTATCAGAAACGCTGAACCCGCCGCCGATGTAAGAGACGGCCTGAGAGCCAGCGGAGCCGGTGACAGCAATATTGAAGCATGGATATCCGACAACAATATCAGATAAACGCCAAACTCCGGCAGTTACGAACTGCCGGAGTGTTTTTATTCTGATCAACGCTCAATTAATTGACCCGTCTGCCGCTTTCTTTGATTTCGCCGGAACGGTATGCCCTCAGAAGCTCGCGAAGGTCGTTTATCTGCTCCAGAAGCTCCGCGCCCTTGTCGGTGTCAGAAATATTTGCGCGGCGGTCCAGCCTTTCAACAAGATGTATCTCCGGAGTGTGCTCGCTTTCTCCGGCAATAAACGGCTTGTGCTCCGCCAGATTCAGGCTGTGCGAATCGTATATCAGCGTGTATCCGGCAATTCCCGTAGCCTTCTGGTACGCCTTGGAAATCCCTCCGTCAATAACGAACAGCTTTCCGCCAGCCTTTACGGGTTTTTCTCCGTTCTTTATCTTAACGGGAACATGTCCGTTGATTATATGACCTCTCTCCGGGTCAAGCCCGAACATCTCAAGTATCCAGCCGCATACTTCCGCCTGCTCTGAGAAATGATAATAGGCGTTGTAGTTTTCCTTGTGCAGGTTCGTGTCCTCAAGGAAATACCTCTCAAAGAACGCCATCTTATCCTTGCCGTAAAGCGGTGAACGTGCTCCGCTCCACAGATACCACATGTAATCGGCGGCGTAGTCCTTTTCCTCCCCCGGCTGCATGAAATACGCCTTGTTCGCGATTTCGTCAAGCTTATCAAGCAGAGCCTTGCCGGAATAATCAGTGCCCGAGATATTCACGCTCTGGAGCTGGCCGTTTTCATCAAGCGGAATACAGCCATGAAACAGCAGATTGCCGTTTATCGTCTTGTACATCGAGCCCTTTGAATACAGAAACCGAATGTGGGAATTGAGCCGCTCGCTGTGCATAAATGAATTCTCCAGCACAGACATAAGCTCATTTTCAGCGTCCGTCAGCGACAGCGGAGCGGAACTGCAAACCGTTGGGAAGTTCTTGTCGAGCAGTTCGTACTCATTGCCGTCGATCGTTACCGTTCCGCGGTCAAAATCTACCATTCGGAATATATCGCGCTTTCCCATGCCCCATTCCGGGTGGCGCTCGATCAGCTGACCCTCCAGCTTCAATTGAATTATCGTTATCGCCTTGTGCATTTTTGCGACAAGCTTTGTATCCACCGGGTCGTAGATGTTGTCGTCCAGAGTCTGCGGCATGAACAGAGCACAGTCGTCGTTCTTATAGTACTCGCCTGCAAACACTGCAAGCGCCCTGAGATTAAGCCCGTATCCGTCCTCGAGCACGTCGAAATTGTTGTACCGCATGGAGATCCTGATAACATTCGCGATAAGCGCCCGGTTTCCTGAAGCCGCTCCCATCCAGGAGATGTCGTGATTTCCCCACTGGATATCAACATCATGTATTTTCATCAGTTCGTCAAGGATTATGTCGGCTCTGGGTCCTCTGTCGAAAATATCCCCTATCAGATGGAGCTTGTCGATGGCAAGCGACTGGATAAGCTCGCAGAGGGATTTAATAAAGCGGTCAGCGATGCCGGTATCAAGAATAGTCGTGATTATCTCGTCGTAATAGTATTCCTTGACCACATCATCGGTGACATTCAAAAGCTCGTCAAGTATGTACACCATGTCCTTCGGGATACGCTTGCGCACCCGTGACCGCGTATATTTTGCCGACACCGCCTCGCAGACTAAAATCAGGCGATATATAGTCAGCCTGCGCCACTCGTCGGACAGTTCGCCCTTCATGCGGAGGTTTTTCAGCTGCTTGTCAGGATAGTAGATAAGATATGCCAGCGCTTCACGTTCGGCTCCGGAAACCGACTTCCCGAGGGTTATGTCAATCTTGTTCTTGATCATTCCCGAAGCGCTTTTCAGCATATGCAGGAACGCTTCATACTCGCCGTGGATATCACTGAAAAAATACTCCGTTCCCTTTGGAAGGCTGCGTATCGCAGAAAGATTCACGATCTCGCTCACTGCGCTGTCGATCGTCGGGAACTCCTTTGCCAGGAGCAGTAAATATTTTTTGTTCATGTTGTTTTCCCTCGAACAATATTGTTTAGCTTATCTGACTGAAAAACAGAAATTTACCTGTCATCTATATGATATGTCCATATAATTAGCGAAAGAGCTTCATCAGACAAACGGCTATACTTTTCTCTTATATACTTCTCCATTCTATCCCATACGATATTTCTTTTCAAAGGCAATTTATAAAAAAAGCCATATAAATCATTATATAGTATTTCCAATACAATAACAGAATTTTCTTTTAAAATACTTGTTGCAGATGTATCATTGATAACTTTCCACCCCTTATTTCCTCGATATTTTGGGTCAAGCATATCAATAATGAATTCACTTATTTCATTCCAATCTATCATATCATTAGGTAGATTATTTTTTGTTGGCTCATTTATTTCATTCCTCATTGAGAACACCTCTGCAAATTCCGATTTGTCAAGCCAATATTTTATTTATATTATATCACACTCACTTGACTTTTTCAATCCCTGGGAGGAAATTAACAAAGGGAAAAAGCAGAATTACCGTAGGCTTTCTCTATTTCTATATCCGAAACTCCTCTTGTACAGCCTCCACAATTAAAGCTCTATAGTAGCTGAATCGATCTGAAGCTCCGGCGAATGGAAAGGTATCACCCTGGCGAACTTGTTGCGCTTCATCAGTTCCGTGAATTCAGCAAAGTTCTGATGCACCGGGTATCTGAGGAATTTCATTCTTCCGGAATTTATCAGCCTTTCGCTCACTGAGCCCGGCTCGGCTGTGCCGGTCATGATCGCAGCGCCGCCGCCCGCAAGAATGCTTTCCGCAATGTTCTGCGAGTAGCTGCTGCGAAGCTGAGGATCGCTCAGGAACAATATATCGCAGGCAGTTCCCGGAGTATACAGCTTAGCGTACAGCGTTTTATTCCTGTACCAGCGGCGCTCTGAAAGCTCGTTCATCTGATTCATAAAATGCTCGTCTCCACAGCATGTGAGTTCCGGGAGATTCTCATTGAACAAACGCAGCAGGTCAATGCCCCTGCCGTATTTCGGCACCGGGAATACTATTGTTCTGCGCTGTTCCTTTATCTCAGAAACAGCGTGAACAATTGCGTCACAGCACTCTGAAAAACTGCGGCTGCCGTTACCGTACGCGCAGTCTACGACCGCTATATCAGCGCTTCTGCCGCGTATCGGGTCGCAGTGGTACATCAGCGAATTCTCCGTGTAATCCCCGGAAAAAAGCAGCTTCTTCCCTGCAATATGGAACTCATACCACACCGCGCCTTGGCAGTGGCCGCTCCTGCCGTGCTTGAATTTGATCCCGCCTATCTCGCCGTTCAGCTTTTTCAGCGCGATGGAATATTTCGGCTTGAACGGAAGCTGCTCCAGTGTAGGCGCAGGCACGACGATAACGCCGGAAAATCCGCGCTCGTAAAGCCACGGGAGCGCCCCGGTGTGGTCGGCATGGGAATGCGTCAGAAACACATACTCCAGCCGCTTTATCTCCTTCTCAGTGAGGTTCGGAAACGGTTCGTCGGCTCCTGCCATAATGCCGCAGTCAACCAGGAATGGCGCTGTATAATCAACGAAGAAACAGTTCCTTCCGTGTTCGCCGCAGCCGCCCGCTATTTTAAGTTTCATTTCAATGCTCCTTTTGTCTGTCTATTGATCTGTTGAGGATAAGCAGCGCAGTCGTTGTAAACAGTACGCACAGAACCGCCATCGCCATGCCGACTGATACGCTCCCCTGCTCGAATTCACGCACGATATAAGTAGACACTACCAGCGTATTCGGCGGTGCAATAAGGCTTGCCGTAACAAGTTCGCGGAAAGCGATTATGAACGTCATCGTCCAACCGGCGAACACGCTTTTCATGATAAGCGGGAGAGTTACCCGGCGGAAAATGTACGCCGGGCTTCCCCCGAATACCCGCGCAGCAGCCTCAAGGCTCGGAGATATCTGTGTGAACGACGATGTAACATACTGTATCGTATACGGCAGGAACAGCACCACATAGGCAAGTATCATTATCCCGAGCGTGTTGTACAGCGGAATTACGTTATAGATCTGGTTCCAGAACAGCATTATTCCTATCACGAGGACTATTCCCGGCAGCATTTCAGGCAGAAGTCCGATCACCTCCACCACTTTGCCGAACTTAGAGCGGAACTTCCTAACTGCGATCACGATGAGCGTTCCGAGAACCGCGCAGATCGTAGCCGCGCTTACCGCAAGAACCAGGCTGTTGCCAAGAGCGCGTATTCCCTTTTCATTTTCGGTGAACAGGTCGATGTAATGCTGGAACGTGAAATTCCCCGGGCGGAAGCCATAACCGCGCAGGTTTATAAGCGATGTGGAAATCACCGAGAAATACGGAACTCCCACCGAAAGCAGAAGAACAACTGAAATATACGTCCAGCCGAGTATCTTCGCCGGAGTTCTCAGCTTAATTTCTGTAAAACGGCTTCCCTTGCCGCTCACAAGATTGTAGCTTCTGCGCGATGTGACGTAATTCTGCAAAAACCACATCACAAGGCACACTCCCACAAGCACGGAGGCCAGCACAGCGGTGTATCTCAGTCGTAAAAACGTAGCAGCCTATGCACGTTCCGTACCTTTTCGTCAAGATTTCTCGTATTGTGTGCCGCTCGCAGCCCGAACGCCACGTTCTCGTAAACACTCATGTGCGGCCACAGCGCAAAGTCCTGGAACACAAATCCAAGTCCGCGCTTTTCCGGCGGAACGTTTATCCTCTTTTCGGAAGAAAACACCGTTCTGTCGTCAAAGCAGATCTCCCCGGTGTCAGGGGTCTCAAGCCCGGCTATCATGCGGAGAAGAGTGGTCTTTCCGCAGCCGGAAGGTCCCAGCAGGGTCGTGAAGCTTACGCTTCCTATTGTAAGCGACGTGGTGAGGATCACTTTTTTCTCACCGAATGATTTTGTTATTCCTGTAAGTGTGATTTTCATTTATTCCCTCGTTCAAATTTATCTTTACACATTTTATCAGTTTACGTGTAAAGTCCGCTATCATCTTTAGGTTATATTCTTGTAAAATCTGAGAATCTCATCTATTTTTTTGCGGCTTAGCTGCTTGAAAAATCCAAGACATTGCTTTATAATAGATTTATAGAAAAACGAAAAATATTTTTTGAAAACGCAACGCGACAATATCAAATGTTGTATAAATAAATAGAGCGCCAGAATTTTCTGGCACCGCTCTTGGAAAGGGGAGCTTTATGGACGATACTCAAATCGTTGAGCTTTTCTGGAACCGTGACGAACGGGCAATTGCTGAAACCTCTGCAAAATATGGCTCTTTATGCAGAAAAATCGCATATGGGATCCTCGCAAACACGCAGGACAGCGAGGAGATAGTCAATTCTTCGTATTTTCAGTTGTGGAACGCTGTTCCGCCTAAAAAACCGGATCCGCTGGCGTCATTCCTTGCGAAAATCGTCAGGAACCTCGCGCTCAACAAACTGAAAGCTAACCATGCGCAAAAAAGATTCTCCGGCGAATTCACGGTATCTCTGGACGAGATCGACGAATGCGTACCGGCTAAAAACAGCACTGAAAGCGACCCTTTACATATACGCGACTGCCTGAATTCTTTTCTAAGGGAGCAGAAAAGGCAGGACAGGAGTATATTCGTACTTAGGTATTTCTATTGCGCCAGCATAGAAGAAATTGCTCAGAAAACAGGATTTTCAGAGAGCAAGGTAAAATCCATGCTGTTTCGTATGCGAGGCAGACTGAAAGAACGTCTTGAGAAAGAAGGGATATCCATATGAAACATGAAGCGTTTGTCGACGCGGTGTCAATGCTGGACGATGATATCATCTCAGAAGCACAGGAGCCTTTTCATCGAGGGAGCCGCGCCCGCATAATAGCTTTTTGTTCAGCGGCCGCCTGCGCTGCGTTAACTGGATTGTTCCTGCTGCTGCCGGGCGAAAAAGGCTCTGATATTATTGTCATGGGCAAAGACATTTCAGAAGGCGCGGTCGTGATCGGCAGCGAGTCCGGATTCTCTGACGACATCGCGGCTGTAAGAGCATTTTCACTGGAGCCTACAGATATCACTATAAGCATTTCCGCACGTGATACTACAGTCATCACTGTTTCAGGAGGAGAGATTTACACTGAAAACTCTGAGGTTCCAGTTGAAACGCCGCTTGAAATCAGTGAAACCACTTCGCTTGTCTGGAGCGTTCCACTGTGGCGCGCTTCACAGGATCTCACTCTTACTGTGCAGACTGGGAACAACTGCCGCGTCCTGCTGATCTCGTACGACGACTCTTTGCAGGAATGGACTATAACCGAAAGCTCCCGTAAATCAAACTAAACGGAGGTAAACATGAAAAATTTCACATCAATTATAATTGCAGCCTTTATCGTGCTGTCGGCCGCTGGGTGCAGCGGAAACACCAGCAGTACGGGCAGTTCAAACAGCATGGCAGCCAACGAAGCAGCGTCGCCTGCTGAAATCGTAACATCTGCCGAATCTGGCAAAACTTCCGAAACAAATTCAGAGCCTGAGTCCTCTGAGCCAGAAGGAAACACTCAGGAACCCGACAAATCAGAAACCAGTGATTCGGAAACCATTGCTTCCGAAACGAGCGAGTCAGAGGTAAGCGTACCTGAAACGAGCGCACCTGAAACGAGCGCACCTGAAACCAGTGCACCTGAAACCAGCGCACCTGAAACCAGTGCGCCCGAGACCAGTGCGCCCACAACCACCAAGCCGACAACCACTAAGCCCACATCTACCAAGCCTGCAACCACCAAGCCCGCGACCACTAAACCTGCGACCACTAAACCTGCGACCACTAAAACACCTGAACCGGAAGAACCCACAGAGATCAAAATATCTGATCCATCTGAGCTGATAAACACTGTATGGGCGCTGTTCAGCGAGGATGAAAAGTTCCCGGTAGTGGGCGGAGATTTCAGCAGTGAAGAAGTCGTTGAAGGCGCTGCACCGTTCAGCCTGGAAAATCCCGACGAGCTGGACCGTTTGACCGGATTCCCCGCTTCCGAGATAGACAAGATAGACAGCGCGGCGTCAATGATACACATGATGAATACAAACACGTTCAGCACCGGAGCATTCCACATCGCCGAAGGAACAGACGCGGAAGCCTTGTGTCAGTCCATCAGGGACAACGTGACATCACGCAGATGGATGTGCGGATTCCCGGACAAGGTGATCGTAGCCGAGGTCGGCGACTACATAGTATGCGCATTCGGTCTGAACGAGACTATAGACCCATTTGTTAAACATCTTTCCGAGGCGTATCCAT
Organism: uncultured Clostridia bacterium; assembly: GCA_945923775.1. GTDB lineage: Bacteria > Bacillota > Clostridia > Oscillospirales > Ruminococcaceae > CAG-115. The sequence continues at coordinate 12,548 of CAMELR010000032.1, read as the reverse complement.
TTGCCGAGGTCGTTTTTGACGAGATTATACTGTGATGAAGAATGTAAAAATAATTCTCGCAGTACTGTCCATACTTTTGATAAGCGGCTGTTCGGCGGTTTCTGAAAGCAGTTCCGGCTATCCTGCCGCCGAAAGTCCACAGACCGCAGAAAGCTCCTCCACAGGCGCGGCTGATTCAGATGAACCTGTGAAAAGCGCTGACGAAAACGGAGTTTACGTTGTGGACGGATACGCAGCAAAACTCAACTATCCGCTCGACGAAAAGTCCGTGGAATACGCTGCAAAACGGTTTGATTATGTTTATGAGCAGTATCTTAAAGACTCCTGCGCGAACATTTATGTAAGCGTTATTCCCGACAAAAATTATTTTCTTGCCAAGCAGAATGGATATCCGTCGATAGACTATTCCAGGCTGACCACGCTTCTTACAGAGAAAATGGATTACGCAGAATATATTGACATCTATCCTCTGCTTGAGCTATCGGATTATTACCGCACAGACACCCACTGGCGGCAGGAAAAAATAACTGATGTCGCTGACAAAATCGCCGCTGCAATGGGCGTGGAGCTTTCGCAGGAATACACGCAGACCACACTCGACGCTCCGTTTTACGGCGTACACTGCCGTCAGTCGGATATTACCATCGAACCCGACCAGCTCGTTTATCTGCAAAACGAACAGCTCTCAGAGTGCAGGGTGTACGACGCGGAAACCGACAGCTATACCGATGTGTACAACATAGAAGCAGCCTCCGGAGACGATCCGTATGAAATATTCCTGTCAGGCGCCAAGTCGCTGCTCACAATTGAAAATCCGAACGCTTCAACAGACAAGGAGCTCGTGATATTCCGAGATTCATTTGCATGCAGCCTTGCTCCGCTTCTGGCAGAGGGTTATTCCAACATAACACTCGTGGATATACGATATCTGTCGCCGGTTCTGCTGGGAAGGTTCGTGAATTTCCACGGGCAGGATATTCTGTTCCTTTATAGCACGCTTGTATTAAACAACAGCACCATCATCAAATAATGAATTCATAATTGGAGGTCGGAAGCCATAACTATTAACACAAGTGAGATCCACGAAAGAACGCCGCTGCTGATTCAGCGGCTTGCAGCAGTCTGGGATGATTCAGTCCGGGCTACTCACCTGTTTTTATCTGACACGGAAGTGAAGAAGATCAAAGGATACGTCCCGCAGGCATTTTATGGAGTTTCTCACCTTGTAACCGACGAAAAAGGCAATCCTTACCCGCTTTTGTATATGAAGCTTGTATGACCTTATCTGTTCGCTTGTTGTTTTCAAACTGCGGCGGATTTTCTATTGACTTTTCTCCTGTCTTGTGATAAAATCGATATATACTTTAATTAGCATAAGAGGGTCATTGTATGAAACTTGATGTTTTAGGTCTGCTTGGCGCATGCTCCTATGCGCTTGACTGCGTGGAAGCGGAGCTCGTCCATGTTACCAGCCGCCATGCAAAGCGCGTGGCGTATATTAGCGTATGTACCGCGGAAATACTTGGCGTGCATGGAAACGCGCTCCAGGATCTCGCAGCATGCGCGCTCCTTCATGACAACGCCCTCACGCAGTATATCCAGGAGGAATTCCACGGAAGCGCCGAATCGCTGGATCTGCTGCCGGAGATCCCACATCTGGGACTTCACTGCTCTCAGGGCGAGGAGAATATCCGAAACCTGCCGTTCAGCACCGACGTCAGCGGAGTGATTCTGTACCACCACGAAAACGCAGACGGAAGCGGTCCGTTCGGGAAAACATGGATAGAGGTCCCGCTGGCCGCCCGGATAATACATCTGTGTGATCTACTGGACGCATTCTGCCGCGCCGATAAATTCACCTCGGAAGTATGGAACAGGGCAGAAGCTTTTATTTCCCGGGTTCGCGGGAAAATCTTCGATGAGGAGTGCGCTGAAGCATTCCTGAAAGCATTCCCAGCGGAACATTTTATGTCCCTCGGAAACGACGACCTTGAAGCGCGCCTGTGGAGCAAGGTCCCGCGCGGCAAGCAGGAGCTAAGTTTCCCGCAGATCAAGGCGCTGGCTGATTTCTTCGCAAAAATAGTGGACTACAAATCGCCGTTCACCAGCACGCATTCGATCGGAGTTGCTTCCTGCGCTGAAAAGCTGTCCCGCTTCATGGGATTTGACGAGGAAACCGCGCAAAAAATGTATCTCGCCGGAGCGCTGCATGACATCGGGAAAGTCGCGGTGGGCAATGAAATACTCGAAAAACCCGGCCGCATGACCGACGAGGAATTTGCAGAAATGAAGCACCACGCCGCGTACACTTACTACATACTCTCAGAAATCGAAGATTTCGAAGAACTGCGCGACTGGTCGGCATTCCATCACGAGCGGCTTGACGGCACAGGGTACCCATTCCGGAAAACCGCCTCGGAGCTGAACACGCAGGAACGCATGATGGCATGCGTGGACATTTATCAGGCTCTGACGGAGAGCCGCCCATACAAGCCCGGAATGCCTCATGAAAAAGCCTGCGCTATTCTGCGTGATATGGCTGGCAAAGGCTGGATTGACGCCGGAATAACAGAGCAGGTCGACGCTTGTTTCGGTATAAAAAATGCGGGGTAAAATTACCCCGCATTTTTTTAGCTTAATATATGCGATTTTATTTCAGTGTTTTTAATGTTTCGGGAAATATCTCCCAATAAAACCTGCGGGCAGACTGCGGAAAATCGCTGAGTATTCCATGCTCAGGGTCGTAAAATACGCCGTCTGCGTAAAGCGACCAGTGCCAGCAGCGAGGAGTTTCAAGGCTGAGGAGCGCGCACCTTGGCAGGTCGGAAACCGTTTGAGCCTGCTTTCGTTCTTGCGAAAATTTTATTCCGTGATAGGTCAGGACGCGTTTCATTTCGCGAAGGTCGGTTTCCCGGCTGTTCCCGAGGTATTCACAGATGTATTCGGCAGTAGTTCCAAGCAGCATTGCGAGGACTGCCTGACCACATTGAAGGTCAGTTGGTTCGTGGATATACTCAATGTTCATTTTTCACCTTATATGGCGTTTGCCTCTCTGGAAGCACAGAAATCAATCAGTCGGTTATATCGTTCAGGAACACATAATAAACGTCTCCGTACCTATCCGTGTGCACAAATCTGCCATAGTCGAGAACCTTTCGCTCAGTTCCGTCCCTGCATACTATCCTGTATTTTACACGGTCGATGTCCCGTTCCCGTTTTATCTGGCTTGAAATGTCGCATTCCACGACCTGCAGATCATCGGGGTGGACCATTCCTTTAAATGAATTTCCGGTGAGTTCTGCAAATTCCTTCTCGTTCCGGCATTTGAACAACCTGAGCAATTCCTTGTTAAAGGTGATCTATTCCTCGCCGTAGTCCGCGCGATATACGAAAAATCCTCCCGGCAGAAGCTCCGCAACAGACTCTACCTTTGCTAAATCTTCCTCCGTATCTACAGTTAAGCTGCGTCTGCGAACGTTGATCTTATTCTCATAGTAACGGCTTTTTTCCATATACATCATCTTATCTGCGTCGGCAACGCCCATCTCAAGCTCCCTGGCGTGATCAAGCCAGACCTTTCCCACCGAAGCGGAATACTCGTCGCTCCACAATTCCGAGAGTTTATTGAGCTTTTGGTTAAACTCGTCCTCGTTTTCGTCAAAAGAGAAAACTATAAACTCATCTCCTCCAATACGATACCTATTTGCGTCAGGGAAAACCTTCGTTATTTTTTTGGCAACTGCGGCGATAAGCTTGTCTCCCGCCGCATATCCTGAATTGTCGTTTACCTCTTTCAGCCCATTGATGTCCGCAAAAAGCACGCCTACTGAACGCATGCTTTTTTCGCTGTCCTGTTCAATCGCACGTATCTCATTATGATACGCCTTACGGTTTTTGAATCCTGTAAGGGCGTCCATCTCAAGGTCTGAAATAATTCCGCTGCATTCTCTCAGGAAAATCGTATTATCGACTCTCAGCTTAACTACAAGCGCGTCGTACGGTTTAGAAATAAAATCAACCGCGCCGAGTTCCAGACAGCGCTTCTCATCATTCGAACTATCCAACACAGTAGTAACAATAACTGGGATCTTACAAAAAACCGAATCCTGCCCGACATATTCCAGAAACTCATAGCCGTTCATAACAGGCATTTCAATATCCAGTAAAACGGCTGATATACACTGCCCGTGCCTCCTGAGGAGCTCAAGTCCTTCACGGCCGTTAACAGCAGTAAGGACATTATATTTTTCCTCCAGTATATCGACAAGAGACTGCCTGTTTATTTCATTATCCTCTATAACAAGAAGCGTCTTATTTCCCATTAATATCCTCCAAGAATGCTGCTTCCGACCATTTATGAGCCAAATACAATACTTCAAACATCATTCAGTTAATTATATCACACGAGATAGATTTTTTCAATCCTTATTTTATACAAAGATATTAAAAATGCGAACAAAAAGCGCAACAATATTTGATAACACAGACCATGAAATAAACGCATTGACCCGTTTTAAGCATGTCCGCATTGATTTTCTGGCATGCATTTCTTTGCGGCATATAAATTTCTTCATCGTTCGAACAAAAAATAGCTGCCATTAAAAAAAGACGGCTTAATTATCTCATATTCTGAGAATTATAAGCCGCCTTTATTTAGATGTTTGTATCAAAAATCTGCTTATTCAGTCCCCCGCCTTAAAATTGTAGACTGGCTTTATAACGCGGACTATCTCGGCAGTGGGCGTGATATTGTCAACGATATCCTCCATGCTTTTGTACGCCATCGGGCATTCGTCTATTGTCGAAAGGTGTATCGAAGTGGAGTATATCCCCTCCATGCTGTTCTGGAACTCATCAAGCGTGAACTTTTCCTTTGCAGCATTGCGGCTGAACAATCTCCCAGCCCCATGCGGCGCGGAACAGTTCCACTCAGGATTCCCCTTTCCGATACAGATAAGGCTGCCATCACGCATATTTATAGGAATGAGCAGCTTTTCTCCCTTCTTTGCCGACACCGCGCCCTTGCGGACTATGTTGCTTTCATGGTCGATATAGTTGTGTATGGTCTCAAACTGCGGACAGTCTGAAAGCTCCATTCCAAACGCCGCGGATAGTATGAGCTTTGCGATGGTCACGCGGTTCAGCGAAGCGAATTCCTGGCATATGCGCATATCGTGCAGATACATTTCGCGGTATTCCCCGGTGAGATAACAGAGCTCCCTCGGAGTGAAGCACTCCTGCGCCTGAAAGCTGCTGCGAAGCTCTTTTATCGCCGCCTGGATCTCACTGCGCCTTCCCTCAGCCTTGTAGCGCGCAATAAGCTCGTTCTGCTGACGGAACAGCTTATCCTTTCCACACATAAGTTCGTGCGCAAGACTCTGGTAATGCTCCGCGACCTGCGTGCCAAGATTGCGGCTCCCTGTGTGGATAACCAGATACTTGTTACCCTCGTCGTCCTTGTCTATCTCAATGAAATGATTGCCCCCGCCGAGGGTTCCTATGCTGCGCTCCAGTCTCTTTGTATCCTTGAGTTCCCGGTAGCATTTCAGTTCCATAAGCTCTGGGAATCTCACGATCCTTCCCTCGTGTACATTCTTTCCCGAGGGTATGTTTTTCCGTATTGCTTCGTCCAGCTTTTCAAAATTGATCTCGATTTTTCCAAGCTCGACCGTATACATTCCGCAGCCGATGTCAACGCCCACGATGTTCGGTATCACCATATCGCCGAGATCAGCGGTAAAGCCTATTACGCAGCCCTTCCCCGCGTGGACGTCCGGCATGATGCGGATACGGCTGCCCTTTACAAAAGGCTGGTCGCAGAGCAGCTTTATCTGCTCTTCTGCCGTTTCCTCGATAATGTCGGTGTATACTATCGCCGATGAGTAGTTCCCTGTTATTGTTTTCATGGAAGTTCTCCTTTCTGCCTTGCGGCGTTTCTTCCGATGAATAGAGTATACAACATCAGCCCGGAAAAGTCACGGAAAAAAACTTGCGAAAACAAAAGAGCGCTGGAGCGCTCTTTACAGCTTGTCGAAAAAGTAGCTTTTGCCTGCGAAGCAGGCATTTGTAATCTGTTTTCTGCCTCGGCTTTGCCGAGGCAGAAAACACTTCTATCCCAGCAAGTGTGCGGGTTGGCGGCAAAGCCGCCAAGACGTGCGCGCGGCTGGGATGTTCGGCGAAAAAGTCCCAACGGGACTTTTTCGATGGTCTCAAAAGAGCGCCGGAGCGCCCTTATCTTATTCCAAGCTCAAACTGCATTTTAAGCCGCTTTTTTATCTCGTCCACAAGGGATTCCGGCGCATTGACCTTCATCATCGGTCCAAAGGACAGAACCCGGATCAGCATTTCGGTTTCGTCGTTTTCGGAATAGTATATTCGCAGTCCGTACCTGTTTCCGCCAAGGTGCGCAGTTTCCCGCTCGAAATGTGCAAAATGGAGCATTGCGCGTTCCAGCGCATTGCGCCAGTTGATAAGCTCCGCTTCCATGCAGAGCATTTTCGGCGGTTCCGGCTGACCCTGCTTATAGTACAATCCTGGGCAGATAAGTATCTCCTCTATCCCGGCAAGCCTGAGCATATCGACATTCCGACATCCGGCGACGTTCAGCCGGAATTTGTCGTCCTTCTCGGAATACTCCAGGCTTTGCAGGCGGCACTTTATACGACGCGTCCTGCCTTTTGCGCTGTGATACAGTATCTCGGCTGTGCTTCCGGATTTCACGCCCTCCAGCGCAGTGCGGAACACGCTGATATAATGCGGATCCCCGAACGGATCGCCGTCAAGATAGCGGTCGAAATACACGATATCCTCCGGCTGGAATAGCGGCTGTATTCCGTCCAGGAAGCTCCAGTCCAGCCCGAACAGCTTCATGCGCGGATCCTGGTATACCGCTTTCAGCCAGCGCTTCTGCAATAATGTCAGCGGCGTTGTAGGCGCTTTTTTCAGCGGAGTGGAAAAGTCGCTGTTCAGCAGCTGCCATTCACCGCTGTTCAGCGCCGGAATTATTTTCAGAAAGCTCTCAGAAAACGCCTTTTCATCGCATATCTGCTTCATGAGCTCCGGAGTAAGCTCCCCGGAAACAGCCCGGCGGAGTATCTCGGAAACTGCGCTGAAATACGCGCCGTAAACCTCATGGAACAGCATCTTCACCGCCCCCTATCCCGTAAATTTCGTACATCTTCTGCATATCGTCCCGGAGCAGGTTTTCGGCGGTACGGTCGCCGAAATCAAGCTGAATTATCCTTCCGGTGAAAGTACGTATCCACGAGCGGATTTCCGCACTGTCCGTAAGTTCAGCGGAAAAGCGCGCGGTGTGCTGGTCTATCCGCTCCACTGTTCCGCAGCGCTTTTCACGGAGCAGTCTGCGGTAGATGTGCTCCTCGTTTTCGCCAATGTATATCAGGAATTCCACGCGCTGAACCCTTGCTCTTTTGCTGCATGCAACTCCCCACATATTCTGCTGCATTTCGCTGAGGACGCGGCGCAGCTCGTCAAACCTCAGAGCGATTTCACCTATCCGCACTCCCGTTATGAAATCAATGCGGTAGGAACGTATTTCGTGAACCCCCGGACTGTACGCCATCAGCCATTCCCTGCCGTTTTGTACGCTCGAAAATATCTTCAGCGGAACGACTTCCCACTCAGACGAACGCACCGTTATCCAGGAAGAGCGTTTCTCAGACATAGCGTAAAGCAGTTCGCACAGGATATCGCTGTCAAGTGCGTGCGTTATGTAGTGATGCTTGAATCTGAATTTACTTTCCGAATTTTCATCAAGCATAAAATTGCCTAGAACACCGCACGGCGCAATTTCCGAAAAGAAGTCAACAGCGTCGCCGTACCCGGAAAGCTCCGGCGTTTCGCTCCGGTAGTACAGCACCTTTCTATCCTGCTTTTCAGTCCGGATAAGCCCGAGCGCTTCGTATTCGGACAGCTTTTTTCGCACTCCGGATTCGTCAAAGTTCATAGGTTCGCTGAAACCTGCTGTGTACATATTCAGCCGCTCCATTATTTCCGGAAAAAGAAGCGGCGACTTATCGTCCAGCATATCCATCAGCAGGAAGTGCAGCGTGATATCCCGGTCGGTGAAGCTGCAAATCCGCAGCAGGCGGTACAGCGGGTTTCGTTCGCCGCTGCGGCTGTCTATTGACAGGAAAACATTTTTACCGCGGGAGTCCCGGGAGCTTTCGGTGTGCTCCCCTAGTATGCACTCAAGGCGGCGCCGCTCGTTGTCGTATGTTCTGCCGCTTTTACCGGAAAAACCGCTGCGCGTGCGGAATCCATAAACATAGAATTCCCGCATATAGCCGCGTATTTTTTCAAAGCTTTTCACCAGCTCGCTGAATGCCACCAAACCACCTCCCACGCAGTTTCTTCAAGTATATCACGAATTCTACACATTGTCAATGCATGGATATAGTGCCTTTCAAGGATCCAGCATTGATTTTCAGAACCTTTCACGCAAAAACTGCTCTATCTCGGGTATGTAGAGGTCTGGCCGCATGACCAGTCCGAGATGTCCACCGTAGGTCTGCTTTACGACCGGGTCGGTGAATACGTCTACAAGCTTCTGCGAATCCGCCTTGTCGAACATATCGTTTTCGGGTATCATAACAAGCACTTTCCCGGCTAGATAGCTGAAGTCGCCCTTCTGGAACTTCTCAAGCCTTGTTATATCATTCGTTGCCTGAATTGCCCGCAGGAACATGTATCTGTAGCCTTCGTCCGAGCCGACGCATTCCAGGAACGATACCGCGTATGCCTTTTCTTCCTCCGTCTCATTGCGGAAGTGCTTCCTGACCGATTCCACAAGCCGTACCCTGAGCTTTTCAAACTTCGTCTTTTTTATGTAATGCTTCATCATAGGCATGAAGAACTTTTCCTTTTTCATTGATTCAACATAAGTGGAATCGACGGTCAGCGTCGAAACCATTATAAGTCCGCTGACCCTGTACAGCTTTGCGTAAAGCTGTACTAGGACTCCTCCGTCACTTATCCCGACCAGTATCGGGGCGTCTATCCCGAGCTTTGTGAAAAGCGCCTTGAGAGCTTTCGCCATATCAATGTTTTTCCAGACTGTCAGGGGATATTTCATCATCACTACGCGATAATTCTTTTCAAGTGCGGAAACGTAGTGTATCCAGAACTGATACATGTCCACGCCGTTGAGGAATACAATAGTCTGACTGCCTCTCCCGGAGTCTATCACCTCGAAATCCAGCCCAGCGGCATTAACGGTTTTGAACTCATGCGTTGACAGAAATTCGCTGTACTCTTCGGTAAATGATTTCATACGATTTCTCCTTTTCCACTGATGTATACTTCTATAGCCCGCAGCAGTATCTGAACGCTGCTTTCGATCGAGCCTTTTACCATAGTGTCGCTGTGCTCCCTTATCGCGTAAATCGACTTTATAAGATTCACAAACGTCCCTGCGTCAACGCCGGGTCTTACGTCGTCTATCAGCGACAGCCACAGTTCAGCCGTTTTTATCTGAGCTTCCGGATCGAACAGCTCCTGCTTTTTTATGTGCTTTCTCAGCCACAAAAAGTCGTTCACCGTGAGCCCATTCATCAAATCAAGGTCAGAATGAAGATACTCATTGAAAAACTCCATGAACTCATACGCTGGCATCTGCCTGCGCCCGTCAAGCTTTGAAAGCAGCATTTTCTGCGTTTCTGTTCCTGCATACTCAACTATCGCCAGTATGAAGTCCTCCTTCGAGCCGAAAAACAGGTAGAAGCTTCCTTTAGCTATTCCAACGGCTTCAGTCAGCTTTTCAACTGACATTTTTTGCAGACCCAGTTCCTTGCTGAGCCGTATTCCTGCTTGTATCAGCCCGCTGCGGATACGGTTCATTTCCTCGTCGGTAAATGCGATCGGCACGATTTTCCTCCGTCTGTGACCATATTTCAGTTTTCGGTCACAGGACTATATTAGCACTAACTAACCCGGTTGTCAACTAATAAAATTGAATTTTGGTGATACTGTCGTTTTTCCTCCTTGGATTTTATGCAAATCACACAATCAAATTAATTATCCACTTTTATTTAGAGTAATTACTAAATGCTCACCAATATGTCCTGGACAAGCGGTGAGTTAGTGTGATATAATACAAATGACCGCATATGTATACCGGTCATTTTGAATAAGGAGTAAACGGAAATGCCAGTAATTTTCAGCGAGAAAAAACGCCGGGAGATCAGCAGCCAAATCAAGGAATCAGCGCTCCGGCTCTTTGAAACAAAAGGAATACGAAAAACGACCGTTTCGGAGCTTGCCGAAAGCGTCGGCATCGCCAAGGGAACATTTTACAATTTCTACGCCACCAAAGGTCAGCTTGTCGCCGAAATAATGGACGACTTCGACGCAGCCGCCGAACAGAAACTGCGTAAAAAGCTTGAAGGCCGAGGCAAAATCCCAGTCACAGAATTCTATAATTATTATGTGGATCTGTTTCGTCCGAACACAGCTTTCTCGTTTCATTTTCAGCCTGACGACATTGCGCTGATGCAGGAAATGGAGGAAACCCGCAAATTCTTTTCCGAAGAACACGCCGTCAAAAGTACAAAGTTGGTTCTGGATTACCTTGACGGTATTCGTGAAGACGTGGACTATGGTTATGTCGCTAACATGGCAAAACTCATAAATCTTGCGATCGAAAACAGAAATGCATTCTGCCAGGGAGCCTTTGAGCAGAATTTAAACGCCCTATTCAGCCTTATGCTTCAATATTTGAGCGGAAACGCGGACAAAGGCTCCTGTTCCCAGGCAAAGAAAGGAATAGAATGACTATGTACATTCAGATGAAAGATGTCGTAAAAAAATACGGCGAGGGAGAAAATACGATCTATGCGCTGGACCATGCCTCCCTGGAACTTGAAAAGGGAGAAATATGCGTTATCCTTGGTCCCTCCGGTTCCGGAAAAAGTACGCTGCTGAATATGCTCGGCGGGCTTGACAGCGCAGACGAAGGCTCAATCATCGTCGACGGCTGCACGCTGAGCTCCTCGTCTAAGAAGGAACTCAGAGAATACCGCCGCGACAAGGTGGGTATAGTGTTCCAGACTTACAACCTGATAGGCGAACTGACCGTGCGGGAAAATATAAAAGTAGTCCGCGAGATATCAAAATCTCCGCTTTCAATTCAAGAACTGCTTAAAGACCTCGGGCTGGAAAATCACGCAGCGCACTTTCCTTCGCAGCTTTCCGGAGGTCAGCAGCAGCGCTGTGCGATAGCGCGCGCTCTTGTAAAAAATCCTGCTATCCTGCTATGCGACGAACCTACCGGAGCGCTGGATTCAAAATCCTCCCGGCACGTTCTGGAGCTGCTCCAGGAAATCAACAGCAAGTACCACTCGACGATATTGCTGATAACCCACAATGAGAATATAGCGCCGATGGCAGACCGTGTCCTGCGTATACACGACGGCAGGATAGCAGAAAACTATATCAACACACGGAAACCGGTAAAGGAGCTGGATATCTGATGACTCTGCAAAAAAAGATACTGAGAAGTCTGAAAAAGAACCTGTCCTTTTACATCACCGGCTCTATCCTGACGGCTCTGTGCATAATGCTGTGGGTCGGCGCATTTTCAGTCAGCATGACGGTCAGCGGGACTTTCACCAGACTGTTTGAGGAAAACGATCTCGAGGACGGTCAATTCTCTGTTTCCACGCCGCTGAACGAGCAGGATATAACAGCCCTGGAAAGTGAATTCAATGTCGTTCTAGAACGTCAATCCTTTCAGAATATTTCTTACGGCGGCACGAACATACGGCTGTTCAAGGATTCGCATAACATCAATAAGGCTGTCATTCTGGAAGGAGCGCAGCTCCAGCGCGATAACGATGTGCTTCTTACATACAGCTACGCCAAGGCGCAGGGTCTGTCCATCGGAGATACCATAACGCTTGACGGGCGTGATTTTACCATCTGCGGACTTTGCATAAAACCCGACTACGCCGCCATGTACGCCAATATGGAAGACAGCTTTCCCAACGGCACGGATTTCGGCATTGCCATCATAACCGACAGCGCAGCGGCTTCCAGCGGTTTCTATTCCAGCTACTACACAGTGAAATATCTGAACCCGGAACAGGAAACAGACTTCCGCGCAGCAGTATACAGCCGATACGGAACGCTGGAATATATCGGAAAGTCAGCCAATCCAAGGACCGGTGGACTGCTGAGCCAGGCCTCCGACCTAGAATCGGAATTCTCGGTCTACAGCCCTGTTATCATGCTTGTGGTGGTCGTAGTTATAGCAATGGTACTGGGGCGGACAGTCAGACGGGAAAGCCGCACGATCGGTACGCTGATGGCTCTGGGCTACCGCAGAACAGAACTTACGCGGCACTATCTGTGGTATGCGCTTATCCCTGCAATTTTCGGAGATATCCTCGGACTAGCGCTTGAAAAGCAGCGAATTTCTCCGCTGCTCTTCACCGTATATCTTGCAGCTGCGTCGGGTCGCTCCCCAGCGTTGCCATGTTTCGCTGCACTTTTAGTATTGGTACGTTTTTCGGGATTATTCGCGTTTACAC
>CAMELR010000031.1 GCA_945923775.1 uncultured Clostridia bacterium | reverse complement strand
AAACTTATGGCTTGATTTTGGGGGAAAGTGTTACAATTTTGCTTGACAAGAACAAAGTGCCTGATTAATGTTGTCAAGGCAGTTCGGATGCCCGGAACCATTCTGATAAAAGAAATCATACATTCTCTGCTGCATGATGGAAAAAGCATATCATGTGCGCCAACATCGTCTTTTTCAATACGGAACATGGGGCGATGCAGATTCGAGTAAAGAACCGTTCCTACACGAATTTTCAACGACTCGTTGCAGTCAATGGTTACAGATGGGGAAAGGTATTCTTCATGCGTTCCTGATATTTCCGCAAAAAAAACCGCGACCTGTCCGCCCTCTATATCTATTATTTCTACTTTTTGTCCCTTGCTTACGTTAATTCGCAGACCGCTTTGCGACTGAATCAAATATTCGCTCATAGAGTATCATCACCTTAATAACTTTCGATTGGTCGATGAGATAATTATATCACAAGCACCCACCTAAGTCAAGCAACCCACGCTGAAAAGCGCATAACCACCAGAAAGGACACCAACCATGATAAACCCATTACTCATAACCAGAAAAGAAAACGCCGGAATCCTCCGCAGAATATGCTCCGAGCTGAACGCCGTCCCACGCGAGATGATAGGCGAGGACTGGTCGCTTGCTGTATTTCTTAAGCGCGATCTCAAGACGTATCTCTATCAATCGCATTTCATCTTTGACCTGTCCGCATTCAAGGAACAGGGTGATGAATTAGTGAACCTCTGCGCCGGGATATACTATCAGAAATCTGACGCAAACATCATTATTTACGCCGATAACTGCTACCCCGGAGATGAAATTCTGGACAAGCTGGTGCATAACGGCATAACGAATATCGTTGCGAATTACCCCGATGTTGACGAAAAAACAAACATTTCTATGATGGCGCAGGACCTGAAAGAGTGCATTACGGAGGGGCTTTCCCAGAAGAAATGGAGGCGCTTCGACAAGTCGTTTGACGCATTCGCAGAAGCCCGCGAAGCTGCAAGGGAAACGCTGAATAAAACAAAATCGAACCGTTCAAACGAGTGAACTCAGGACCTTTTTGTTGTCTGCGCCCGGAGTTGTCACGATTACCTTTTCCGGAGTTATCAGCAGCGTGCCCTTGGCGGTAGCCGCGCCGTTGAACATCTTCTCGACCATCTGCTTGAATGTATCGACGATTTCGCCTGCGGTCAGGTATTCAGCCTTGCCCTTTATCCGATATCCCTCAAGGCTCTTGCCGTCGTACACGGAAATCGCAATCCTGCCGTTGTTCGCCTTAATGTTGTTCAGCGTGGAACTTCCGGCGAGCCAGTATTACCGTATAACCGTGCGCCACTGCGCGGGCAGTCACAAGGAAAATCCTCTGCTGTTCAACGGAGTAAAGATGCTTGACATCATCTCGGAAAACGGCGGCTGGGCAGAAACCACCGTAGACGGAATTTACCTTGAAAAAGGCAAAAACACTATAACTCTAGGCGATGGCTGGAGCTGGTTCTCGCTGGATTCCATACGCATTGAGAACAGCGGAGCGCTCAGCGATGAGATCTATTCAGGAATAGACGATACACTCAGCAATCCTTATGCGAATCTCAAAACTCAGAACATCTACCAGTATCTCAAGGCGATTTACGGTAAGCGTACACTCGCCGGACAATGCACCGATTACGGTAACAATACCGAAACCGACGCGCTTTATCTGGGGCTTGGGAAATACCCTGCAATCCGCGCCTTTGATTTCATCTATGATTCAATGAGTTTCTGCAATGGAACTCCGCAGGCAAAGGACGTTGACCTTGCTATCCAGTGGAGCAGCGACGGCGGACTTGTGGTTTACGACTGGCACTGGTATGCGCCATACGGCAAATGTGGATTCTATAAGGACGATACGGATTTCAGACTTTCAAGGGCAGTCACCAGTGTGGATATTGCGGAACTTCCGCTTGACGAGATACAAAAACTCCAGAAAAGCGGGAAAATAAGCATTGAAACGCTGAAAATCATCGAAGATATCGACAATATTTCAGCGCTGATGAAGCGAATGGAGGACGCCGGAGTAACCGTATTATGGCGGCCTCTGCACGAAGCCAGCGGTGGCTGGTTCTGGTGGGGAGCCTCCGGCGCTGATGATTACAAATGGCTGTGGAAGCTGATGTACCGCCGCATGACTGACTATCACGAGCTTGACAATCTGATATGGGTCTGGAACGCCCAGAGCGCCGACTGGTACCCCGGAGATGAATACTGCGACATAGCGGCTGTTGATATTTACAACGGCGCGCACGATTACAGCACAAGTTCCAGCGTATTGCAGGATATGAGCACATGGAACAGCGGGAATAAAAAGATGGTCGCCATGAGCGAATGCGCAGCCATGCCCGACCCTAACCTCATCGTAAGGGACAACGCATACTGGCTGTGGTTCGCTGTCTGGAACTGGGATTACATCGTGAAAAACGGCACGACCGAACTTTCCGACGAGTACACCTCATTTGAAATGATGAAAAAGGTGTATAACAGCAAAGTTGTGATAACCCGTGATGAACTTCCGGATTTCAATAAATAACCGTTGCTTGGTTAAAGCAGTTTCTATATGTATCATGAAACGCTAGAAAGATATTCGTCCACCAATCGGATACACTCGGGAAAGCTCTCGCGGCAAAGACCGATTCTCAAATATTCGTCCGATTCTTCAAGCACTGACGACGGCACTATCAGTACGCCGGTGTGCTCCAGTATTTCCATGCAGAAACCCATAGCGTCCCGACCGTTTAACAGCCTGACATAAGCCATTGTAGCTCCCTTTGGCGGAATATATGCGAACATATTTGAATGCCGCTCTATAAATTCCGATAGCAGCAGTGCGTTTTTCTTTATTATCTCATTGTTGCGGCTGATTATTTCGTCTTTTCGGTCCATCAGTTCGTTTGCTATCCACTGGCAGGGCAGGTTGTTGCAGGTGCTGGTGAAGTGTCGGTAGGCAAGCGGAGTCCGCATGATATCCGGGTCTTTCACAGCGACCCAGCCAAGGCGCAATCCCGGTGCGGCAAATGTTTTTGAGAAGCTGCCGAGTGCAACGCATTTCTCATACATATCAGCAAAGGAAGCGTCCGAGCAGCTTTCATCAATGCGCAGGAAACGATACATTTCGTCCGAAACAAGGTACAGGTCATGTTCGCGGCATAATCCTACGATATCGCGCATGTCGCTGTCCGTCAGGCAGGCTCCCGTTGGATTGTGCGGGTAATTCAGTATAAGCAGCTTCGTTGAAGGAGTTATCTTCGATTTCAGAGCCTGCAGGCTGAATTTCCAGCTTTCCTCAAAGCCCGGACGATACTCGATTATACGGCAGCCTATTTCCTTTGCAATAACAAACAGCGACTGATACAGCGGCATCTGAACTACTATTTCATCACCCGGTTTCAGCAGTGCCCGCATTGTAACATAAATGGTTTCCTCGCCGCCGTTCATCATTGCGATGTTGTCGGGAGTAAGCGACTTGTAGAGCGATGTCAGCTTTTCACGCAGAGGGAGATATCCGTTTCCGAGAGCATAACCAAGCGGTTCTCCGCAATAAGCAGAAATGTCCGGCGCTACTTCTTTCAGTGAAAGCGACTCCGGATCGGAGCTTCCCATCATGTATTTCGCTTTCGGTTCGTGCTCGGTGAAATATGCGTCCACCAGGAACTTGCTCATGTCCATTTTATTATCCTCCTTGCTTTTTCTGCGATTATATGATACAATATCCTTTGGCAATATAAAATAGTCAGAAACGGAGAAAAATATATAGCCAGATGAAATACGCAATAGACAAAACTGAACGACCCGTATATTTGCAGATCTACAAATATCTCAGGGACGATATTATAAATGGAGTGTTCCAGTATAACAGCAGGCTCCCGTCAAAGCGGCAGCTTGCTGCGGAAACAGACGTCAGCACAATAACGATAGAACACGCGTACGCTCTCCTTTGCGACGAGGGATATGCTGAATCCCGCGAGCGCAGCGGATTTTTCGTTATATTCCGGCAGACTGACGGATTTGCTTCGGCGGAGAAAATTCCGGAGCTCCATTCACAGCACGCCGTGAAACTGCCTGAATCCACGGAATTTTCCACTGCTGTACTCAGCCGGACAATGCGGAAAGTCATTGCGGACCGTCATGACGAACTCCTTCAAAAATCCCCGAACAGCGGCTGCGATGAACTCCGCGGCGCGATAAGGAATTACCTCGCGCGAAACCGCGGAATATACGTTGATACGGAGCAGATAATCATTGGCGCGGGCGCGGAATATCTGTACCGCCTTATAATCGAGCTTTTCGGCAGAGATAAGAAATACGCGGTCGAATCGCCGTGTTACGAGAAAATCGAGCAGATATACCGTTCGGTGGGCGTTGAATATGAGCTGCTTCCGCTTAATGACGACGGAATCGACAGCGCGGCGCTGTCCGGTTCCGGCACGGAGATTCTGCACACCACGCCGTTTTGCAGCTATCCCAGTGGAATTACCGCTTCTGCTTCCAAGCGGCACGAATATATTCGCTGGTCGGAAAAGCCGGGACGCTTCATCATTGAATCGGACTACGGCTCGGAGTTCTCGGTTTCATCGAAGCCTATGGAAACGCTCTTTGCGCTTTCGGATAAGGACAACGTGCTGTATATGAACACGTTTTCAAGAACTATCTCTCCGGCTGTGCGCATAGGCTACATGGTGCTGCCAAAACGGCTTGTACAGCCGTTTCAGGACAGTTTCGGGTTCTATTCCTGCACGGTTTCGGCGTTTGAACAGTACGTCCTCGCGGAGCTTATCAGCAGCGGTGTATTTGAAAGGCATATCAATCGTGTGAGGAGAAATATCAGAAAAGCGAATGAGCCCGGCATTTAACCGGACTCATTCTGAACCTATTTTGTTATGGCTGGATCATCAGCTCTTTTCAGCAAGCTTTTCATTGGCTGAATCAAGCTCCGCCTGGAGTGCCGCGCGGATAGTTTCGCGTGTCTGGGTCCAGCTTGCGCCGCTGTTGTAGGCTTCCTTCATCGGGTTGTTGACGAGGTCGGCTACGTTAGAGGTAACGGCGTTGTACATCTCGATTACCGGGTGTTCAGCGGTCATCTGGTTTACAAGGCGGTACATATCCCACTGCTCCTGCGTCCAGTTGTACTCCTCGAATGCCTGGCGCTTGCCTATTTCGACAGCCGCTTCGCTGTCGCGGGTAGCCATTGCACAGTTAAGATAAGCGGCTACGCCCTCGGGGTTTTTCGCGCCCTTGCACAGCGAGAATCCGGAAACTCTCGCCGGGAGGTAATACTCGTCAGCCTCGGTGCATTTCGGCATGGGAACGAACATTACATCTTCCTGATTGTCGGCGAAGTCCTGAATATAGTTATTGTAGGGGTACATCGCGTACAGACCTACCGGATAGAACAGGGTCTTTCCGTCTGCGATGCGCTTCGGCTGAACCTGCCAGTTGTACTGCGCCTTCGGGAACTGGAGACTGTTCTTATTCATATCCAGCATGAAGTTCTGCGCCTTTTCGAGCATTGCGTTGTCAAGATTCTGCACGATTTTTCCGTCGCTCATGCCGACATACGGAACGCCAGTTGTCAGGGAGAATCCGCTCTCGAACCACCAGCCGTCAGTAGCGTATTTTTCAGCGTCAACGTCGCAGAACTTCGTCATCATATCCCAGAATGTTTCCCATGTCCACCTGCCCTCTGCGAGAAGCTCCGCCGGGTCGTCAAGGGAATTGTCGCGGATAGTGTTCTTGTTGTAGAACATCACGCAGTCGCCTTCTACGTCAACAGCGCCTACATAGTGGCTTCCGTTGAACGCAAACTGCTCGTTTACCGCGCTCATGGGAGCCCACAGCTCGCTGCTGAAATCAACATACTTGTCAAGCGGTTCGAACATTCCGCTGATCGCGCCCTTGGGGAATACGTCCATATCGCCTGCGCTGAACATATCTGGGGAATCGTCCGCCTGCACCAGCACTGCAAGCTTGTCGTAGCGGCTGTCCCAGGGAGTGTTGACGTACTCTATCCTGCCGCCGAACTGGCTCTGGAACATCTCAAGCGCCGGGGCGACCGGCTGTCCCTCTGCGGGGTTTAAATCCCATGATGAGAGGAACTTTACAACGCCGTTTTCCAGCTTTTCAGCGCCGATGTCGATTTCCGCGATTTTATCCGCGTCCTCCTTGTTCATGGTTGCCGTGGTAGCCGCAGTAGTCGCCTGCGCCGGAGAGTTGGAGGAGGTCGGAGCGCTGCTTATCTCCTGCTGCTCATCGCAGCCCGTAACTGCAAGCACGGAGCAAATTGCAAGCGCCGCCGCTGTGATTCGTGTGATGTTTTTCATTCTGCTCATTCCTTTCGTAAACGGAATTACTTTCTTCTGGTCGCGAAAAGTACCCCTGCTGCGATAACCGCTGCGCCTGCCACTGCTGCGATTCCGGAAACTCCGGTGTCGGGATTGCCCTTTGTGGGAGCGGTGGTTTCTGCGGGAGTTTCATCAGCTGCGGAATCCTCTGCGGGAGCTTCGTTCTCAGCGGGAGTTTCTACGTTATCTGCGCTGTCTGCGGGAGCTTCAACCGGCTCGTCGGAGAATGTCATCTCAAGCAGTTCAATGCCGTGACCCATAACAGCCATGCCCGCATTCTGAAGAAGCTCAAGCTGGTCAGCGGGGATAGTAAAGCTCATTGAATCGCTGTCCATCTCGATAACGTAGCTGTCACCGCCCTCGGAAAGGACTGCGCCGTTCAGAGTGCTGATAAAAGGCCAGCCTGCGTCGTTCACCATGGGCTTGATGCACCAGTAGTTCTGACCGTCCATGTCGGCGAGGCTCTCGTTTACGTTGTAGGTGATGGTGACTGTGGTGTCGGGGGTAACGTCCGCAAATTCCTCTGCGCCGATGGTCACGCTTGTGCTCCAGCCGAAACCGAGATCCTTGTTGATGGAGTAAGCGCCTGCGGTAGCGGAAATTGCTGCAACTGCGGCAGCGGCGGTAATAACGGAGATGAACTTTTTCATGGTGATTCTTCCTTTCAGGTTACGTTTTTGTTGTGCAGACTGTCGTAGTTTTTTCGGCTGTCTGTCCCTTTGTTGTCTATATTATAGCATTTACTTAACTTGCGTTATATCAGAAATTTAACATTTGTGTCGTCAGTTTATCCGAAATGCTTGACGAACGTGAGATTTTTTTGTATAATATATTCAATGATACTTCCTTATAAAAAGGAGAAAAGGCAATGAGCGAACTACACAAAGAACTATCGCGCATAGAGTTTGAAATGCGCGAAAACTCCATGACCCACACCCCGGTAGAAAACGAAATGCGTTTCTACGAGGCGGTAAAGCGCGGCGATATGGACGCCGCAAGAACGCTTTCCACGCCGCTTGGCGGGGAGGGCTTCGGCGTGCTTTCCACCGACCGCCTGCGGAATCTGAAATACCACCTTGTGATAACGGTGTCGTTCATCACGCGCTTCTGCGTTGAGGGCGGAATGGAGCGCGAGACCGCCTATAACCTCAGCGACCTCTATATAAGGAAAGCGGACCTTGCAAGTTCTCCAGAGGAGATAAACGCGATACACTCCGAGCTTATCACGGATTTCACCGAGCGAATGGCGAAGCTGAAAAACGGCAGCAGCTACTGCTATCAGGTCACGAAATGCATGGAGTATGTCTACGATCACCTGCACGAAAAGCTGATGGTGAGCGATATTGCGGAGGAACTCGGGCTTTCGGTGCAGTACCTTTCAAAGCTGTTCCGCACGGAAACCGGGCTTACGCTCAACCGATACATATTGAAGAAAAAAATTGACGCCGCCTGCCAGATGCTGAAATATTCCCATTATGAAGCGGTGGACGTCGGGAACTTCCTCGCGTTCAGCTCCCACAGTCATTTTATCCAGAAATTCCGCGAGGAAACAGGGCTTACGCCGAAGCAGTACCGCGAAAAGTACTACCATTCATCCTCCGGAATGAAAGCCGGCGTGGAAATAAAATAAAACTAAAAACGTGATATTTTTACGCGTATCGTAATATATTCGCGCAGGATTTTATGCTAAAATCAAGATACAAGGCAGAACTCCCAAACCCCAGAAAGGAACGTGATATATTATGAAAAAAAGCATTATCAGCATTATGCTCATCGCAGGAGCTGTCGCACTCTGCGGCTGTTCCGCGAACAACAGCGCTTCCTCCGCGGAAGAATCGTCACACACTTCAATGGTGGAAACTTCCGTGTCAGAAACCGCACAAACCGCAGAAGCTCCGGCTGAAAGCGACGTCCTCGCAGACCTCACCGGGACCTACGACGATGTAAGCGAAAAATTCGAGTTTTCGGACGGCTGGTCGAACGGCTCGATGTTCAACTGCACATGGCGCAAGAGCAACGGCAGTATTTTCGACGGCTCCATGAAGCTCACTATTGATAAGGACCTGCTGGACAAGCCGCCGTATTCCGGCGCGGAGTTCCGTTCACGGGATTTCTACGGCTACGGTATGTACGAGGTCGTTATGAAGCCGATAAAGAACGACGGCGTGGTAAGCTCGTTCTTCACCTACACGGGACCCTCCGACAGCAACCCTTGGGACGAGATAGACATTGAGTTCCTCGGCAAGGACACCACAAAGGTGCAGTTCAACTACTTCACCGACAGCAAGGGAAATCACGAATTTCTGTACGACCTCGGATTTGACGCTTCCGAGGAGTTCCACACCTACGGTTTCGACTGGCAGGCTGACAGCATCACATGGTACGTTGACGGCGAAGCGGTCTACACGGCGGCTGAGAATATCCCGTCAACTCCCGGCAAGATAATGATGAACGTATGGCCGGGAACAGGAGTTGACGGCTGGCTGAACGCGTTTGACGGCACAGTCCCGCTTACCGCAGAGTATAAGTCCGTGGACTTCACGGAGGCAGAGGAGGGCTGAAAATGAACGAATTCAAGGGATACAGGAACGGCGTTGACCTCGGCGGTTGGCTTTCACAGTGTGGCTACGAAAAGGAGCATATCGAGAGCTTCATCACCGAAGCGGATATCGCAAGGATAGCTTCATGGGGCTGCGATCATGTGCGCCTGCCGTTTGACTACAACATAATTCTTGATGAGAACGGCGACGTCCTGGAAAGCGGACTGAAGCTGCTGGAGCGTTGTGTGGACTGGTGCGGGGCGCACGGGCTTAATATAATTCTCGACCTGCATAAGACTATGGGATTTTCATTCGACAAGGGCGAGCAGGAATCCGGGTTCTTCGAGGATCAGCGATATCAAGATATTTTCGTGAACCTCTGGAGCGCTGTTGCAAAGCGCTTCGGCAATCGTAACGACGTTGCTTTCGAGCTGCTCAACGAGATAACCGAGCGCCGTTTCGCGGAGATATGGAACCGAATCGCGGCGCGCACGATAACCGAGATACGCAGGTACGCTCCGAAGAATTTCGTGCTCATCGGCGGCATTTATCAGAACAGCATTTTCGGTCTGACGCTGCTTGACAAGCCGTGCGACGAGCATATTGTGTTCAATTTCCACTACTACAATCCGCTGGTGTTCACTCATCAGAAAGCGTACTGGATAGATAAAATGACGGACGAGTGCGAAATAAGCTATCCCGGTCCGACAAAGGAATACCATGAAAAGTCCCTTAAATTTATCGGTCCCGACCTCGCGCAGGATTACGAGAATTACCCCGTGGATATCGTAGACCGCCGTTTCATGGAAGCGGAAATGCAGGTCGCAGCTGATGTCGGCAGGAAAATGAACGTTCCGGTTTACTGCGGAGAATACGGCGTTATCGACAAGGTTGGCGGTACTGATCTGCTCCGCTGGTACGATGATATCCACGCTGTCTTTGATAAATTCGGTTTCGGTCGTGCTGCGTGGAACTACAAGGAAAAGGATTTCGGAATAGTTGACGAGTGCCGCGCGGATATCGCAGATGAGATCGTAAAACATCTGAAACGATAATTGAAAACGAGCAGGTGCATTATTAAAATGCGCCTGCCTGTTTATATCCTGGCAGATATTATTCTGAAAATAGCTTTCCCCGCTTGAATTGTATATCCGAAAATGATATCATTATAGAAAGACGCTATGGGAGGAACACAATACATGAAAAGCAAAATGAACTATCCCTGCGCATTTATACGGAAGGAACTTCATTGCGCGTATGACGATAAGGATATTTTCGGTACGCTATATATCCCGGATAACGGACGTGCAAAGCACCCGGCAGTCATTCTGAGCCACGGATACAACAGTACAGGAGCTGATATGCAGGACATGGCGGAGGAGATCGCCCGCAGCGGAGTTTTAGCGTACGCTTTTGATTACTGCGGAGGCAGCACCCGTTCACAAAGCTCCGGGAAATCCGTGGATATGAGCGTTAAAACTGAACAGAACGACCTGCGTAATGTTATAGATATGATTTCCGGGCTGGATAATGTAGACGGCTCAAAGCTGTATCTTTACGGTGAAAGTCAGGGAGGCTTCGTTGCTGCGCTGACTGGCGCTGAGATACCGGGCAGGATATCAGGAATGTTTCTGGTCTACCCTGCGTTCTGCATTGTTGACCAGTGGCTTTCAATGAATCCCGCTACTATGACAGAACCTTTCAGATTCATGGGTGAAATGACGCTTTCCAGAGCTTATTATGACGGGGTACCCAGATATGATATTTACAAGCACATCAGTTCGTTTACGAATCCCGTGTTGATATGGCATGGCGATAACGATCAGGTCGTTGATATTTCATACGCATATAAGGTCAAAGAGGCGTTCCCGGACTCTGACCTCACCATAATCGAGGGCGGAGGTCATGGATTTAACGGAAAAGACAGGCAGCTTGTCAGAGACGGCGTTTGCGGCTATCTTAAAGCCCATGCCTTTAGTTAACCGAGGAAATTTGCAGAGTAGGAAAAAAGGACACAGAATTGATTGCCTGTGTCCTTTTTTGTTTGTTTAAGAGTTAATGTATTCGCTGATGACAGCCATAATTTCATTCAGCCTGTTCTCGCCGATATCTTTGATTTCTCCGATTTCACTTCAGTTCCTCCGTTCATTCACACCTGACCGGAATACAGATCTCGGTCACAAATTTGTCCGTATCGTTGGTAATGCCATAATCAATGAGCGTGACCTCACGGGAAAAGCCAACTATCTGCATTCGATGTTTTTCAATATAATCCAGCAGTTTTTTATACTGTACAGGCGCTTCCGTATGACTGCCGCGAAAACGAATCCGCACACAGAGCGTTTCCGGCAGGTCAAGCGTTTCTCCTGTGTAAATATCCTCCTGATCCAATGTCAAAAAAATGCCGTCATACTGTGAAGTTTCAGCTTTTTTCAGGTGTTTCGCGGAAATACCGAGTCCGACCTTTCCCAGAAAAACAACGGCTTCTGCGTCGGACTGATCTAGTTTCCGGATAGGTGCTTCCATATCAGCAGAACCATCTACTTTCATTGGCTCATCGACCCATACGACGCGGCAGACCGGAAGCTGTACGAGGGAAACAGAATCCAACGGCGTATTCCCGGCGTCCATCAGCCAGTTTAGACGGTGGTCGATTTTCTGCTCAATGCGTTTCAGCTCCTGCTGTTTTTTCAAAACTGCTTCCTTTTGCTGACGCAGTTTTTCTTCTATACGGTCAATGTCCTTGTTTTTTAGAAAATCTTCAATTTCGGACAAGGGCATATCCAGCACACGCAGATAGCGAATCGTGTTCAGTACTTCAAACTGTTCCGTTCCATAATAGCGGTAGCCTGAATCCGGGGAAATATACGCCGGGGTCAGCAGACCGATATTTTCATAGTGCCGCAGACTGCTGACGCTGATATGAAACAGTCTGGATACTTCTCCGATGGGGAACAGATTCTTTCTATCCATATCTTCAATCTCCTGATGGGATTTTCCGGTCTTTACGGCGAATAACTGCAAAAGCGACGACGCAGATCACAACGGACAGCAAAGAGCCTGCCGCCGTTGCCAATCCCATCGGGAAAAGCGTTTCCGGGAATAGCTGCGATGTCAGATACACGCCGGGAATACGCACTAATGCAATCGCAAGAATGTTGTGCAGGAACGACAGACTGGATTTTCCACAGGCGCAGAAATAACCGCTGAAGCTGAAATGGATCCCCGCAAAAATGCTGTCCCAGATATAGCCTCTGAGATACTGTCCGCCAAGCCGTATCACATCAGCACCGCCATCTGCATTCCTGTCAGTAAACAATGATACGATGGGTTCTGCCACAAACTGAATGACGACTGAAGAAAGCACTCCAAATCCCACGGCAAGCAAGATCGCGTATTGCAGCGTTTGAATCGCTCTTTCTGGCTTATTGGCGCCGATATTCTGTGCACCCAGCGCTGAAACTGTTGAAAGCATCGAGGACGGAATCAGGAACAGAAAACTCATAACTTTCTCCACGATGCCGACTGCCGCTGCATCGTTCAGTCCACGGTGATTTGCTATGATCGTTATAATAATGAAAGCGACCTGGATCAAACCGTCCTGCAAGGCTATGGGAATACCAATTTTCAGTATTTTACCCATTACCGGACGCTGGGGTTTAAAATCGGATTTTTGCAGGACAATACTTTTCCTTTTAATAATGACTATCAAAGAGATAGCAACGCTGATTGCCTGCGATACGGTAGTACCAAGCGCTGCTCCGGCAGGACCGAGACGAAAAACGCCCATGAAAAGATAGTCCAGACCGATGTTGGCGGCACAGGCAACGGCAATAAAATACATAGGGCTTTTACTGTCTCCCATTCCCCGGAAAATGGAGCTGATGATATTATACGCCGTAATAAACGGTATACCGATGAAGCATATAGTGAGGTATGCAACAGTTCCGTTCACTGCTTCCTCCGGGGTTGACATTGCCGAAACGATCGGACCCACCAGCGCAAGCAAAGTCGCCATCAGCGTTATGGACAACGCCATAAATAGCGTAATGGTATTTCCTACGTCCTTTGCCGCCTGTCTGCGGTCGCCAGCGCCGATGGCTTGACCGATACTGACGGTAGTTCCCATTGCAAGTCCGACGATCATAACCGTGAGCATATGCATGACCTGCGAGCCGATCGAAACTGCTGTCGTGCTGGCAACGCCCTCAAACTGACCAATAATAAACAGGTCTGCCATGCCATAAAGCGTTTGCAGAAAGTACGACAGTAAGTACGGCAGAGAGAACAGAATGACATTTTTGAATACGCTGCCGGTGGTAAGGTTCTTTTCCATCGTGAATTATCCTTCCTTGAGTTTATTGACATATATATTATAAACTCTATAACGGTTGTAGTGTCAAGTACTTTTTGCAAATTTATAAAAAAATACCGTCCGGTTTTATTTCGGACGGTTTGTTGGCAAATTGGAGGTTGTGTTTCTGCTTATTCAGAATCCGCCATAACATTTTAAGGTTTCTGCTGCGATTTCAGAGCCTAGATTCATAGCTTTTTCAATATCTTTTTCAAGCATATATGAGCAGACAAATCCTGCGTGATAGCTGTCGCCGCACCCGGTCGTGTCGATTACATTATCGACCTTTACAGCCTGCACTCTGAATTCCTGCCCTTTAAAGTATGTGACGCTTCCTCGTTCTGCAAGGGATATATTGAACAAACAATCATACTTATACGATAATTCTCTGAACTTTGGTAAGAGTTCCTCAGAGCCGCTTATCATAAAGAAATCTATGTACGGTGAAAGCCGTTCCATATCAGCAAAATCCCTGTATACGTCAAAATCTACCGCAAGCTTAAATCCAGACGTTTTCTTCAGTTCAACTACCTGCGAAAAACACGAAGCCCAGAAGTGAACAAAGACCACATCGGATTCGGATAATATTCTGATTTCGTCATCATTCAGAATGATGTTATCAAGTATTTTTCCGTTCCATGAATCATCTTTATAATACCTGTCGCCCTCCGCTGTAAGGTATGTCATATTATTGGCAGTCTGATACCTTTCATCAATGCGTATATGGCTTTTATCAATATCAAGCCTTGATATTGAATCCATTATCGCTTCAGCATATTTGTCTTTTCCGATAATGCCAAGAAGCGTAACGTCTATCGCACCAAAGTGTGAAGCATGGGCGGCAAAATTCAGTGCTTCTCCTCCTGGACGGATTATGTCTGTACCGTCAAAAACATCGGCACATATACATGGCAGTGCAGTCAGCTTTATTTTTTTCATTTTACAACCTCGTAAAATTTCGATATGTCGATGAGAATAAGATTATACCATAACCGCAAGGTTATGGTATAATTGTCCGATACGCACGGAGCAAATCTTTGATTTGCGTATGTGCGAGGACTTTTAATCTATAATAAACGTCATGCATTTATTATACCACGAACACCCATCCAAGTCAAGCAACCCACACTGAAAGGCGAATAACCATCAGAAAGGACACCAATCATGAGCCGGATACGTTTGCCGTGAAGGAATATGAATCTTTATTTAACGAAGAATTTGAGAACGTGTCAAAATTTTATATATCAAAAACAATAAATAAAATTATTGTTTCAATACTTCTGCAATATCTAAGTCAATGCAGACAGACCTGCTTTCGATCTACTTCGGCGCGTATGATTCTCCGAAATTCAGGCATGCGTAAAACGCTTTCAGATTCTGAAATGTCATTCTCCAGAACGGAAATTTGATGATCCCCGGAGTGTTCATTCCCACGCCAAGTTCAAGAAATAATATGTGCTGTCCCTCATGAGTTCGCAGGTATTTTTCATATCTTCGAGCCGCATTGTGCCAGCCGCTGTCCTCAACGAATTTGTCGTCTGCACGCAGGTTCATCGTCATCGGCTTTCCGCAGTGCGGGCATTTCGGAATAAGTTCGGTGGGTATTTTCAAGTCTTTCTGGGAATCCATCATCGCAATTATGCTGCCCTCGTTGTCCCAGGTTTCCTTGCAGCAGGGCTTGGAGCACTGGAACAGCCCGTAATCTCCCTGCGTGTAGAACAGGCGTTCCTTGTCGAATCCCGCTTTCTGGAACTGGTGGTCTACGTTGGTGGTCAGCACGAAATAATCCTTATCCCTGACAAGCTCAAACAGCCGCTTGTAGGTGCCGTTATCAACGTCCATGTAGCGGTTGATGTAGATGTACCTCGACCAGTACGCCCAGTATTCCTCGAGGCTTTCAAACGGATAGAATCCGCCCTCGTACATGTTACGGAAACCGTATTTGGCGATGAAATCCGAGAAATATTTCTCGAAACGCTCGCCGCTGTAAGTGAATCCCGCCGCCGTGGAAAGTCCCGCCCCGGCGCCGATGATTATTGAATCAGCGGAGTTTATCTCGGTTTTCAGCAGTTCAATTTTTGCCGAGTATTTTTCTGTATATGTCATAGTCCTCGCTTCCGAATACATTGAAAATCACCTTTATTTTGTTGGATTTCAGAAAATCCCGTACTGTCCGGACTGCGATTTCAGCCGCTTCCTGCTTCGGGAATCCGAACACCCCGGTTGAAATACAGCAGAATGCAATACTGTCGATGCTATTTTGAACCGCGAGTTCAAGGCATGACTGATAGCAGCTTTTCAGCATTTTGCAATGTTCCGCAGTCAGTTTTCCTTGTACGATAGGTCCAACCGTGTGGATAACATAATCACACGGCAGGTTGTACGCCGGGGTAATTTTCGCCTGTCCTGTCGGTTCCGGAAATCCCTGTTTCTCCATTATTCCGGCGCATTCCAGCCGCAGCCGGACTCCTGCAAACGTGTGAATGCAGTTGTCGATACAGTTGTGACAGGGCTGGTAGCCTTTATGTTCTGCATTGCCGTTTCCGATGGTATATACCTCGCGGAAAATCGGATTTACGCCGAGGTTGAAATACTCGATGGAAGCGTCCTTTATCTCGAAGCAGATACCGATATTCCGCTTCTCACCGGGGTAGAGGTTCGCAAGGTACGGCTGCTCAACGAATATCGTGTCAATGCATTGCTTCTGGCGTTCCTCAGCGACCGGGAGCGCTTTTCCGGACAGCCGTATCATCTCCTTGAATTTCGTGTAGACAAGTATCTGCACGCGGCCGTCTGCGAGAAGCTCTCGCGTTACATTCTTGCCCCTTGCGGTGAAGAAATACAGCGAATCCTCGTCGTAATGCACCGCGCTTATACAGCGGATCTGCGGAGCGCCGTGCTCGTCTACCGTGGCAACGTTCAGCACTCCAACTAGCTGCATTTTCTTCAAACAGGTTTTTGCGTCCATGATGTACCTCACTCTACAATTCTGATCCTGCCGGGTCTGCGTGGCTTTGAGTGCGGCTGTTCGCCGTCGATATAGCCGAGTATCACGAAGCAGACCGCGCTGTAATTTTCGGGAATGTTCCACTCCCTGAGACTGTGCTTCCTTTACCGGCGCTATGACCTTTCCGAACGCCTCGTCGAGGTTCTTTTCAAAGCCCTCGGGGAGATACTTTGCAGCTTCATTTATAGCGTCCTCTGCTGCAATCCTGTTTGCCTGGAGCGACTCCTCTCGGTTTGTCACAAACCCCAGACGTTTGAACTCGAAATGCTCAGGGTCGATATCAATATATCCGAAATTCTTGTCGGTGGAGTGAAGATACGCATGCTGGATTTTAAAAGTTGGCTGAAAGTTACTGATTACCGGGTACACAAGGGGAAAAAAGGTCAATTCGCAGGTGATATACTTGCTGACGGCAAATTCCCCGAAGCGTGTGAATCTTCTCCGCAACCTCTCTGCTGTCGGCGTAGAATTCGCCGTCATAGTTTGTGAGCTGAAATTCTGTCATGTGTTCATTTTCCTTTCCAGTTGCGTAGCGCAACTTTAATAGTAAAAAAAAGAAACAAATTCGCTATCGGGTATATCAAGATACTCTGCAATTTTTTTTGCTTCGTTAAGCTTGATTTTCCGATGGTTATTGAGCTTTTGGCTCACAGTGCATTCTTTAATGCCAAGCAGCTTTGCTATATCCGCCTGTGTGACATGTCGCTCACTCATACGTCCTCTGAGTTTGTCAAACTTATACATTGTTCTCCCCCCCTTTTTTTGAGTTGCGTAGCGCAACTGTGGTAATTACATATTACCACAGTTTTTTCTTTTTGTCAATAGCAAAACGCAACTTTTTTTATTTATTTTCAAAAAAACTGTTGCATTTTGCACAGAACTTGTGATATAATAAATCAGAAAGGTGGTGCCGTACATGGACACAAAAAATATGATAGGGCAAAGAATAAAGCAAAGGCGAGAAGAAATCAGCATGACACAAGCTGAACTCGGCGCTGCGCTTTGGCTTAACAAATCCACAATACAAAGATATGAGACAGGGAAAATTACCAAAATAAAGGTGCCTGTTATTCACGCAATTGCAAAGCAACTTAACGTCGACCCTAATTGGTTGATGGGGGAAAGCGAGAAAATGGGGGAGTATGTTCCTCGTTTTGATAAGTTTGAAAAATGGGAGGATGAAATACAAAGAAAAAGAATAGCAGAGAATGACACAAGTTTTGAATTAGACTATTCTCGTTCCTCTATGCTGAATGATTTTTGCGAAATTAGGTATGACAATATCGAAGAAATTGAAATCATGAAAAATATTATACGAGGTCTTGACGATTTAACAATTGAGGGGAAAAGTAAAGTATACGAACGCATTCGTGAATTACAAGATCACCCTAAATATAGCAGAAACGTTTTGGACTATGAATAATATTCCGAAAAACCTCGCCCATTGAGTGACAGGTGCTTAATACTTTAAGTCCTGGGTAGAGCAGCAAAAAAGCCGCCCCGGATAAGGGCGGCGTACATAAAATATATTCACAGAAAGGAAAAATCAAATGCCAGAAATCAGTTTATTCTACGGTATAAGAGTAACAATGTACTACGATGACCACAACCCTCCGCATTTTCATGTTCAATATGCAGGGTATAAGGCTGTGGTAGACATTCAGAAAGCGGCCGTCATAATCGGTTCGCTGCCGAACAAGCAGCTTAAACTTGTTCTTGCCTGGTGCGTAATTCATCAGGACGAACTCATGCAGAACTGGGAGCTGTCAAAGGACAATCAGCCGCTAAACCGAATCAATCCGCTGATCTAAGGAGGCAAATATGGATAAGATATTCCCGGAAGTCGTTCAGGCTGTGGCAGGCGAAAATTTCACTGTTTATGCATACATGAAAGACGGTTCTATACGGCTGTTTGACGCCAAACCGCTTATTGAGCAGGGCGGCGTATTTGAGAAGCTGCGTGATGAAACGTTCTTTTCTGAAAGGCTTACAGTAATGAACGAAACGGTTGCCTGGGATCTTTCAGGCAGGCACGACCCTACAAATTGCATTGATATCGACCCGTTCACTATCGCCGAATGCCCGGAAACAGAAGATATTCTGGACTTCGGAGCGTAAAAAAAATCCCCCGCTTGCGCGAGGGTAAACATATAAAATAATAACAACAAAACGATTTTGCGGGCACTTTCGCGCCTACAACACTATTATAGCACGAAAGGTCCGCACCTGTCAAGGGAGGACACTATGCCAAGAATGAAAAACACAGCCCGCGCAGACGGGCGAGTGCAGTCCCGGGTATACCTCGGGGACGGCAAGTACAAATTCGTCTATGCGGCGAACAACAAGGAGCTTCAGGAGAAAGTCACGGAGCTGAAAACTAAGCTCGGGAAGGGTATTGACATAACCGCAGAGCACGACAGCTTTGATTCCTGGGGGCAGCGCTGGCTCAGAAGAAAAACTAACCGTGTATCCGAGAACTGGGCGAAAGCGCTTGACATCAACTATCGCAAGCTTGAGCCGCTCCTGCGCATGGAAGTCACGGAACTGCGCCGCATAGACCTGGAGGGCGTGCTTACGGACCTGGCAGGGCAGGGGTACTCGGAGCGAGTAATTAAAGCGGTGCGCGATATAGCCTCAGGAATCATGGAGATGTGCATGGAAAATCGCGTGATAGAGTACAACCCATTCCGCGCGGTAGAACTGCCTAAAGTCCGCCAGAAATCCGAGAACGAGCGGCGCGCACTTACTCCCGAGGAGCGGCGCTGGATCGAGGAAACACCACATCGCGCCCAGACGGCGGCCATGATCATGATGTATGCAGGGCTTCGGCGCGGAGAGCTGATACCGCTGCTGTGGAGCGACATCGACCTTGAAAAGGGAACCATCAGCGTGAATAAATCCGTTGAAATGTTGGACGGTCATCCTTCTGTGAAGTCCGGAGGCAAGACGGAGCACGCCACGAGAATTGTGTATATCCCGCAGGTGCTCGTTGACTACCTTGCCGCCGTGAAGCGCGACAGCCTGCTTGTCGTTCATATGGCAAACGGACAAATGTACACAGCAAATGCATGGCGTTCCTTATGGAACACTTACATCAAAGATCTCAATCTCAAATACGCCGATTTCGGTAGTTACATCGTGAACGGCAAACCTATGGAACGCCCGAAGAGCAAATGTCGCCCGGGAGGCGTGCCGATACTGATTCCGCAATTCACTGCTCATTGGCTGAGGCATACGTTTATTACGCTGATGTATCTCTCCGGCGTCGATGTGCTTACAGCGGCCGAGCAGGCAGGGCATTCCGATGTAAAAATAACTATGGAAATATACACACATCTCGATGCAGAATACAAAAAACGCACCATGGAGAAGCTCGATTATTATGTTGAGTATGGGTGTCAGATGGGTGTCAAAAACTCCGACAAATCGCAGTCTAAAGCCAATGTTTCCTAGCTTCCCAAGCTGAGGTGGTGGGTTCGACTCCCATTATCCGCTCCAATCTAATAAAAAGTGCGACCCCGTACTACTGCCGCAAATGGCTTAGTAGTGCGGGGTCGCTTCGTTTTGCCTTAATCGGAAAATCGTTCACAAACGGTGCGAAATACTGCACAAAACCGACATTTCAATTATAAAACCGACACGAAAACCGACACGGGTTCTCACTTCGGCAGGGGCATTTGCTTATGCTATGTAAAAATATTCTGGTTTGTCATGTTTTGTCCGTTGACGGGTTTGGAACATTGTGTTATAATCTGATTACCAAAGCAGAAATGCTCTTTCAAGGAGGACGAAAATCATGGCTTTTAATGATAAAAACTACGAAGAGGAATATAGCGAGGAAGCTGAAAGCAGCTTCAATGAATCAGTGCTCAGCAATGACGAGAACGACTTTTCCAACAGCCAGGATATTCACGAAGAAAAATACGGGACTGAAATCGAATACCTTACCCGCGATGAAATGATAGCAAAACTCCGCGAGGATATGAGCGGATACATCAGCAATATGCAGAGCGAGATAAAGGACGATATGCGCATAGTCGGCGAGCTGAACTCCCGCGCGGCTTCGCTGGATAATCCTGATTTGTCCGCGCTGTACATGACCGTTGCCGCTGAACTTGCGGATTCCATTGATCAGCGGCTGGAAACCGAGATAAACTCAAAGCTTGCTGAGGCTCTCGGAAATCGGAGACCGGTTGAAGTCGGCGGCAGCTCTGTGACCGGTGTCATACCTTTTGAGATGCCTGCGGAGGACAAGGACAACGTTATCACAGCGACCGACTGGGAAAAGATACAGGCACGCGAGGAATATAACGATATCTACGAACACGGACCTGAAACTCCGAAGAAGCTTTATGTCCTCAAGGACAAGAATGGTCAGCCGATATCTGGCAGAGATATCCTCAATGATATGCAGAATGAACTTCGCAGCCAGATATACTCTGCGAACAAAGAGCGTATCAGCGAGGAAAAGCTGTTCCTTGACAGGGTCGACAGGCACATTGAAAAATACGAGAGGCTACGCCGCAGCGATGACGTCGAGCAGAATTCGTTCGCACAGTATTCATGGGAATACCGCGACCATCTGAACAAACTCAAGGGCTTTTCGGGCTTCTTCTCTACGGGGAAGCCCTTCAATATGCACGCGGGCGAGGTTCGCGAGGTCGAGCACAGCGGCACGGTTCAGGAACTGATTTCTATCGGCTATCTGGAGGCGGCGGACACTCCCGCGCCGCAGACGGAGCCGAACGCTCCCGAATCTGCGGCAGAAACGCCGAACTCCCCCGAGCCTGACGAGGTGAAGCCTGATGAAGATAAGCGAGGTAAGTCTAAGCGCGGTTAAGGCGCACTGCGGAATCTCCGGCGAGGATTCGGACGAGCTGCTTAAAATCTATATGTCTGCGGCGATAAAAATTGCCGCAGATTACACCGGGCTGACCGAGAAGCAGCTCGACGAATATCCGGATATCACAGTCGCATATCTGAACATGGTGAACGAGATGTATTCTCAGAGCCTTGTAATGACCGCCGGAACGCAGATGAACGAGTTCCAGCGGCAGATTCTTGATATGCATTCGGTGAATTATCTGTAGGAGGGCGAGATGTGCTTTAACAAAAAGCTGACCCTGCTTACGCTGGAATATCCGCCCGGGCGCGGCGAACCGAAAGTAACCGACAGCGCGGAAGTCTGGGCGGACGTTTCCGAGCCGGGAACGGTGACGAAATTTCAGGGGCTTGCCGCAGGGTACGATATTTCCCTGACCGCTGTAATGTGGCGGCTGGAGTACAAGAATTACACCCACGCGAAATATCAGGGCGTGCGCTATAAGATATCCGCGACGGGAGCGGCGGCGAATCAGCTCCACATAAAGCTTTCGCTGACGAGGGGGTGAGCCGATGGACGTTGCAGAGAAAATGGAATCCGCGCTGGCGGATATTCTCCCGGTGTATGGGTGTACTCCCGAGTTCGGCGCGAACGACGAGCCGGAGAAATACGCAGTTTACAACATAACGGAGTTCCCGCGGGAATACGCAGAGGGCGAGGACAATTCAACGCAGTATCTGTGCAGGCTCGCGGTGTTTACTCCGGCGCTGGATTTTGCGCTGTACAAGGCTGTCAAGGCGGCTATGCGGGCGGCGGGGTTCGGGTATTCCTCCGGCGGTCAGGTCGGGACGGATACGCTGTTTCCCTACGTCACGCACTACTACCTTGATTTTGTAGGGGTTGAGGATAATGGCTGACGATATGTTTGACCTGGGGCTTGAGCAGTTCCAGCAGCAAATAAATATTCTCGTCCGGGATCTCGACCAGATGTCCGAAGCCGTTGAAGCCGGAGCGGTCGAAGCCGCCAACGAAGCCGCTGAGATGATAGCCGCCGAGCAAAGGCGGCTGTTATCGGCGGCTCATTTCAAGCGGAGGACGTCAACAAATCTGCCGTCCCTTATCAAGGTAAAGAAATCAAGCTCAAAGAAGTACTACCGGCTGAACATCGGGTACGACAGCGAAACTATCAAGGCACACCCGGAGGTGCTGGTTATAGAATACGGCAGACCAGGTAAATCCGCGCGGCGCATGAAGCCGACCGACAAGCTCGGCAGGAAGAAAGGCGATTTCCCGCCGCAGACGCCGCATATCAAGCCGGGATTCATTCTGGCGAAAGACAAAGCAGCCGAGCATTTCCGGGACAGGCTCCTGGAGATAGCAAAGCAAAAATGGAACAATGGAGGTTAACGATTATGGCAGCAGCAGATACCAGAGGACACGCACATATCAACGTCAAGCGGCTTGTGATGTGGGGGCTTCTGACAGACGACGACACAGCAACAACATACGATACGAACGCTTACGAGTTCAAGAAATCCACAATGTCCGCAAAGCACACGCCCAAGGTGGAGACCGCTTCACAGTACGGCGACGGCATAAAGGTAGAGGACTATGTGGCAAAGGACGGCGGCGACATCGAAATAGCGCTTACCGGATTCAAGTCCGGGGACGGCGAGTTTCTTTTCGGTGAAACAAAGACCACAGAGGGCACGGAGGTCTCAGGCTCTGACGATATCGTGCCTTACAAGTGTGTAGCTTACATGACCGAGCGCCCGGACGGCAAGGTGAACCTGTACAAGTTCCCGAAGGCGAAGTTCATGCCGCAGGCAGAGGACGCAGAGCAGAGAGAGGGTTCCAAGATATCATACGGCAGCGCTTCCATCAAGGGAACGTATTCCCCGCTGCTTTCCAGCCATGCGGACCGTTACAGAAGACTGGGCGCTGACCCTGTGGAGGACAAGGCGTTCATCGAAAAGTGGTTCACTGAAGCGGCGTTTTACAAGACCGCCGGCGATGTATAAGCCATGTTCACAGAGCTGACAAGGCAGTATTACCGCTTTGAATGCGGCGGCTCGGTTATATCCTTAAGATACGACATGACCGCGTTTCTCCGGCTGGAGGAGCGCGGCATTGCGTATACCGATATCTTCGGGGAGAGGATAACCGGCGCAGTGCTGTGTGAGTTCCTGCGGGTCGGGGGATATAGCGAGCGAAGCAAGCCCAGCGGCGTTAGCAAGCCTGATGAGCCGGAACTGATACTGCACGAAACAGGCGGCAAGGCGCTGTGGGAGCATATCCAGGCGGCGGTTCAGCTGGCGCTTCCGGTGCGCGACCCGCTTATCGTTGATGTTCCGGAGGAGCATTCCGGCGAGCCGGATATGAAGCAGCTCCGGGGGCTGATCTGCGATATCATGCGCAAGCCGGAGGAATTCTTCTGGAGCTCCACTATGCGCGAGCTGGTCGAGCGCTGGACGGCGTTCGCAGTCGCTAAGGGCTATATGAAGAAGCCGGAGAGAATGCAGATGTTTGATATGGAGGGTATGGAATAATGGGAGGACGCGGAGCTAGTTCTGGAGCCAAAGGCGGAGCCGGAAGCGGCAAGTTTGAGGCGTACAGGGCGGAGCAGCAGGAACGTGCGAACAAATGGCTTGATGAAAAGCCGTCGGGCTATTCAGCACTTGAGCTTACAGACGAATACGGCGGCGTTCAGACATTTGAAACGTATGATAAAAAAGGAATAAAAACACTCATCGCAGACAGCACTGATCCCAAAACAGGAGAACTGTATGATCCTGAGACCGTAATGACAGTAGAATACTCGGACGGCAGCAAGAAAAATGCTAGTAAAATCAAGACAACCGGAATCGTTGGATTATACTCTGCTAACAGCGCAACGGAAGTAGTATATGGTACAATGGCGAAGGCTGCTAAGTTTGAATACAGAGATGAGATGTGGCGTTTGGAACTGTAATGATTTCCAATCCTGAAAGGCGAAAAAAAATGACAGACTGGCGAACAGCAGGGCTTGAGAATTTCGGAGTATTCCAGCCTTACATGATTGACGGCAGATACGGCATTCCGGCGATACTTCCGGAAAAGCTGCCGGACGTAAAGTGGACGGGGTTCAATTACGCACGCGGAATGAAAGGTAAACAGCCGGAAACAGGCGTGCATTTCTTCGTGGACGACTACCAGTTCCGGGCGGTCTGGGAGAATCCAGTGCGGTACGCTGATGTTATGCAGAGGTTCGGCGCGGTTTTTACGCCGGATTTCTCGACCTACGCTGATATGCCGCAGATACTCCAGATATGGAATCACTACCGGAAGCACTGGCTCGGGTCGTTCTGGCAGTCCCGGGGTATGGTTGTGATTCCCACAATATCCTGGAGCGCTCCGGAATCCTGGGAGTGGTGCTTTGACGGCGAGCCGCACGGCAGCGCGGTCGCGATATCCACGGTCGGCGTGGAGCGCGACAAATCGGCGTTCGAGTTCTTTGTGTCCGGGTATCAGGAGATGATAACCCGGTTACAGCCGTCGGAGATACTGGTTTACGGCAAGAGGTTCGATTTCATGACGGAGGACAATATAACGGTCGTTGAGCCGTTTTTCAAGCAGATGAAAGAGAGGGTAAAGAATGGGCGGCAGAGGGAGTTCAAGCGGGGCTAAGGGCGGAGCGGCAGGAAGAAACACCTTTTTTAGCAAGCCAAAAATCAACTATAATAGCGGAATAAAACGTTATTAGGCAAAGGAGATTTTCATGGGCGGTCGCGGATATTCCAACAAACTGCGCCGTTTTCGGGCTTGATTTTTAGACGGGAATATGATATAATCGGAGGTGTTGGGAATTATGGGCGGCAGAGGTTCAAGCTCGGGAGCAAAGCCGCTCCCCAATGGGAAACATGCTGAAATCGCAAGAAATAAGCTGAAAAACTATCTCCTTAATCCTAGTAAATCTCCGGGCAAGGCAAAGTTTTTCAATTCTCTCGGATATAACATGAGGAACTTTCGCAGATTAGAAAGTGATATTCGCAAGGAACTTAAAACTGCACCCGCTGTCAGCCGTATCGAAAACCGATATGGACATACTGTTAAAGCATATGAAGTCACAATGCCGCTGGGAATAAACCGAAAGGCAATGGTTCTTACCGCATGGCAGCGTGATGAAAGCTCAAAAATACCACGATTCATAACCGCATATCCTGATAGATAGAGGGTGATATAATGCTGAAATTATATGATACAGTAAAAATCAAGGCGACAGGCGAACTTGCAAGTATCGTTGAAATTGATGATAACGGTGGGAAAGATGTGCCGATATACCTTGTAGAACTCCATAATAAGCCTAAAAACGCACCTGTTACAGATGTGGTTAAATGGCTGGAAAGCAGCGATATTGAAAAAGCCGAATAATTACTAAGCGCTATGCAGCAATGCACGGCGCTTTTCTTTTGCCCGAAAGAGGTGATACTGTGGGCATAAAGGACAGCAGAGCTTATCATTACGCCGTCTGGGCTTCCGATGAGGATAATCAAGCGGTCGGGAGATATGTCCGCAGGCAGGCTCGCGCGTGGCTCGATATCGCGGACGGGAAAACTCCCGGCGCGTATGTTGACGAGCGCGAATACAGCCAGACTATGGCGCTCCTCGGGCTGATGATACATCCCGACCTCCACAAGCCTATGCCGGAGGCGCTGGAGGACTATGCAATGTTCTTCATTACGGCGCTGTTCTGCACTAAGGCTGAGGACGGTCGTTCGTATTATTCGGACGGACTGCTTGAGATAGCCCGGAAGAATTTCAAGACGTTCACCTCCGGCGTTATTTTCGTGCTGGCGATGGTGAAGCTGCCGAAGTTCTCGCGCTTGTTCTCTGTAGCTCCGGACTTGAAGCTATCCTCGGAGCTGAAAATCGCCATCAAGAAGATAATCAAGTCCTCGCCGCTGCTGGAGCCTTATTTCAGGGTAATGCGCGCGGAAGTCCGGTGCAGCTTCACGGAAACGGAGTACACTCCCCTAGCCTACTCAAACGATAAGCTTGACGGTAAGCTGGCTCACCTGTTCCTCGCGGACGAGGTCGGCGCGATAGATTCTTACCCGGTGGAAGCAATGAGATCTTCGCAGGTCGTGCTGAAGGACAAGCTGGGAATCCTGATTTCAACGCAGTACCCGAACGACAGCAACGGGCTTACCGACGAGATAGACCTCGCGAAAAAGCAGCTCGACGGCATATTCGACGGCAAGCGGAAATACTTCGCGCTGCTGTTCGAGCCGGACGAGGAAATAAAGAACGACTGGCAGGAGGACGACAACGTACTTCTCCAGGCTAACCCGGTCGCTGTAGGCAACGCCGACCTGATGGACACGCTCCGGGATATGCGGTCGCTGGCGGTTCTTTACGAAAACAAGCGGGAGAACTTCCTGTGCAAGCACTGCAATATTCAGTATACCGGAATCGGCTCCGAGGGGTATATTGACCAGATGGCGTTACAGAAGTGCCGTGTTGAGGACGACCCCGGTTTCTGGCGCGGTCGTGATGTTTATTTAGGGCTTGACCTCTCCCAGACCGAGGACAACACGGCTGTCGCGATGGTCGCTCTGGACGATTCCGGGCAAATTCACGCAAAGGTGTGGGGCTTCCTGCCGAAAGAACGCATAGCCGCGAAGTCTGCTAAGGAAAAGGTTGACTACGCGCGGCACATTGCGGACGGCGAGTGCTTCGCGTGCGGCGGCGAGGTCATTGACTATGGCTTTGTAGAGCGGTTCATTCTCGACCTGCCGGAAAAGTACGGCGTGAATATAATTCAGCTCGGCTTCGACCGCTGGAACGCGCTTTCAACAGTGCAGAAGCTTGAATCCGACGAGCGGAACCCGATAGAGTGCGTTGAGATAAAGCAGCACTCCAGCGTGCTCCACGCGCCGACAAAATTGCTGAAAGAGTACATTCTCCGTCAGGAGTTCTGCTATGATTCCAGCCGGCTGCTGGAGATAAACTTCTCCAACGCCCGCTGTACCGAGGACACCAATCTCAACAAGTACGTCAACAAGAAACGCTCCGCCGGTAAGGTGGATATGGTGGTCGCGCTTATCAACGCGGTGTTCCTGCTCCAGCAGGATATGCTTTCGGGGGACGATTTCGGGGTGCAGTATTGACATTTTGAGTAGTCCGTGGTATAATGTAGGCACATTATACTAGGCGGTGAATAGCATGCAGGTTCTTGGTCCGCTGATTGTCGTTCTGATAATTATAGCAGTAATAAGTACGGCTGCGCCGTGGTTGTTTGCGGTTTTGGGCGCGGGAATTGTCGCATTAATAGTTGTGATGATAGTAAAGCGCTGCCGCATGCATTATTATGAATCAGAACAAAGTACATTCGGCTATGTTAAAGACTATTCGTTTGAAACAAGGCTTGCCGGAGTTACATTCAATGGTATACAAAGCATTCTTCCGACCCTTCAATCGGGAATGGTCGTCAGGTTCGTCCGAGAAAAGCACAACGCATATGATAAAAATGCCATCAGAGCTGAATGTTGCGGCAGAAATATCGGACATCTTAGCGCCGATACTGCCGCGAAAATCGCTCCGATAATGGACAGCGGGCTTCCTGTCACTGGTTCTATTGAAGCTATAATCGGCGGATATATGGGTAAAAACTATGGCTGCAACGTTAATGTTGTTGTATACAAGAAGAAAACAGCATCGTCCGTTAAGCCACAAGAGCCTAAAAAGAAGATTTCTGAAATCAAATGCAGCGTTGAGCATATTGACGAAAGCAACCCATTATACAAGAAGAACTGCGCAATCTTTGGCAGGGGCACGGGTAAGGAAATTCAGAATATCGTTGACTTGGGCGGTATCGTGAAAACGAACGTAAAGCCTGATACGGATTATGTTATCGCACTTGACCCTGACTGGCTGGACGGTAGTTCCGTTAACGCCGGGAAAGCCCGGGAGCTTATTAAGGCTGGATATCCGATAAAGGTTCTGGGCTTGGTTGAGTACACGGAATTAAAAAGGAAATATCTTGGGAGGTAATTCCCGGATAATATATTTTTTTGGAGGTACATATGAAAAGGTTTATTTGTTCCATTATGGCATCTGTCATCGCACTGACAGCTTTCGCATCTATCCCGGCAGTCGCTGTTGAGGCAAAAGCAGCTACAGCTACTCAATCTCTTGAAGAGAAACTCCCTTCACCGTCGAATTATGTAAAAACGTCAACGGCAACCACAGTTACTATCAGCTGGGACAAGGTTGACGGTGCCGCCGCTTACAAGGTTTTTATGCTTGATGATGTTCTTGACGAATTCTCCGAGTATACAACTGTTAAAAAGCCGACTGTTACTATCAAGGGGCTGAATAAGAATACAAAATATCAGTTTAAAGTTCAGACTCTCGCCAAAGAAAACGGGAAATATATCGCTCAAAAGAGAAGCGGTGCTATTTCTGTAACCACCAAGAAGAACGACCTTCCAACGGCACCCTCCAAAAACTATACTGGTTGGGGCAAGGGGTCTGATTCAAAGTACTATTTCAAAAAAGGAAAGCTTTGTTCTGGCATGCAGAAAATCGGTCAGGACTACTATTTCTTTACCGATAACGGATACCTGTCCGGGTGGCTCAACAGTAAAGAAATCTATTATTACTTTGATAAGAACGGCAAAATGGTGAGAAATAAGACACTTACAATCAACGGTAACAAATATGAACTTGGAAGCGATGGTACAGTACAATGGTATAGTAAGACGGTTGAGCCCAAAGCCAAATACACAGTTTCGTACGATAAGCCGAATATCGGTATATTTATCAGCGCTAAGACTAACTATGACACCAACATCGTGGGAATGCGAATCACCAACAATGGAGATAAGAAACTGATTATTGCCGATCTGGGCGAACTGACAGACGGTCAGTATGAATCTTATGATCGCCTTCTGTCGCTTATCGATGAAGAAACAGCTGACCCTACCATTAAAAAGTTAGTAATCAAGCCCGGAGAAGCAAAAAATGTGTTCTACTTAACATTGCCTGACAGCACTTGGTATGATAAGAAATCAACCATAACCTGGTATGCAAAATACGATGGGGTAAGTTACAGATATTATACAAGCAATTATTATGGTACTGCTTCTTATCCTGTTCACTTTGATTTGGATGTATAATAATCCAGATATCACTTAAATTGAAACAAAGCACCTTGCACAAAAACAAGGTGCTTTTTCTGTGCAGGTATACAAATTATAAAGAGAGTATTGACTTTTGGAACACATAAATGTATAATTGAATTACGGAACACAAAAGTGAGGTGATTAAATGAGTCCGAGAACAGGCAGACCAAAGATAGGCAAGGAGAAACTTGATGTAGATGTTAAAGTTCGTTTTGACAAAGAAACAAACGAAAAGCTAATCCAATATTGCAAAGAGCACGGTATAACCAGAACCGAAGCAATACGTCAGGGAGTTCACCTGCTGATATCTGCCGGAGAAAAAAAATAAGCTGTTGCCCGCCCAGGAAACGTCGCAACAGCTTACAATCGAAAGGACAGGAATCACCGCCGAGATCTCCGTCGGGCAGAGCAAGGCGGACGAGGTTTCCGCGAAGCTCCGGGGGCTTGGGTGCTCCGTAAAGGTTGACAAGCAGCCGTAAATCTGCTATAATATCTTTGTTGAGGTTCGGATAGAAATATTCGGATTGCGCCGCTCCTGCTCGCCAAGGCTGGGGCGGTTATTTTTATCCCCGGGGCGCTGGCTCCGGGGATTTCGTTATTTTTCACAAAACAGAACTTTGATTTTTGGCAGTTGCATTTACCCTACTTATCACGATAAAAATAGTTTTAACGCCAAACTTGACACCCATGTTGACACCCATACTTGCGAAAAAATACGCAAAAATGCGGCAAAATACATTTGATACACGTCACTGAAAACAAAAATAAAAATCCCCGCCAAACAGCTAATCAAGCCATTTGGCGGGGATAAAGTCTTTGGAGCGGATAATGGGAGTCGAACCCACCACCTCAGCTTGGGAAGCTAATGTTTTACCGATAAACTATATCCGCAT
>CAMELR010000030.1 GCA_945923775.1 uncultured Clostridia bacterium | reverse complement strand
CAAGGCGTTCCTGCTCTTTGCGTTCAGCCTCTAAGCGAGCCTTTTCACGACGTTCTGCTTCAAGGCGTTCCTGCTCTTTGCGTTCAGCCTCCAAGCGAGCTTTTTCACGACGTTCTGCTTCAAGGCGTTCCTGCTCTTTGCGTTCAGCCTCCAAGCGAGCTTTTTCACGACGTTCTGCTTCAAGGCGTTCCTGCTCTTTGCGTTCAGCCTTCAAGTGAGCCTTTTGACGATGAGCATGTGTGTCCTCTTTCTCATCCAGTTCTTCGGTCATCTTTTGCTTCTTTTCAAGCCACTTTACCATAAGAATGGGGTCGTCAAAAATTGCAGAGTTAAAGTCTTCTATGTCATCGATGAACTCATCTTCATACTCATCATCATCGGTAAAGTCGTATGCTTCTTGAGCTTCTTCAGCATATTCATCTTCAAAATCGAGTTCAAAACTTATCCGTTCAATTTCGTCAGAAATATTACGATATGCTGTGGCATCATTCATTCCATCATAGCGAGCTGCTACATAATCATTTCCATATATCGTCTCATAGTACGAAAGATTGGCACGGATTGTTTCTTTAATATCTTCTTTTGTTACCTCATCACAGATTACAAATTCATTATCAAAAGTGGCCTTCGGGCACAACATATCAATCGGTATCATTCCATATGATGCGTTTTCAAAAGAGATTGGATGAATGTAATACTCTCGTGCGATTGCATATATAAAATCCTCAAAGTAATCATCACAAGTTTGTAAAGTCATATTTTCGATTGACAAACGTTCAATTATCTCGTCAATATCGTCCGATATTTCCATCCATTCTGATAGAATGTGCGATTTAGTATCGTCAGCAAACGAAAAAACAAACTGTTCTTTATTCTTAAAAATGACGATGCTATGGCTATTACTCCAATACTGTTGCAACAGGTAATGAACATCAGCCACATCTTCACTTTGAGAGCTTTTGGGGAAATCTACAGTAACAGAAAAGACTTGCACTTTTTCCGTAAGCTCATTAATTATGCTATCCCACTCTACCTCCATAAGTAAGGAAATGTTTTCCACAGAAGAAAGGAGTGTTCGGTCAGCGTTAGAAATAACAGCATCCTTATTTGAGTCAATATACATAGCTTCACTTGAACTATGATTTACATACACTGGGTCGGAGGTAATCATATGTCCAGCTTCTCTCAGCAACATAGTTGCATACTCAAAAAACCGATTATCTTGCATACGATTACCCCCTTTTCAGTTTGTTACATTAATGTTGTCCAAGTAATTTTGCAAGCTCGTCCTCATATGATAGACCAGCAATTTCTTGACGGAATGTTGAGAGAACTTCAAATGTCTTATTCAAATAATCTTCCCTTGTAGAGCACCCGTCAGTAAGTTGCTCATACATTTCCTCAATTCCTCCTCGAACATAGGAGTGGAACAATTCCATATTCTTTGCAAACTCCTCTTTCTTATCTTCCTGCACATCATACCTGAAGGCACGGTCAACACGTTCGTTAGGTTCTAAGGTTGTGGTCTTGTCAAGCAACATGACCATTCTGTATATGAACACGCAATTTTCGCGCTCAGTTGCATAAGCATCAGCATATATTCTCGCTCTGTCATCAGATTCAGAATCTTTAGGTGCTGTTCGTTCATACAGCAGCCCCCAAATTGCAGCATTCATATATACATCTATGTAACGTTCGAAAATCCTTGCAGCAGTAGGCGAAGATTCGTCCATATCTTTAGCACCAGAGTTTTTTGCAGCCAGAAACTTCAAATAGGTTGCGTGTTTTCCGGTTATTGTATAATCATTTTCAAACAT
The DNA here is from genome assembly GCA_945923775.1 of uncultured Clostridia bacterium. GTDB lineage: Bacteria > Bacillota > Clostridia > Oscillospirales > Ruminococcaceae > CAG-115. The sequence goes on along the minus strand of CAMELR010000030.1, from coordinate 28,565 downwards.
AGAAGTTCCTCCTTACTGCAAAACAGTATATGTTTCGCTATATTTCTTTAATTGATACTGCTTGCCAACACGAGTAGCCAAAACCGGTTCAGCATATCTCCAGTCCTTTTGCATTACGAACATAATGACCTGTTCTGCAATTTCGGGAAGAACCTTTGAGATATTAGCAGTATGCGTTTCATCGGCATTAGAGAACGGAGCATCCATAACGAGAGGATAGGGTTCAGATGAAAGGTTAAATCCTTCTTCTCCCGCATTAGCAATAAGTTTCTCCTTAGCCAAAGCAACGAGACCCGCAATAAACGCAAAACTCTTAACTCGGTTGGAACCTTCAGACTCACCGGCAGCAACTTCTTTATCTTCGATAGTAGTCAATAGAGTAACCTGGTACTTTTGGTCGATGGAAACACGCCTGTGACCGTGATACATCTGTTCAAAGATATTATTAACCTTTACTTCAAGAGCTTCTCTGATAAAGGCTTCCTTTTCCTTGTAAGTTGTCGAAAGCCAGTCAAGGATTTCTTCTGCATACTTGATAAGGAGCATAACTTCTTTATTTTTGCCAGAAACGGCAATTAAACTATCATAAACCTTTTTGAACCGCTCAATATCGCTCTTTGTCGATGCATCATCACGAATTAATCGTTCTTTTTTTGCGTTCAACTCTCTAAGTCGGCTCTTTACATCAACAAGCTCTGTTTCATACTGCTTCATATTGTCTTTACCCTTAATTTGGGCGCTGATGTCAGCAAGCTCATCTTCCCACTCTTGTATTCTTGCCTTAGAGCGGTAAATCTCTTGATACCGAGAGGTTAAGCTATCGAAAGTTTGGTCTGCATTACGAGAAAAAGAATTGAGTTTCTCTCTGTAATGACGAACCGTATTTCCGATTGATTCTGGGGGAACATAGTTCAATTCATCCATTAGATGCTTATACGCCTCGTTGCCTTCGCAAAGCTCGGCACCACAGATACAGCGACCTCGTTTTAGCAGTTCAATAATAGTCGGAGCCGTAAGGTCACGAACACCCTTATCGTCGATTTTTACAGCTGCCAGAAAGTCATTTGCTCTACCCAATAGAGGCTGAGTGAACAACTGCAAAGAACCCTTACTGAACTCTTTGAAAAATAGAGCAATCGTACTCTCAAGAGTGGAGCGTTCGGTATTGAGTCGGCGTTCCAAATCTTCTTTCTTTTTTTGAAGAGTGGAGGTAGCTTGATTATCCCTCAGTATGTCGTCAAGCTGATCTTTACGCACTTCATACTGACGAATTTGGGAAGTACATGTTTCAATCTGTTCCTTAATTGCTTCACGCTTTGCTTCTGAGCTGTGAATCATATTCAGAGCGCTACGAGCTTTTTCATCGCCATCAAGGTCCATAGAGCTGTACAGCTTTCCAAGCACAGTTTTTTTGTTACCCTTTGCACCTATATGCTTGATAGCCGAGTCCATTATAGATAAGCCTAACAACCCTTTAACCGCATCAGCTACATCTTTTCTTGTGCTTATACTTCTTACACGCTCTGTATCAAAGAAAAAATATGTAGAAAGGTCATAGGGAAGAATATTCTCGATAACTTTTTGAACCTCGGTGGCACGAACAGATTCGGTCTGCCCGTCTTTTTGTTTATAAGAAACCTTGACTTGTGCTTTCTTAACGCCAGACACCTTTCCGTTCACACAAGTGTATGTCTGAGAACGGGTAATCACATAGTCAACTCCGTTATGAATTACGCAGATTTCCACGGAAACAGTTTCCGTGTCACCGTTATTCATTCCGTTCGCAACTTCCAGATTCAAGAGAAAATCCGGATTATTATCAAACATTACGGTTTCATAAAAGCACCAGTTAAACGCCTGCAAAAGTGTTGTTTTACCAAACGTGTTGTCACCTAAAATAATCGTGACATTTTGCTCTGGATCACAGGAGAAATCAACGGCTGTAATCCCTTTGAACTGTCTAAAGTTCTGCATTTTTAGAGACTTTATAAGCATTGTACGTCCTCCTTAAAAACCTTTTTTTGCTACGGATGCAATAATCTTGCGGATTTGCTCAACCATTTCATCAGTAGTCTTTTCTCTTGTTCTAAGATTTGCTTGTTCAGCACGCAAAATCTTAACCTTCATTTCATTTAATTTTTTAGGGTCAATTCCGTTTTCATTAGACATAATCTGCGTCCTCCAAATCATCTGTATTGGGTTCTATTGAGTAAGCACTTTGAATCTGTGAAATCAATTCATCAGAGTCAAAGGGATTTTCTGCGATAGCGGCAAAGTCCTTTATTCGAATTATTTCACGCATAGCCAATGATTTGACACTTTCCAGTACCTCTTGCTCCACTTGGTCGGTACACTCCAAAGGAAATGGGAGCGTAACAAAATCATATATTACAGCGTGTGTTTTTCCCTTGAATAGGCGAAGCACTCTACCTCGGCGCTGCACATATTCTTTTGGATTAGTGCTGCTAGCCATAATAAAAGCAGTTTTTATGCTTGGAATATTTACACCCTCGTCAAGACAGCGAATAGCGACAACAGCCTGTAGGTGTTCGCCTTCATCAAAATCTGCCTTTATACGTTCTCTTTCGGACGCATCTTCCTCCGATGTGAACTTGGAAACTCTCATTCCCAATTCGTTGCCAAGCAAATCAGCTACGAGGTCGATTTGTCGAATATCATCGGCGTGTGCTTGTCCTTCTTTATAATCCACATCGTGCATAGTAGTTGCTCCACAATAGACCAACATATGATTGTCGTCTTTGTAATCTTTCATTAAGTCTCGCAGAATATCTATTTTTCCGACAGCTCCCGATACGAGCCTAGCACGTTTTATAAGGAACATCTTTGCGTATTCGTTGAGTATTACTTTACCTCGCTGGTCACGATGAACGTTTTTCCTTATCTTTGCAGTAAGGTCAAGATATTCTCCAAGTTCGGTTTCGCTTAAAGATACGACAACTGGGTAATAGTAATATGGGGTCAACATATTGTTATCAATGGCATCTTTCAATGTGTATTCGATACATTTTTCACCAAAATACTCAAATAGCTTATTCGTTCCTTCAGGGTCGCCGTGACGGTCAATCGTTGCAGAGAGAGCCAAACGATATTTCACATTGTCCATAAGAGTAGTACTGAGGTTTTCAGCTCCAAAGTTATGTGCTTCATCAACAACGAGAAGGACATTACCACGCATCTTCTTTACAATGGATTGAACATAGTCGCTGGAGAATGTTGCATTAGTAGTTACAACACAAAAGTGATTTTGAACACCTATGTTAAAACTTGTGGCTGCAGTTTTTAATCTGTCTTTCCAGTTCCTCTGTACGGAAGCAGAATAACATACAATCGGTTTCATTCCAAATGCAATAATATCATCTTTCCATTGTTCCACAAGATGCTGATAGGGACAGACAATAAACACAGCCAAGTTTTGGGATGTAGCTTTATATAGGGTGGCAATAGCAGCCAATGCAGTATATGTTTTACCTGTACCTGTTGCCATATCAAAAATCCCTCGATATGCTTTATCTGCCCAGTTATTGATTGCCTCGATTTGATAGGGGCGCATTTTCACATTTGAGGGAATATGCGGTCCGTTATCAGCGTTTGTGGAGACACTATAATCCACCTGTTCTGCATCAAATGGTGTTTCATCTATGCTGAGGTCTGTATTCTTGTCAGTACGGTACTTCTTGATTATGAGGTCAGACACTTTGGGAAAATCACGGACTCTAATACTTGGCTCATAATCGTTCCACATTGCGTTAAAAGCTGCTTGCTTGGCCATAACACGGTTCTCGTCGCTCGTCCAGGAAGTGAAAACATCAACCGCTTCATAGTTTTGCCTAAAAGCATTAAAGCTCTCATTCATTGAACCTGAAAAAGCAATAATATTTTGGTCGTTGTCATACATTAAGCCCATTTTTTCATGGAACATACCAACGGAGTTGTCTGTTTCCAAGAAAGCAATTTTAATTTCAAGAATACCCGAGGCAATTAGGTTTGAAAGAAGATTGAGTCGTGCTGTTTCTTCTGCACCGATAGGCTCAGATAATTGTCGGATTAGAGCTTCCTCAATAACATCATCACGACGTTTCAAACCGCTATTTATTGCTTCAATATCTTCGGTTGACAAGTGAGGAGAAGCTATGAGCTGTATTCTGCCACCGTTCTTAACAAGACCGCATATTCCGGCAGACATCTCAACTAAAGCTGTGGAGGAGAAAAATCCAACAGCTCGCTGGTAAAGGACGGCTTGTTTCAACACAGGAATATAAAAATCTTTAATAACATTATCAAGCCGAGACCTATATTCTGACTTGATTTCTATGTCTTGGAATCCCATTTGCCCACCTCATTACTCAAATATTTTCTTCAATATAGTCGAGCACTTCAATAAGCGCATTGAAATCATCTTCATTTGTAAAATAGCTTGTGCTAAAGCGAATGGTTCCTGCAGGATAGGTTTGCAGAAATTCGTGAGCCATAGGAGCACATTGAAGTCCGGTTCTGACCGAAACACCGGCTTTATCAAAAATAGCTCCTGCACTATCGCTGCTTATTCCATCAATTATGCAAGATACTATTCCTACATATTCGTTTTCTGGATAATTGCCAATCACTTTTATATACCAATAATCGTTTAGAATATCTAGTAATTTTTTTCGGTTTTTATCTTCTTTTCGACGTAGCTCGTCGATTGTAGTGGTTGCAATCCATTCCAAAGCAGCACACAAGCCTGCAATGCCAATAATATTTTGTGTTCCCATTTCATATTTTTCTGGCAAGGACGATGGCATATCTTGATTTGCAGAGTCAAATCCAGTCCCGCCAAAAAGAACTGGTGGCAGGGGAATTTCTGGCTTCATCACAAAGCCAGAAACCCCTGTTGGACCATACAATGTCTTATGTCCAGCAAAAACAGCAAAATCGAAAATATCCATACCGATGTTTATATCGACAAGACCTGCAGTTTGAGCCATATCCAAGACAGTTATTGCGTTAAATCGCTTTGCAAGGGTAAAAATATCTGTAGCAGGGGCGACTAAGCCAAATACATTACTTGCGTGGCTAACGATAACGAGTTCTGGGGTCACACTCTCAAATTGATACCGTATTCTCTCAATATCGAAATGTAACTCGTTTGTCACAGCAAGTTTGTGAACCTTAATTTCGCCTTTCTTCTCATAAGCATGGAGAGTGCGGGTAACTGCATTATGTTCAAAAGGGCTTATATAGATGTTCTTCACGCCAGTTTGAATGATGCCTTGAATTATGATATTCAAGGCAATTGTTGCCGTAGGTGTAAAAACAACTTCTTTAGCAGGGCAACTCAAAAGGTCTTTAATAAGCCCTCTTGTTTTTGCAATCAAACTGCATGCGGATACGGCACCTTCATAGTTTCCACGTCCCGCACTTGCACCATTAGTTTTGTAGTAGTCATTCATAAACGAATAAACAACATCCGGTTTCGGAAAAGTTGTTGCGGCGTTGTCAAAGTATGCCATACCAAACCCTCCTTTTAACACAATTTTTTGAGAACTTCCATTAGGATTTGACGTTTTTCCTGCTCGGAAATAGAGTGTCCCATTGATTCAATATCAGATGTAATTGCATTGAGTAACAGCTTTCCACGCTTCGTAATTTCAACTTTATCAAAGCGTTTCGTCGAAGAAACACCTGATTCATCAATAAAGGTAACTTGATAATTGTTATCGCTGTTTGCGTCTGTTTTTTGTTCTGCCTTTGAATGATACTGCTCGGCGGTATATTTGTAACGTGATACGTTTTTGGTAAAACGTCCATGAGTATTATCGTCCCAATCCTCCAAACGGAGATCTGTGGCAATTTTGGCGAGACGGGCGATAAAAGTATCCTCATCATTCGTAACGGAACGGAACAGCAGTAAGCACTTTTCTGTTCCATCGGGGAAAAGCTGTTCAAAGACTGTTGTATCCAATGCTTCGCACCAATCTTTAATAACAGATGCCAATGAGGTCATACCAAAACGCTTACTTTTAGACGAACCAAAAAGTTCTTTGACTTCTTTCACAAGCGAAGTCTTTAAGACATCCATTACCGAGTCAAAGTATCGCTTCGCTGCTGTCACATTTTCGATTACGCCTGGATTAAACTCCGCCGCATAACCAAACGCTTCCGGCAACTTCTCGAAAAGAAACTCGTGTGCTCCGATGTTTTGTTTCAGCAGACGAACAAACGAAAGATAGCGTTTGTCTACATTTTCTCCCGACACCGTCTTTTTAATTTCCTTTGCATATTTAGGCAAAGACATATACCAACGTCTCATTGCCATTACAGCAAATTCGTAAGAGTTATTCGCTTTTTCGGCTTCGATTATGTGTTCCTTAAAAAGAACGGAAAGGTTGCTTATGAATTGCTCTTTCTCTGGGTTCCAATCCAGATAGCTGATATAGTAATTCTTCGGTTCAGCATTGATTTGGAGAAGCGTATCGGTAGATGTTGCTACTTGACCAAATCTATCAGTAATGAGAACACTTTGCTTAAATTCGTGAATGACAGCCGCTAAATAAATGGGAATCAAGCCTTTACGCAGACCAATGTGGTATTCTGCTTTTGTTAATTGAGAATACAATTCGTCAAAGCAGCTTTTACCAGTCGCTCTTGACCCTCTGATGAAGTTCACGATAGTGGAAAGCACATTTGCTAAAGCCTCATCATCCGGACTAAGGTTTATTTGCGAAACTCCAAGTTCAGTCGTTAGAACGCCGGTACGGATTAAGGTGCTTCTCATTATAGACACCTCTTGTCCTGTGCCAGTTAATCCAAGTCCTTTTTCCAACTCGCTTCTCAAAAGACCAGATATGATTTTGCTACGGCTATTGTATGCAGTAGCGGTAATGTCATCCTTATTGATTACCTCGTTGCTGATTATAGGGGTCATAGAGAACTCTCTATCACATATATCGGATAGAAGTCCTGTCAATGCCGATTTTCTGTTTATGTTACACTCCGCACCATCATAGATATAGCGAGCCTTAAGTGTTTCGGGTTGCGTATATCCTTGAATGAATGAAGCGATTACTTCACGAAGGTCTTCATAAACCACATCATACTCGTCAAATAGCACTTTATCATCAGTTGCAGCCTCACGAAGAATTGAGACGGCATTAAACTCAGCCACCACATCATCAATCTTGATAAACTTCTTGGGGATAATGAACACACATTGCGAAGTATTAACGCTGGAGGCAAGGAGCGTGTTTTTGATTCTTGGAATTGAAGCGTTGCTACTCGGAATAACCGCAAAAACAACACCATCTCCAGGGATGTTTTCCGCTTTGAGTTTCCAGTTTGTATTGCTGTCAATTTCATCCTCGTTGATGAAAACGAACGAAAAGTATCTTGTCATTTCTTTCTCGTCGTTATAGCGAGAGGGATAAATATACCCGTCATAGTTAGCTCTATTGAGAGTGTCTTTAATAGAAGTTTTTCCCCGTTGAGCAATAATCATATCTGAAATCTTCTGACGAATATCTACACCAGAAGTCTTTTTGAGCCGAAGTTGGTTATTGCTTCGTTTCAGGTAGATTACATATTCTTTTTCAATAAGGTTATCAATCGCCTTTTCAACGTCATCAACAGCATAGTCAATAGAGAAAATACCAACAATTTCATCTCTTGTAGGAGAGAGCTTTTCAAACTGTTCAAGCGTATAAATGAGAGATAGTGTTTTTACAATTTTACTCTCGATTGTTTCTTCGCCCAATTTAGCAAGTATCATAGAAGTAAGCTGGTATGTCTTATACAGCTCGCTTGAATATGATTCTTTTTTAAATAACGGCTCAAAGTAATCAAAGATGAGGTCTGGAGTGATTACGCTAAATCGCTTATCGTCATACTTATCTAAAAAGCCTGGCAGAGTGGAAACTCCCTTTGCCGATAAGAAAGTAAATAAAGTTCTTTCGTTTTGTGCTACGCACTCGGACAGACGAGGAAGAACAAATGTTGATACGGGGTGCAAAGGATAACACGAGTAAACTATATGTTCTACCGTACTTTCACTAATATCTGAAAAGATGGGATGAGCCTCATATCTGCGAATAATACTGTCAAAATTGCTTGCATAATTCTGACAGAAAGCAGCCCATAACTGATTATTCTTCTGAATAACGGAAGCGATTATTTCATAGGTCTGCGTAAAGTTGTTATTGAGATGAACGTGAGTGAAACGTTCCGAAACACCTCTCCAACCATCGACCTTTTGCTTTGGCAGGGTGTCGATATAGTTGGAAATCTCCTTATGCGAAATAAGAAGCAGGTGCATCTGGTTAGCTCCGCTTCGATTGCATTTTTCTGCAAAGTCTTGAAGCATTTTTGTATCACTCACAGAGGCTTCTGAAATGTTTGCTTCGAGAAACTTACTAAACTCATCATAGATAACATAAACACCCGTATAGCCTTTGCCCCGGAGACTTTTTACAACGCCCTCGTAGAGGTCAACCACATCAAAGCCGAGAAATGGATTAAAAACACTGCCGGCAGTAAGAGTGGGATAAATCCGCTCAAACTGCTCGTATGCAACGGTATTATAATCGTTAAGCTCGGAGATAAACTTAGTAACCGGCATATCCAAAGCTAACTTGAACCTTTTGTAAGTATCTGGAAAATCTTTTTTCCATCTTTCAACAGTTGCAATTGCAGCCTTGTAGTTGGTTTCGGGCATGATGTCTAACAGGTCATTTTCTGCTAATGTGCGCTGAAGTGCCAACAGAAATGCCTGTGTTAAACTTGTATTGCTGCCAGAAATAACGATAGGAAGGATTTTATTGCTGCTATTGTAATAATTTTCCACAATGTTGTTTAACTGTGGATTTTCCTTGATTTTAGGCAAGGTTTTTTCAAACAAAGAAATGTCTCTCTTCATTAACATTGCCATTATGGTAAGTACGATGTGAGACTTACCTTTGCCATAAGCTCCAATCAAGACTCTCGCTCTATCGGTTGATGTGTTCCTTGTACTCAGCAAAACATCTTCGAGGAGTTTAAGAGCTGATTTGGTTGGTATAAAATTCTTTATTTTGTCGTCATTCGTTAAATCAAACCCTATATTTACAGAGTATTGAAAACCAGACGCGACGGAAATCATTTCACTCATAAAATTACTCCTCAATTTTGCTCGTCCAAACTCGCATAGTATGTATCAACACACTCTTGAAATGTCTTTGTGGTGTTAATTCTAATGACATCCAAACCTGCAGTTCTGACAATTTTTATCTCACCAATTTTTTCAATGTTACGAAGAACATCAAGCATTGAAATAGCATCAAGATTGAACACTCTGCCAATATTGCAGGGAGCAGTTAGTAGCTCGTTCAAACTTAACTCAGTTCTCCCATATGCTTGTTCCTGTATAATAGCAAGGGCTACCCAAGGATTTATAGCAGAGGGAGAAGGAGTTACTTTCTTATATGTCCTTTTGGTTTTACTTACAACGTCAATCAATCCAAGCTCGCCAAGAGGACTGTCGATATTGTTTTCCGGACTGTCTTTTGTAGTTCCGTTTCTGTGTCGAGGCAAATATGTATTGATTATGCAAGTGAAATCGTCATTTAATGAGCGGATAGCTACCGAAGTTCCGTCTCCTTCCATCAAAACATAGTTTTGGAGGCTGGCAACAAAGTCCTCTTTAGAAAACTCAGACATAGAAAACTCGTTGAAGAAATAATACCAAGCGGTTGCTTCAGAGGCATTGGAAGCAAGTTTGTATTGAAGAAGAAATAGTGTACCCGTTTCTTCAATATAACGGTCGTGCTCGTAAACCGACCTTCCAAAAGCAGTAAAACTTTGTGTTCTACGACCAGAGTTTGGTTCTTGCGTCAGTCCTACTGTTTGAAGCCAATACCTAAGTGCTTTAACCATATTAGAGCCAATACCCAAAACGTCCATAGGGTTTTCTTCTTTGTCAACAAAGATGTCTGGCTTTATATGAACGTATTTCATTCCCTTATTCAACCATCCTTTACGAATAAAGAATGTGTCGTGTGCTCTAAATTTCATGGTCATACTCATACCTCGGTTATTCGTTTATCTTCGACGGTCATTTTGTTCGCAGGTATTTATCCATCATACAACCGCCTTCCAGATATTTGGGCGTTACACACATTTTGCATCTTACACATTTATCTGGATTTATATAGTAATTATCTCCTACAATGGAGATTGCACCTGCTTTGCACAGCGACTCGCATTTCAAACATTTTCTGCAGGCGTTGAACTTGCGGATTTGATAGCTCACCATTCGCTGTAAGTCATCATGGTTCGCAACATTCATGGTTCTTATCTTTACCGCATAGTCATATCCTTGCTGTCCAAAGGGTTGGATTGACAGAATAGGCACATTAGTTCTGACATCTAAAACCAAAACCTCGTTAAGCAATTTTTGCCCAAGTTCGGGAGCAACCCTGCCAAATGGAGTAAACATACCAATCAAATCCTCATCCATTGGCTTAGTGAGTTTGTATATTTTAGCGTGTTCTTCGGTAGTACAGTTTGTAAACCGAATTTTCACATCACCTGCAGAAGCGAGACCGTTGCCACCTTGCCGTGCCTTCCATTTGCCAGTATCAACATAAACCTCTGGGTCGGGCTTGCCAATTTTTTCAGCAAAGGAAATTAGAAAATTACGCCACTTTTTTGATTGTTCCGGCATATATATTCTGGATAAAAATTGTGCTCGCTGATTGTTATTAGGACAACACCAACACCCAACACGGTCATACCCAAGTCGATAAGCCTCATTAAAGTCGATTTTTTCTTCCAAGATATACAGCCAAATATCAAGGTCTTTCCAAAAGAAAATAGGCGAAGCAACTGTTTGCTGTTGGATTTTTACCGATTCGGCATCATCCTCGATTCGATTGTACTTGCTTCTGCTTACAGATTCGGATTTTCGAATGCCATAAAATGTTAGTATTCTCGCATCACGATATAATTTGTTTATGATGCGTGTAATTGGTCCCGTCTTAAACATAGAACAACACCAACGCATCATTCTGGCAGGAGGACCTATATCTTCACATACATCATAAAAGTTTTGCTCGATATTTTTAGCTATCCAGAAACATTGTTCGTGTGTTTCGTTGAAGCGCTGAGCATATTCGATAGTGTAAGGGAACTCAAGTGTTGTGTTGCCAAAAATATGTGTAAGTTCTGGATTACTGAGAGCTTTAGTAACAACGTCTGCAGTAACCGTTGAGTCTTTACCACCCGAAAAAGAAATAACGATATGCTCCTCATCAAATTTAGAGGCAGCTTCTTTTACAAAGTTATGTGCTTCATCAATCAAATAATGCAATCGAGCTTGATTAGCTCTGATAAAGTTATCAATGTGTCTATCAAAATATTCGTATGTATTTAGAGGTTCTTCTCTCTGGAGAACTTTTGAGAGTTCGTCTGCATCTGCAAGTTGAAATGTTTTGCTAGAGATATTGATAGATTTTCCGTCAACATAATATCTACTATCAGCAGCCCAAACGGATTTCTCTTTGTATTTATGAGGAGCAACGCCTAACAGAATCTCAAGCAAAAGTCGCTCTTGAGGAAATACGGGTCTAAGGTCCGAACTCATATACTTGGTCTTTTGACCACAAAGAGGACAAGTTCCAACATTCGGTTGATTTACTGCTTGCAGTATGGGTGTTTTGCAGTTTGCACACCAATATACTTCAACAGGTATATCTTCAACTGTTGTATCACCGCAAACAGGACATATACTTTCATTTGTTTCAATATTGCATTTTTTGCACCACATAACCGCTACCTCCTTTCTTGATGATATTTCATTTTAATATTAATAATTGTACCATTGTTAGTGCCCTATGAAACGGACTTATCGACCCGTTGCTCCTAAATATACATTTAATTCATTTGTGTAAATTTCAAATCAATGGTGTACGCATAAAAACAATAAAATCTATACAATTTTATTATACCAAATATATCACTATTTGTCAATATGCCACAGCAAGCTTCCGTGTTTTGTCGAAAAAAGTTACAATTAGCGGCGCCATTATTTTCCACCAGCTCTTTTCTCTGCGCATAATCAACCGTATATATTGTTTTATTCTGCGATGAACTCAGCAACATACTTTATTCTTTCAGCCAAAACACCTGATTTGTGATTATTGTAATTATAACATATATCCTGCTTGAAAATCAAGGTCAAAAAAGGGACAGTTTATAAAATTGACGGAAATTGTGCTACATATAGCACAGTTTCCGTTATTTCCCTTAACTGTGCCATATATGGCGCAGAATAAATTTGTGAATGTGCTATACTTTGAGAAAGGGCAACCGCTCTAACTAATGAAAGGAAGAAAGCCTATGAAACGATTACGCTCCATTATCAGCATTATCTTAACACTATGTCTGATTTGCTCAATGTCGCTTGTGGCGTCGGCAGATACGGCAAAGGCAAAGATAACGCTCGACAACATCCCCGCATATTCCGACAGCCCATACGTTGAGCTGAACAACAACAACCTACATCGGTCTTAGCGACACAAAGGCAACAATGAAAGTCGGCTCAACGCTTAACCTCAAAGCGTACACCGAACCCGAAACTGCGACTACGAAGATTTCTTGGTTTTCAAGCAATCAGAAAATCGCCAAAGTCAACAGCAAGGGCGTAGTAACTGCGCTAAAGGCAGGAACGGTAACGATAACCGCCAAAACCGCAAACGGCTTAAAGGCAAAGTGCAAGATAACCGTAAAGTCGGCTACGGTTACTCCAACCAAACCGACAACTTCAACCAACGCACAAGCGTATGTCTTGAACACCAATACTCACAAGTTCCACTACCCGTCCTGCTCGTCCGTATCGAGTATGAAACCGTCTAACCGAAAAGACGTTACAATGTCCCGTGAGGAAATAATCAGCAGCGGCTACGACCCTTGCGGACGGTGTAAACCGTAATAAAAAAACAGCCCTCGGATTTCGTTTCCGAGGGCTGTTTGCTTTATTGCTATTTTTTGAACCACATTGTTTTGCTTTCGGTGGGGTTATCTATTCTAATAACTAATCACCCTAACAGGAATATCGGTATACACATTACTGCACCTATCTTTAATAGAAGAAATTACACTATCAATTAGCTGTTTTGAAAAACCCCTTCCGCGGACATCAAGAACAATTTCCTGTGTTGAACCTTTTGGAAGATTTTTAACACGATTTGTAACTTGCCGCTCAAGTTCATTATATAAGCCGTTTCGACTTGCATAACTTTCAAGATTATAGTTTTTAACTTCTATTGCCTTAATTGTACCATTAGGATTTTGAACAACAACATCAGGACGTGTTGCACCTTTAGTAAAATAATCGACCTGTTTACCATTTAGGTATGAAACCTGTTCAATAGCATCATCTGTAATACTCAAGACCTTTAGTTCAGACTCTCTTGGAGTAGGTATTACCCTATTTGCACGATAAACAGATAGGGCTTTTGCACTACCACCCGTAACAGCACCCGAAATTGCACCCCACTTATATCCTTCACTCGCACCAAGAGCCGCAGCTTCAAGAGCCTCATTCATATCGCCTGTTTCAATGCCACGGACAACACCTGCCGATACTCCGCCAATAGCCGCTGATGAAGCTGCTGAAATCGCCGCCGTTTTAGCTGCTGTCGTAAATATTATACTAACAGCAGGTGCTGCAGGAGCCGCAACCAACGATACGGTAACACAAATCAGGATAACTCCCGTACCGATAGCAACATTTTTCAATATCGTTTCGTTATCTGTATCGGCAATTTCGTTCATTTCCCGAACTTCGGTTTTTCCGTCCTCACCGAGCGTGAAAACATATTTTTTACCCTCAAACAGTTCATTCAGCTCTGCGAGAGTATAGCCGAAATAAATGTTGGACTGTGAGTTAAAAGCAACCTCGTCAAGATACTCCTGCGAAATATAAACTGCATTTACATTCTCAACGAAATAATCATCACTGTCAAGTTTGTACACAAGTTCCGCATAAACGCTGTCCTCAATGTACCTGTGCAAATTTGTGTCATTAAGCCCCGTAAACGAATTAACGTCAACATCAATATTAGCCAAAAGCTCTGCTTCAATTTCGCCGGAACTTGAAGCAGTTTCAACAGAGCTTATTTCGTCAGATGACGAGATAGCAGAACTCTCTGTTGGGTTGCTTTCAATAATGGAAGAAGAACAGCCTGTAAATAGTATGGTCGCACTCAACAGCAAAGTAATCAGTTTTTTCACTTGTCGTCGCCTCCCTCGTTGTCATCTGTTTTATCAATCTTATTTTGAGATTTCTTCTTAATCACAATAAGCACTGCAACCAATCCTATAACAACCACACCTGCAACTGCCGCAATAATAACGACAGGAAATAACTTGTTTTCTTCGGGAGTATCGTCAACAGGAACAATAACCTCAATATTTTCCTCAGAAGGTGCTATGGTGCTCGTTTCTTCTGATGTTACACTTTCGGGCGGCACAGGCTCTACCTTTTCAGCAAGTTGTATTGTACCGTCCTCGTTTATCGTTGCACCATTCGCAACAAGATTATTGATTTCGGGAATGGTTAGTCCCGTGGTCATATACGCACGGAGCACATTGTTAGTGCCGACATAGATTTTCTTCACCGTAAACTGCCCTGTGTATTGATTAGAGGCGGTTATAGTATATATGCCCTCATCGGTATAAGTTGCACCGTCTTTTGCAGGACCGTTAAATCGTGTATCCTCGACAAGTCCGTCTGCACTGTCTTTCATAACCTCACGCTTGAGATTTATCTGTAAATATCTTGAATTAGCAAGGTCAAGTCTGAAACCGTTCTCGGTCATTGAACTGTTATTCAGCTCGCTGCCTGTTTTCAAATCAAAAGGATATACCATACAGTTTCCGTTACGCACGGAGAACTTGAAGAAAATGCGATAATGTCCTACATTGTCAATCAGATTATCCTCCGTCACTTGATAGTCAAGGGCAACCTCATAGTCGCCTTCCTCAAAAAGCTGTACCTTTGTATCTGCACCGAATGATGTATTTGCTTCCAAGTAGTTTGTATAAATCTGCGGCTCGGATTTGTTATTGTTATAATCGGTATAGCGCACAATCAGCGTACCTTTGCCGAAATCCGTTTTCGGAGTTTCAAAATAACGGTCGAAACCTGCGTTGTCTGCCGTTATGGAAAGGTTATCTTTTCCGTTAAGCTTGTCTATATTTTGCTGAAGATTAAACCACAATGTTACCATATCACCAACATTTTTGAGAAATACAACCTCGCCGTTATCTACACGCTTATCGGTATAGCCGCTTACAAAAAAGTTTCCTAAATTCCAGCCGTAGTGAATATCGTCCTTCTTTATCTCGTCCTTGCCGTAGTATCCGTCAAATTCCTTTGCACGGACACGCTCGCCGATATTGTAGGTCTGATTATAGTCGATTACAGCCTTTTCTCCGCTGTCGGTATAGGCGTAAAACTCATAGACCTCTGCGTGCTTTTTCAAGTCAAATTTATCGGTATCTACAAAAAGAAAGTTGCTTTCCTCTGTTCTGATACGGGTTTCATAAGCAATTATCATCTTATAATAGCAGCCGTTGATAAGCTCAATATCCGTTGCCTTATAAAACGCCTCAGAGTTGTTTGGTACAGCATTAAAAGCATCGGTTACACATACAGCTTCGTTCCAGTTGATTTTATCCATAGAGGTTTGCAGCCACATTGCGCCCTTGCGGATATTTTCGTTAAGCTGCGAACCGTCTATCTTTTTTGAGTTATCGTCTACTAAGTGCCATTCGTCAAGATTATCGTGCGGCAGCTTGTCTGTATAAGAATAGACAAACTCCAACGCCCCTTCCTCAACTTTATAAGCAGGGACACCATTCTTGTTGCCGTCAGATTTTACGTTTCCATTCAAAGTAAACTTGCCGTATGTATTTGCGGCACTCGTCGCAACACTTTCGCTTGACGAGATTTCGTAGTTGCTCTTTTCGGGGAACTCATAGTATTTGCCAGAAACGTCAAGTTTTGTAGTTTCCGCAAAGGTCGGGAGTGTTATTGAAGAAAGAAATATCACCATAGCTGTAACAATTAAGGCAGCTCTTGCACACAAAGAACATCTGTAACTCATATTTATCCTCATTTCGTAATGTGTTCGCTGTTTGTGATTAACCGCTTGTCGATGTTTCGGTTCTGAATACATTATACAACTATTTATGACAAAAATCAACATATTTTTGGGGGACAATTTACCCAAAACGGCACACTAACAAAAAAAGGAACAGCCCTCAGAAACAAATCCGAGGGCTGTTCCTTTGGCTTGTAAAATTCAGCTTTTCTTTCTTGTGAGTTCTTCCTCCCGTCTGCGCTCCTGCTCCTTCTGCTCCCGAATGAGGTTATCAATATAGTTTCCCTCAACCACCTTTTCATAAACCTCCGCAAGCTGATTTACTCTTTTCAGCCGTGTCTGCTCGTTCGCAAGGTTTGACTTTGCGGTCTGAATACGGGACGGTATAGCCGAGAGCTGTTTCTCCAAATCAAGCAAATCTTCCTCGGAGGTAACACCGTGCTTTTCGACTATCTCTTTTGCCGCCGCAAGTTTTACCTGCGCCATAGCATCAAGATTTCGCTTGTTTCGGTAGTTTTCAAGGTAGTACCGTATCTGCGCTATTTCGGATTTCAACGTAGGTTGTTCATCGGTGAGAACCTTGATTTCCTCAGTCAGGCTGTCAACACTATTTTTCAGTTCTGCCGCCTTTGCCATAATTCCGTCACGGGAGGAAAAACCAAATTCACCGATAGTCTGAAGTTGCATAACAAGTAAGTTTATGCTTTCATCATTACTGTATGTGTAACCTCAATTACCTTTTGCCCCGTTGACAAAGCCGCAGAGCCTACTTCATCTGCCATAGTAATTCCTCCTGTTCTTTGTGCTATTTATAGCACATTTCGGGTTTTGGGTACAAAAAAAGCGGAGAACTTTTACATTCTCCGCTTTACGCACATATTCAGTTGTTATAATTAGTCAGTCAAAAGACAAAATAGCCTTAATCTGCTCATCGGTCATACCGCTTGCTTTCATCTTTTGAATTATTGCAGCTTCGCCTTCTGCTCTGCCTTCCGCTTTGCCTATTGCAATTCCTTTTTCCTCCGCCTGCTTAAGCGCAGAGGCTTCATCGTGGAGAGCCTTTTCACGCAGTCGGGCAAGCTCACGGATTTTTGTGTCTTCGCTCATATCGTAGATTACTTTTACAGCCTTTTGGA
The DNA here is from genome assembly GCA_945923775.1 of uncultured Clostridia bacterium. GTDB lineage: Bacteria > Bacillota > Clostridia > Oscillospirales > Ruminococcaceae > CAG-115. The sequence continues at coordinate 11,293 of CAMELR010000030.1, read as the reverse complement.
TAATCGGCATACTTGTTGCTTCTACCATTTCAAAATCCTCCTCACTGTCAGCGTTAATAAATTGCAGCCATTGCTCACGAGTGTTTGTGGGCTTTTTGTTTATCTTCTTCAGCTCGAAAAAGTGCATACAGAATTTGTCTGAGAAAACCTCGTCCTTGCCCTTTATCATTGCTGCAACCTCGGTATGATAATCGTCACCTTCAAACATATTGAAGTTGATGATATTTATGGTTATAGTCTGCTTGAGATTGCCGTAATCCTCGCCGCTTTTCAGCTCCGAGGCGTACAGCTTCGCCCAATAGAAAAGCGTTCTGTCACGATAATCTGTATCGGTTTTCACCTGTATTTCGACATTTACAAGCTTATCGTCAACGTTCAGGCTTAAATCAAGCCTGCTGAATTTGCTTGCAATCGTTTCGGGCGGTAATTCGGGATTTGAGATTACTATTTCCTTAATGCTTTCGGGCGGAATATCCAGCATACTTGCCACAAACGAGTGCAGCATATCCTGATGTTCGGTAAACAGTTTCTTGAAAATAACGTCCAGCTTTGCGGACACAACATTTCTTCCCATACGGCATTCTCCTTTCGGGATACACTTCTTCAAGTATATTATACCATTATTTTTTTGAATTTGCAATATGGTTTGTGATAATTTATGTTAAAATCACACATATTACCTTATTATCATTTTCACCTCAACGTTTATGTTTACCGCCGTTATCCAACTTTGCCGTCTGTGATATTTGCGGGTTCTGAGCGAGCCTTAATTTGCTCCGCAGCTCGTCACGCTTCTTCACATACGCTTTTGACAGTTCGGGATTTTGCCGAAATACGCTGTTTACCTCGTCGATTTTCTCACGAAGCAGCTTGCAGTTTGCTTCTGCCTGCTGTAATCTGTCGGAAATTGTAGGCTTAAAGGCTTTCACCATATCCTCGCAAGAGCCGCTGTATTCGATAAGTTTCGGGCGGCTTCCCAGCGGAACATCATTACTCCATTTGGAGAAACCGTCAACAAGCGCAGGAACTCTTTTCAGATGTTCATAGGTATCGCTTATTGCGCCGCCGTATTTTGAAATAAGCTCAGGCTTTGAGAACGCTTTGCATTTCTTCCGAAACAGGCTCGCCCGTCAGCTTGTTAATCATATCAATCTCCCCATAAACGAAAAAAAGCGGAGAACCAAGTGGCTCTCCGCTTTCTATGTCATATATTCAGTTGTTATATATCGCTCTCGGTTAATACACCGTCGGCTATCATCTGCCGTTCCTGTTCTTCAAATGGCATATCCCAAATCCTGTCCCTGTGAGAAAACGCCCAATTCAGCACCTCGGTGAATTTCGGGTTGAAATTTTCGTAGTATTTCTTTCCGTCAAGTTCGTCCATATATCGGATAGACCACGCTGATGCGAACTCGCTCCACTCGACTTCCTCAATGCCGATTGCGCTGAAACCCGTTGTAGGTAAAGCCATATTGCGCTCCTTTCACAAATGCCGTCTGTGATTATATTATATAGCAATACTCTGTTGATGTCAAGACTGAATTGTGTCATAAATGGCACAAAGTTTATTGCAAATAGCCTCAATACTACTGCTTTTGCTTTTTGTGCTTTTAAGGAAATTCAATAAATCCAAAAGTTCAGCACAAGACAATTCAAGCTGATACGTTTCTTCCATAAGTTGTTTATGAGTTACTGTTTTTAATGGTGGTATTTCGGATTTTTCTTTCTTTTCAGAAACAGAATTCTTTTTCTGCATAGCCCGAACCTCTTTGTGCGTGATGTTCGGCTTTTCGGAAATGATTTCTTCCTGCTTTTCGGGAGTGAGTTTTGCAACCTCATTAGCGGTTGAGATTGACATATCGCCAGACTTTACCGCCTGTTCCACGGCGGGAACAGCATTGTGCTTGATATTATCGAGCTTTCCGACCTGCGCTGCCGAAACGTTCAGAGCCTCGGCTATCTTGTCCCTAATTCTGCCTTTAATCGGCTTTCCTGCTGCTTCAAGCTCCTTGAAAATTCTCGTCAGCTCCTCGTACTCCCGCATTGTATCTGCGTCCGTGTACTTGCGCTGTGTGGCATTCAGCATTATAAGGTCAAGTTCTGTTTCGGTTTTCGGCTTTGCACCTTTGATGAAACAGGGGACTTTGGTGTTCCTTCTTCGACCGTCCCCGATAAGTTGTTTAATTGCCGCCAAACGTCTGTGTCCGCTGATAAGCTGATACTTGCCGCCGTCTTGCTCCGCAACCACAAGTGCCGTCATCAAGCCTTGCCGTTCAATATCCTCCGCAAGTGCCTCGACCTCGGAGATTTCATAGAAATTAGCCTTGTTCGGCTCAATATTCTCCACATCAATCATCTTCAAGCGGTCAATGTAGCTGTCGGCATTTACCGTCTGAATATCCGCTGTTATTGCGCTGTCAAGCTGAAACTTTCTTCCCATACTCATTCCGTCCTTTCCAAGATTTCCTTTGTCAAATCTTCATACGCCTGTGCCGCCGCTGTCCACTTCATATATTCTTTTGCCGTCAGACGGAAACTGAACGAATTTTTGATTACTCGGCTGAAAGGGACGGTAGTTCTAAGCACCTTGTTTCCAAGCAAATCCGAAAGGAGCGCAAGCAGCTCGGTATCCGCAGGATTTTCCTTGTCAAACTTGTTGACTATACAGCCGCCGAATTTAGCATTGCTGTCGGCAAGTGCGTTCGTAACCGTCGGCATACCCTGTATTGCGAACGTTCCGAGTTCAATCGGGACAAATACGCTGTCGCAAAGTGTTATGACCTTTGTGGTAAGAGCATTAAAGGCGGGCGGCATATCGAGAATAACAAAGTCGTAACTGCCGTCTACTTCAAGAACTTTGCGGATATTTGCGGTCTGTTCTTCCTCGGAAAGCCGTACAAACTGCGCTGTTATGAGATTTAAGGCGGGCGTAGATGTAAGTATGTCGATATTCGGGTATCGTGTGGAGCTTACCGCAGAAACAGGGGAATAATCGGCGTGAATAAGTGCCATATCCAGACCTGCTTTCGGTTCGGCGAAAAAGCGTGAGCTGTTAGCCTGTCCGTCAAAGTCGATTACCAAAACCCTGCCGATTTCTGCGAGTTCGTTGGCAACGTTTATAGCCGTGGTTGTTTTCCCAACGCCGCCTTTGTTGTTGTAGAGAGCGATTGTTTTCATAAAAATGTCCTTTCCGTGCTTTTCAGCACCTTTGTTAAGCTCATCTGAAATCGTAATTCACCATAGCCGTATAAAAGCTGCTCATCGTTATCGGCGCATTGTAGAGAGCAGTTATCAGGTAGGAGCGAATGTTCCTAATGTCGCTTGCCGAACGGTCCATTGCAAGCAGAACGTACTCGATATGCTCGCTGTTCAGCTTCAGAAACCGTGATTTGACAATTTCTTTCGGACAGTTCTCGCCGTTGACTCGGATAAAATCGCTGTGGGAGCAGATAACATCAAGCATAATATTCAGGATTTCATCGACCCGTTCTACATCACTATCTTTTTTGCTGTCAATCAGGCAATCATAGTCAATGTTCTCTTTCAGAACAGCGAGATACTCGTTTCGTTCTTCAAGAAAAGATTTTTGCTGCTCCTGTTCCTCAATCCTATCCGTCAAATCGTCTTTTGATTGATTGATAGATTGATTATTTTCTTTTGATTTTTTATCTTTAGATTTATATAATAAGAGTGTTTCGGGAGTTTCTTCGGAGTTTGCTACGCAGTTTCTTTGGAGCAGTTGGTGAAGTTCCTCGGTAGCTTGCTCCGCAGTTTCTTCGGAGCAAGGAGGAACGTCCTGCTCAACGACACACGTTTCCTGCTCCGTAGTTTCTTCGGAGCAAGGGGAGAGTGGTGTTTCGGCTCTCGTTTCGCCTTTTCGTTTCTTCTCATAGGAGAGGGCGGCATTAGGCTTTATACAGTCGCATTTGGCACTCCCTTGTGCAAGCAGATTGTTCAGCAGCTCGATATTCTCGATTATTCTGAAACTGCGCTTTGCGGGCAAGCCACGGTTCTTGCTTTCAATCAGACCTGCCTTTACAAGATTTGCAATGCAGCGTTTCTGCTGATACTCCGATAAAGAGGTGCTTTCCTCAAGGTCGGGAACGGTTGAGTAGAACCACCCGTCATCAAGCTTACCATACTTGACCTCATAACCACGCTCCTGCAACCGATACAGCAAATCATCAAGTGTTTCCGTCCTATACACCAGCCTGTCAATGTCCAGCTTAATCATCTCTCGGATAGAGGGTGCTTTGTCATCGGGCTTGTAGTGGGACGCAATCGCTTGTGCAGTTTTCAAAGCGTAATCGGGAACATATAGCGTGTTGCTTTCTGCCACACAAGGTATTTTCGCACGAGCCAACCCGTCCGCTATGTATTGTAGCTTGTCGGGGCTATAAATGCTCACAGGAACAAAATCGGCTCCTGCTTTCTTGCTCATATCCTCAAACTCTCGCCGCAACTCCGTTATTTTTTCACGCATAACGTCGTTCTGATTGTTGATTAAGGTGGATTCTTCCGTGGTCAGTTCCTCGGCGGGCTTTGAGAATTTCATGCACAAGAAAAAGGGCTGGAACAGTGCAAATGCGCTTTCCTTGGGATAGAGTGCGTGAAGCTTCATTGGAGTATATGGAATCTTAAAATTTGAGCTTTCTTTTCCGCTTTCAAGATAGCGATTATGCACCACAAACGAGCGTTTTACTATCTGACGAAGCGTTGATGTTAGTTTGTTAAAGGCATTCTCTTCGCATTCTTTAAGACCGAGCTTGCGTACGATTGAGCGCCAGAAACTGTCATCCTTACCATCGTCCTCATAGCGGGAAAGTAATATCATAACGAGCGTAAGTACGGTCGCCTGCTTAGCGGTCAGCGATTTTTTGTTAAGAACAGAATTAAAAATGCAAGTTGCCTCATTGAGCAGCAGCGCCCACTCTTCATCATTAAGATGATATTCTCCGACAAGGGCATAGTTTTCAAAAATATAATCCGCAAGCTCTTCTGCGTCTATTTTTCCGGTGAAGCGTTCCTTGCTGCCCTCCCTCATATCGCGGTAGGTGTCAATGTAATTGTATCCGAGCATTCGAAAAAGACCTGCCTGAGTATCACTTTTTTTAATTCCGGCCTGAAACATCTTATACGACAGCAATTTCTTATCATCACAGAAAATTATATTTCCGGGTATGTTGATGATACTTGATACAACGATATTTGCAGCGCACCTCTGAGTATTATCACTTGTAATAATACCTTCTTCGCTGAAGAAGTTCTCAACGCTATCGGGAGAGATGCCCTTTTTGCGCAACATTTCAACGGTTGAAGCCGACAAGAAACCATTTGTCATGATTTACCTCCAAATGCAGATTTTTAATGGATTGACATTTTGCTTGCAAGCTTTTGTAAATAACAGTATATCACATAAATTGTGCATTGCCAATATATTTGTGACAAATTTTTAAAGCTTTTTTGTGTATATGTTATAACAAATAAATTCGCAGCGTCATTTTATTACTCATTTATAGCATATTTGAGGAATATTGTTCTATGATTATGAACTATTAGTATAATTTCATTGTTATAATTAACAATAACCGCCTGAATTATGTTGAGATTTATGTCTGTTTTACCAATATATCGGAAGGCGTGCGCTGATTGTACCATTTTCTGCAATATGGCACGGAATAAATATGAGATAACAGATATATGTCTTAGTAGTTAATTTGTCATCCCCTTGAATTTTAAGTCATAATATGTTATAATACGATTAAGAAAATCCGGCTGAACCGTTGAAATACATAAAGGAGGATATGCGTATGAGCAAAGTAATAAAGATAGATGGAAAGCGTCCAATAACAGTTGTAACGGCTGACAGTTCCAATAGCTTTATATCAAAGAACGACGCAGAGATGGACAAAAGAGCAAAAGCCGCCGTTCGTTCTGCAATCAACAGGGCTGAAACCTGCCGTAAGCCGGTAGCAAAGTACGACAGAAAGAGCGGAAAAGCGTATATTGAAACTGCCGACGGAGCGAAAAAGTATGTCTGAAAGAAAACCCATGGTGCTGGTTCTTGCAGGACCTAATGGCTCGGGAAAAAGCACCATCACACGTTTTTTTGATATTGTCGGAACTTATACAAACGCTGACGATATGGTGGCCGCAACAGGTATGAGCAACGAGGACGCCGCTTTGCTTGCCGACAAAATGAGATACAGTTCGATCGAAAAGAAAGAGGATTTCACCTTTGAGACGGTTCTGTCTTCTCACTATAAGATTGATATTCTTGAAAAGGCAAAGTCAGAGGGTTATTTCATCAAGTGTATTTTCGTCCTGACGGTCGACGCTTCCGTCAATGTTGCACGAGTTTCGGCAAGAGTTGCTCTCGGCGGACATGATGTTTGCGAAGCGTTGATCCGAAGCCGTTATGTCAAATCCCTGGACAATATCAAGAGGCTAATGGAAATATGCGATATTCTTCATGTTTATGACAACACAGAGGAACCTGTTCGCATAATCAGAAAACACAAAGATGATATATCAATTTTTCCAAACGACTTGTGGCCGGAAGAGAAAATTCTGAAACTTATCAACAGCGATTAATGCAAACGGCTGACTTGCTATTGCAAATCAGCCGTATTTCTTCCAGAGAGTATATCATATCTTGTCCGCTATTTGTCCGCTAATGGTACGAAAAAGCGCTTAAAACTACTATAATCCGCTAAAACGTCAAGCCCCGAAAATGGCTCTGTTATGCGCTTTATCGAAAATTACAAAAAGTCGCCGAAAACCGAACTTGATTTTCAATTCCCGTACGGGTCACCACACCACTGACTCCTGAATGGCTTTATAGAGCCGTTTGGGAGTTCTTTATTTTACGGAAAAATTTGTTTGTCCAATGCGTGTCCAATGTTGTTGAACCACTATCGAACGGCTGTTTTCATGAGTGAATACCTTTAGCGATTTGGGCGTTAAACACCTAAGTCGCTATTTCTTTGCCTGAAATCGCTGTCAAGTCAAGTGAGCTTGCAATTGCGGCGCTGGCTTTCGCCTTTGCTTCCTGCATTGCATGGCAATAGATATTTGCTGTTGTGGTTACCGTTGAATGCCCAAGCATTCCGGATACGGTCACGATGTCCACTCCTGCCGCTATCAGTGCTGACGCGTTGTAATGCCTCATTGAATGTATGTCGCAGAAACGGATTTCGTTTTTCTCGCAGAATTCCTTGAACCACCCGTATGGGGTGTTGTTGTTCATTGGCATACCGTTCCATTTTACGAAAAGGCGGTCATTGTCAATCCACTTACTGCCTACCTTCTCCCTTTCTCTGTTCTGTTCTTCCTTGTAGAGCTTCAAAAGTTCGATTAGTTCGGGCTGGACCTTTAACATTCGCTTTGAGCGTTTGGTTTTTGTAGTGTCCGTGTAGATACCCTTTTCAGCGGTGTAGTTGCTTGTTCTGCGAATTTTGATAAGGTTGTTCACCCAATCAATGTCCTTCCACTCTAATCCCAGAAGTTCTCCACGTCTGAACCCTGTGCAAAGTGCCAGAATTATGAACACTCTGTATTTCATAGGCTCGTTTATGAGGAGCTTCACTATCTCGTCTGCTTCATCGCGCGTGTAGATTTCTTTTTCCTCGACCTCGCCTTTGGGTATTGTGACCCGCCTGCAAGGATTGTCTGTGAGCATATCCATTTTCATGGCATAATCAAAGACATCGGAAATGAAGCTGAGATGATGTATAACGGTCTTTCGGGATAAAGGACGACCTGTCACTTGACTTTTACCATTGAAAGCCATATCGGTAATGAATTGTTGTATATGCCTTGCCGTTATCTTGTCCATGCGGAGATACCCTATTGCGGGATATACTCTCTGCGTGAGCTGTCGCATTCTTACGAACGAGGTCGAACGGAGATTGAGCCTTGCGTATTCCTCAAACCAACGTTCTGCGAATGTTTCAAATTTGATGTTCGCTGTGACATGACCTTTCAGGCATTGTTCCTCGAAAAGCAATACCTGTTTTGCAAGTTCCTTTTCGATTTGCTTTTCGGTCATATCAGGGTCAGGTTTCCATGTCGTTGTTTGTATAACCTGACTGCCGTCTACCCTTATTCCGCAGCTGACACGGATTTGGTAGGATGAGCCACGTTTTCTTACTGAAGCCATGTTGTTCTGAATCCTCCTAATTCAGTGGACAACATTAATCGGTCTGCTGGCATGACATACCACTGCGTATAATATTATAGCTTTAAAGCAGTGAAATGTCAAGACGTTTGGCTATATTTTTTGCCTTTTTTCAGACCGGATTATAATGTGTCGATATACCTGAGCAACGCGCTTCGCGGAATAAGCAATTTCCCGTAAGAACCTGAGCCTGCTCTTGTGCTGCCGAGAACATTCTGCTTGACGAGCAGACGTATCGTGCGCTCTGAAACACGCATGATAACTGAGCATTCTTTTATTGTCAGCATTTCTGTGTCGTTTTTCAGTTCAATATCTGATTTTGCCTTTTCGATTTCTTCCGGTGTTTGGATCATCTCTGTCAACAGCTCACAGAATGTGTTTATGAACTTTGTCTTTTCGCTGGCACTCATTACCATTAGGTGAAGCTTCTCCTTTCACAATATTTAATTTCTTGGACGGCTGTTTCAGCCGATATATAAGCAAACGGCTCATGTTTTAATGCGTGAGCCGTTTGCATTATTGATGTGTATTGCTCAGAGCGATTATCGGGTAGTCCGCACCCGAACATAGGAGTCTCACCTCTAGCCATTCCTGTGGCATAGCCGTCGCCGGAAGTATCATTATCCCATCTTGGAAGCGTTGTTCCTTTCGCGCTCGTACCTTGCCTTCGCGTATGCGTTTACGGTTCGGTTTGATATTGGCAGACTTTCGGGGTTATTGTTATTCTCGCGCAAATAGAAGGTGGTCACGGATAATGAATAACCCCTCGGAATCAATACAGGCACATCTTCGCACATCAGGCGCTGCGGTTGATGGTTTTGTTATCGCTCTGCTATTGAATTGTCAATGAGCTGGTATGGAATTCATCTTTCGTTAAAATGGCTTGAGGTCTTACCTCATAACCGTCACAGGGACGGCGAAAGGCACATCAAAAGTAGGATGTTTCCTGTAAATAATTATAGCACATTATCGTGAAACATTGTGTTGACATCTGCAACAAACCGTTTCAATATGTCACAATTTGTTGCAATTTCTTGATTTCTATTGAATAAAATAAGCTTTTGCTCTATACTGATATGCGGAGGTGACAGCTTGTGGGGGACAATACCAGATTAAAAAAACTACGAATGCAGAGGTGCCTTTCCCAGCGAGAGCTTGCGGAGGCAATCTCTATCGACCGGTCAATGATAAGTTTATACGAAAATGATCGTCGGGAGATACCAACATCAACTGCAAAATTATTTGCCGATTTTTTCAATGTTTCAGTAGACTATCTTCTTGGAACAGATTCTTCTGACTATATTAATACAAAAGAAACGGCAAGAGACTGTATCAATAAGCAGCTTACTCTATTAAATGTTGAGGAGCAGAATCGTCTTATAGGGTACATAGACGGAATTTTAGATTCAAAAAAGGGAAAATGAAACAAAAGCCAAAGGAATCTCTAAATTCCTAAGATCAGGCATTAGCGCAACTATCCATATAAAGAGTGACAAGGGAGGAATACAAATGTTCAAAGCAAGAAATGCAGATGGACGCAACAATATATCTGGGCTGAGGGTAAAGGAGATTCGTAAGGCGCTTCAAATCTCACAACGCGAGCTTTCGGACAGATTACAGGTTGTTGGTTTGGATATCGACAAAAACGCAGTTCAGCGCATAGAATCAGGCGAGAGATTTATAACCGATGTTGAAATAATTGCATTAACCAAGTGCTTTAACGTGTCCATTAACAATCTGCTTGGAATCAAGTGAATACAAAAGGCGCAGCTACCCTGCCTGTCTGATGATTCGGAACCGCCGAAACATGAGAGCCAACCGCCGAAATCGGATAGAAAAATGATGTCCCGTACTGAATAACCGTTCTTTCAATAGCGTCCGTATCATCGCTGCACCATATCTGCGGGCAGTAGTAAAGCATTCCTGCGTCAAATCGACCACCGCCGCCGCTGCACCCCTCAAAAAGCACATCGGGGAAATCGCGGGTAAGCCGCTCCAGCAGCTCATACAAACCGAGGACGTATCTGTGGGGCATTTCTCCCATATTCCCGCTTTCAAGGCAGGCAGAATACCAGTCGCAGATACTGCGGTTCATATCCCACTTGACATAGGAGATGTCGGCGCTTTTAAGAACATCGGAAATCGAGTTATAAAGATAATGTCTGACGTCAGCTCTTGTCATATCGAGGAGAAGCTGATAACGGCTTCGGTTAGGCTTTCTGTCAGGGATATGTATTGCCCATTCGGGGTGAGTGCGGTAAAGCTCGCTGTCCTCCGAAATCATTTCAGGCTCAAACCATAGCCCGAACTTCATTCCGAGAGCATTGATTTTTTCGGCAAGACTTCCCAGACCCCCTTTCAACTTATCTGTATTTACAAACCAGTCGCCAAGCCCCGAGCAGTCGTCGTTACGCTTGCCGAACCAGCCGTCGTCCAGCACCAGCATATCCACACCAAGCAGTGCCGCCTGCTCTGCAATTTTCAGGATTTTCTTCTCGTCAAAATCAAAATAGGTAGCTTCCCAGTTGTTTATCAGAACAGGGCGCTCGGCAAGCTGATATTTTCCGCGGCAGATATGCTCCCGCACGGTTTTGTGAAAATTATGGGAGAGCTGCTCAAAGCCCTTTTTGCTGAAGGACATTACCGCTTCCCTCTTTTGGGAGAAGCTCCAGTTCCTTTTCCATTTTCAGATATGCGGGGTTTATCTCGTTGATTATCTCAAGGTCGGAAATATCCTCAAACAGGTCTGCGTCAAGGAAGTTGGAGTAGTTCATATCTCCGCCGATACCCACAATATCGGGATAATCCTCTCTGATAAGGCGGGTTTTTAGAACAGTCATAGCCTCGTTGGGTGATTCGATTTTAAGCTGAATATCATCGTGAGTTTCGTTAAACAGCTTCTCGATTTTTTCAAAAGCCTTGACTGCTTCGGGCTTGTAATGGAGCATTGTGACCGTAGTCACTCCATCCTTTCCGCTGTCGCCGGAACAGCCCGACAACAAAACCGAAGCGGAAATTGCCGCTACTGTTAAAAGTGATATTGCTGCTCTGCTTTTTTTCATTTTGATTTGTCAATACAAGTGCAACAGTTATTTCAAAAATTTTTTAATGACC
>CAMELR010000029.1 GCA_945923775.1 uncultured Clostridia bacterium | reverse complement strand
CCTTCATCTCTACCTCGGTAGCAGCGCCGACCTTGATAACGCCTACGCCGCCGGAGAGCTTAGCAAGTCTCTCCTGGAGCTTCTCCTTGTCGAACTCGGAGGTGGTGTTCTCGATTGCGTTCTTGATCTCGTGAACTCTGTCCTTGATAGCGTCCTTGTCGCCGCAGCCGTCAACGATGATGGTGTTCTCCTTGTTGACCTTTACCTGCTTAGCGCGGCCGAGCTGGTTGATCTGGGTCTCCTTGATGTCGAGGCCGAGTTCCTCAGTGATAACTTCGCCGCCGGTCAGGATAGCGATATCCTTCAGCATTTCCTTACGTCTGTCGCCAAAGCCAGGAGCCTTGACAGCTACGCATACGAATACGCCTCTCAGCTTGTTCAGAATGATGTTCGTCAGAGCGTCGCCCTCAACGTCCTCAGCGATGATTACGAGCTTCTTGCCAGCCTGTACGATCTGCTCGAGCAGCGGCAGAACGTCCTGAATAGAGGAGATCTTCTTATCGGTGATGAGAATGTACGGATCGTCGATAACAGCTTCCATCTTATCGGTATCGGTTACCATGTAGGGGGAGATGTAGCCGCGGTCGAACTGCATGCCTTCAACTACCTCGGAGTAGGTCTCAGCGGTCTTGCCCTCTTCAAGGGTGATAACGCCGTCAGCGGTTACCTTCTCCATAGCCTCTGCGATCAGCTTGCCGACGGACTCGTCGCCAGCGGAAACAGTAGCAACTCTCTCGATGTCCTTGCTGCCGTTTACTGCCTGGGAGTTCTTCTTGATCTGCTCAACGGCAGCGTCAACAGCCTTCTGCATGCCCTTCTTGACTACCATCGGGTTTGCGCCTGCTGCGATGTTCTTCATGCCCTCGCGTACCAGAGCCTGTGCGAGCAGGGTAGCTGTTGTTGTACCGTCGCCTGCTGCGTCGTTGGTCTTGGTTGCAACTTCCTTTACGAGAGCTGCGCCCATGTTCTGGAATGCGTCCTCAAGCTCGATCTCCTTTGCGATGGTAACGCCGTCGTTGGTGATCAGCGGGCTGCCGTACTTCTTGGAAAGAACTACGTTTCTGCCCTTCGGGCCGAGTGTGATCTTAACTGTATCAGCCAGGGTGTCGATACCTGCCTGGAGAGCCTTGCGGGCTTCTTCGCCGTAAATAATATCCTTAGCCATGATATGTTTCCTCCTTGTGTTCGATTATTCTACAACTGCCAGAATGTCAGACTGTCTGAGTATGGAGTACTCTACGCCGTCTACCTTTACCTCGGTGCCTGCGTACTTGCTGATGAGCACTCTGTCGCCGACCTTGACGTTCATTACGATGTCCTTGCCGTCAACGTTTCCGCCGGGGCCTACTGCTACGACCTCTGCGATAGAGGGCTTCTCCTGTGCGGAAGCTGTCAGGATAATACCGCTCTTGGTGGTCTCCTCAGCTTCGACCATCTTTATAACTACGCGGTCTGCTAAAGGCTTGATTGTCATATATATTTCCTCCTTAAAATAATTATGTACGTCATTAAGGTTTAGCACTCTGTTTCTCTGAGTGCTAATTATATTTTAACCATTATTCAGAAAAAATCAAGGGGTAAACCGGCTTTTTTTTGCAATTTCGTGAAACATGCAGTGTTTTTAATAATTATGCATACCCGATTTAGGTAAATTTGCACAAACGACAGGCTCCTAAATGTATCATAATTCGCGCTGATTTTTATTGATTTTTCTTATAATATATGATAAAATAAAGGGATAGAGAAATTATATGCTGGAGGTCGAAGGAATATGGCAGTTGCAGTACCAAAGAGAATAGCTTCCGGAATAATAAACGCGCTGAAGGGCGGCGTAGTTCCGCGCACAGGGCTTGGATACATCGCGGTAGGACGTACTGCGGAGATAAACGCGCTTCTCCACGATGTGGACATCACCGAGGAGGGCGGCGCGTTTTTCCGCTTCATCGTCGGCAGATACGGAAGCGGAAAGAGCTTCATGCTCCAGACCATGCGTCAGCACCTGATGGACAGAGGGTTCGTCACCGCCGACGCCGACCTCTCCCCGGAGCGTCGCCTGATGGGTACGAAGGGTCAGGGCCTCGCGACCTACCGGGAGCTCATGCGCAATATGAGCGTCCGCACAAAGCCCGACGGAGGAGCGCTCCCGCTCATACTTGAGAAGTGGATAACCAATATCCGCACCGAGGTGGTCGCCTCCGGCACCAGCCCCGACGATCCGTTCTTCGACTCCGCAGTTGAAAAGAAGATCTACACCGAAATCAGCGGCCTTGAGGATATGGTTCACGGCTTCGATTTCGCGAGGGTGATCAACGCCTACCACAAGGCGTTCACCGCCGGAAACGACGAGAAGGCTTCCTGCGCCGTAAGGTGGCTGCGCGGCGAGTACTCCACCAAGACCGAGGCCAAGCAGGATCTCGGCGTAAACGTCATTATCACCGACGACAACTGGTACGACTACATCAAGCTGCTGACCGCGTTTTTCGTCAGCGCGGGCTACAAGGGCTTCGTTATCATGATAGACGAGCTTGTGAACATCATGAAGATACCCCATGCAGTCACCCGCCAGTACAACTACGAGAAGATACTGATGATGTACAACGATGTCATGCAGGGTAAGGCTTCCCACCTCGGCATAATCATGGGCGGCACTCCCCAGTGCATCGAGGACACCCGCCGCGGCATATTCAGCTACGACGCTCTCCGCTCACGCCTCGAGCGCGGGCGCTTCGCAACAGACGAGACCCACGACATGCTCGCGCCGATAATCAAGCTTCAGCCGCTTTCCTACGAGGAAATGACCGTTCTCTGCGAAAAGCTCGCGGAGATACACGCGGGGCTATACGGCTACGAAAACCGCATGACCCTCGAGGACAGGATATACTTTATAAAGGCGGAATTCAGCCGGGTAGGCGCGGAAACGAACATCACTCCCCGCGAGATGATACGCGACTACATCGAGCTGCTGAACATAGCAATGCAGAATCCCGACAAGACCATAGCCCAGCTAATGGGCGAGGAAAGCTTCGAATTTGCAAAGCCTGAGGGGGAGGCTTCCTCCGATGAGAAAGACGGCTTCGAGGATTTCGAGCTGTGACCCGGCGGTAACGCCCCCAGGGAGGTGACGAAATGTCCGACGTATTTTCCAGATTCGCTCCGTTCATTCAGGATTACATCTACCGCTGCAAGTGGGAGGAGCTTCGCGAGATACAGGTGCTTGCGGCAAAGGCGATATTCGACACCGACGAGAACCTGCTGCTTTCCAGCGGCACGGCGAGTGGAAAGACGGAAGCCGCGTTCCTTCCGGTGCTGACCCAGCTCTGGGAGAACCCCTCCGCGAGCGTTGGAGTGCTGTACCTTTCCCCGCTGAAAGCGCTGATAAACGACCAGTTCGAGCGCCTGGAGGGGCTTCTGGAGGAAGCCGCGATACCCGTCACCAAGTGGCATGGCGACGCCTCTGCGGCGGCTAAAAAGCGCGTGATGAAGCGCCCGCAGGGAGTTATCCAGACCACGCCGGAATCCCTTGAGAGCATGCTGATGCACAATTCCAGCGGAGCTTACCGGCTGTTCTCCGACCTGCGTTTTATCATCATCGACGAAATGCACTACTTCATGGACAACGACCGCGGACTTCAGCTATTATGCCTGCTGGAGCGCCTCGCGAGGCTCATCGGGTACCACCCACGCCGGATAGGTCTTTCAGCGACCCTCGGGGACTGCACCAGCGCAGTGCAGTGGCTCAACACCGACAGCGGCAGGGACTGCATAGTTCCAAAGTGCCACGAAAAAGGGCGCACTCTGCGGCTTTCCGTCAGGTTCTTTCCCATCAAGGAGAAGATACCGAACTCGGACAGCAAGGTTCTGCTCCAGAACTATTACGATTATCTTTTTGAAAGCACCTGGAACAAACGGTGCATTCTCTTTTCGAACTCAAAGGGCGAGGTCGAGGAGAACATCGCGCACCTCCGCAGGATAGCCGCGGAGCGTCGGCTCCCGGATAACTACCTTGTTCATCACGCGAATATCTCCCCGGCGCTGCGGGAGTTCACCGAGCAGAAGATGAAATCCTCCGAGCAGCCGGTCTGCACCGGAGCGACCGTCACTCTGGAACTCGGAATCGACCTCGGAAAGCTGGAACGTATCGTACAGACCGGCTGCCCGCTGACCGTCTCCGGACTTGTTCAGCGCCTGGGGCGTACAGGGCGCCGCGGCGGAGTCGCGGAGATGCGCTTTGCGTTCCGATGGGACATGAGCCTGCCGCCACAGGAGTTCTACAAGGAGATAAACTGGGATTTCGTGATGTGCATTGCTATGATACTGCTCTACACCCGGGAACGCTGGATAGAGCCGATGTACCTCCCGAAGCTCCCTTACAGCCTGCTGTACCACCAGACGATGAGCTGGCTGTCCTCGCAGGGGAGCGTTAAGCCGCAGGAACTTGCCCGGTACATTCTCACCCTGGGAGTATTTAAGCACGTCAGCAAGGACGACTACCTCAGACTCCTGCGGCACATGCTGGAGAACGGTCAGATAGAGCGCGGCGAGGACGGCGGGCTTCTTGTCGGCGAGAAGGGCGAGGCGGCGGTGAACAACTACGAGTTCCTCGCGGTGTTCTCCGTACCGTCGGAGTTCTCCGTGCGCTGCAACGCCGAGGAGATAGGCACGGTGCAGACTCCGTTCCCGGAAAAGGCTCAGTTTGCGCTTGCGGGTCAGGCGTGGGAAGTCACAGAGCTTGACCTCAAGGAGCGCCGGATATTCGTTAAGCATATCCCGGGTATCTCGGCGAATATGTGGCAGGATACCGGCAACGAGTACGTACACACAAAGGTGATGAAGAAGCTGCACGAGGTGCTTTGCAGCGACGAGGAATACGCGTTCCTCGACGACTCCGCGAAGAAGCGGCTGAACCAGATACGCACCGCCTGTCGGAACGCCGCGATGGCAAACGCGGATATATCCGATTCCGAAAACCGCCTGGCGGGCGGGAGCATAGCGTTTTCCGGAGGGAGGGCGCTTAAAATCACACCGACGCTGTACGCGGTGTTCCCATTCCTCGGGACGAGGGCGTGCGCCGCGCTGATGTATGAGCTGCGCAAGCGCGGATTCGGCGCTAATGTGTGGCTGCACCGGTACATTCCCGTCTGCATAGAGGTCAAGACCGACCGCAGTCTTGAGGAGCTGGAATCCGCACTCGCCGAGATAAAGCGGGACGGCGCGGATAAGTACAGCTTCAATATTCCGGATAACTGCGAGATATCCGGAAAATACAACGACTATATTCCCCGGGAGCTGCTGAAAAAGCAGTACGTCGAGGACTATCTCGACACCGCCGACATGAAAGAAAATCTGTAAGGAGAACTGCAATGAAACTGATGTTTGCTTCGGATATACACGGCTCCGCGCTGTACTGCGAGAAAATGCTGGAGGCTTACTCCCGCGAGGGCGCCGAGCGGCTCTGCCTGCTGGGGGATATCCTCTACCACGGCCCGCGCAACGACCTTCCGGAGGGTCACGCGCCGAAAACGGTCATCGCTATGTTGAATCCCATGAAGTCACAGCTTATGTGCGTACGCGGAAACTGCGACACCGAGGTCGACCAGATGGTGCTGGAATTCCCGGTGCTTGCGGACTACGCGCTTATACTGGAGGGCGGGCGCTGCTTCTACCTCACACACGGGCACCACTATAATCCGCAGAATCTGCCGCCGCTGAATCCCGGGGACGTGCTTATCAATGGTCATACGCATGTTTTTAATGCGGAGTGCGTGAACGGCATACACTGCCTGAACGACGGCTCGGTGTCTCTGCCTAAGGAGGGCAAGCCCCGCAGCTACATGATATACGAGAACGGAGTTTTCACGATAAAGCAGCTCGAAACCGGCGTGGAGCTTCTGACCTACGCGCTTAACGGCTGACGGAGAGGATAAAATGTCATTCAGTTCAGATATCAAGAAGGAATTATGCGATGTCAGGGAGCTTTCCCCGCAGCAGGCGGAAGCAATGCTCTACGGCATAATGTACGCTTCCCGCATGGACGAGGGCAGACCGCTGATACAGACCGAAAACATCGACCTGATGAACGCCGCCGCGGAACTGATACGGGCGGTATTCCCGAATGTCCACACCGGAATAGTGCGGCTGGTGAAGAATTCCGGATCGCTTTATACGCTGAAGATACGCAGCGGCTGGGAGGATATCGCGGAGCGGTTCGGAGATTTCAGCTCGATAAGCAGGGAAGCGGTCAGCGGCGGCGACGAGGAAAGCGGAGCTTTCCTGCGGGGAGTGTTCGTGAGCTGCGGCTCCGTCACCGATCCCAACAAGGAGTATCACCTTGAGTTGGTGCTCCCCGAGAACGACCGCACTCCGGCGCTGCTGGATTTCATCGCGGAGCATGGAATGTCCCTCAAGGAGACCACCCGGGGCGGGGCGCGCTCCAAGAAAACGGTGCTGTACGCGAAGGAGAGCGAGCTCATCGAGGACTGCCTGACCTATATCGGCGCCGCGAATCACTCTATGGAGATAATGCAGGTGAAGATAGTCAAGGATTTCCGCAACCGTGTGAACCGCTCGGTGAACTGCGAAAACGCGAACCTTGACAAAACGGTGGCGGCATCCAACAAGAGCACCGCGGATATCGAGTACATATTCAGCACCATGGGCGCGGACTGGCTCTCACCCGACCTGCGGGAGACCGCGCGGCTGCGCGTGGAGAATCCGGAGATGTCACTGTCGGAGCTGTGCGGAATGTTCCCCGAGAAGATAAGCCGCAGCGGGCTGAACCACCGATTAAAAAAGCTGTCGAAGCTCGCCGAGGAGCTGAGAAGCTCCAGACCGGAATGACTGCGGCGGCTTTCCGTTATGCATGAAAAAAGGCTTACTTATTAACGGAAATTAGTCATTATTTCCGATGGATTTCCACTTGACAAATATATAAGTATATGATATACTAATAATCGACAAAAAACCTTATCAAGAGCGGCTTCGTGCATTATGCGGGGGACTGGTCCCTATGAAGCCCGGCAACCTCTCCTGTTGATACCCGTGGTTTTCCACGGTGCGGAGGGAAAAGGTGCTACTTCCTGCGGCGGTTATCCGGCCGAAAGATAAGGAGTGATACGAATTTCGGCTCACTCCTTGGAGTGAGTTTTTTGTTTACAGAGAAGTACGGAACATACACAATTCAGAAAGGAAAAACGAATGAGCAAGTATTTATTCACCTCCGAGAGCGTAACCGAGGGACACCCCGACAAGATCTGCGACAACATTTCCGACGCGATCCTCGATGCTATCCTTGAGCAGGATCCCATGGGCAGAGTTGCCTGCGAGACCCTCACCACCACCGGTATGGTAACAGTAATGGGCGAGATCACCACCACCGCGCAGATCGACATTCCGTCTATCGTGCGCAAGACCGTCCGCGATATCGGCTACACCAGTTCCGAGTACGGCTTCGACGCTAATAGCTGCGCTGTATTCACCACCATCGACAAGCAGTCCCCTGATATTGCAATGGGCGTAAACAACGCGCTCGAGGGCAGAGCCGAGAACGCGCACGACACCGGCGCCGGCGACCAGGGCATGATGTTCGGCTACGCATGCACCGAAACTCCGGAGCTCATGCCTATGCCGATAAGCCTCGCGCACAAGCTCGCGAAGAAGCTCACAGCAGTCCGCAAGGACGGCACTATCCCCTACCTGCTTCCGGATGGAAAGACCCAGGTTACGGTAGAGTACGACAGCGGCAAGCCTGTCCGCGTTGATACAGTCGTTGTATCCTCGCAGCACCTTGCTTCTGCTACACTGGAGCAGATCCGCGCTGACATTATCGAGAAGGTCATCAAGCCCACCATTCCGGCTGAGCTTCTCGACGATCAGACCAAGTACTACATCAATCCTACAGGAAGATTCGTTGTAGGCGGTCCTATGGGCGACAGCGGCCTGACCGGCAGAAAGATCATCGTTGATACTTACGGCGGATACTCCCGTCACGGCGGCGGAGCATTCTCCGGAAAGGATCCGACAAAGGTTGACCGTTCCGCGGCGTACATGGCTCGATATGCAGCAAAGAACGTAGTAGCTGCCGGGCTTGCTGAGAAGGCTGAGATCGAGGTCGCATACGCTATCGGCGTTGCGAAGCCGGTTTCCATTTTCGTTGACACATTCGGCACCGGTAAGGTCGACGACGATGTTATTTCCGCAGCAGTAGCTGAGGTGTTCGATTTCAGACCGGCTGCGATCATTGAGGCGCTGGGTCTGCGTAAGCCGCAGTATAAGGCACTGGCGGCGTATGGTCATATGGGCCGTGAGGACCTCGATGTTGCATGGGAGCGTACTGATAAGGTCGACGCACTCAAGGCAGCAATCAAGTAATTAAAATTATCCCCGGAGTGTTCTCCGGGGATTTTTGTGTGTATTGATAAATTGTTGTTTAGCGGCTACATGTTAACTACCGCGTCAGCAATTAAGTTTTAGGTCAAGCCTTTTTCAAAAGGCTTGAGAGTCGAGGGCAGCGCCCTCGTCGCCGTCAGGCGAAACCTCCGCACGAAGTGCGGCTACTCTGCGCGCTAGCGCGCGAAGTGTGAGGGCTTTGCCCTCACGCTCCCACTTCCTTTTGTAAGCAAAAGGAAGCGAAAACCAATTGCTGACGCGATATTTAATCTGTACCCGCTAAATTATAGTTTTCCGTCCTCCCACTTCCAGCACATTAAAACCCTACGCAAAGTGCGCGCCACAATTTCAAATCCTAATTTCCTATCTTCCAATTACAACTGTAATTATACTGATATCGTCCTCCCTTCCGTTTTCAGCGCTGCGTGCGGCGTGAGCTATCCGCTCTGAAAGCTCCTGCGGGCCGCCTTTATCGGGGAGTTCCCTGGAAAGCTCCCTTGACAGCCACTCCTCATCGAGGGAAGCTCCGTCGGTGGTCATCACCACAATATCACCTGCCGTAACGTGGAACTTCTGCGCAGGCACTGTGACGCTCCCTCCGGAGCCTATCGGCTGTGAGGAAAGCACCGCCCGGGACATTCTCCCGCCGCTCTTTATATAGGTCGCGGCGGCTCCTGCCTTGTAGATGACCGCCTCGCCGGAATTCAGGTCTATCCGGCAGATATCAAGCGTTGCAAAGCTCTCGTCCGCAGATTTCACCATAAGTGAAGTGTTGACCGTCTCAAGCACGGCGCTGAGCGATATCCCGCTCTTTATCAGCCGCGAGGTCAGGCTGCACGCTAACGCGGAGTCGATACGCGCCCTGCTGCCGCTGCCCATGCCATCGGACAGCACCACATACAGCGCCCCGGAAGGGTCGGTGAAGCTGTCGCAACAGTCGCCGCAGACACGGTTTTTCCCACGGCATAACTGGCATACTCCCACCTCGGCGGACATCGCCGCCCTCTGTGAAGCGGTCACCCTTACCCTGCCGCCGCTTGTGCTGACTTCCGGGAGGTCGAGCTCCCTGCCGAGGGCGCGTATCAGCAGCTCCCCGAGGTATTCCCGGTCGGAATTCAGCGAGCCGCTGCCATATGCCTCCAGACGCAGCCTGCCACCCTTTGCAAATGTCACGAACGCCGACGTGTCAGTAAGCCCGCATTCCTGCAAGACCTTCTCGGCGCGGCGCTCGGCGGTGCGGCTTCCGGCACGGAGCTTCCCGGCGGCGTTTCCCATATCGCGGAGTGTCTCACCGAAAGCGCCAAGCTGCTCCGAAAACAGCCGCCGAAGCTCCTTAATGTGTTTTTGCTCGCCGGATTCCCTGAGATACTGCTCGTAGGCGCGGCGAACCCCAGCGATCACTCCGGGGCGGTTGACGCACTCTGCGGCCGCAAGCGGATTCATAGACTGCTCGGATATCTCGCCGCCGGTCCGGAGCTGCTTCACAAGCCGCTCAAATTCACCGTGGAACAGCTCGTATTTCTGACCCCAGCATATCATATTGTTCGGACAGCAGCGGCAGGCTCTGTCGGCGGCGTTGTCTGCGACCTGTATCAGGCTCGCAGAGTATCTCCGCTCCAGAGTATCTGCGGCGGCCTCAAGCCCGGTATTGACTCCCTCCACTGCTCCGGCGGCGAAGTTAAGGCGCTCCCTGAGCACCCTTGCCGCGGGAATATCAGTGCGTTCCGCCTCTGCTCCCGAGATGAACTTTGCCGGGATAAGCGCGAACGCTATTCCTCCGGCGGAAAGCTCGGCGAAAATGCTCCAGGAGCCTTCCATCACTGATCCTGCGAGTATTCCGGCGCAGCCGAAAAACAGGTACCCAACAGCCCGCGTTATACGCCCGTATCTGCTCAGAAAGCAGCTCATCACCGCCGCCAGCGCGATCACTCCGACTCCCGGCATGTTCGTACCTCCGGAAACGCACAGACCGCAAACCGCCGGGATTCCCAGGACGGCGCCCTGTACGCCTTTCCGCTCTGTAGCGGCAAGCAGCAGGAATCCTGCAAGCAGCCTGCCGACATTACAGAAGGGAAGTTCCAGTCCGCCGAGGCTCATGAAGGCTATACCCGCCGCGACCGCTCCAAGGGCGCAGTCGCCGGGGTCGGAGATATCGAACCCGCGCACGGACGCGCGGTCGTAAAGCAGCAGGACGCACGCCGCGAATATTCCGGCGGTGAACGCTGAGATTATCCCGCTCAGCAGCGCCGACGGCGAGGTGTACTCTGCGCATGCCGGGAAAAACGCCGCAGCCGCGGCAAGCAGTCCCTGGATCACGCACCTTATCCTGACGTTCCTCACCTGCGGGATAAGCCGCCCGGCGAGCACTATCGCAAGACCGCCTATTCCTATGTAACCGCCGGGGAAGCCCTTCAGCAGCGCTCCGACTATTCCACCGGCGTAGATCCATATTCCATTTGCGGCGGTGATTCCCGCTGCCAGCGCGGACGCTCCAACGCTTCCGCCGCCGGAGCTTACCTCCATCAGCAGACCTGCCGCCGCCCAGGCTCCCCCCGCAAGTATGCTGCCCGTTTTCGTTTTCGCTGTCCTCCTGCTGAGAACAACAGCCTTCTCTGTCATGTCTGAGCTTCCTTTCGCATATTATCCCCTATGTTCGGGCAGTCAACGTCCGCGGTCCCATGTCCCGATGCCTCACGGGGGCGGCGGACGCTCCCTGTGCCTTGCAGGTTAATTTTACCATATAATGTAAGCAATAACTGTCGCAAGAAGGCGGCAATTTATGTATTCTTATAATTTTATAAGTATTTTGAACTCAGATAAGGAAAAATACAAAAAGGTTTTGACAAAACGGAGGTTTTATGATACAATAGATTAGGAATTCTGTTTTGTGCAGATGAATATAATTTGAAAGGTATACTGAAATGAGCAACATCAATTTTGAAGCCGCACTTAAATACATCGACCTCGGCAGCTATGACAAGGCTGTTGAAAAGCTGAAACTCGCCATTGATGAAGAAAGCAGCAAAGACAATGATACACGTGCAACAGAATATCGCTGCGTCCTCGGCGAGCTTTACGCACAGCTCGGCAAGGAAGATGAAGCGCGTGAAGAATTCACACAGGTTATCCAATTTGCCGATGAAAACAGCACGCTCGATACTCAGCGTTCAATAGCTCAGACTTATATCAACGCCTTTGAGGGTCTCCTTCCTCCTATCCCTTCAGCAAACACTGAGCCTGCAAATCGTCCCGGAGATATTCCGCTTGTTCCCAAGCCCATACAGAACAAGGGTTTCATCAGCAGGCAGATGAACAAGAAGCACAGATGATCTTCGGCTGAAAGGCAGTAAAATGGAAAGACGCGACAAGACTAACTACTACCTGGACATATCCCAGACTGTCGCAGAGAGGGGGACCTGTCTGCGGCGGAATTTCGGCGCTATCCTCGTGAAAAACGACGAGATAATCGCCACTGGCTACAACGGCGCCCCGCGCGGGAGGAAAAACTGCTCGGATATAGGGGAATGCATGCGCGAAAAGCTCGGCGTACCGAAGGGTCAGCGCTATGAGCTGTGCAGAAGCGTCCATGCGGAGGCAAACTGCATTATCAGCGCTTCAAGGCATGATATGATAGGTTCCGCGCTGTACCTCGCCTGTCTTGACGCAAAGACCGGTCAGCTTTACGGCGATGTGGAGCCGTGCTCCATGTGCAAGCGCCAGATAATCAACGCAGGTATCGAAACTGTTTATATCCGGGTCACATCATCTGATTACAGAGTTATCCACGTCAGCGACTGGGTGGATAATGACGAGAGCCTCACCGGCAGCGAGGGCTACTGATGG
The DNA here is from genome assembly GCA_945923775.1 of uncultured Clostridia bacterium. Classification (GTDB taxonomy): domain Bacteria; phylum Bacillota; class Clostridia; order Oscillospirales; family Ruminococcaceae; genus CAG-115. The sequence continues at coordinate 20,519 of CAMELR010000029.1, read as the reverse complement.
AGCTTACAAATATCGGAGTAATAAAGGATCTTTTCGAACGGCATGGTTTTTCGTTCACGAAATCCCTCGGTCAGAACTTCCTGGTAAATCCTGCGGTCTGCCCGAAAATAGCGGAGCTTGGCGGCGCAAAGGTAGGAGTCTGCGCGCTTGAGATAGGCACCGGAGTCGGCGTCCTCACAAAGGAGCTTGCAGAGCGCTGCGAAAAGGTCATTGCGGTGGAGATAGACACTTCCCTGAAGCCTATCCTTGAGGAAACGCTTGCGGACTACGACAACGTTGAGATAGTTTTCGCAGACGTCATGGAAACCGACCTCGCCGCGCTTCTCGCTGAGAAAGCGCCGGGAATGGAGGTTGTAGTCTGCGCGAATCTGCCGTACTACATCACCTCTCCGGTTATAATGCGCGTGCTGGAAAGCCGCCTGCCCGTATCAGCAATGACAGTTATGGTGCAGAAGGAAGCCGCAGACCGTATCTGCGCGAAGCCCGGCACCCGCGACTGCGGCGCGATATCCTGTGCGGTATCGTACTACAGCGAGCCGAAGCTGCTGTTCAAGGTCGGCAGGGGGAGCTTCATGCCCTCTCCGAATGTGGACAGCGCGGTTATCCGGCTGGACGTTAAACCGGATCATGGCAGACCCGCAGAGTGGGAACGGCTGATGTTCCGGATAATCAGAGCTTCATTCTCACAGCGCAGGAAACAGATCGCGAATCCGCTTTCGGGAGAACTCCACATAGCAAAGCCGGAACTCGCGGAACTTATGACCTCATGCGGAATAAAGCCGACGGCACGCGCGGAGGAACTCACCCTCGACGATTTCTCTGAACTTACTGACGCAGTGTCAGACTATAATAAAAAGGGGCTGTGAATCAACAGCCCCTTTGCTATAAATAAATCCGCCAGACACGAAGGTGAAAGGCGGATACTTATTTATCTCATGATCTTTGAAAGTCTGTCGCGGAGCACGACCGTGATAACTGTAGCGCAGATTATCTTGATGGTATCTCCGATGAGGAACGGAACCACGCAGGATGCCAGAGCCACTTCAAGAGTAACGCCGCGCGCGATAACGAACCAGACGGTTCCGAGAGCATAGAGCACAACAGTGCCTGCTATCATGCCAACCGGAATAGCCCATGCACCGTTTACAAACGGATTTTTGGAAGCGTTCTTCTTATAGAAAAGATCTACGAACAGACCGCTGATGAGCGCGCAGGGTATGTAGCCCACGATATAGCCGCCGGTAACTCCGAACAGCTTTGCAAAGCCGCCTACGCCGCCGCTGAACACCGGAAGTCCCACCGCGCCGAGCAGCACGTATATCAGCACTGCAATGGTGCCCTTCTTCCAGCCGAGCAGGCTTCCTGCCAGGTACACCGCGAAGGTCGCGAGGGATACGGGAACCAGTCCGGGCATCGTAACGCTCCAGGGAGCCGCTACGCAGATGAGCGCCGCCATTACTGCGATGAATGCCATGTTTCTTACGGTGAAGAATTTCGCTGTTTTAACTGCGCCTGCACCGTTCTGATCGATTGTTTCTTTCATTGTTTACTTTCTCCTGTCTTTTTGGTTTACAATAAGGCCTTGATAATTATAACACAGGAATGTAAACTTGTCAAGTAGTTTTGGTTTACAATTTTGATTTTCTCAGATAAAATCCAGCGAGCTGCTCCGCCGCGCCGTTTATATCGTAGCCCGCCTCCGCGACCTCAGCGGCCGCATTCTTGTTCCTGAGACCCGCGCAGCAGAGCGCGGCGCACGCCCAGTCCTCCGGCTTACCAAGCGGCAGGAGCTGCGCCGTTCCGGTTATTCGCGCCTCCGGAGTGACCTTATTTGAAAACAAGCAGTGAAGTCCCGAGCACTGAGCCTCCACGCCGACCACCGGCAGGCCTTCGTAATTCGATGGCAGCAGGAAGCAGTCAAACGCGCTGTAAAGGCGGTCGGCGTCGCTGCGCTGCCCGGTGAACACCACTCTGTCGGATATCCCTGCGGCTATGACCCGCGCCTTTATCAGCTCCATGTCCTCGCCGGTGCCGGTCATTATAAGTACGCTGTTTTTGCGCTGCTTGAGTATCTCACGGAATATATCGACGAGAAATCCCTGATTCTTCTGCGGGCAGAACCTTCCGATATGCCCGAAAATTGTCGCGCTCTGGGGAATTTTTAGCTCCTGGCGCACCTCGCGGCGCTTCTTTTCGCTGTAGCTGTATTTTCCCGTGTCGATGGCATTCGGCATTATACGGACCCGGCGGTGCTTCTGCACGGGGTCGTATTCCTCGGAAAGCGGCGCGGTGGCGCGGCTGCCGTACATCCACCTCGCCGCAAGCTGCGAGCACGCGAAATAGTCGGTGGCATGCAGCTTCGAAAAGGGCTTGAAAAGGAGCTTCGCAAAGTTGCGGTGCCACTCCCGGGCGCCCCCGGAGGTGCTGTGATTATGGAGGATACGCGTCCTGACCCCCGCCTGCTTTCCGGCAAGCAGCGGCAGGAATGACAGCGTGCTCAGGTGGCAGTGCATGATATCGTATTTATTTTCAGATAGCAGACGGCGCAGCGTACGGAGGTACTTCAGAGGGTGCCTGAAAGTCGGCAGCACGAACATTCTCCCGCCCATCGCCTTGATGTCCTCGACCGGCACAAACTTCGACCCCTTGAAAAAATAGAAATCAAACTGCACCTGCTCGCGGTCTATGGCGCGGTAGTAGTTCATCACGACCTGCTCCGCTCCGCCGCCGTTCATTTTTCCGAGTATCTGCGCGACTCTTATCATGCTCTGCCTCCCTAAAACAAAAGGGCGAATATCTCATCGCCCTGTGTATCTTTTTACTGTCCCAGCTCGTACGCGCGCTTGGTGCAGGCTTCGCATGCCTTCTGGACGTCTCCGGTGAGGTCGCCCTCGTACAGCTTGTCAAGACCTGCAAGCGTTGTTCCTCCGGGAGAGGATACCTGCTTTATCAGTTCGTCTACGGTCATTCCGGACTCGGTGAGCATTTTCGCCGAACCGATAAGGCTCTGTGCGAACAGGCGCAGCGCCACGTCCTTGTCGATCCCAACGGAATCCGCATAATCCACGAATCCCTTGGCGTACAGATAAATGAACGCCGGGGAGCTTCCGTTGATTGCGATGATCTCCTTCATCTTGTCGGTGGGGATAACTTCGGTGATGCCGCAGCTTCCGATGACCTTGCGCGCAAATGCGAACTCATCTTCGGATACCGTTTCGTCGTGGGACATCGCGGAGGCTCCGCAGCCGAGCATCATGGGAGTGTTCGGCATAACGAGCACTACCTTTGCGTTCGGGATCGTACGCTCCCTTATGAACTCCGCGGAAATACCCGCGCAGATTGAGATGAACACGGTTTCCGGCTTAACGGAGTCCTTTATCTCCGCGAGGACTTCCCCGAGGTGCTGGGGCTTGACTGCCAGCAGGATAAAGTCGCACTTTTCCGCAATCTCGCGGGCGCTTCCTGCGGCGGTGGCTCCTACAAGGCGGAGGTCTGCGAGCTTTTCAGCGTTCGCGTCGTAAGCGAACACCGCGGTGTTGCCGAGCTTTCCCTCGATACCCTTGAGAATTGCGCCGCCCATGTTGCCGACGCCGATAAAACCTAGTTTTTTCATATTAGAGCCTTTCCCGGCGCCCGGCGCCGATTATTATTAAACGCCCTGTCTGTGCTTCTTGAAAACTGAACGATACGCCGCCTTAATCGGGAACAGCGCCAGCAGAAGTATAAGCACCTCGATAGGGAGCATAGCCGCGTTCTTGATAACCCTTTCGCCGACCTTTATCCAGAATGTTTCCGGAACGATGCCGTAGCCCATTATCATCAGGAACAGCGTATTCATGAACACATTGCACACGAGATTTATCGTGAATTTCGCGCCGATTATACGGAACACCGACGGCAGATTAGCCTTCAGCCCGCCGAAGAACCCCTTCACTGAGGAAAGGTCGGGCTTTACAGGGTCGAAGCCGTACAGGAAAATGCCGTAGATAACGCCGCCCGTCACCTCGACCAGTGTGAACAGCGGCGAAAATCCCTGCTGCTGGTTGGAGATGAGATAACCGATAACGTCGGTAGCAACGCAGGAAAGCCCCGCCACGGTAGGACCGTAAAGCATTCCTATCGAAGCTATCGCAACGAATGCAAAGCCTATTTTCAGCGTAGGCATCGGCTGAATCGTCAGCGTTTTCAGAATGCACGCCAGCGCGATAAGAACCGCAGTTACCGCGATACAACGGACGCTTTTCAGCTCCTGCGCGGATTTTTTAAAGCTGCCAAAGAAGTTAAGAAAAAAAGCCATGACCTTATCCTCCGTAACTTCGCCATATACAAACAGAATAAAGCCCCTGGCTCAATATTCGATTTATGTACAGCGAGATGCGAAGAACGTACCGCAGCCCGAAGGGCTTTCGTCCGCGCGGCAACTCTCCGTCCGCGCAGCACTTAACGCACGTTCTCCTACTCTGTGTTGTAGTTTTTATTTTCTGCGCCCGTCCGGACGCGGGGTGACATGTTTAATTATCAGAAGCTGATGTCGTTTGCGATGTCGTAGAGACGCTTGTCAAACGGCTTCTTCATGCTGAGCGCTTCCTGGATATCTACGTCGTAGATCTTGCCGTCCTTCATGCCTACAACGCGGTTGCCGATGCCCTTCTCGAGCAGCTCAACTGCATAGTAGCCCATCTCGGAAGCAACCACTCTGTCGCGTACTGTAGGGCTGCCGCCTCTCTGAACGTGACCCAGGATAGTAGCTCTGGACTCGATGCCGGTCTCCTCGTTGATCTTCTTAGCGATCTCCTCGGTGTGGCCTACTCCCTCGGCAACGATAACGATGAACTGCTCCTTGCCGTTCTCGCGTGCGGTCTTGATCTTCTTTACAACGTCCTCGATATCGAATTCGATCTCAGGAACCAGGATAGCAGTAGCGCCGCATGCAACACCGGTGTTCAGTGCGATGTGGCCTGCGTTTCTGCCCATTACCTCAACGACAGCGCAGCGCTCGTGGGAATGAGATGTGTCGCGCAGCTTGTCAACAAGCTCCATAACGGTGTTCATTGCGGTGTCGTAGCCGATGGTGTACTCAGAGCACTGGATATCGTTGTCGATAGTTCCGGGCAGACCTACGCAGGGGATACCTGCCTTGGAAAGGTCAGCAGCGCCTCTGAAGGAACCGTCGCCGCCGATAACTACGATGCCTGCGAAGTTGTCTCTTACGCAGATATCCTTAGCCTTGAGAACATACTCCCACTCTCTGAATTCCTTGCAGCGTGCGGTGAAAATCTCTGTACCGCCGCGCTGGATTATATCAGCAACATCTCTTGTAGTGAGCTCGATCATATCATTGTTGAGCAGACCGTTATAGCCGCGGCGAATGCCGACAACTCTGAAGCCCTTCTTGATAGCAGCTCTTGTAACTGCACGCACTGCGGCATTCATGCCGGGAGCGTCGCCGCCGCTTGTAAGTACGCCGATTGTCTTCTGCATTGTTAATTCTCTCCGTTTCTGGTATTATTAAAGCTGAGCCTTGCTCATATCCTATACGGTTATATTTTACTACAAAACAGCCGATATAGTCAAGGGTTTTTTCAAAATCCGACAGTTTATGTAACATAATAGTGCTTTTTCAACAAAAACGCGGAGCAAAACCAGTTGATAACTGTGCAAGATACGCCATCAGTGAATATTACCCGCCGTATAAATCCGACAGGATATGCAAGAATAAAATTACACTGGACAAACTCCGGGAATTAGTATATAATGTATACAGGAGCAAGACTCCGCAAAAATGATATCTGCCTGAACGGAGGTAATAATATGGCTGTACTGACGATAACAAAGGACAATTTCAAGACCGAGGTAGTCGAAAGCGACAAGCCCGTGCTGCTGGACTTCTGGGCTTCCTGGTGCGCGCCCTGCATGATGCAGTCCCCGATAGTGGACGAGCTTGCAGAGGAACACCCCGAGCTGAAGGTCGGCAAGGTGAACGTAGACGAACAGCCCCAGCTCGCAGCAGCGTTCGGAGTGGAGAGCATTCCCACGCTGGTGATCATCAAGGACGGCATAACCAAAGAGGTGCTGGTAGGTCTGCACCGCAAGGAACAGATCCTTGAACAGTTCAACTGACGAATAGACAAAACCGCCCTGGCCGTAAAAGACCGGGGCGGTTTGCTTGTCGAAAAAGTCATAACGGCAGTAAATTGCAAAAACCTGTGGGGGAAAACTCTTGTTTTCCCCCACACCCCTTTAGCGCCATTGAATCGTTTAACTGCGCGCCAGCGCGCAGAGTGGTGAGGGCTCTGCCCTCACACTCCCGCTTCCTTTTGTAAGCAAAAGGAAGCGAAAACCAATACGCTACGCGAAAATTTATAAACTTTTTCGACGGTCTGACCGCCCCGGTCGTAACAGACCGGGGCGGTTTATCTTATCCTGTTCTCTGTGTCCCGAAACGGATATAGTTGTACTCCTTCGAGATAGCGTCCCATGTGGGCGCGCCGACAACTCCGGAGACCGTCAGCCCGAAAAGCTGCTGGAATGTCCTCACAGCGTCCTCGGTCTGCTGACCGAAATATCCGCTGACGGGTATCTCGGGAATGTCGCGGTAGGTCCTGCCGATAAGGTTCAGGTAGGTCTGGAGCGCCCGTACATCGTTGTTGCTCATGCCCGGCGTCAGAACATAACCGGGATACAGCACGGCGGTGTTCCCGGCGTAGCCCTCGGGAAGTCCGTTCAGTATATCGTTGTATATCCCCTGTATAAGTGTCCAAGTGGCGAAATCAACTATGCCGTCCGGATTCTGACCATAAAACCGCTGGAACGCCTTTACCTGGTTCTCAGTTTCCGTTCCGAAAACTCCGTTTGCGGGGACGGTGGGCACCTCGGGATTAAAATACGAAATAACGTTGAGGAAATACTGCAGATAGCTCACGAAAAGCCCGTAATCACCGTTGCGGAGTTCCTCCGGGAATTCCTCCGCGACTTCGGAAGGTCTCAGCCCTTCGGAGGTCAGCTCTGCAAGATTCTTTACGGCTACGTAGATGTACTTTATCTGGTACCAGGTCGCTTTGTTGACTATCCCGGTCTGCGGAAGTCCGAAAACTCCCTGAAACACCCTGACCGCTTCGGCGGTGGACTCCCGGTAAAACCCGTTCGCGGGAATTATCTTTGGTATCGCTGGATAGTTGTCGGAGATACGGTTGAGTTCGGTCTGAATGGTGCGCACCTCGTTGCCGGAGCTTCCGAACCCGAACGGAGTTCCGGGGTAGCTGCCGATGAACGGCTCCACGGCGGCGTTGCGCACGATGTTGATATTGTCGCCGTAGTAGTATTGCAGCATTTCATACGGCGTGAATCCCCGGTTGGCGAGTTCCACAGTGCCCCACTGCGAAAGCCCCTGGCAGGTAACGGAGGTACCGTTGCAGAACTGCGTGAACAGCGGCTCGACGCTCCCCTGCCGCACGACGTAGTTGTTGAATATCTCATCGACAATCTGGCTTATGTTATTGAAAACGTCCCTGCCGTATACGAACGCCTGGTCGTACTGCGTGGAGCTTGTTATGTCAAAATCATAGCCGCGGCTGCGGTACCACTCGGTATATACGCGGTTGAGCGCGAAGGTCACCTGGGCGTAGATGTTGGCGCGTATCGCGGCTTCCGGCCAGGTGGGGTATATCTCGCTGCTTGCTACGTTCTTGATGTAGTCCGGGAAGGACAGGGTGACATTCTGGGCAGCGGAATTCGGCGTGCCGAGATGTACGGTTATCGTTTCCGGAATGACTGGTCTGGAGATATTAGGCATTCGGCACCTCCGTAAGGTCGGGTTCGTTCTCGTTAATGGTCTCGCCGCTGCCCTCGTTGCTTGGAACAAGCGCGGTACGCTGCACGGAGAGTATCCCCTCAAATATGGGGAGATTCCTTATCGCCACCGGCGCGTAGCCCTCGGCGGTGATATCCGCATCATACAGGGAATATGGCTGTATTCCGCTGTCGGGGGTCTGCGAAAGCTGACTCAGCGGCGCAGGCAGCGGCACGATCTCGGTCTGGCCACTCTGGTCGGTGACGAGGTCGTAGAATGTGTGCGGCTTCCCGCCGATGATCTTGAACACGATGACCCGCGCGTTCGGGACAGGCAGGGCATTGCGCGCCGTGTATGTCCTGAAGCGCAGCGTACCCTGCCGGGTGTTCACCGCAAGGAAATCCTCGAGCTTATCATACTCAGGCTCGCCGGGGTACTTGGGGTGGCCGTCGTTCTCCTGCTGGACGAGCGGCTTGATGTCGTCGCGGGAATTCACCGGCCCCGACTGATCCACGAATGTCCGCCTCCCGAGCTGTTCGTCCGGGGACTGTCCGCTCACCGGCAGAGTTCCGATGTTTTCGATGGTTCCCGGAGCCGCGGCGGTATTTTCGCCCTCACGCGGGAACTGGGACGGCTGCTCACGCTCCAGTTCATCGCTGGGCATATTGTTTTCCACGGGCACATTCTCGTTTGTTTCGTCTACCTGCGGAGGGTTATCCGTGAATTGCGGCGGTAGCGAGTTGAAATCGTCGGTCTGTACTCCCTCCGGGCGGTCGGACTGCGGCAGTTCCTGCTCCGGAAGCTCACCAGGTTCACCAGGTTCGCCAGGTTCACCAGGTTCATTCGAAGCTCCGGAAGCCTCGTCCGCCGCCGGAGAGGTGTTTATTATGTCGGAGAAGTACTTCTCAAGGTCGTTCAGCGCACGCTGATCGTCAGAGTATCCGATGATACGGGGCTTGGACGGCTCCGCAGACTGCGGCTGAGCCGCCTGGTGCTCCGGGGTTTCCTGGACGCTCTGGGTGTTCTGAGCGCTCTGCGTATTATGGGTGCCCTGAGCCGGCGGCTCCTCCGGCAGCATTTCCGGGAATGAGAGCTTCTCGGGTTTGGGAGCTTGCCTGCTGTATTCCATAAGTTCGCGCTTGTATTTTTCAACGAGCTTCTTCATGTCTTCCATATTGACCTCCTGTAATGTACATGTAAGTAGGATCGTGCAGTGCGGAATATCGGAACGTACATGATGTACATTCCTTTATATGCAGAAGAATCTCGTTTCGTCAGCCGGTAAGCCTGACCGTATCCGGAGTTCCCTGCCGCATAAAAACCTCCTGAAACTGTTTTTGGTTGATTATATGCGGCGGCGCGGCGATTAATTACCGAGCGTGCTTATCCTGCGCCTGGAAATACCCGTCATCAATATCACGGCAATGACGGCGGACAGTCCCTCGGCGATAAGGAATGTCAGCCATACCAGCCACATCATGTCGGTGCTGCCGGAATTCCTCACGACAAGCGAGAATCCCCATGCCACCGGCAGAACGAACAGTATCTGTCTGCACACCGATATCACCAGCGACTGCACGCCGGATTCCAGCGCCTGAAAAATCCCCTGGAACGCCACGTTAGCGCCGGCGAAAATGAAGCTCAGCGAAATCACCCGCATAGCGCTGACGCAGAGCCGCTCCGTTTCCCCGGAAAGCCCGAACAGCGCCGCGAAGGGCTGCGCGAATATCTCCAGCAGGACAAGCCCCGCCGCCATGATTATCAGCGTGTACAGCATACCGTATTTTATACCCTGCTTTACGCGCTCACGGCTTCCCATGCCGTAGCCGAAGGAAACTATAGGCGTGATGGCGTCGCGCAGTCCGAATGCCGCGAACAGTATAAACTGCTGTATCTTATAGTAGAGTCCGTAGGCGGTGACGGCGTTTTCGCTTATCTGGACGAGTATCAGGTTAAGCCCGTAGGTCATAACGGACATCAGAGCCTGCGCGATTATCGCGGGAAGCCCGATGGAGTATATCTTTCCTATCACGGAGCCGGAGGGTCTGATGTACCGCCAGCCGCTGTCTATCTCCTTGATGAGCCGGAAGTGGAATATCAAAGCCAGCACGCAGGACACAACCTGACCGATGACCGTAGCCAGTGCCGCGCCGACTATTCCCATCTCAGGGACCCCGAGCAGACCGTAGATCATTATCGGGTCGAGGGCGATGTTGGTAACGGCTCCCGCGACCTGCGCTATCGTGGAGAAAAGCGACCGTCCGGAAGCCTGGAGGGTCTTTTCAAACACCGAGAAGAAGATTATCCCGAATGACAGCGTGCAGCATATTCGGATATATTCCTCCGCCATCTCCGCTATTTCTGCATTCTTCGTCTGCGAGCCGACGTAGGCTCCCGTGCCGAATATTCCGAACAGCAGGAACACCACATATATCACCGCCGCAAGGAATATCGCGTTACCGGCGGCTTTGCCCGCAAGCTCGCGGTCGCCCTGACCAAGGCTGCGGGACATCAGCGCGTTCATTCCTACTCCGGTGCCTATGGCTATCGCGACCATCAGCATCTGCACCGGAAATGCCAGCGTAAGCGCGTTTAGAGCCTGCTCGCCTCCATCTGCCATGTTGGACACGAACGCGCTGTCAACAATGTTGTAGACCGCCTGCAGCATCATTGAAATTATCATCGGTATACCCATGCTCAGCATGAGCCGGTTGACCGGTGCCGCCGCCATTTTGTTCATCTGTGGATTCTTTGTGTTATCCATATTGTATAAATTATCTCCTTTCACAAAAAAAAGTGCGGCAGCTGCGTTCCGAATCTGGATTTACGCAATTGCCACACGATCTTTTTTATTTATTACCTTATGATTTTAGCAGAAACTTCCCGTTTTGTCAAAGGCTATTCTGCACAAAATGCGGGAGTTACGCGCATTAAATTTCGCCGTTTATTTCACCGGGAACTCCGCCGATATCAAGCCTTGTTCCATTGAATACAGGCACCGCCGACCCGGGAGCCGCCGTTTTTTCCTGCCCGTTGGGGAGCGTGAAGCTCCATGCCTCGCCCGAGAGATTCTTCAGCCCGAAAAGCCCGGGGTTCACCTTGTTGCGGACTACCTCGCCGATACACTCGACATCATCATTGAACAGCTTCGCGCCGTCAAACAGCAGAATGCGCTGTTTCCCAAGATGCAGCGCCAGCGGCGGCTGGTAGTGGGTACCGCAGGGGCAGACCACCTTTCCGTCAGGGTCGCGCTCCGAGCCGGAGATGAACCCCTGGGCGCCGCAGGTGCAGGCGCAGATATCGCCGCGCATGCGCACCAAAATGTCAAGCCACTGCTTTTCGATAAGCCGCTTTTCCGGCTGGAAAAGTCCGTCCGTAAAGGAAACGGTGAACGCGTCCCGGATATAGTCCGGCATTATGCGCCAGAACTTGATTATATTGTTGTGGACTCCGCGCACCGGGCGGTTGGAATCGTCGGACGGGTCATAGACGAACATCGGTTCGTAGCCGTAGTGACGGCGCTCCGCGTCCTCCGTAAGGCAGACGCTTTTCAGCACCCTGCCGCCCTCCAGCGGGTCGCCGCGCAGCAGAAGCCGGAACAGCACCACCGCCAGGGAATAGCGGTCAGTCAGCTTGTCGGGAGCCTTCTCGCCCCTTACTATCTCCGGTGCCATATAGCCGGGCTTGCCCGCGATTCCGAGGTTCTCGCCGTAGGGCGCGATGTTGTCGCAGTCGCATATCAGTACGTCACCATCGGTCGGGCGAATGAAGAATCCGCCGTCGTTCAGATCCTGGTAGCTCCTGCCGGAGTTGTGCAGTTCCCGGAACGCCGATGTTATCTTTATCGCGGCGTTCACTATGGAATACAGCCCGGAGAACTTCACCCGGGCGTTCAGGATATCCGAAAACGGGGCGTACTCCGGCGGGATAAGCTCCATCAGGAAGCCGAAGCCCTCGGAGGTGTCGGCGGTCATCATCAGCGGCATTACGAACGCCGGGGAAGAGCTGCCGTCCTCGCACAAGCGCTGGAGGTTCTCACGGAACATCGCGGGATTTTTCAGCTTCTTCGTGAAGTACATTTTCAGCGCGTAGTCTCTCCCGCGGTAGGAGGCGCGGTAGACTGCGCCCTGTCCGCCCTGCCCGAGAAGCTGCGTTATTTCCGCTTCGCCGCCTAATTCCAGCGGAACTCTGTCACCGACCTTCATCATCAGAAGCCGCCTCCGGTGATGGAGTCGAACTTCTCCTCTGCTGCGGTCTCAGCTTCGTTGCCGCACCACTCGCATACCGTTTCAGTCTCGCCGTTCCAGCAGGTGGTCCTGCCGCACTCCGCGCACTGGAAGAACCCCTTCGCGCCGCAGTAGGGGCAGGAAGGGTACTCCGTTGTGATGTAGATATTTCCGCTTATCTTAGTATCGCCGAACTTCTCGCGCTCGGCGGTCTGCTCCGACACCTTGAACGCCCACGTAGCGTACCAGCCGCCGTCCTCGCGCTGCTCCGTGCGTATGCCGAACAGTGCGTGGTCGTTCTTGCATTTTGTAAGGATAACTGCTGCTTTCACTCTGTTTTCCTCCGATCATTTATGTTCCTGATTTTCAAGCTTTTCAAGCACCTTTGCAGCCTCTGAATGTCCGTTTTCAGCCGCCATGCGGAAATAACGCTTCGCTTCCGAGCGGTTTTTTTCAACGCCGGTGCCGCGAAGGTACATAACGCCGAGATTGTACTGCGCGATGTCCAGACCCTGAGCCGCCGCCTTCGAGAACCACGAAAACGCCGCGTAAATGTTCTTTTCAACGCCGCTTCCGAGGTACAGGCACTTTCCGTAGCTGCACTGAGCCTTCGCGTGGCCTGCCTCTGCGGCGTGGCGGTAGAACATCGCAGCGCCGGTGTAGTCCTTTTCGGCAAGACAGCGCCGCGCGGACTGGTAGTTCTCCTCGCCGTCGTCCGGGAGCGGCTCCGGCGGCTCTGTTTCTTCGTCGGGAGGCGGCTCTGCGGCTTCGGGCTGGTTCGGCAGGAGCTTCCGCCAGCGGGCGGCGGTCTCCGGGTTTTCATCGACGAACGTACCGGTTTCGTAGCTCAGCGCTATCACCTTTATGGCTTCCTCGTAGCCCTGCTTTGCAGAGCGCAGGAACCACTCGAATGCGGCGCCCTCGTTAAGCTCGCAGGCTATGCCCTCGGCGTAGAAGTATCCGGTCATGTACTGCGCGGCGGGGACGCCGTTTTCAGCCGCTCTCAGGAACCATTCCCGGGCGGTCTTGACGTCCTGCGTGCCGCCCCTGCCCTCCATGAGGTAGAACCCGACGTAGTATTCCGCTTCGGCGCAGTCCTGCTGAGCCGACTGAACGAACCAGTACAGCGCCCTGCTGTAGTCCTTTATGCGGTCGAAGTGCCGTCCCAGGCTGTACTGCTCCGCGCTGTCGGTGATGTTCTTGCGGCTTTCAGTCTCTGCGGCGGAGGGCGGAGCCTCCATTCTGAACGCGATGTCGCAGCCAAGGGCTTCCGCGACTGCCTCCACTGCTGAAGCGGCGGAGCGCCCCTTCAGCCCGATCTCGTCCCTCAGCGACTTAACGCACCTTGCCGCAGCGGCGGAGCGCACCTCGAACGGCTTGCCCCGCACCGTCCACAGCTTCTGCGCGCAGCCGTCGTAGAGCGCAACGTAGCACAGGCGGCGCGCGGCGGTCTCCTTCGGGAAGATATCGGCTATAAGCGCGTCGGTGCGGCGGCGGTCGAGAAGGGTCTTTTCGCCGAAGTGCTGCGCTATGTAGGTCAGTATCCCTTTAAGCTCGCGGATAGGGTCGCCTTCGGGGGTGTGCACCGTCTTGCAGAACGGACAGCTTCCCTCTATCGCCTGTGCGCTCTCGTCAAACGCCTTGCCGCATTTTCCGCATACCATGCAGACTCACCTCCCGTCTGAAATGCTAAAATTACTTTAAAAGCTCCTTTGCCGCCGCGCCGAGTATCTTCACGCCCTTTTCGATCTGCTCGTCGGTCGGGGTGGAGAAATTCAGGCGGAAGGAGTGGGAAACGGCGCTCTCATCAGAGCAGAACGCGTTTCCGGGGACAACGGCTACCTTGCGCTCGACAGCTCCCTTGCAGAAAGCATTCATGTCGTATTTATCCGGCAGGGTCGCCCAGATGAACAGACCTCCCTGCGGGTGTGTGAAGCTGATGAAATCCGGAAGTTCCTTTTCGAGCCCCTCGAGCATAAGATGGCACTTGTGGCGGTAGATAGCCTGGAGCTTCTTCAGATGCTCGTCGAAATCAACGTTGGTGAGGAAGCGGTAGGTCAGCATCTGCGCCCAGATGTTGGTGTGCACGGTGCTTGTCTGGAGACCTACGACCGCCTTCGATACAACGTCGGACGCGCCCAGCAGGTAGCCTACGCGCAGTCCGGGAGCCAGGGTCTTGGAGAATGTTCCGCAGTAAAGCACGTTGCCCTTTGTGTCAAGCTCCTTGATGGACTTCACGTCCTCGCCCTCGAAGCGGAGCGCTCCGTAGGGATTGTCCTCCAGTATGTACACGCCGTACTTTTCAGCAAGGGCGAGTATTTCCTTACGGCGCTGGAGGGTAGTCGTCCTGCCGGTGGGGTTCTGGAAGTTCGGGATAGTGTAGATGAACTTTGTGGTGGGGTTGGATCTGAGGGCTTCCTCAAGGCTTTCGGGCTTCATTCCGTCGTCGTCCATCGGAACTCCCACCAGCTTGACACCGTAGCTCCTGAACGCATTCAGCGAGCCTACGAACGCCGGATCCTCGCAGATTATCACATCGCCCTCGTTGCAGAGTATCTTCGCGGTGGTTTCGATAGCCTGCTGTGCTCCGCTGGTAATGACTACCTGGTCGCCATCATGGAACAGCCCCTTTTTTGTGAGGTCGGACTTCAGCCACTCGCGGAGCTTCGGGTAGCCCTCGGTGATGGAGTACTGCAATGCGTTTATCGGCTCCTCGCGGAAGATGTCAGCGGAGAGCTTCGCGATGGTCTCTACCGGGAACGCCTCCGGCGCAGGGTTTCCTGCGGCGAAGCTGATGACTTCGGGATCTGCGGTAAATTTAAGTATCTCGCGTATCGCGGAAGGCTGTAAGCCGGATACGCGGTCGGAAAATGGCTTTAACATTTTATGTCGTCCTTTCTGGAAGAATCTATACTCTATAATTATATCACAACCTCGCGGTATTGTAAAGCGGTATTCCACAGGAAAGAGCAAAACGTTGTTGACTTTTTGCCCCCCGCCGTGCTATAATGTAGGAAATTTATTCAAGAAGGTGTCGTAATGAGCAAAGAAACAGAAAAAGCCGACGAGATAGACAGAGGCATACATAAAGAGATCAAGGAAAAGCGCAAGGAAATGAAAGAAAAGCGCACCGGAGTGCGCAAGTTCGTAGCCGACATGCTGAACATGCACGACGGCATGATGAGCTACGAGGAAATCGACGAAATGATGCTGGAAAACACAGTAATTCACGGACCTAACATGTGGATACTGTGCCTTGCGGCGCTCATCGCGTCGATAGGTCTGAACATGAACTCCACGGCGGTCATCATCGGCGCGATGCTGATATCCCCGCTGATGAGCGGGATCATGACGATGGGTTACTCCCTTGCGGTGCGCGACCTGCGGCTGCTGCGGAGAGCGCTGCTGCGCTTCGGAACTCAGGTCGTGATAAGCCTGATAAGCTCCACTGTGTACTTCCTGATCACCCCGATCGACACGCCCACCGCGGAGATGATAGCCCGCACCAGCCCCACCATCTGGGACGTCCTGATAGCGCTTTTCGGCGGTATCGCCGGCGCCATCGGAAACACCCGCGAGAAAAAGGGCAACGTTATCCCGGGCGTGGCTATAGCTACGGCGCTCATGCCTCCGCTCTGTACTGCGGGTTATGGCATCGCCTCCGGTCAGCCGTCGTTCTTCCTCGGCGCGTTTTATCTGTTCTTGATAAATACGCTGTTTATCTCGCTCTCTACTATGATAGTCACCATGATGCTGCGCGTGCCGTACCACCGCAACGTCAGCGACAAGAAGCAGAAGGCCATAAATCGCGCCGTTGCTGCGATAACAATCGTCGCGGCTGTGCCGAGCGTGTTCTTCGGGGCTTCCACGGTATACGGCTCCATCATGGATAAAAACATATCCACATACCTTAACAGCGAGTTCGTATTCCCGAACACCTCCCTGGTAAAGAGCAGCGCCGACAAGAGCGCTCACATGATATCGGTGTCGCTGGTCGGCACGCCTATCTCAGACGATGTGATATCCATGCTGGAGCAGGACATGCCGAAATACGGGCTTGACGGCTACACGCTGAGCGTAACTCAGAACAACATCGTTGACGCAGGCACCAACGAGGACAGCGGCGATAAGATCACCATAGCCCTCCAGGAAAACCGCATAAACGAGCTTGAGCAGCAGCTCTCTGAAAAGGAACAGGAGCTTTCCGGGCTGAAAACCGAAAATTCCGAGCTGAAGAGCACGGTAGACTACGCCGCCGTGACCGCGAAGGCTGTGAAGATTTTCCCGGAGCTGAGCAATATCCGCTGCGGAAGCGTTACCGACAGCTCCGGAGAGCATGCGCTGCTCCTTGCGGATTCCACCGAGCCGCAGGACGCCGCGGCGCAGAAGCTGCTTGAAAACTGGCTCGCCGCCGAGACCGGAAGCAGCCGCGCAGAGGTTCGTGTAAACGTCCTGGAGCCGGAGCCTGCGACCGATGAGGCAGGCACAGCGGAAGAAGGTATCCCGGTGGAATGAACTCTTGACAAATCAGGAGCTTTGTGATAAAATATGAAAAGACCGCAGGAAGTGCGGATCAAAGAATATTGATAACAAACGAATATGCCCTTGAAACCGATGATACGGAGATAAAAATATCCGTGGCACTCACAGAGAGCGGCGAGTTATGGCGGGCTACGCCATTTCAGCTGGGAACGCCGCAGAACGCCGGGTATACAAATGGACCGTAGAGGGCGCAGCCAAAGGCGGCGCAAAGCTTAGCCGAGTATTCTGCGACGTGCAGCAAGCGTTAATTGCGGGGATATGGAAGTATCCATAGAGAGCACGGGAGGTTCCCGTGAATTAAGGTGGCAACGCGGTGTTGAATTATCACTCCGTCCTTATGGCAGATGTATTCTGCCGCGAGGGCGGAGTTTTGTTTGTTCCGGCTTTCGGAGAAAGGAAATCATCATGGAAGAACAGAAGAAAAATATGCTGAGCCTCATTCAGCCGACGAATACTCCCCACCTGGGCAACTACCTCGGCGCTATGCAGAACTGGGTAAAGCTCCAGAACGACTACAACTGCTATTTCGGCATTGCAGACCTGCACTCCATCACCGTAAGGCAGGACCCCGTGAAGCTCCGCAACCAGATCAAGGAAAGCTACGCGCTGCTTATCGCTGCGGGTCTTGATCCGGAGAAGTCCACGCTGTTCGTGCAGGGTCACAACCCCAACCACGCCGAGCTTAGCTGGATCCTTTCCTGCTACACCCAGTTCGGAGAGCTTTCCAGAATGACGCAGTTCAAGGATAAGTCCGCAAAGCACCCCGACAACATCAACGCCGGTCTGTTCACCTACCCTGTTCTGATGGCTGCGGATATCCTGCTGTATCAGGCTGATCTCGTTCCCGTAGGAATTGACCAGAAGCAGCACCTGGAGCTTGCGAGAAACGTTGCGCAGCGTTTCAACGGCATTTACGGCGACGTATTCACCATGCCCGACGGCTACATCACCAAGACCACCGCGAAGGTAATGTCGCTCCAGGAGCCGACCAAGAAGATGTCCAAGTCCGACGAGAACCCCAACGCCAGCGTATGGATACTCGACGACAAGGATACGATCATTCGCAAGTTCAAGCGCGCAGTCACCGACAGCGACACAGTCGTTTGCGCCAAGGAAGGCAAGGACGGCATAGTCAACCTGATGTCTATATACTCCGCAGTTACAAACAAGTCCTTCGAGGAGATAGAGGCAGAGTTCGCAGGCAAGGGCTACGGCGATTTCAAGACCGCAGTCGGCGAGGCTGTAGCGGATATGCTGGCTCCCATGCAGGCTGAGTTCAAGCGTGTTTTCGCAGACAAGGCATACCTTGAGGACTGCATGAAGAAGGGCGCTGAAAAGGCGTTCAAGGCTTCCAGAAAGACCCTTCAGAAGGTACAGAAGAAGGTAGGATTCCTTACGCTGTAATTTTTAATACTCAAAGTATAATTTCTCGGAGCAGTATTACAAATTGTTTCGTTATTTTGCCGGTTATTCAGATGAAATTTGGCGGCATTATTGTCGTGTTCTACAAAATTTCTGATAGCAGCAAATAAGCACTTGCAATTTTCCGCTGTTTCTGATAAAATATTATACGTTACTGAAAAATTCACTACTACAAGAGAGGTAGGTGCTTCAAATGGCAAAATGTGAAATCTGCGGCAAGAGCGTTACCTTCGGTATCAAGGTATCCCACTCCCATAGACGCAGCAACAGAACCTATAAGCCCAATGTCAAGAAGGTAAAGGCGATCGTAAACGGTACTCCTTGCAGAGTAAACGCTTGCACACGCTGCCTGCGCTCCGGTCTGGTTCAGAGAGCAGTTTGATCTAACTTATTGACGTTAAGTTATTGGTTACAGAAAAGTTCCCCTGTCGGTTTCCGGCGGGGGTTTTTCTGTTTTTCGCCACAGTTTTCGGTGCATTGAGTTAATTGCGTGAAATCTATTGACAAACCAATTTAAATAATGTAAAATTTGTATATACACATTAATGTGGGAAAGGGTGAACGAATTGGTCAGAATACGCAATCTGTACAAGAAATATGGCTCATTCTCCGTGCTGAGAGGTCTCAGCATGGATATAGAGAAGGGCGACGTTTACGGCTTCCTCGGGCGGAACGGCTGCGGCAAGACCACCACGATGAACATTATCACGAACATAATCCCGAAGGACGAGGGCGAGATAATTCTCGGCAACGGCAGGCCGGTAAAGGTGGGGTACCTTCCGGAAAGCCCGACGATATACGGCTACATGACCTCCCGGGAATACCTCGAGTACATTGCCGCATGCACGAATTATCAGGGCGATGTGAAGCACCGCGTAAACGAAGTGCTTGATATCGTAGGGCTGACGAAGGCGGCAGACCGCCGCGCGAAGGGCTATTCCCGCGGAATGACCCAGCGTCTGGGAATGGGCGCGGCAATAATCGGCGACCCGGAGCTGCTAATATTCGACGAGCCGACGTCTGCGCTGGACCCCGAGGGCAGAGCCGAAGTCATCTCGATAATCGAGCGCCTCAAGAGCATGGGAAGCACCATCGTGCTTTCAACGCATATTCTGTCCGATGTTGAGCGCGTCGCGAACAGAATCGGAATAATGACAAACGGCAGGCTCGCCGAGGAAGGGTACCTGACGGATATCCTGCGCAAGCACGGCGGCGACGTGATACATCTTTCGGTGCGCGGGCTTACCGACGACCTTAAAATCAAACTGCTGACGGTGAACTACGCCCGTGCGGAGTTCAACGACCTGAATGGTCAGTTCAGATTCGGCACGGAGAACGCGGAGGAGACCTCGCGGCGGCTTATACAGCTTCTCGCGGAGAACGGCGCGGCGGTGGACACCTTCAGCATCGGCACTGCGAGCCTTGAAGAAGTTTTCAGAATGGTGGTGGGCGCAAATGCAGATTAAGGCTGGCTTTAAAAAGGAATGGTTCCAGTTTTCCAGGACGTTCAGGCTGTGGGGAATACTGATCGCGACGGTTTCCTTCTCACTGGCGGATCCGCTGATGTACTGGGCGATGAACGCGCTGCTCGGCAGTCTGACCGATACGGATATGTACGGTGCGATAGGCGGCGCGGTGGATATCGAAAACAGCCTCGGAATGCTGTTCGAAAACGCTGGCTCCGTTTTCGCCGGCACGATGGCAGACCTGTGCGCGACCTCACTGCTGATAATCATGCTGATACTGATGTCCCCATGCGGCGGCGAACAGAAAAAGCGCGCCACGATAATCCCGTCCTGTTCGGGACTGGACACGTTCAGCTACCTTATCCCGAAGTACGTAATGTACCCCGGAACGGTTTTCGTGACCGGATTTCTGGCGGCGCTGATTTCCGGCGGTCTGTGCAACTTGCTGTTCACGGACGGAAAAGTCAGCGGCGGAATGGTGCTGCTTGCGGCGTTCCTGTGCGCGGTGTATATGGCGTTCTTTACGGCGGTATACATGTCGATAGGGCTTTTCACCAGCAGACCCGGTATTGTTACGGTGTTTATGTACATTGGCGTGTCGATAATGCAGATGATACTTATGTCGCTTGACCTTACGAAGTTCCACCCGCTGACTCTGCGGTCGCTTGTTATAGGCGAGATGTTCCGCGATGACTTCGTGCTTGCCGATAACGCTGCGAGCATAATCGTGGGAATAGTGCTTTCAGTGGTAATTGCCGTTATGATGTTTATTCTTACGCTTTCAGTTATCAAGAGCAAGAAGATCAATAATCAGGAAGACAAGCCGGAGTTCTGATGATTTTTGCTCAATTTGGTGGGAATTCAAAGGTTGACGAATTGTTGTTTGTTGGTGCATTATGCTTCCGAAACAGTCCACTGGACTGTTTCGGAAGATAGGCGCAGCTAGATTTTATATGTTACTTGTGGGGGAAAACTCTTGTTTTCCCCCACACCCCTTTAGCGCTTTTGGAGTTTAGCCGTGTGTTCTTGTCAAGCAAAATTGTAACACTTTCCCCCAAAATCAAGCCATACGTT
>CAMELR010000028.1 GCA_945923775.1 uncultured Clostridia bacterium | reverse complement strand
TGCGCCGCCGCATATCTCTGATGAGCTTCAGCTCATCAGGCGTGTGCTCGTTCGGGTGGTGATGCGGGCGCTTTGATTGTTCCGCAAGGGATTCAACTGTTCCGTCCCAGCGAGCTTTCCAGAAATAAATATATGAACGACACTTGTTGTATTTCCTTGAAGCTCTTTTTACTCCGTATTTCTCTGAATATTTCATTAGGGATTGACGAAACTGCATTTCTTGTGTTATACTGTTCATTGAGAGATAGACCTTATTTCACTTGAATTCGGTGTGGTAACTTTATTCTAGCAGATTTTGGTCTATCTCTCAATCCTTTTTCTTATTTTGTCCAATATCTATTGTAGCACTACAGTATTTGTAGAGCCAGATAATGTAAAAACTATTGACAAAGGCGTAAAAATATACTATAATAATCTTTGTGGACTTTTCAGAGGAACCAAATTTGAGGTATTAATAAATGAAGAAAAAGAAGATGGGCAAGAAAGCGAATTTGATTATATGTGCTGTCGCTTTCATTATAATGATAGTTTATCTTGTATTCGTAGACAGCATTGATAATGTCGTGGCTGCACTGTCAAGAATAAACAAGGGAGCGCTCGTTCTCTGCGTTGTTTTCATGGTTGGATACTGGCTCAGTGAAGCATCAACGATTCACGTTATGCTAAAGTCAATGCACCCTAAAATGAAATTCTGGAACAGCTGGCTGACTACTATCATCGGGCAGTATTTCAACTGTATTACTCCCTCCTCTACCGGAGGACAGCCAATGCAGGCGTATTACCTTGTGAAATTCGGAGTGCCGCTCGGTTGTGGAATTACCGCTCTGCTCAGCAGGTTTATCGTCTATCAGTTCGTACTTACCGGGTATTCGATTTTTACCCTCGCTGTCGGATACAACCATTTTGGCGATGATCTCCAGCAAAAAGGTCTTATGCCTTTCGTGCTTATCGGATTTGTAATCAACACGGCGGTAATCATTGCGCTGATATCAATTGCATTATTCCGCAAAGGTACGCTTAAATTCGCAAACTGGCTCATATCCATACTCACCAAAATGCATATTGTTAAGCACCCGATCAAGTGGCGCGTGTATTTCACCCGTGAGGTCAATAAGTTCTACAACAATTTCAAATACCTGAAAAAGAACATTCCACTGCTGCTTAAATCCGTATTTTTCACGTTTATTCAGCTCACACTCTTTTTAAGTATTTCCTATGTACTTTACCGTGGATTCGGTCTCGAGGGAACCAGCCTTCTTCAAATCATCAGCTACCAGGCGTATGTTCTGATGATATCCTCCTTCATTCCGCTGCCCGGAGCTATGGGAGGCGCTGAGCTGGGCTACCACGGATTCTTTAAGGACATATTCGGCGAGCAGTACGTCAACACCGCCATGATGCTCTGGCGTATCATGACGTTCTACCTACCGATCATCGTCGGACTTTTCTTCACTCTCACAATGAAAAGCAAGGGTATTGAGGAACCCAAAGACGGCGAAACAGAAAAAATGCTCTACGATATGGAGCAGCAAACGGCAAACGACCCTGAAACAAAATAATTAAGAATAAAGGAAGTAGACACATGGCTGATTTAAGACACGAGATTGAAAGACGCCGCACATTTGCGATTATCTCTCACCCGGACGCGGGTAAAACGACGCTCACTGAAAAGTTCCTGCTTTACGGAGGCGCGATCTCCCTCGCAGGCGCAGTTAAGGGCAAAAAGAACACCCGGCACGCGGTTTCCGACTGGATGGAAATTGAAAAGCAGAGAGGTATCTCAGTAACCTCATCTGTAATGCAGTTCAACTACGACGGTTACTGCATAAATATCCTCGACACCCCCGGACACCAGGACTTCTCCGAGGATACCTACCGTACCCTGATGGCGGCGGACAGCGCAGTAATGGTAATCGACGCGGCAAAGGGCGTTGAGAACCAGACCCGTAAGCTGTTCAAGGTCTGCGTAATGCGCAATATTCCGATCTTCACCTTCATCAACAAAATGGACCGCGAAGCCCGGGATCCCTTCGACCTGCTCGATGAGATCGAGACTGAACTCGGCATAAAGACCTATCCGGTAAACTGGCCCATCGGTTCCGGCAAGGAGTTCAAGGGCGTTTACGAGCGCGAAAAGCGCCGCATAATCTCGTTCGAGGCAAACAACGGTACTCGCGAGGTAGCCGCAACAGAAGCCGACCTTTCGGACGCTTCACTTGCCGACCTCATCGGCGAGCACAACTACGAAAAGCTGTCCGAGGACGTCGAACTGCTTGACGGCGCAAGCGAGGAGTTCAACATGGATCTTGTCAGCAAGGGCAAGCTTTCACCGGTGTTCTTCGGTTCTGCGCTGACAAATTTCGGCGTTGAGCCGTTCCTTGAGCACTTCCTCAAAATGACTACTTCCCCGCTGCCCCGCAGCACCCCCGATGGAATAGTTGACCCGTTCGACCCGGAGTTCTCCGCGTTCATATTCAAAATCCAGGCTAACATGAACAAGGCTCACCGCGACCGTATCGCGTTCATGCGTATATGCAGCGGCAAGTTCGACAAGGATATGGAAGTACTGCACGTTCAGAACGGCAGAACAATGCGGCTCTCTCAGCCTCAGCAGATGATGGCAAGCGAACGCGAGGTAATTTCCGAAGCATACGCCGGAGATATCATGGGCGTGTTTGACCCGGGAGTTTTCTCAATCGGAGACACCGTGTGCTCGCCTAAGAAAAAGGTTAAATTCGAAGGTATCCCGACATTCGCTCCGGAACACTTTGCGCGTATCCGCCAGAAGGACACACTCAAGCGCAAGCAGTTCATAAAGGGCACCACACAGATAGCCCAGGAAGGCGCTATCCAGATATTCTCCGAACCGCAGAGCGGCTTTGAGGAAGTAATCGTAGGCGTTGTCGGCGTCCTGCAATTTGAAGTTCTTGAGTACCGTCTCAAGAACGAGTACAACGTTGACATAATCCGCGAGGGTCTTCCGTACGAGCATATCCGCTGGATAACCAGCCAGAAGCACCTTGAAGGCGGTCTTGACGAGCTTCAGAAGCTGGTGCTCACCTCCGATACCAAGCTTATTCAGGACGTCAAGGGCAATTACCTGCTGATATTCACAAGCGAGTGGAACATCAAGTGGGCGCTCGACAAGAATCCCGGCCTTGAGCTTGCGGAATTCAACAGAGACTGACATTTCAATACACGCGGCGTGCAGCTTTCATTGCTGCACGCCCTTTTTTTATTTTACGCGGCAATTCTGCTCAGAAAATACTGCCGCATTATGACATATTTCTCAGCCGAATGAATATATAATAGTAAAAGAAAGTGTACAAGTTGGTGATGGCTTTGGTTATATATATTGACGTCCTTTTAGTAGTGAATCTCTACATAAACTACTTTCTGGTTCGCGGTACCTCGCTCATGCTGCGACGCAATGTTTCTCCGCGGCGGGTTATCATTGCTTCGGCCGTGGGAGCGGTCGGTTCGCTGCTGATTCTGGTTCCGGATTTGAACCCGGCTCTATGCGTGCTGATCAAAATAGCGCTCGGGGTCGGCATAACTTTCGCAGCGTTTGGCAGACAGAACAAAATCGACTTTCTTATCAGCACGCTGTCATTCCTGGTCGTGAGCTTCATCTTCGGCGGAGCAATGATAGCTCTGTGGAACATTGCAGCTCCGGCGGGCATGTTCATGCGCAATTGTACCACGTACTTTGATATCCCGATCATTGCCGCAGCACTGTTTACAGCCGCACTGTATGGCGGATTCCGCGTATTCAGAATTATCATCGACAGAAGAAAACCGCAGAGCCACGCTGTCGTTAAAATCCGAAGCGGCATTACAGAAATCACTCTGGACGGACTTGCGGACACTGGAAATTCAATGCGAGACAGCTTCACCGGAAAACCTGTCGTGATAACGTCAATAGGCAAAGTGGCTGAAATATCTCCCCCGCAGGTCACGAACTACCTTAACGGCTGTTCAGAGGGGCTGGAGGGGCTTCGGCTGGCTCCCTGCCGCACGATAACTTCAGAAGGCGTGATACCGGTGTTTTCTGCCGAAGTGCTTATCAACGAAAAACCTGCTGACGCCCTCGTGGGGGTAACTCGTGAGCCCCTCTCCGGAGCAGACTGCATATTTGATCCCAACATCATTATATAAAACAGGAGGAATTATCATGCTTGATTTTTTGAAGAAACTGCTGGACGAAGGACTTGAAGCGTTTATAAAGTACGCTTCCGGCGGCGATACCGGCGTGTATTACATAAACGGCTCCGAGTCGCTTCCCCCGCCCCTCACCCGGGAGGAGGAAGAACAGGCGTTCAAGCTGCTTGAGACAGACTTCGCGGCTGCCCGGGAAACTCTAATCGTTCACAACCTGCGGCTGGTGGTCTACATCGCGAAGAAGTTCGAGAACACCGGCGTAGGTCTGGACGACCTTGTTTCGATCGGAACCATCGGACTTATTAAAGCGGTAAACACATTCAGCGTGAACCGGAATATAAAGCTAGCGACCTATGCTTCGCGCTGCATTGAAAATGAGATATTGATGTACCTCAGAAAGACCAGCCAGCGCCGCTGCGAGATCTCAATAGACGAGCCGCTGAACGTTGACTGGGACGGCAACGAGCTGCTGCTTTCTGACGTTCTCGGCACGGACAGCGACTGCGTAAACGCCCGAATCGAGGACGAAACCGAAAAGAAGCTGCTCCACGACGCTGTAAACCATCTGACTCCCCGGGAGCGCCAAATCATGGAAATGCGGTTCGGGCTGAATGGGGGCAGAGAGAAAACGCAAAAGGAGGTCGCCGACGAAATCGGGATTTCCCAGAGCTATATTTCAAGGCTGGAAAAGCGCATTATAAAGCAGCTTCGCGAGGAACTCGAACGAGTCTGCAACTAAACAGGGAAAATTTCACAGAATAGAAAAACCACTTCCTGACAATACTACTTGTACAAAATCAAGCAGGTCGGGAGTGGTTTATTTGTATTACAACAAGGTCGAAATCAGCGGCGTAAATACCTCGCAGCTCAAGGTGCTCCGCGAAAGCGAGAAGATGGAGCTGCTTAAAAAAGTAAAGCAGGGCGACATGCAGGCCCGGGAGGAGCTTATCAACGGAAATCTCAGGCTGGTTCTGAGCGTGATTCAGCGGTTCGCCGGGCGCGGCGAAGGTCCAGACGACCTGTTTCAGGTCGGGTGTATCGGTCTTATCAAGGCAATAGACAACTTCGACATCACTCAGCCGGTCAGGTTCTCAACCTATGCCGTTCCGATGATACAGGGCGAACTCCGGCGCTACCTTCGCGACAACTCGCCGGTGCGCGTCAGCCGCTCAATGAGGGACCTCGCTTACCGGGCTATGCAGGCGCGGGAACGCCTCACATCGGCAAACGGCAGGGAGCCTACAATCGAAGCGATCGCAAAGGAAATAGGCGCGGAACGCTCCGACGTGGTTATCGCTCTCGAAGCAGTCAGCGAGCCAATCTCGCTTTACGAGCCTGTGTTCTCAGAATCCGGCGATACTATCTACGTCCTCGATCAGCTCGGCGACCACAACGATGACGATAACTGGCTCGACGAAATTTCGCTCAAGGAAGCTATACATGCACTGGGCGACCGTGAGAAGCACATTCTCGACCTGCGATTCTTCCGCGGGAAAACTCAGGTGGAAGTCGCTAAGGAGATAGGAATAAGTCAGGCTCAGGTCAGCCGGCTGGAAAAAGGCGCGCTGCAAAAAATCAAGAACCGGATATAATAAACGGCTGGGAATTATGCGTTCCCAGCCTTAATTATGTTCAGTCAGCCTGCGATGTCTCGGAAGCCTTTCCGAGCTTCTCAACGAGAATCGAAGTAAGTACGCCAAACAGCAGGCATACAAATCCGTATCCGGTCTGGAGATTAAATCCGAATCCCGAAGGAAGAATCGCATAAACGGAGCCGATAACAAGACCCATTATCACGCTGTAAACCATTAGTTTGTACTTCTTTATAAGCGTGGAGATGAGCTTCGCACCCAGGATAACTCCGAGCAGAACGCCCACTCCCACCGGAATGATCACGTAAAAATTGAGCGCCTTTATCTGTATCGCATTGATGACCGTATTGTATACTCCGAGAAGCATCATTACAAAAGAGCCGCTCAGTCCCGGAATTATCATCGCGACCGCAGCGATGAACGCGCAAACCAGCAGTTTAACTGTCATGAACGCGCTGAATCCCTCGACCGCCTCGGCGGCCGGAATAAGTTCGTTCGCTTCCATGTAGCCGTTGAGCATTGTAAGTCCGATAACGACGGCCATCGCCAGAACAAGCGGAAGAATACAAAGCGGCTTCACCTTTTTTTCGGCGGTTCCCATATGATAAATCATCGGAACACTGCCGAGTATCAGACCGATGAAATACATGTTGGTCTGAACGCCGAAGTTGTCGAACAGATACTTAATAAGCGAAGCAAATCCAAGTATGCCGACTCCAGCGCCTGCTCCGAAGAATATCAGGAAAACAATATTTTTGATGATCGCTTTCACGCCTGAAATAGCCTCTGTAAGCTGGTCGTAGATACCAAAGACTACCAGCATTGTTCCGCCGGATACGCCGGGGATAACGTTTGCAACTCCGAAAACCATTCCGCAAAGGATCAGTTTCAGGTATCCCAGAACCTTTTTCATATAAACTCCTTAATCAAACTTGACTATCGAACGCACGACCACGTAGGCCAGCGCAGGAATAACGCCCGTCATAATTGAGATAAACGTTGCCAGAATGTCGATTCCGGTCATACCGAAAATCGTATTTACCCCCGGAATGAACACAAGCAGGACCGCTGTAACAGCGGGCGCAAGAACTCCGATAACCGCCGGTTTTCCGGCAGAGGCAAATCCAACGAAGGGATTTCCCGGAGCCAGGTTGATGAAAGTAAACAAGGACGTGCAGAACCCGAACGAAAGCAAAGCGCAGCTTCTGGCGAACTCGACATTCGTGCCATTGTACATAAACATGTACGAAGCAATCGAAACCGCTCCGCAGAGCGCTCCCACAATGACTGCAAGCAGAATGAACCGATAGTTTATCCTGCGGGTCGTGATGAACTCAGACGGCGGCATGAAGCCCTTCATATCCGCATGATTGTTCAGGTCGGCAAGCGCGGCCGCCGGGAGCACGAACATCGTAAGTACCGCGATTATAGCGGGATTAAGCATTAGCTGAGCGTCGCCGAAAAGATTGAGCATATTCAGCAGCACCAGTGCAAGGTACCCTGAAATCATGACAGCGCTTGCCCGCTTTATATTACGGTGTACCTGCCGCGCCGACGCGATCATACCGGCAATCGCCGAGAAATTATCATCGTGCATAATGACATCGGCGGCTTCGTATGCGCTTCCGGTGGTGTTTTCCAAAATCGTTATGCCGATATCGGAACGCTCCATTGCTTCGGCGTCCTCTGGTCTGGTTCCGGTCATTGCCACGGTCTGACCGCTCTTTTTCATCTGCTCGATAACATACAGCTTCTGCTCGGGAGTTACCCTTGCATAGATGTCAGCGTCAAGCGGAAGCTCCGTGCCGTATTTTACGGATTCAGAAATGCTCTTTCCAGTGACTACCTTCCCTGAAAGTCCGATCATCTTTCCGGTAGCCGCTGCGGATTCCGCATTATCCTCGGTGAACATCACAACGCGTACTCCGGCGCGCTGGCAGGTCTTGACCGCATTCGGAACGGAATCCCTTATCGGTGACGAGAACGCAATAAATCCAACAAACGTGTATGCAAATCCGGCCGTTTCATCGCAGTCGCGTTCCTCCGCGTCAGCGCAGGCAATCGCCATTACCTGCCAGCCGTGGGAATAGTACTCCTTCTTCATCTTTTGGGCTGCGAACAGCTCCTCGCCGCGGAATTTGCACAGCGGGAGTATCTGCTCGGGAGTGCCCTTAATACAGTAGAGTCTGGAGCCGCCGACTTCCCACAGAGCGCCGCTCATGAACTCGTTGGTGTCAGGAATGCGCTCAATAAACTTGTTTTTACTGTAAACGTCGGTAATTCGCTCGTCATAGAACGCCGCCTTAACCATAAGAGCGCGTTCTGCGTCGTCGGTGGTGTCGGGATCGCATGCAAGAGCGGCTACCTTGTACAGAAGCTCCTCGCTCGGAGTGTAGATGGTCTGCACCTCAAGACGGCTCTTTGATATCGCGCCTTCCTTTTCAACGCAGAGCACCGACATGGAATTCAGCTTTTCAATATCGGACAGCGATTTTACGATCGCGCTTTTCCCAGACATTTCGGAAGCGCATTTTGTGTAGTAGATCCTTATGATCGTGTCGATACCCGCCGGAAGGAAGCAAAGTCCCAGTGTGATACCGCGCATTGCAGATTCGAACACCTCGTTGCCGTAAAGTATCCACGCGACCATTGAGATGAGCGCCAGAACAGCCGCTGTTGCCGAACAAAGCGGAAGCAGCTTCTGAATTATACGCTCCATCGTGGTGTAATAGCAATGTTTCGGAACCGGTTCACCTACCTTATGGTAATACTTGGTGTCTACGCCGGTCGCGCTTACCTTGCAGACTGCAACGCCCGTCAAGATTTTTGTTCCGCTGTAGACAAAAGTAGGCTTGAGTTCTGATTTCGAAATGCCGCCTGCGTACTTTGCCGCAGGCTTGTTGGAACCGGTGAACACGCTTTCGTCAACGGTCAGGTCGCGGCATTCCTGTATCAATGCGTCCGCCGGAACGCTCTCGCCCGCCTGAACTAAAATCAGATCCTCCGGAACGATGAATTCCTTTTCGACAAGCTCCAGTTTTCCCTGGCGTATCACACGGTACTTCATCACCGTTGATTCGTGGAACTCGTCAAGCCGCTCGTCCGAACGCTGACCGATACGGATATTTGCCACACACCATGCGATGTCGATAAGTATGATGACTATACCGGTGAGTATTCCACTGCTGAAAAAGCTGAGCACTCCGGCAATGAACATCAGCAGCACCGACGGCGACAAAATCACCTTGCCCGGGTTGAATCTTTCCCGCGGCTGTTCTTTTTTGGTGTATATATTATAGCCGTACAGGTCGATGTTCTTCTGAACGTCACGTTCTGTCAGCCCGAAATAATCTTCTTTGAAATTGAAAAACTGCGCCATCTGCACACGTCCCTTTAATTTTTTTGTTAAGGCGCGGGATATTTCTCCCATACCTATACATTATATATTTTCGCATATTTTAACAAAAAAATCAAGTACTTTTTCGATTTTTTAAGAAATTTTAACTATCGGAACCTGTCAGGTTTAACTGATCGCCGGGAACAGAGGGCGATTCGGAAGTATAACGGAACATCTCCTCGGTAGCAACATTTTCAAAAGACTCGAAATTCTCGTCCTTCCTCATCTGGTAGTAGCTTTCGATGAGCGGCACAACAATGCATATCACCACGGTAATGACCGCGGCTATAATGATAATCACCGTTTTCTGCTGCTTCGTCCATTTATGGGTAGGAACAGCCTCGCCCTTTACTTCAAACTGGCGCTTCTTACCGGAATTCATGCTTCGGATAACGTAAGATTTCAGCTTGTCGTCCGCTTTTATCCTGAAACAGATGTCCTTGTAGCTCTTGTCAAGTTCCCGGGTG
This sequence comes from uncultured Clostridia bacterium, assembly GCA_945923775.1. Lineage (GTDB taxonomy): Bacteria > Bacillota > Clostridia > Oscillospirales > Ruminococcaceae > CAG-115. The sequence continues at coordinate 25,451 of CAMELR010000028.1, read as the reverse complement.
AGTTCCTCGGGAAGTTCCTCCATGGTATTGTTCACGTAACGGAGGCTTTCCCCGGTCAGCTTCGCGATCTGCTCAGGCTCCAGGTCGTTTTCCCAGCGCATGTGTATGATCGCGCGAACAATAAACGGCTGCCTCAGCACGGATTCCAGAAGCTGCTGCTTCTTTCCGTCAAGCTCAATGCCTGTAAGAGTGACTGCCGAATCGTTTGCCTCGGCCTCGCGGCACATAGGGTACGCCTTTTTCAGCATCTCCGGAAGCTCGGTGCTATCAGCTATCTCCGGACATGCAAAGCAATTCCGCACGAAGATCTCCTTGGCGGAATCGAAATTCTTTGTTGTGATCAGCGCCAGCGCGTAAATGTCGTCGGCGTAGTCGTCTATAAATCTTGTAAGCTCCATATCAGGTGTTATGGTCGCTCACGTGGAACTGCTTGAGATTGCCGATCTTCTTGCTGCGCTCTACCATGATCTTCTCGATGTCCTCAACTGTCACGCCGCGGTCGACCATCATTACGATCATATGATACAGCAGGTCGTTTATCTCGTTTGCAAGCTCGTCCTTGTCGTTGTTCTTTGCGGCAATTACCATCTCGGTGCACTCCTCGCCGCACTTCTTGAGTATCTTGTCGATTCCCTTATCGAACAGGTAGCAGGTATAGGAACCCTCCTGCGGGTTTGCCCTGCGGTCTACAACTACGTCGTACATATCCTTGAATGCGTCCATCATGTTAATTTCTCCTTTGAATTCATGTTTAAACTGAATAAGCTGCTGTACTGATCAAATACAGCAGCGGATTTTCTTACTTTATGCGCGTGAAAAAGCAGCTTCTGTGTCCGGTGTGACAGGCCGCCCCGGTCTGAATGACCTTTATCAGCAGCGTATCGTCGTCGCAGTCGCTGTACATCTCAACCACCTTCTGGAAATGACCGGAGGTCGCGCCCTTGTTCCAGAGCTCCTGACGTGAGCGGCTCCAGAACCAGGTGTAGCCGGTCTCCAGCGTTTTCTGGAGGCTCTCCTCGTTCATATAGGCAAGCATGAGTACCTCGCCGTTTTCAGCGTCGGTAACTATCGCCGGGATAAGCCCGGATTTCTTGAAATACTTCTTAACGTCCATATGTACCTTACTTTCTTGCTGCCCCGAACAGCAGCTTGTCTGTACGCCCGGAATGCAAAACTGCACTATAAATATCCCGGTGCAGTAAAAATGCCAACAATAGTATATCACATTTTCCAGCAGAATGCAAGTATCAATCCCACCAGAAAATCCAGACCGACGATTTTGCAAGCATGTCCGCAAGAATGCAGACCTCCTGGCAGCCCTGATCAATGATATCATTGCAGAATGCGTACTGCTCCAGCGCAAGACCTACGGCAGCGCTTCTGTCTCTTACCGGCTGTGCAACAAACTCGAGTATATCGTGCGAAATAACCGCGGGAACCGCTCCGAACTTCTGGAACCAGTACTTCCCTACCGCCATCATGATTTCAGGCTCAGGGCACTCGTTCCAGCCGCCGAATGGCAGCCACGCGAAAACCTCCCAGGAATTTTCCGTAGGGATCTTAGCTATTACGACCTCAGCGGCTTTCTTTGTCCCGAAGTCAACAAATCCGGGCAGCTTGTCAATTTTACTGCCGCAGTTTCCGGAATCAGCGGTGATCTCGTTCCAGTACTCGCCGTACATCGCCTTCATTTCCGAAAGCCTTTCGGTGAACCATTCCTGCGCGTCCGGAAGCTCAGCGCTGAGAAGTTCCCTGCGGCGCTCCTCCGGAGAGGTTCTGGAGTCCTCACGGAGCATGTCGAACCATTCGGAAAGCACGTCGTTTACCACTATTATGACCGGAGTGTATCCGCCCATTTCCTTTTTGGCGAACGCGTCCTCATAAGTGGAACTAATAAACTGCGCGGGCTTTCCCGCCGGGAAATACTCACACTCACAGCCGAGCCAGTCGATGATCTTCTGAGCGTTTGCGCTGGGTTTTGCAGAAAAAAGTCCCATATCAAGCCCTCGCAGATGTTCTTACCGGAATTTTGTGCTGGCGAAGGTGCTCCTTCACCTCGTCAACGGTGAGCTCCCCGAAATGGAACAGCGAAGCCGCCAGCGCCGCAGAGCTTGCGGTCTTTTCAAATACCTCCGAGAAGTGATCAATAGAACCGCACCCGCCGCTCGCAATTACCGGTATCTTCACACGGCTGCATACGAAATTCAGCATGTCAAGGTCAAAACCGCCGCGTACTCCGTCGGTGTCGATGGAATTCAGGCATATTTCGCCGGCTCCGCGCTCCTCGATCTCCTTTACCCAGTCGCCGAGGTCGAGGTTCATGTCGACTCTGCCGCCGTTTATGAATACATTGTAGCCGCCCTTGCCGTTGCGCTTGGCGTCTATGCCGACAACAACGCACTGGCTGCCGAATATCTCAGCGGCGTCGCTGATGAGCTTCGGATTCTTGACCGCCTGTGAATTGACCGAAACCTTGTCGGCTCCTGCGCGGAGCGTATCGCGGAAATCCTGCACCGAACCGATGCCGCCTCCGACGCACAGAGGCACGAATACCTGCTGTGCAGTACGCTTTACTACGTCGAGCATAACACCCCTTCCCTCGTAGGAAGCCGTTATATCGTAGAATACAAGCTCGTCCGCGCCCTGGCGGTTGTATTCGATTGCAAGCTCCACCGGGTCGCCTACGTCTTTTATGCCCTCGAAATTCACGCCCTTTACTACCTTGCCGTTGCGGACGTCAAGGCACGGGATTATCCTTTTAGCTAACATGGCTGCTCCTTTACTTCGCAAGACGCACAGCCTGAGCAAGGTCAAGGCTGCCGGAATAGATAGACTTGCCGCAGATGGCTCCGTAAATTCCATTCTTTTTCAGCGTCTTTATGTTGTTGATGGTCTTTATCCCGCCGCTTGCAATGACGTTTCCACCGAGGGGGGCAAGCGTTTCCTGGAGCTTCTTTGTCTTGAAGTGGTTCGGGCGGCTGAGTGTGCCGTCCTTGTCTATGTCTGTGAAGATGAAGTACTGAACTCCCGCGCGACACATTTCAACGCCGAGGTCTATGTAGTTCACTCCGCTGGTCTCAAGCCAGCCCTCTGTTGCAACGAATCCGTTCTTGGCGTCGATACCTACCGCTATGCGCCCCTTGAATTCCTTCGCGGCGCGCTTTACGAACTCGGGATCCTTGACCGCCGCCGAGCCGATTATTACCCTGGAAATACCCGCGTTGAGGTACATTTCCACGGTGTCAAGGCTGCGGATACCTCCGCCGACCTCTACCTTGAGCTTCGTGTTCTTCGCAACGTCGATGAAAATATCCTTGTTCTGCTGGGTCGCGTCCTTTGCGCCGTCGAGGTCGACCATGTGGACCCACTCCGCGCCGGAAGCTTCGAAACCGCGCGCGGTATCCATGTAGCTGTCAGCGACCTTCTGAACTGTTCCGTAGTCCCCCTTGAAAAGGCGGACGCAGTTCCCGTCCTTTATATCAATAGCCGGAAGTATAACCATTCATTTTCTCCTTTTTGTAGGATATACTGCATAAAGCAAAACTTATACGCAATAGCTCTTTATAATTCAGCAAAACACCTGAGAATATTCAGCCCCGTTTCGCCGCTCTTTTCCGGGTGGAACTGCGCCCCGTATACGTTTCCGCTGAACACCAGCGCCGGGACCTTCATTCCATAGTCGCACCATGCCGCAATGTACTTTCTGTCGCACTCGGCGGCGTAGCTGTGTACGAAATACACGTACTCACCATCGGCGCATCTGTCTAGCAGTCTGCACGGAACATTTTTCTCGAGTGAGTTCCAGCCGATATGCGGAACAGGCAGCTCCCCTGCCGGGTGCATAAGCTTAACGCTCCCGGGAATAAGTCCGAGGCCGTCAGTTTCGCCGAATTCGTAGCCCTTTTCGAACAGCATCTGCATTCCGAGGCATATCCCGAGGAGCGGCTTTTTCTGTACCTCCTCCTTGATAACGCCGATCAGACCGGTCTCGCCGAGCATTCTCATTGCGTCCGGGAAGGCTCCAACGCCGGGAAGTATCAGGCGGTCGGCGGATCTGAGGTCGGCGGCGCTGTTGGTTATCTTGTTCTCCAGCCCGAGGAAGTCAAGAGCGTTTTTCACGCTGAACAGGTTTCCTGCGCCGTAGTCAATTATCGCGATCATAGTGTCGTTCCTTTCGTATTCAGGAATATCTTATCGGAATTCAGCTTCACATGCTCCATGATGTGCCCGATGTTGCCTTCACCGGCGTACTGCTTCATATCGAAAAAGTCACAGTCAAGCCCGCTCCAGAACAACGTATTTTCGTCGCCTTTTACTGCGACATCATGTATGAGCTGCCCCACGTAGACCTCCACGTAACAGGGATCCAGCGGGTAGCTGAAATCCATCAGGTGAATTAGTTTTATATCCCGGTCTGATATTCCCGTTTCCTCGAATAGTTCGCGGTAGGCGGCGTGACCGCCGCTCTCGCCCGGCTCTATCTTTCCGCCGACAAAGTTTATAAGCCCCTTGTAAGGCTCCTTTATCCGGCGGCACATGAGCATTTTCTCTCTGTCCGGCGAAAAAACCACGATGAGGTTGTACCCCTGCATTACAGAACTCCCTTTGTGGACACAACGGAGCCGTCCGTATTGCGCTTTACAGCCGCCTTGAGTGCGTATGCAAGAGCCTTGAACAGCGCTTCTATCTTATGGTGGTCGTTGCTGCCGTACTCCACGCGAAGGTGCAGGGTTATCCCCGCATTGAACGCAAAGGAGCGCATAAACTCCTCGGTAAGGCAGGTGTCGAACTCACCGACGCGCTCGTTTGTGAACTGCGCATTGAACACGAGGAACGGTCTCGCGCTGATGTCAAGCGAGCAGAATGCAAGGGACTCGTCCATCGGAATGAACGCGCTTCCATAGCGCATAATGCCGGATTTATCGCCGAGTGCTTCCCTGAAAGCCATGCCGAGCACGATACCGATATCCTCGGTTGTGTGGTGGCCGTCAACGTTCAGGTCGCCGACGCACTTTACGGAAAGCGAAAATCCACCATGGACTGCAAGGGCAGTCAGCATGTGGTCGAGGAATCCTATGCCCGTATCAATGCTGACTTCGCCGCTTTTGTCAAGATCAAGCTTTATCTTAATGTCGGTTTCCTTGGTTTTTCTGGTGATTTCTGCGGTTCTGTTCATAGCGTTCACCGTCAGCCTTCCTTGCGCACCTTGATGGAATTTGCATGCGCGGTGAGCTTCTCGCGCTCGGCGATGAGGATAATGTCGTCTGCCGCGTCAAGCAGAGCGTCCTTGGTGTAGCAGATGTAACTGGAACGCTTTACGAAGCTGTCTACGCCGAGCGGTGAGAAGAAACGCGCGGTTCCGCTGGTGGGAAGAACGTGGTTCGGACCTGCATAGTAATCGCCGAGAGGCTCCGGGGAATACTGACCGAGGAACAGCGAACCTACGTTGTCGATCTTTCCGATGTATTCGGTGGGGTTCTCAGCTACGACCTCCATGTGCTCCGGAGCAAGCTTGTTTGCAAGCTCGATGGCGTAATCCTTGTCCTCGCTGACGATGATCGCGCCGTAGTTTGTCATGGAGTAGTCGATGATGTCCTTTCTTGAGAGGTACGCGGACTGGCGCTCTATCTCTGCCTGCGTGCGTACTGCAATATCCATGCTGGTGGTTATCATGATCGCGCTGGCGAGCTTGTCGTGCTCAGCCTGGGACATAAGGTCAGCCGCGAGGTAAACCGGGTTCGCAGTCTCATCTGCAAATACTAGAATCTCGCTGGGACCTGCGAACATGTCGATGTCTACAGTTCCGTAAAGCAGCTTCTTAGCTGTTGCAACGAAGATGTTGCCGGGGCCTACGATCTTGGAAACGCGCGGTATCTCCTCGGTGCCGTATGCGAGCGCCGCTACAGCCTGCGCGCCGCCTGCAAGGTAGATCTTGTCAACTCCGCAGAGCGCTGCAGCAACAAGGATATCCTTGTTTGCAGTGCCGTCCTTGAGCGGAGGAGTTACCATGATGATCTCCTTAACGCCTGCAATTTTAGCCGGGATAGCGTTCATCAGCACGGAGGAAGGATACGCAGCCGTGCCGCCGGGTACGTACAGTCCAACGCGGTCGAGGCCTCTTACGCGCTGACCCATGATAACGCCGTTTTCCTCGGTTACGCAGAAGCCCTCGCGCTTCTGCCTGTTGTGAAATGCGGTGATGTTCTCAACAGCGTTCAGCATTGCGTTGACGAACTCCGGGCTGTTCTCGTTCGCCTCGGTGAGCGCGTCCTGTATAGCCTCGTCGGGAACTCTGTAGTACTGCGCGTTAGGGCAGTCGAACTTTGCGGTGTAGCTCTTTACCGCCGCGTCGCCGTTCTCCTTTACGTCTGCGAGTATAGCGCGGACTGTCTTTTCAACGTCCGCATTTACCTGACCTGCACGCTTCTCGACCTCTGCGAGGAACTGCTTCTCCTCGCCGTCTGCCTTGATTATCCTTATCATTATAAATTCTCCTCTATCTGCTTGACTATCTCAGCGATACGCTGCTGCTTCAGTTTCATGCTTACGGTGTTGACTATAAGACGCGCCGAAATCGGTGCAACGTCCTCCCAGACCTCAAGCCCGTTTTCCTTGAGCGTGGTCCCGGTCTCTACGATATCAACGATAGCGTCAGCCAGACCTACCAACGGAGCCAGCTCCACCGAACCCTCAATCTTCACGATATCAATGTCCATGCCCTTGTTCTCGAAGAATGCTCGGGTGACTTCCGGGTATTTTGTGGCTATGGTCTTGATACCGTAGCCCTCGTAGAAGTTGTTCCCCTTCTTTCCGGCAAGCGCGAACTTGCATCTGCCGAATCCGAGGTCGCTGATCTCAAAGAACTTTCCGCCGTGCTCCATGATGGTGTCCTTACCGACTACGCCGATATCGCACACGCCGTGCTCGACATATGTAATTACGTCCGCCGCCTTCGCAAGAACTACTTCGATATCCTCGCCGGGAATGTTCAGTATCAGGCGCCTGCCCTTGTCGCGGAGCTCCGATACGTCGTAGCCTATCTTGTCGAGCAGGTCGACGGTCTTGTTTTCAAGTCTGCCCTTTGTAAGAGCAATTCTGATGGTCTTGTTCTTCATGATCAGACCTCCTTTACGGTAACTGCCGAATTTGCTCCGACAACGTCCATGCGGCGTATGCCGTGCTGTTTTGCGTACTCAGCTGCTTCTTCCTCAGTGGCGCTCAGTGAATTGAACACCGTCAGCCCCTCGCCTATGAGCTCTGCGCAGTGGGCAAGACCCAGAGTCTCGCAGCCGCTCATGCTGAACACCAGTACGTCCACCGGCTTGGTGAGCGGCTCGTGTACGCTCTTGAGCAGCACCTTTGCAGCCGCTTCAACATTCACCGCAAATCCGACTGCCGTGGAGTTCCTGCCGAAATCCCCGAGCAGGGTGTCGTAACGTCCGCCGGAAAGAACCGGAAGCCCGTAGCCCTCGACATAACCGCGGAACAGGATACCAGTATAGTAATCCTTCTTGTGCGCAAGTCCGAGGTCGACCTTTATCTTGCCGGAATATCCCATCGAGCAGAGCGCGTCGTAGGTCTCGCGGAGGGTATTCAGTTTTGTGCGAAGCTCCTTGCTGTACATGTACTTTTCAGCGGCTTCGAATACCTCGCTCTCTCCGAAAAGCGATGGGAGTGCCTTCACTGCCTCTGCGGCACTGCAGGAGATTCCCTCGAGCGCCTCGTTGAGCGCGGGATAATTCTTGTTTTCAATAAGAGTATGTATCAGCTCAGCCTTCTCCTCGGGGAGGTTCAGGTCGTCGACCACGGTGCGGAAAATTCCGCTCTCGCCTATCTCAAGCCGGAAATCCTCGTCGACTGCAAACAGCGACTGCGCCGCAAGTGAAAGCGCCTCGTAATCCGCCGCCTTGCTCTCGCCGCCGAGTATCTCTATATCCACCTGGGTGAATTCGTCGTCCCTGCCGCTGTTCTTGGGATTAACCATGAAAATGCTCTGGTTGCAGTAGAGCTTCAGCGGAAGCTTTTCAGCACGGAGTCTGGTAGCCGCAAGTCTCGCTATAGGCATGGTATTATCCGGGCGGAGAACCATCAGGCGGTTCTTTCCGTCGACCAGCTTGTACATCGTCTCGGACGGGAAATAATGCACCTTTCCGTTGAATACCTCGTAGAACTCCAGACCCGGGGTTATTACCTCGGAATATCCGTATGCAGTAAATATTTTCCTGAGCTTTTCCTGGATCGTGCGCTTGGCTATGCACTCATCAAAAAGCTGGTCCCGGGTTCCCTCCGGGGTGAGAAGGTCGTATCTTTTCACTTTGAATTTCCTCCGCTTTAGTATAGTAATGTGCTATCACGCTATCATATTACTCTAACATTATAACGCATTAAAGCGGAGTTGTCAAGAACATGCAGATTTTTTGTCAATTTGCATAAATTGAGTCAACAACTCCGCCGTAATATCACATATCAAACAAGGACATCTGCGCGGAATTCGGGATATCACCGAACACGCCCATTTCTTTCATCTTGTCGATAACGGTGCTGTTAAGTCCGCTCTGCTGCTGGATATCGTCGATACACATGTAATTTCCGGCGTCGACGACCTCCTTGAGCTTGAATGCCGCGTTAGAGCCGCAGCCCGCAATAGACAGGTACGGCATACGCAGCTTCCCGTCCTCGATGTGATAGGTAGCCGCTCCGGATAGCTTTGCGTCCACCGGCAGAACGCCGATGCCACGGCACATCATCTCATTGATAAGGAGCAGCGCGTCAAGCGTGCCCTTTTCCTTTACGCCGATATTCGGCATCGCCTGCAGCTCGCGGATACGGTTCTTTACGGCTTCCTTGCCGCGGAGCACTACATCAAGCTCGATATTTTCGGTGTGCTTTGTCAGGGTCGCGGCGTAGAACTCGCAGGGTCTGTTTATTTTGAACCAGCAGAGCTTTACCGCGGAAGTAACATACGCGGCGGCATGCGCCTTCGGGAACATGTACTTTATCTTCTTACAGCTCTCGACATACCAGTCGGGCACGTTGTTGTCCTTGAAAGCCTGGTAGATCGTGTCGTCGAACAGCTTGGTAGCGTTACCCTTTCGGGTTATCTCCATGATCTTGAACGCGAGACTCGGCTCTACGCCCTTGTGGAGCAGGTATACCATGATGTTGTCACGCGTTCCGATAACCTCGGAAATCGTACAGGTTCCGTTTTTGATGAGATCCTGCGCGTTGCCGAGCCATACGTCCGTACCATGCGACAGACCCGAGATCTGAAGCAGGTCGGAGAAGTTCTTAGGCCGCGCGTCCTGAAGCATCTGCATTGCGAACGGAGTACCGAACTCCGGTATGCCGTAGGTCCCGCAGGGTGCAAATATGTCCTCCGGAGTAACGCCGAGCGGTTCGGTGGATACGAACAGGTCGTAAATCGCGCGGTCGGTGGTGGATACATCCGCGATCTTCATTCCGGTCATATCCTCGAGGTGCTTGTAAAGCGTCGGAACATCGTGTCCCAGCTCGTCGAGCTTCAATATTGTATCGTGCAGCGCATGGAAGTCGAAGTGTGTGGTTATCATGTCGCTGTCGGTCTTGTCGGCGGGGTGCTGAACCGGCGTGAAGTCGTAGACCTCGTAATCGTTCGGCACAACGACCATTCCGCCAGGGTGCTGCGATGTGGTGCGCTTTACTCCGGTGCAGCCTATGGAAAGGCGCTCCATCTCGGCGTTGTTGAATTCAATGCCGCGCTCCTCGCAGTACTTCTTGACGAAACCGTACGCGGTCTTGTCCTGAACCGCGGAAATGGTACCCGCCTTGAACACGTGATCCTTACCGAACAGTTCTTCGGTGTAGCGGTGTACCTTACCCTGAACCTCGCCCGAGAAGTTAAGGTCGATATCAGGCGCCTTATCTCCCTTGAAGCCGAGGAACGTTTCAAACGGGATATCGTGGCCGTCGCGGATCATATCAATGCCGCAGTGCGGGCAGTTCTTCTGGGGAAGGTCGAATCCCGAGCCTACCGAGCCATCGGTTACGAACTCGTTGTATCGGCATTTGGGGCAGCGGTAATGCGGCGCGAGGGGGTTAACCTCGGAAATACCCGACATTATCGCAACGAACGAGGAACCTACCGAACCTCTGGAGCCTACCAGATATCCGTTGTCCTCGGAGTATTTAACCAGCTTCTGGGCGATCATGTAAAGCACGGAGAATCCGTATTTGATGATCGCGTCAAGCTCCTTCTGAAGGCGCTTTGTAACTATTTCGGGTATCTTGCCCTCGTAGCCGTACCAGTTCATCGCCCTTGTCCAGCAGAGGTCCTGAAGCTCCTGCTCCGCGCCCTCGATGGACGGCGTGTAGGTTCCCTTGGGTATCGGGCGGATATCGTCGACCATGTCAGCAATGGCGTTCGGGTTGGTGATTACGACCTCCTTCGCCTTTTCTTCGCCGAGGTAACTGAATTCCTCAAGCATTTCATCGGTGGTGCGAAGGTACAGCGGAGCCTGATTGTCGGCGTCCTTGAAGCCCTGACCCGCCTGGAGGATCTTACGGAAAATTCCGTCCTCCTTGTTCATAAAGTGGACGTCGCAGGTGGCTACGACTGGCTTGCCGAGCTTCTCGCCGAGCTTCACGATACGCATGTTGAGCTGGCGCAGACCCTCGTCGTCGGCGACCCTTCCCTCGCGTACCAGGAATTCGTTGTTGGCGATCGGCTGTATTTCAAGATAGTCGTAGATGGAGGCGATTTTTTCAATGTCCTCCTGGCTCTTTCCGTCGAGAATAGCGCGGAAAAGCTCGCCGGCTTCGCAGGCGCTGCCGACTATCAGACCCTCGCGGTGCTTCTGCAGTTCGGACAGGGGCACGCGGGGCTTCCTGTAGAAGTAATTAAGGTTGGAGTAGGAAACCAGCTTGTAGAGATTTTTCAGACCCACCTGGTTCTTCGCCAGGATTATCATGTGATAGGTGTTGAGCTTCTTGACATCAACGTTGCCAAGTATGGAATTGAAGTCGCCGAATTTCTCGAGCGGGTGTCCCTTGCAGGAGACATTTACGAGGGAAATGAAGATCTTAGACAACATTTCCGCATCGTCGATCGCGCGATGGTGGTTGAAGTCACCGAGCTTGAATTCCTTTGCAACTGTGTCCAGCTTGAAGTTCTTGAGGTGCGGGAGAGCCGCTCTTGCAAGCTTGAGCGTGTCGGCGTAGCGGATATCGTATGTCAGACTCTGACGCGCACACGCGATCTTGATAAACGACGTATCGAAATCCGCATTATGCGCGACAAGAACTCCCTTGCCTGCAAACGCGATGAACTTTTCGAGCGCTTCCTTTTCCGAGGGTGCGTCCTCTACCATTTCATCGGTTATTCCTGTAAGCTCCGTGATGTTGGCGGGGATCGGGCGTTCCGGATTTACAAATGTCTGGAAGCGGTCGACTACCTCCATGTTATTGAGCTTGACCGCGCCGATTTCGGTTATTCTGTCGAGGTCGCGGCTGAGTCCGGTGGTCTCAATATCGAATACTATAACATCGCCGTTTATCGGGCATTCGTTGCAGCCGGAAACCAGGGCGTCCGAATCGTTGACGAAATACGCTTCCATGCCGTAGATTATCTTGAATTCGCCGCCGTCCTTGCGTATTTTCTCTACGGTGTTCATTGCCTCCGGGAACGCCTGAACGTTACCGTGATCCGTAATTGCTATAGCCTTATGCCCCCACGCAAATGCCTGCTTGACCAGCTCGCCGGCGGGAGTTATGGCGTCCATATCCGACATGGTTGTATGTAGGTGCAGCTCAACGCGCTTTTCCTCAGCATTGTCCTTGCGCTTCTTGGTCTTTATCGAGGCGATAGAGTAGGGGCGGATATTCAGACATTTAGCAAACGTATCGAACTCGAACTTGCCGGTTACTATGATCGCCTTGCCCGGCTTGATGTTGCTCTTGATAACGTCCGCATTCTCTATCGCGGTGATTATCTTAAGTATCTCGGAGGAGGTCTTATCTGAGAAATATGCGGTGAAAATGAATGTGTTGCCGTCTCTGGAGGTCTTGTCCTCGGTCTTGAAAACCTCGCCCCAGAGCGTTACTTCATCGCCCTCGCCAAAGTGCTCCGCCATCTGTAACGGAGCCTCGCTGATTCCCTTTCCGTAAAACAGGGAAGCAGTGCTGTCAAGCTTGTCGGATTCAAACGGAAGTTTTATTTCCTTGGGTTCTTTGAGTACTGCCGCTCCGCGTCTGCCGCCGCCCTTTCCGCTGCCTCCCTGGAAACGCTTTTCGCCCGAGGGAGCAGGCGGCGGAGCCTGTGTTATCGTGATTTTAGGAAGCGGAGCGCTCTGCTCCTTTTCAAGGTACTCGTCAATGTTTATCTCGGAATTACCTGTAAATACCACATGGAGGCGCTTCTTGAAGAATCCTGCGATCATGCGCTGTATAGCGGTGTCGATACCCATTTTCATCAGGATATCCCTGCCGCCGGAGTGCAGCGATATCTCGCAAGTCTCGCCGTCGTCGCTTATTTCCGCGCCGTCAAGGTAGCCGTTGACCGATCCGTTTCTATCCTTTAGTATTGCGATTATCTCGTAAATGTAATCTGGTGTGTAGAGCGATTCGTGGAAGCTCGGGAAAATCTGTATTTTGGCGCCGCCTGTCGCTGATGAAAGCTGCTTTTCAGCAGTCAGGATCTCAGCAGCGGGACACAGCTCGTCCATTTCAAGGTTAATGAGCAGCTCCTTGTTCTGCTGATCGTGTATTATTTTAAGTATCCTGCCCTCCGCACAAGTCTGCTGAAGCGTGAGCCCATCGAAAAGCTCGCTTAACTTTGCCGACATCTGATCCTTCCTTTCAGGTTTATAACAGGTCTATTTCTTTTTTCAGTTCCTCAAGGAGCCTATCTTCGGGCACTTTTCTGAGTATCTGCCCCTTCTTGAAAAGTATACCCTCTCCGTTTCCTCCAGCTATACCGATATCCGCTTCCCGGGCTTCTCCAGGTCCGTTGACAACGCAGCCCATTACTGCAACCTTTATCGGCTTGTTTATCCCGGCACAGAGCTTCTCGACCTGCTCTGCAAGCGGGATCAGCGCGATCTTGGTTCTTCCGCAGGTCGGGCACGCCACGATCTGCACTCCGCTTCCGATATCGCATGCACGCAGGATATCCTTTGCGGCGTATATCTCCTTGACCGGGTCTGCGGTCAGGGAAACGCGTATCGTATCGCCTATTCCGTCGCAGAGGAGCGAGCCTATCCCTACCGCCGACTTGATAACGCCCATGCGCTCAGTCCCGGCTTCGGTCACTCCGAGGTGCAGCGGATAGTCAACCTGCTTTGCAAGCAGCCTGTACGCCGCTATCATGAGCTTCACGTCCGAGGATTTTATACTGATCACGATATCGTCGAAATCGCAGTCGTTCAGCAGCTTTACATGCCCGAGGGCGCTCTCTACCAACGCTTCCGGAGTGGGACTTCCGTACTTTTCAAGCAGCCTGCGCTCAAGCGAGCCGGAGTTCACTCCAATGCGGATAGGAACATTGTGGAGCCGACAAGCGTCCGCGACCGCTTTCACACGGTCTACTCCTCCAATGTTGCCTGGATTTATGCGCACCTTGTCGACCCCGGCTTCCACTGCGGCAAGCGCTATTCTGTAGTCAAAATGAATATCTGCGACTACCGGGATATCAACCGCGTTTTTTAGCGCGGGAATGAGCCGGACGTCCTCAATGGTCGGTATTGCTGCGCGGATTATCTCGCAGCCTGCCGCTTCAAGCTCCTTTGCCTGTCTTACTGTGCCTTCTACGTCCCCGGCGGGAATGTTCAGCATCGACTGAATGTAGATTTTACCATCTCCGAGCAGCAGACTGCCTACTTTTACCTTTTTATTGCTCAATTGAAACCTCCACTAATCAGCTTAGAAATATCTCCGAATGTTACCACAAGCATAAGAACCATAAGCAGACCGAAGCCTACCAGATGTACAACGCCCTCGATTTCCGGCTTGAGGGGCTTGCGGCGTATCGCTTCAATAAGAAGGAACAGGAACCGGCAGCCGTCCAGCGCGGGAATGGGAAGCAGGTTGAAAACTCCGACGTTGATCGTAATAAACGCGAAAAGGTAGCAGAACGACGGGAGTCCATAGCTTACGCTCTGCGAAACCACCGTGACGGTTCCGACCGGGCCTGAAAGGTCTTTCAGACCGTATTTTCCCTTGAACAGATCAGCCAAGGTGAACATGATCATGCGGCTTATCGAGGCGGTCTCACGTCCGCTGTACTCAATAACCGTCAGGAAGTTCCTCTCGAGCGGCTGAACGTAGAAACTGTAGATCACATCGCTGTTTCCGTTGTCGTCTGTTTCGACCTTGAACTGAACGTCTTTCAGCGTGATGACCTCTCCGCCGCGCTTCACCTTGAAATCAAGCAGGAGATTTCCGTTCTCGTCAGTGCGGCCGCCGTTGTTCTGCATTTTGTACTGAATGTCGAACGTTGTCCAGACCGTGGTATTTTCCACGGATACGATCTCGTCGCCGACCATTAGCTGACTTGTTATCCCGGGTATGTCGTTGACAACGCTGACCGTGGTCGTTCCGATGTTCGAAATTGTGCAGACATATATCATTGCAACGAAAAATCCGAGAATCAGGTTCATTATCGGGCCTGCAAGTATAACTATCATTCTCTGCCAGACCGGCTTCCGGTTGAATGCGCGCGGGTTGTCGCTTGAATCCTGCTCGCCTTCCATTGATACCGAACCGCCGATGGGAAGCAGACGTATCACATAGTTAGTCTCCTTGCCCTTTTTTCTCAGGATCACCGGACCCATTCCGATCGCGAATTCGTTTACCTGAATCCCGCAGAGCTTTGCCGCTGTGAAATGTCCCAGCTCATGAATGATGATAATAACGCAGAATGCGAGTATTGCAATGACTATCTGCATATGACCTCCTGTCAGAGAGTTCCGAACTTTGCCGCTACATATTCCTCGGCGGCAGCCTTTGTGTCTAGTATTTCCTGGAGCGTCGGCTCGGGAATGAATTTTACAGCCTCCAGAGCGCCGTTGACCGCCTCGCCGATGTCGAGGAATCCGATCTTCCTTGCAAGGAAAAGCGCAACTGCGGCTTCGTTTGCGGAATTCACCGCGCAGGGAGCGTTTCCCTCCATTGAAATCGCACGTTTTGCCGCTCCAAGGCAGGTGAACGTTTCCGGATCCGGCTTCGAAAAAGTAAGCTGCCCCACGTCGAAAAGCGAGAGCTTCTTAGCCGGAGACGGAAGGCGCATCGGGTAAGTCAGCGCCAACTGAATTGGGATACGCATATCCGCCGTACCCAACTGAGCAATAACAGCGCCGTCCTCGAACTCCACCGCGGAGTGAATTATGCTCTGCCTGTGAACAACTATCTCCACCTGCTCGGGCCGCACGTCGAAAAGCCGTACCGCTTCGATCAACTCCAGACCTTTATTCATGAGAGTTGCGCTGTCAATGGTGATTTTTGCGCCCATGCTCCAGTTAGGGTGCTTCAGAGCCTGCTCAACGGTCACTTCACGGAGTTCCTCCGTGGTTTTTCCGTAGAACGGCCCGCCCGAAGCGGTGAGGAGTATTTTCTCGGGACGGTTTTCCCCGGCTCCCATCAGACACTGGAATATCGCCGAATGCTCGCTGTCAATTGGCAGCAGCTTCACGCCGTGCTCCTTTACGCAGTCGGTGACGAGCTTTCCGCCGGCTACCAGCGTTTCCTTGTTTGCAAGCGCGATGTCGTTGCCTGCTTTCGCCGCTTCCAGCGTGGGTAAAAGTCCGACCATGCCGACAACGGAATTTACAACGATATCGCAGTCAAGACGCGCCAGCTCGCACAGACCTTCCATTCCGCAGAGCACCTTTATTTCTGTATCGGCGAGCCGCTGTTTCATGTCAGGATAGGCGCTTTCGGAGTAAACGCAGACGTACTCCGGCTTAAACTCCCTGGCCTGTTTCTCGAGCAGCTCCGTATTTGTCGAAGCGGACAGCGCCTTGACTCCGAACCTGTGCATGCGGCAGACGTCAAGCGTCTGAGTGCCGATCGAACCCGTCGAACCAAGTATGACAATGCTTTTCATTTATTAATATACCCCGCATTCAAGTAATATTCCCTTTGAACAAAACCACCCATTCACGCGGGTGAATGGGCAGAAATCATAAGAGCGACCGCTCAGTTAGACAAAAATGAAACGTCCCAGATAGGAAAATGCAATATACAGGAACGGCGCAACAAAAATCACGCTGTCGAATCTGTCCAGTACGCCGCCGTGACCCGGCATAATGTTGCCGAAATCCTTGACATCATACTCGCGCTTGATAACGGACGCGGATAGATCTCCGATCACCCCGACAAGTGAAGCAACCATTGAAAGCGGCGCCAGGACGAAATAATTAAGCTGTACATCTTTCAGGACGAACGTGTTGTAAATAAATACAGTAATTACAGTAACAACGCCTACGGTAACAACGCCGCCGACAAGACCCTCAACGGTCTTTTTCGGGCTTATGAGCGGACAAAGCTTGTGCTTTCCGAAGAAAGTTCCGACAAAATACGCGCCGGAATCCCCGAACCACGCGCAGAACAGGACGTACAGCACCATAAAGATACCAAGCCCCTCGCCATGCGCGGAATACCTCAGCAGGGTTATACTGCACAGCGCAACCGGAAGAAGCCCTCCCGCGGCGCCGCATGCGAGCACCTGTTCAAAGCTGACTTCCTTATGGCACTTCAGCATAATGAGCGCCATCACAATTACATACAGCATTGCGGCAGGCACAGCCAGGAACTTGATTTGGCTTATGGAAATAATAATCGGAAAAACAGCGCCAAAGACAATTGACGTCCACCTCAGCACAGTGAACTTATCGCACTTTATTGCGCGGGTAAGCTCCCATACCGCAACAGCAGACAAAAACGAAATGGCCGCGCAATAAACGAATAGATTATCGAGAATCAGAATTGCGACTCCCAGTACTATTCCAACAGCAGCGGAGATCAGTCTCACACCCATAAGCAAACCCTTCCTCTGAAACTACACTCCGCCAAAGCGCCTGTCCCTGTCGTTGTAGATTTTAATTGCGTATTCCAGATGTTTTTTTGTGAAATCCGGCCAGAGCACGTCCATAAAAACGAACTCCGCATAAGCCGCCTGCCAAATCAGAAAATTTGACAGTCTCTGCTCTCCGCTGGGTCGGATTATCATATCCAGCGGCGGCATTTCCGAAGTATAAAGCAGTTCCTCGATGGAATCCTCGCTTATGCCATCCGGAGAAATTTCCCCGGAAGCAGCTTTGCGGGCAAGCTCCCTGGCGGCTCTTGTAATTTCATCTCTGCCGCCGTAGTTCAACGCCACGCCGGCGATAAAACCAGTGTTATTCACAGTGGACTGCTGAATATCCAGAAGCTCTGCGGTGATATCCTCCGGGAGCCGCGTTATATCACCCAGGAAAATAAAGCGTATATCTTCCCGCGCGGCGGCTCGGATATCCTTAATATACTGTCGGAGGAGGTTCATTATTCCTTCAACCTCGTCAGCCGGACGCTTCCAGTTCTCAGTCGAAAATGCATAGAATGTCACGCATTTAATTCCAAGCTCCCGCGCCCAGTTGATGGTCTTTTTAAAGACAGCTGCGCCCTGCTTGTGTCCAAAGCTCCTCGGGAGGCCGCGTTTTTTCGCCCACCTGCCGTTGCCGTCCATTATTATGCCGACATGCTGCGGAACATTAACCTCAGCCATCAGATAGACATGATCTCCTTGTCCTTGTCAGCGCCGACAGCGTCGATTGTCTCGATATACTTGTCGGTGATCTTCTGAACGTTCTTCTCAGCTTCCTTGAGGTCGTCCTCGGTGATCTCGCTGTTCTTCTTCTTTGCCTTGAGCTTATCGAGAGCATCGCGGCGTACGTTGCGGACTGCGACCTTGCTCTCCTCGCAGATCTTGCTTACCTGCTTGCAGAGTTCCTTTCTGCGGTCCTCGGTAAGCTGCGGGAATGCGATACGAAGAACTCTGCCGTCGTTGGTGGGGTTGATACCCAGGTCGCTTGCCTGGATAGCCTTCTCGATGGACTTCAGAGTAGAAGCGTCGAACGGCTGAACAACAAGTATTCTAGCCTCGGATACAGAAATAGACGCCATCTGGTTAACAGGAGTCGGGCAGCCGTAATAATCTACGGTGATTCTGTCAAGTACGCTGGGGTTCGCTCTGCCTGCGCGGATAGTTGCAAGCT
This sequence comes from uncultured Clostridia bacterium, assembly GCA_945923775.1. Taxonomy (GTDB): domain Bacteria; phylum Bacillota; class Clostridia; order Oscillospirales; family Ruminococcaceae; genus CAG-115. Next base: position 7,227 of record CAMELR010000028.1, on the reverse strand, counting down.
CGCTTTCAAGCGCGTTTACGCACTTGCCCATCTTTTCCTTTGTAATGTCGAGTATCTCTTTCATTATGGCACCTCTTTCGTGATATTACTGGGGCTTATGTTTTGTAACGAGCGTTCCGACAGTCTCGCCCATTACCGCGTCATAGATGTTGTCGGGACGGTTAAGATCAAATACGATTATCGGAATGTTATTTTCGGTGCAGATTGCAGCCGCTGCGCTGTCCATTACCTGGAGCTTCTTCACAAGTATATCGTGATGTGTGATCACGTCATACTTAACTGCATCGGGGAACTTCTTGGGATCCTTGTCGTAGATACCGTCTACCATAGTCGCCTTCAGAAGGATATCAGCGTTGAGTTCCGCCGCACGGAGCGAAGCCGCGCTGTCAGTCGAGAAGAACGGGTTGCCGGTTCCGCAGCCGAATATAACTACCCTGCCCTTTTCAAGGTGGCGGATAGCCTTGCCGAGAATAAACGGCTCAGCGACCTGCTGCATTGTAATGGCAGTCTGAACTCTGACCTCGCAGCCGAGCTTTTCGAGCACATCGGCTACAGCGAGGGCGTTCATTGCAGTGGCGAGCATGCCGATATGGTCTGCACGCGCTCTGTCCATGCCCTCGGAGCTTCTTCCGCGCCAGAAATTGCCGCCGCCGACAACTATGCCGATCTGAGCGCCAGCGTCAGCGCACTTCTTTATGCTCTTGCATATGTTTTCAATGGTCGGGATATCAAGCCCGCTGCCCTTATCTCCGGAAAGCGCTTCGCCGCTGAGCTTCAGCAGTACTCGCTTATACTTAGGAGTTCCTGATTCCATATATGTTGCCTCCAAAATTTGTATTAATGCGTTATTAGCTGAAATATCAGTAATCCAGAACGCGGATCCTTCCGAGAAGCTCTGCGCTGTCGGAAAGCTTCGCGATTGCGTCAGTAGTAGCCTTTTCAGTCATAACGCCGGTAACGAACGCAAGCTCGTTCTCGGGCTGGTTCTTTCTGGAAAGGTATGTAACATCGCCGAAGAGCGCCTTGACAACTGCCTTGGTAACTTCCACGTTCTTGGAAGCCAGTCTGATATAGCTTGCGCTTGTGAAGTCGCTGAAATCCTTTATGAAGTCCTGAGCGCTGTCAGCCCATGTGAGGGACTTACTTGTACCGGAGTGCTTTACTGCGGAAACGATATCCGCAACAACTGCGCTTGCGGTCGGGAGCTTACCAGCGCCCTTGCCATAGAATACAACATCGCCGGTAGCGTCGCCGCGAACCAGGATAGCGTTGAATACGTCGTTAACGCCTGCGAGCTGGCTCTCGTCCTTGATAACCGCCGGGAAAACGCCGATCGAGATCTTGCCGCCCTCTTCGCGCTTAGCACAGCCGATGAGCTTGATCTTGCAGTCAGCGCTGTCGCAGTACTCAACGTCCTCGAGAGTTATCTTTGTGATACCCTCGGTGTGTACGCTCTCGGGGTAAACATGCTTGCCAAATGCGAGGGAAGCCAGAATGCATATCTTGCGGCATGCGTCGTGGCCGTCAACGTCAGCGGACGGATTACGCTCTGCGTAACCCAGCTCCTGCGCGATCTTGAGAGCCTTCTCAAAGTCCATGCCGTCGCGGATCATCTTTGTGAGGATAAAGTTGGTCGTACCATTCAGGATACCAGCGATCTCGTCGATCTCGTTTGCGGAAAGGCACGCGTGAAGGGGCTTGATAATGGGGATTCCGCCGCCTACGCTCGCTTCAAAGAAGAAGTTTACATTCTTTTCCTTTGCAATGGCGAGAAGCTCCGCGCCCTTAGCCGCAACAAGCTCCTTGTTGGAGGTTACTACGCTCTTGCCTGCTTCAAGCGAGGACTTAACGAAGTCGTAGGACGGCTTGAGACCGCCGATGACCTCGGCTACAACTGTGACCTCAGGGTCATTGAGTATAACATTGAAATCCTTGACGAATTTGTCCTTGTAGGGGCTGTCATTAAAATCACGGACATCGAGAATATACTTGATGTCCATTTCCTGCCCAGCCTTCTTCTCAAGGCTTTCCTTGTTCTTATAGAAAACCTCTACTGTACCTGAGCCTACTACACCGTAGCCCAGAACCGCGATCTTAGCCATAATCTACTTCCTTTCATTATACGGCGCCGCCGTATGAACATCTGCACCGGCGGAGTGAGCATTCGCCGCCTATGACCGGGCGTGTTCAGGTGTTTTTCTGCGGAGATTGGCTCAGCCGTGGGGATATGCGTCAGTCCCGCGTGACCGTGGGGTGTGACATCTTTCAGCTTTTAAGCATGGCTCCGCTTATTATCCTGTATATTATATCACAATTCAATGATATTTGCAAGTAGTTTTTTAAAGGCTTGTAATTTTTCTGTGTAGTTATTCTGAAAGAATTGCTTCTATCGCGGAAAGTTCCGTCTGTGTGAAGTCCAGCTTGTATACGGCTTCCACATTTTCCTTTATCTGTTCGGGACGTGAAGCACCGATCAGCACTGTAGTGACCTTCCCCTCCCGGAGCACCCATGAAAGCGCCATCTGCGAGAGCTTCTGCCCGCGTGAGGCGGCGATATCATTGAGTTTGCGAAGCTGAGAGAGCCTCTGGTCGGTGAGTTCGTTTTTGATCCAGGTCCTGCCCTTTCCGATTCGGGAATCCGCAGGAATTCCGTTCAGATAGCGGTCTGTAAGCAGTCCCTGATAAAGCGGGGAAAACACGCACAGTCCTATTCCCTGCTCCGCCGCGAAATCACGCAGGCCGTCTGATTCAATCCAGCGGTTGAGCATTGAATAGCTCGGCTGATTCACGATGAAAGGCGTATGAAGCTCCTTGAAAATCGCCATTATTTCGGCTGTCTGAGCCTTGTTGTAGTTTGAGATCCCGACATACAGAGCCTTTCCCTGCCTTACCGCATTGTCGAGCGCGAGTGCTGTTTCCTCAAGCGGAGTGCTGGGGTCGAAGATATGATGATAGTATATGTCGACATAGTCGAGTTTCATACGTTTCAGTGACTGATCCAGCGACGCCGTAAGGTACTTTCTCGAACCGTTGCGGTCGCCGTATGGACCGTCCCACATTTCGTAGCCCGCCTTGGTGGAGATTACAAGCTCATCACGGAACTGCCGCATTCCACGGTCAAGTATTTTTCCGAGATTCTCCTCGGCGGAGCCATTGTATGGATTTCCGTAATTATTGGCAGCGTCGATGTGGGTTATTCCGAGATCGAATGCAGTATGCACCATCTCCTCCATATTATCGAAGCTGTCCTTATAGCCAAAATTCTGCCAGATTCCCAGCGATACCGCCGGGAGCTTCAGACCGCTCTTTCCGCAGCGGTTATATACCATTTTTTCGTAGCGATGTTCGTTTGGTGTATACATTTTTCCTCCGTGTCAATGTCTCTTGAAAAATCCCGGCTTCTTTTCGGAAGCTGAATTCTTCCTCTCTTCCTCTAGTTCCTTGAGAATCTCGCGTTTTATGTTTTCGCGGAGATTTTCGTACAGGTTTTCATACAGATTATTGTAAAGCTCAGCCGCGAGTTTCTCCTTGTCGAACAGCGGCTCGGGAGTTATTTTCTTCTTCAGATTGCGCTGTATCTCCTCCAACTCGAAGGAGGTAAAGGCGCTTGCAGTCGAAATATACTCTTCCTCTTCTGGCTCCTCTTTTGCAGGCTCCGGAGACTTTTCGGACTCTGTATGTACCTGCTGGTGTGACGGTTCGTCTGTCACTACAGGCTTGGGAATGTTCGGTTCCTCAGTGGTCTCAGCATCAGGGGCAGGAAGTACTGTGAACTCAGGCTCAAACGGCTGCATTTCCTGCATGGAATCTTCCGGTTCCTCCGACTGAACCGCAAAGGGGTCAGCAGGAGCTTCCGGCTCCGGAATTTCAGGCGCTGAAGGAACTTCCTCCGCTGCCGCTTCTTCAACTGGCTCGGGAACTACCGGCTCTAACTCCGGCATGTGCTCGGCAGGAGCTTCCGGCTCCGGAATTTCGGGTGCTGACGGAACGTCTTCCGCTGGTGCTTCTTCGATTGGCTGAGAAACTACAGGCTCTAACTCCGGCATTGGCTCGGCGGGAACTTCCGGCTCCGGAATTTCGAGCGTTGACGGCACTTCTTCCGCTGCCGCTTCTTCAACTGGCTCGGGAACTGCAGGCTCTAACTCCAGCATGTGCTCGGCGTGAGCTTCCGGCTCCGGAGTATCGAGTGCTGACGGAGCTTCCTCCGCTGGCGCTTCTTCGACTGGCTCGGGAACTACCGGATCTAACTCCTGCATTGGCTCGGCGTGAGCTTCCGGCTCTGGGATTTCAAGCACTGACGGAGCTTCCTCCACTGGGGCTTCCTCGACTGGCTCGGGAACTACCGGATCTAACTCCGGCATTGGCTCGGCAGGAGCTTCCGGCTCCGGAATTTCGGGCGCTGACGGAACTTCCTCCGCTGGGGCTTCCTCGACTGGCTCAGGAATTGCAGGCTGTAACTCAGGCATGGATTCAATTGGAGATTCAGAAACTGGCATTAAAACAGCGGTGGGTATTGCCTGCGCTTCTGATTCAGGAGATACTGTCTGAGGAGCCGGAGCAGTGCTCTGTACCGGCTGAGCTGCATTTACAGCAGGTTCGTGATTCACTTTATGGCCGCAGTAGGGGCAGTACAATGCCTGGGGTCTGATGAGTTTTTTACCGCATTCTTCACAAAACATTTGGTACCTCCGCATTAATTATTCGTGCTGCTTATATCTGGGGAAACGCAGAACAAAACAAAATCCGCGTGTTCCTGGATTTTATTCTGAAAATGCCTCCCAAATGACCAGCACTCAGGAGGCATTTTAATGTCACTATTACATCTGTGCAAGTTCAGCAAAGGACTGCTTCATTGCCGGGTAGAGCTTGCGGTACATTGCATATACCTTTTCGTATTCAGCGGTGTTTTCCGCGATAGGCTCCTGTATCTTCTCAGGCTTAATGACTGCGCGGCACGCCTCGGGAACACTCTTATAAATACCTGCGCCGACCGCCGCAAGAAGCGCTACGCCAAGCGCGGGACCTTCCTTGTTCTGAGTGGTCTTGACCTGGCAGCCGTAAAGGTCAGCCAGCATCTGACGCCACAGCGGAGAAGTTCCGCCGCCGCCGCAAGCCATCATATCGCTTACGTTAATGTTCATCTCGCGCATAACTTCAACGCAGTCGCGCAGGGAGTAGGATACGCCCTCCATTACAGCACGGAGCATTTCCTTCTTCTTGTGCATGGTGGAAAGTCCGAAGAATACGCCGCGGGCATTAGGGTCGAGGTGAGGAGTTCTCTCACCGTTGAGGTAAGGCATGTACAGCAGGCGGTTTGCTCCGATTGGAACGCTTCCCGCTTCCTTATCCATGAGGTAGTAGGGATCAACGCCCATAGAAAGCGCGGTCTCCATTTCAGACCATGCAAAATTGTCTCTGAACCACTTGAGGGACAGTCCAGCGGACTGTGTAACGCCCATTACATGCCAGCAGCCAGGAACTGCACAGCAGAAAGTGTGTACTCTGCCCTTCTTATCAATGGAAATATCAGAGGTATGAGCAAATACAACGCCGGAAGAACCGATAGTAGTAAACGCCTTGCCGTCCTCGACTACGCCGGTGCCGACCGCAGCGGCCGCATTGTCGCCGGCGCCGCCGACTACGGGAGTTCCGACCTTAAGACCTGTCAGCTCCGCAGCCTTTGCCGTGATTGTTCCGGTGATCTCGGGAGATTCGTATACCTTAGCAAGCAGGGCCTTGTCGATGCCAAGCTTGTTCAGAACCTCGTCTGACCAGCAGCGGTTCGGAATGTCAAGGAGCTGCATTCCGCTCGCGTCGGAAACCTCGGTTGCAAACTCGCCGGTAAGCATAAAGCGTATGTAATCCTTCGGAAGGAGGATATGCCTGCACTTCTCGTAATTCTGAGGCTCGTTGTTCTTGACCCACATGATCTTTGCAGCGGTGAATCCGGTAATAGCCGGGTTTGCTGTGATCTCTATCATTCTGTCTGCGCCGACCTTATCGGTGATCTCAACGACTTCCTTCGCGGTACGCTGGTCGCACCAGATGATTGACTTACGGATAGGCTGGTTTTCAGCGTCGAGCATTACCAGGCCGTGCATCTGACCGGAAAGTCCAACGCCTTTGATATCGTCAGCGCTGACGTTGCTCTGGGAAATAACGTCCTTGATTCCGTTCACGGAAGCGTTCCACCAGTCGAGCGGCTCCTGCTCGGCGTAGCCGTTCTGCGGAGTGTAGAGCGGGTACTCATATGTAGCGGAAGCTACCGGGGTACCGTCCTCCGAGAAAAGCACCGTTTTTGTTCCTGAAGTGCCGATGTCAACGCCTAAAATGTAAGCCATGATTATGTTCTCCTTATTAATACATCATCTGCGGTATAGCATTTACCGTAGTTCAAAACGTCAATGTAAACGTTTATTCTTTTTCAATTTTAATATAAATTGCCCAATTTGTCAAGAGGTTTTGAAGTTTTTTGGTGTGAAATTACAAAAAATCGGGGCGATATTTCAATACGCCCCGATTTTACTATTTAACTGCGCCGATCGCATTGCGGACTGCACTCAGAAGCTCGTCCGGTCTGAACGGCTTCCTGACGCATGGAACGCCAAGTACCTCCGCTTTATGCAGAGTTTCGTTATCCTCCGCCGCTGTAAGGAATATTACCGGAATCGTTATCCCTCCGCCGCGTATGCGCTCCAGGGTCTCAAATCCGTTTAGCCCCGGCATCATTACGTCAAGAAGCACAAGATCAGCTCCATCTGAAAGTTGGCTGAGGCACTCCTCTCCAGAAGCAGCCTTTACTGTTTCGTACCCGTTCTTTGTAAGCATGAACTCAGTCATTCTGCGGTTCATAGGTTCATCGTCGGTTATGATTATCTTTGCCATGAGCTGTCCTTTCTTGACTTGTACTTTTATTATATTATATCACCATATTTCTTTGTTGTCAATGTCACGAAAACCCAGTACATTTATATCAAAAACATAGTAACCGTTATAAAATATAAACATAAGCTTAAATTGCACAAAATGACTAATGATGTTGACAAACATAGTAAATTGGGATATAATATACACATGTGAATAAATCAACATTTTGTGTAGAAAGGGGTCATTATATGGCAGTAATGACACGCAACAATTCCGACAAAAGAGTAATACGCACCAAAAAGGCGATACGCACCGCGCTTTTTAAACTAATGGAAAGCAAGGACATAGCTTCCATCACGA
>CAMELR010000027.1 GCA_945923775.1 uncultured Clostridia bacterium | reverse complement strand
GGAAAGCTCCTCCTCGGTATATATGTATATGCCGCTGATGAAGCACGTCAAAATGCTGGAGGAATTCAGCGGAAAGCTGGCGGTGGTGCTTGTTCCCTGCCAGATGAGGGCGTTTAATGCAATGCTGGAAAAGAACCCCGCGCTGAAAGAAAAGATCGTGCTGAAGCTGGGGCTTTATTGCAGCGGAAGTCATGACGATAACGCAACGCTTGTGCCGCTCAGAAAGAAGAAGATCTCCCTTGACGGGGCAAAGCGGCTTTACTACCGCCGCGGTCACTGGAGAGGGCTTTCCACCGTGCAGTACGAGGACGGCAGCGAAAAGACCCTCAGCTACCCCAAGACGATATGCGCATACAAAAACGCATACTTCTTCAGCCGGGAGAGCTGCATGGTCTGCCAGGATCATTACTGCAACTCTGCGGATATCAGCTTCGGTGATATCTGGCTCAAGGAAATGAAGAAGAATCCGATAAAGCACACGAGCTGCGTTATCCGGAACGAGCGCGCAATGAAGGCGTTCCAGTCCGCTGTGGACGACGGCGCGATAGTTGCTTCGCGTATCGACGACAGCAAAATGCTCCGCAGCCAGAAGCGTGCGCTGGTATTCAAGTTCAACGCGGCAAAGGCGAAGCAGAAAATGTTCGAGAAGATGGGCAGGAAGCTCAATGTTGACACCTCCGGCAAGTGCAAGTGGAATCACCGCCTTGCATTCAAGCTTGGCTGGAGAAACATGAAGTTCAGCCGGGAAAAGCTCGCTAAGCTTGAGAAAATGCCGACCTGGTTCATATACTATTACATGTGCTTCATTCGCGTGCTGCTGAGCTTCTGACCGGGGGAAAACAATGAAAAAGCCTGATAAGAAAAAGATACTGAAAGCGCTGAAAATTCTGTTCGGCGTGCTTGTCGTGGTGTTCCTGGCATGGTACTTCTGGAAGAACTGGGACGAATTCTCCGACAAGATAATGAACGTTGATATGGGGATATTCATATTCTCCATGCTGTTCTATTTCGTGTATAAAATAACCCTGGCGTCGCTGTGGCACTACATCACGAAGCTTAACGGCTGTGCAATAAAGTACGAGAAAGCTGTCACGAGCTACCTCTACTCTATCCTCGGAAAGTACATTCCGGGGAAGGTGTTCATGCTTGCCGCCCGCCTGACCTACTATAAGGAGGAGGACGCGCCGCTGTCGAAGGTAACGGTGTGCTTCTTTATTGAGAATGTCTGCACGCTGCTTGGCGCTGCGATGCTGTTTATCGTGTCGCTGCTGTTCTTCCCGAACGAGCTTCTGGAAAACTACAAGTGGGTAACTATCGCGCTGATAGTGGTATTTTTCGTATGCATTCACCCGAAAATAATCAACTTCTTCCTGCGGATACTCGGGAAGCTCTTTAAGAAGGATCTTGAGATACCGATGAAGTACTCGCAGATGTTAAAGGTCGTGCTGCTGTTCATCGGAAACTGGCTGATCGTCGGAGTGGGATTCTTCATTCTTACTAAGTCGATCTACCCCGCCGTGGAGTATTCAGAGCTGCTGTTCTGTGCCGGCATCTGGGGAGTTTCCGCGATAATGGGCATTCTCGCGATATTCGCCCCGTCCGGACTTGGAGTCCGCGAGGGTATCATCGTAGCCGGATTGTGCCTTATAATGCCGCAGAGCGACGCTATGGTCGTGTCCGTGGTGTCCAGACTGTGGCAGACTATTCCGGAGCTTGTACTGGTAGCGTTGGCGTTCATCTGGTCGAGAATACGAAATATGTCGAAGATAAAGCTGAAAAAGGGCGCGGAGGGAGATTCCGAGCCTGAACAGATAACAGAAAATAAGAATGAATGAATGTAAGGGGCTTCAAAAGAGGCCCCTTGCTGATTGTTGACAAACTATAATTTAGCGGCTAGTGTTCCGTTTACTGCAACCCATAATTGGGAGTCAAGGGGGACTAGTCCCCCTTGCAGGTCAAGGGCAGAGCCCTTGTCGCCGTCAGGCGAAACACTCTGCGCGCTGGCGCGCAGTTACTCCGTGCGGAAGCACGGCTAAACGAAAAAGAGCGCTAAAGGGGCGTGGGGGAAAACAAGAGTTTTCCCCCACAAGCGACACATTGTCTTTGTTGAGTCCGTCCTCCGAAACAGTCCGGTGGACTGTTTCGGACGTGTCATTAACCTCTAAACAACAATTTATCTATCAATACCTTACCCAAAGAAAACAACCCCCAAAAAACAAATACCCCGTCTAAAGACGAGGCATTTGTTGAATTTGGTTGGGATAGTGCGACTCGAACGCACGAATGAGGGAGTCAAAGACCCTTGCCTTACCACTTGGCTATATCCCAGCGTAGTATTAAAGATTAACGAAAAAGGCACAGGTAAAACCTATGCCTTTTCTTATCTGGGGTGGGTAGTGGGAGTCGAACCCACGATCTTCGGGACCACAATCCGACGCTTTAACCAACTAAGCCATACCCACCATGTATGGCACGCCATGAAGGATTCGAACCTTCGACCTACCGCTTAGAAGGCGGTTGCTCTATCCAGCTGAGCTAATGGCGCGTATCCTATACAGCAGCCTATAAAGGCTTGGAGCGGGTGATGGGAATCGAACCCACGCGACCAGCTTGGAAGGCTGGGATTCTACCATTGAACTACACCCGCAGATGCTTTGCTTAACATCAACGCTTAATTATTATAACACTTTCATTCTGATTTGTCAAGGGCTTTTGCGAATTTTTTTCAATTTCCTTCAGAACATCTGCGCTGTAGAATTTTCGAGCTGTTTTTTAGTTATTTTTCGACTGAAAATTACACCGCGTAAATCTTGACTAACATATATACCGCGTGATATAATTTTCATAATGCAATTTGAACGGAGCGTATTTCCGGCTGGAGGTGTCTTTATGTCGGCAGAAAACGAAAAAAATCACAAACGCGCATACTATGGCAGGCTGGCGGGCTGGGTCGGAATAGTCTGCAATATGCTCCTGAGCGCTGGGAAGTTCATCGCGGGCACCTTCTCAGGTAGCGTTTCCATCACAGCGGACGCGCTCAACAACTTCTCGGACGCTTCTTCCAGCCTCATCAGCCTTATCGGATTCCAGCTCTCCGAAAAGCGCGCCGACGCCGAGCACCCCTACGGACACGCGCGGTATGAGTACATATCCGGGTTCGTTGTCGCGATACTCGTTATAGTTATCGGAATTGAGCTGCTCAAAAGCGGAATCGAGAGGATCATAACCCCGCAGGACGTGGAATTCACCCTGGTTTCGATAATTGTAATGCTGACCTCCATAGCGGTGAAGTTCGGCATGATGATCTTCGACCGCAGCGTCGGGAAGCACATCGACTCGCAGACGCTCATCGCCGCAGCCGCGGACAGCCGCAACGACTGCATAGTGACCGCCGCGGTCCTCGCTGCGAGCCTTATCTCGCATTACGCCGGAGTTCAGCTCGACGGAATAATGGCGGTGGCAGTCGCAGGATTCATACTGTACAGCGGAGCCGGCCTCGTAAAGGACACGATGGACCCACTTCTTGGAAACGCCCCCTCTCCGGAGCTTGTTGAGAAGATCCGTCGGAAAATTCTCTCCTACCCCGGAGTGCTGGGAACTCACGACCTCATCGTGCACGACTACGGCCACGGCAGGAAATTCGCGACTGTGCACGTCGAGATGGCGGCGGAGGAGAACGTCATAGAAAGCCATGCTGTGATAGACCAGATCGAGCGTGATTTTCTGAGCAGCGACGGCATCAACATGCTGATTCATTTCGACCCGGTCCTGACCGACGATTCCGCAGTCAGCGAGATACGCCGTGAGCTTGAGCAGACCGTGCGGCTTATCGACGAAAGGCTGTCCGTTCACGACCTGCGGCTTGTCAGCTGCGGCGACAGAACAAATGCTGAATTCGACGTTGCAGTGCCGACTGACTTCAAGATGGACGAATCTGAGCTGCGCGCCGAGATAGAACGCTTCATGTCGCAGAAGAGAGCGGACATACGCTGCGTGATAACCGTTGACCGCAGCTTTGCCGCAATACCTCCGGAGGAACTCCCCCGCGAAGATTGACGGCGGGGCGTTTATGTGCTATAATAAATAAGGAAGCCGTATGCAGGCGGCTAAAGTACATAAATGCGGAGGCGGAGCATGGATTACTTTTTCCACGCGGATACAACCAAATACCGCAGGCGGCTCAGGGGTACGGCTATTATCGTACTGGTGCCGCTTTTCGGCGTTTGCGTGTTCTGCGCGGTGAATATCCTGCTGAACCTCGGCGCCGGGAATTCCTCCGGGATCCTGAGGCTCATGGCGCTGGTGATCGTAATATGCGTGCTGGCGGGAACGACAACGATGTTCTCTGCGGCTCTGCTGGCTAAGAAGTACACCGCGCGGCACAGCAGGTTCACGTATCTCGACATTCTGCCGGACGGCTTCGTGTTCAGCCTTTACGCCGGGGAATTCCGGAACTGGGACGACCAGGTGATACTCCGGCGGCTGTATTTCGTGCCGTTTTCCGGTATCGAGGAGATATCCCGCGACCAGAAGGCCGCCCCCTGTTCGCTGACTGTGAAGGGGAAGGTGCGCTGCTACTTCGAGGAGAGCGGCCGCCTGGGCTACCACGTCGACGGGGACGGTCACACCCAGTTCGACAGCCCTGAGCTTAACGAACGCGGTTTCGAGACCTCGGACAGGCTGGAAATAAACGGCTGGTTCGGTTCCACGAAGAAAATACAGACCTCGCTTGAGCATTATCTCGCGGAATTTCGCGCAATACCCGAGAAAAAGCCGTTCAACATCGCGGAACACATCACCCGCAGGCAGAAAAAACGTCCAACAACTTCCAACCCGCTGCTGGAGGCTCCGAGCTACGACAGAAACTGGAAATGAAAAGACCGGAAAAATAATGCCGCAGAATGGTTATTTTAGTAGAAATACCACTTGAAAAAAGTTACGCATAGTGATATAATAAACTGTAGATATGTTTTCGGATAAGTAAGGCTGAAGTAATTCTGGATTCCCGAAATTCCGAATTCCGAATTCAGAATTCCTAATTTCAAAGAAGGGAAGGTCAAACAAAAAATGGCTGCAAAATATATTTTCGTCACCGGCGGCGTAGTTTCCGGTCTTGGCAAGGGCATTACGGCTGCTTCGCTCGGTCGACTGCTCAAAATGAGAGGTTACAAGGTAACTATCCAGAAGTTCGACCCGTATATAAACGTTGACCCGGGCACTATGAGCCCCTATCAGCACGGCGAGGTTTTCGTCACCGACGACGGCGCCGAAACTGACCTCGACCTCGGTCACTACGAGCGTTTCATCGATGAGAATCTTTCAGTAAACAGCAACGTCACCACCGGTAAGATCTACTGGACAGTCCTTAACAAGGAGCGACGCGGCGACTACCTCGGTGGAACCGTTCAGGTTATCCCGCATGTGACCAACGAAATAAAGGACCGCATCTACCGCGTTGCCAACAGCGGCGCAGAGGCTGCCGACGTAGTTATCACCGAGATCGGTGGTACAGTCGGAGATATCGAGTCCACACCGTTCCTCGAGGCTATCCGCCAGGTGAGCAACGACGTCGGCAGAGAGAACGTAATGTACATTCACGTTACCCTGCTCCCGTTCATCTCCGGCAGCAACGAGCTTAAAACCAAGCCGACCCAGCACAGCGTAAAGGAGCTGCTCTCCATCGGTATCCAGCCGAACGTGCTGGTTCTCCGCAGCGACTGCGAGATCCCGCAGGACATGATGGAGAAGGTAGCAAGCTTCTGCAACGTCCGCAAGGAGGACGTTATCCCGAACCTCACCGCTTCTTCGCTGTATGCGGTTCCGCTTATGCTCGAGGAAGCAGGCCTGGCGCACTCCGCGTGCCATCACCTGGGTCTTGAGGACAGAGAGCCTGACCTCACCGAGTGGAAGAACATGGTGCACATGCAGGAGAACGCAACAAAGCCGCTGACCATCGGTCTTGTAGGCAAGTACGTTGCGCTTCCTGACGCATACATCTCCGTTATGGAGTCCATCAGACATGCAGGCGCTGCAAACGGCGCTGACGTGCATATCGAGCTTATCAATTCCGAGGAAGTCAACCCCGACACCGCCGAAAAGCTTCTTGGCAGGGTCGACGGCATCGTAGTTCCCGGCGGCTTCGGCGACAGAGGCATCGAGGGCAAGATCGAGGCTGTACGTTACGCAAGAGAGAACAAGAAGCCGTACCTTGGACTGTGCCTCGGCATGCAGATGGCTGTTATCGAGTTCGCACGCAATGTCGGCGGTCTGGAGGGCGCAAGCTCCTCTGAGTTCGGTCAGCACAAGTACGACGTTATCGACATCATGCCCGACCAGAAGGGCGTTGACATGGGCGGTACAATGCGTCTGGGTCTGTATCCCTGCAAGCTCGAGGAGGATTCCATCTCCCGCGAGCTTTACGGCGAAGGCCTTATCTACGAGCGTCACCGTCATCGTTACGAGTTCAACAACACCTACCGTGAGCAGCTTGCTGCAAAGGGCCTGAAGTTCGCTGGTCTCTCCCCTGATGGCAAGCTTGTCGAGATCGTTGAGCTTCCGAAGGACGTTCACCCCTGGTTCGTTGCAGTTCAGTTCCACCCTGAGTTCAAGAGCAGACCGAACAGACCTCACCCGCTGTTCAACGGTTTCATCAAGGCTTCTCTCGACCTCAAGAAGTAAACATATTCATTGATAATTTAGCCGCCTGTAGACCGAGCGTTTTCAGGCGGCGTTGTTATATGTAAATTCGGCGTAAACAGCAGATGAAGCAACTGTGAAAGGATTTAATATGAGCGGTAAATTCTATGACAACCGTGAGCTTTCGTGGCTCAAGTTCAATGCAAGGGTGCTTGAGGAGGCATTCGACGAGGAAACTCCGCTGTTCGAGCGGCTGAGATTCGTGCAGATATTCTGCTCCAACCTCGACGAATTCTTCATGATAAGAGTAGGCAGCCTGCACGATAAAATGCTCTTTGACAGCAAGGACACCGAAAACAAGACCAACATGACCGCAAAGGAGCAGCTCGTGGAGATCGCGAAGCGCGTAAAGCAGCTCTTGCCGGTGAAGGACGACGCGTATTCCGCGATAATGGACGGCCTGAAGAATTACGGCGTTGAGCACCTCGCGGTGAAGGACCTCTCCCCGGAGGAGGACGCGTATTTCCGCGCGTTTTTCACCCGCGAGATACAGCCGCTGCTGTTCACCGGAGTTGTCGACAAGAAGCACCCGGTGCCGTTCCTCAAGAGCGGCGAGATATACGTCGGCGTAGCGATCCGCAAGAAGGACGACGCCGCGCGCAAGGTAACGTTCGGCATTCTCCCCGCGTCGGAGAATTTCCCGAAGCTGGTGTGGCTCCCGGGAACGGGCAAGTTCCTGCTTATCGAGGAACTTATCAGCCATTACGCAGAGCAGGTGTTCAAGAATTTCGAGATAATCTCCCGCTGCATTTTCAGAGTGACCCGAAACGCGGATATCACTATCGACGAGGGTCTGTACGACCACGATGTTGATTTCCGCGACATAATGTCCGACCTTGTAAAGAAGCGCAAGAAGCTCCAGCCGGTTCGCCTGGAATTCCTCGGAAAACCGGACGACAGCATAGCCGCGCTCATAGCAAAGACCCTCAAGGTGCGCGACGGCTTCATTTTCTGGCAGACCGCCCCGCTTACGATGGATTTCCTCTCCTCCGTTGAAAGAAAGCTGGAGAAAAACAGCGAGCTTTTCTTTGCTCCGCTGACCCCGCAGAAATCCCCCGCCATCGACACAAAGCGCCCGATGATAGAGCAGATAAAGCAGCATGACATCATGCTCAACTACCCCTATGAGAACATCAACCAGTTCATACGCCTGCTGGAGGAAGCCGCCGAGAATCCGGACGTAGTTTCCATCAAGATAACGCTTTACCGCGTGGCGAGGGACAGTAAGATAATCAGCGCCCTGACCCGCGCCGCTGAAAACGGCAAGGACGTCCTTGCGCTGGTGGAGCTTCGCGCGCGTTTCGATGAGGAAAACAACATCGGCTGGTCGAAGTGCCTTGAGGACGCGGGCGTTACCGTCATTTACGGTCTGGACGAGCTGAAGGTGCACTCCAAGCTGCTGCTCATCACGCTGCGCGACGGCAACGACGTAAGCTACATCACGCAGGTAGGCACGGGCAACTATAACGAGCGTACCTCCAAGCTGTACACCGACCTCACGTTGATGACCGCCGACCGTGATTTCGGCTCTGACGCCTCCGTGGTGTTCAATGCGCTCGCAGTCGGGAACACAGTTGAGAGCACCAACAAGCTGCTGGTTGCACCGAAGGGGCTCAAGAGCCGCATTGTCGAGCTTATCGACAACGAGATAACTTACAAGGACAAGGGCTATATCGGAATCAAGATGAACTCCCTGACCGATAAGGATATCATCGAGAAGCTCGCCGAGGCAAGCCGCGCCGGGGTCAAAATCGAGCTGGTAGTCCGGGGTATCTGCTGCCTTATCGCGGGCGTTGAGGGAGACACCGAGAATATACGTGTAATTTCCATCGTGGGAAGATTCCTGGAGCACAGCCGAATCTACATTTTCGGCACCGGCGACCGCCGCAGAGTGTACATTTCCAGTGCGGACTTCATGACCAGAAACACCGAGCGCCGCGTTGAGGTTGCGGCTCCGCTGCTGGATAAGAGCATAGCGGACCGCGCAGTCGATATATTCGAGACGATGCTCCGTGACAATGTGAAGGCGCGCGAGCAGGACAGCGACGGCAACTACCACCATGTTCAGCCGAAGGAAGGCGAGCCGCGGCTCAATTCGCAGATCTATTTCTACGAGCAGGCTTATAAGGCGGCAGAGCAGGCTCAGCAGGAAGAAGCGGAGCGCGAGCAGAACCTCTGTGAGCGGAAAGCGCCGAAGGCAGAGGAGCTGGCTCAGGCAGCAGCCGCACTCGGGGCGCCCTATGCGGTCCCCACGGCGCCGAACGGTTATAACCAGTCTGTAAAGCCGGTACATCAGGTGAAGATTCGCAGGATACGCAAATAAAATTATCCCGGGGAGTTTGCAGCTTCCCGGTTATTTTTATATTAGCAGCGAGTGTTCAACTTTGAGCAACTCCCTATCGGGAGTCAAGGGGGACGCGTCCCCCTTGCAGGTCAAGGGCAGAGCCCTTGTCGCCGTTAGGCGAAACCTCCGCACAGAGTGCGGATACTCCGTGCGAAAGCACGGCAACTCTGCGCGCCGGCGCGCAGTCAAACGTCCAAAAGGCGCTAAAGGGGTGTGGGGGAAAACAAGAGTTTTCCCCCACAAGCGACACATTGTGTTTGTTGAACTTATCTTCCGAAACAGTCCGGTGGACTGTTTCGGACGTGTCATTAACCTCTAAACAACAATTTTTCACCAACATATTTTTACCCGTGCAGACTTTTCCGACAAACAGAAACTCCCTCCGATTCCGGAGGGAGTTTTTAATTCCATTTGCGCAAGATCATTTGATCTCAGCGGGCTTGTCGCCCTTTTTCTTCTTAGCGGGAGCTTCCTCAGCGGGAGCCTCGTGAACGGTGTTGTTCTTAGCGATAGCGGACTTCAGCACGCGGATCTTGGTGCGGTCGCTGCCGGTCTCGATAAGCACGGTGTCCTCCTTAACGGAAAGAACTCTACCGATGATGCCGCCGTTGGTGATAACCTCATCAGCAACCTGAATGTTGTTGAGCATGTTCTGCATTTCCTTGTTGCGCTTCTTCTCCGGGCGGATTATGAAGAAATAGAAGAATACGATGATAAGCGCCAGCGGAATCAGCATTGTGAGCATGCTTGCCACGCTTGCTCCGCCGGTTGCGGCTGCAGAAGAAGCTGCGGTAGAAATAACTGCGAGTGTTGTCATTAGTTGTCCTCCACGTCCTGCCTTGCGGCATGATTTTTATAGTACCTTTTAATTATAACCTAAACTGCTCCTAAAATCAAGTAGGGCGGCAAAATTTTCACCGATTATTCAGAAAACACGGTGATACCGGAGTCCGAAAACGCCTTGCGTACCTGCTCGAGCGAAGCAGCAGAGAAGCCGGAGGTCTGAATGCGAACCGCCCATTCTTGCCCGGAGTACATCGCGGAGAGCTTCCCGATGAACGCCCTTGTTTCGGCGTATCCGGTCTTGTCGGCGGGGGAGTAGTCCACCAGCAGCGCTGCGGTTTTCAGCTTTGCCTTGTCTCCAGCGGCTTCCGCAGTGGTGAGCGCGATCGCGTTGCTATCCGCGAACAGATCTTCGTCGTTCATTTCAACGGTGACTCTGGTATCTCCCGCCGCCTTCTGGCACGCGGAGATTACGTCCCACAGCGCTTCAATCCGCGCAGTATCGTCGGAGATGTTGAGCTGCCGCAGGAAGTTAGTGTAATCCTGCGGGTTGAATGCCGGGTACCTCGTGTTGGCGAGTATCACGTCTGTGAAGCCCGCGGACGCGATCTCCTTTGTGATATCCGCGAGGTACGCCGCAGTTTCCTTCTCAAACGGGTCGAGCCAGGACTTGCCGCCCTGATCGACGTAGTAGTCGTGCCAGATTCCGCCGTCGGCTATCATGTAGCAGATGCTTCCGCCGGAGTAGGTCTGAGAGGTGCGGTCGAGCAGCGTATTTATACGCGCGTGCGGAGTCATTCCCGCCTTGGTTATGATGTCCGCGATCTGCTTTGCAGTGAGGGTTCCGGTTATCTGGGTCTCCGGAATATCCTTGAGCGCGGTCTTGTAAAGGAAGCTTCCGGCTTCGTCCTTGAGCGTTACCGTGATGTCGGTGTAGCCGCTGTTCTTTGCGGCTGCGAGGGCGCTGTTGAGGCTCTCGGAGCTGAGCGCGGCGGTCTCCGGCAGAATGAACGCGCTGACCGTCTTTTCGATTTCCGGCTCGGCGGTCGGTTCGGAGGACTCAGCGGTCTTTTCCGCGGTGCCTTCCGATGAGGGAGCCGCAGGCTCGGCGGATACCGGCGGAGTCCAGGCGGATTCCGGGGCCGACTCGTTTCCGCGGTTCGAGAAGTACTCCACCAGCGGCTTGCCCAGGCCGTAGCCCAGTACGCACAGACCCGCCACCAGAATTACCATCAGCAGTCCGGTGAGGAACTTCCTGCCCTTGCTTTTCTTGCGCTGGTACAGGCTGTATTTGCGGTGCTTTATCTTGATGTTCTTTTTCTTCATGATATCTCCTAGAATGTGGTGTGTTGTTATCAGAAGTCAACGGTGTAGCCCGCCAGCGCGTAGAACGCCAGCGATATCACGCCGATGTATACCAGCATGATGGGGTAGCCGCGGAATATACGCGGGATCTTGTCGCTGTCCAGCTTTTCGTGCGCGATGTTCAGCAGGAAGCACGCCAGGAAGAACCCTATGCCGGTGCCGAAACCGTATCCGATGTACGACCAGATGTCGCTGCCGTAGTTGGAGTTGAGGAAAAGCGCGCCGATAACGGTGCAGTTGAATATTGCAAGGTGAACGTACTTGCGTATTTTCCTGAATATTTTTGGGAAAAACCGCCAGAGCGCCAGAAGCCCCAGAATATACAGCACGCTGATAACGGCTGAGTAGATCAGCGGCATGAACAGCCAGCCGAATTCCGTCGGGAGCATAGCCTGGTCAACAAAGAAGGAAACAATACTCGCCAGGGTGGTCATAGCAGTGATACCGAGCGTGAAGCCGATAACGGTGCTGTTCTTGCGGGAGGCGTAGATACCGACATTGCTGCCGAATGCGCGGTCGAATATCGCGTTCTGGACGAATACGGAGACCATCGCGGCGGAAACGATCTTTGCGATAACTTCCATCATTCAGCCCCCTTTCGGATAACGCCGGAGCTTTCGCTGCGCTTCCTGCGGCGGGTAGTCACTCCGCGGCAGACAGCCGCGAGGATCCCCACAAGTATGAACCCGAAGAACGTGGTCTTTGCGGCGGGCATGGGGGCGTCGCATACTCTCAGCCCGAACAGCGAGCCGAACGCGAGGAACTCCCTGATGATACCCACGGCGAACGCCGCTATAGCGTAGCCGAGAATGTACATCAGTGCGTCAAGCGCCATTTCTTTCATCGACATGAGGTAGAACCGGCTCTCGGTTTTTGCAAGTATCAGGGAATTGACCACCAGTATCTCAATGTATATGGACACCGCCGATGCTGTTTCGGGGAACAGCGCATTCATTAGCAGCGCGGTCGGAATATACATCACCGCAGCAACGCCGACGTAGCAGATTATCCGCACGGTGTAGACTATCTCCCGGGGAATGAACCGGCAGATGATTATTGACGAGTACGAGATAAGAAGGAAGCTCAGGGTGAGCACCAGAGCGCGTTCGAACGTTGTCGCCGCTACTATTATCGGGGCGGTGACGAGTCCGCTCATCAGAACGATGTTCTGGCGGAAAAGCCCGTCAAGGCTGAACTTCCCGGAGGGTTTGTTATTCATCGCTGTCCTCCTTCTCCGGGTTTATAGATGGCTCTGATTCCGGACGCTCTGAGCGTTCCGGCTGCTCGAGCTGCTCGTGGTGCGGCTGAGCTTCACCAGGTCTGCTTATTACCGCTGGGCGGCGCTTGTGGCGCTTCACCTTGCCGTCTATCGGCGGAGTGTTGTAGCGGTACTTTTCGGGGAGCTGTATCTCCTGCGTGTCAGTGAGCTTTATGCCGCCCTGCTGCGCGCGGGTCTTGCTTCCCTCGAAGGAGCTGATGTAGTTGCGCTTCCAGTAGAGGATATTCTCAACGATGGTATCAAACGAGCTGCTCATGGCGTTGACGATAAGCAGCGCGAAAACGAAGCAGCCCTCCACCTGACCGAAATACCGGAACATCATCACGGTGTAGCCTAGCACGACTCCGTAGATGGCTCTTGCGGCGCGGCGCTTCGGCAGGATATAAGGCTCGGCAGACATAAAAACGATTCCGAACAGCAGAAAACCGCTGGAAAGTTCATAGAACACTGACATCAGCGGGGAATCCCCGACCCTTGGGTACAGCGCGGAAATAGCCGCCACAGAGGCCAGGCAGGATATCAGCGCGGTGAAGCTGGTAGAGTGCTTTATCAGCATGCACACGCCGATGACCAGAATAACCAGGATATTCACAGCGCCGATAGCGCCGGGGACGTTTCCCATGAGGATATCCATAACGGACTGGGTGGGCGTGGTGCCGAGGTTCATGCGGTATTCGACAGAGCGGGTGAACGTCCCTTCGTACTCCGAGAACATCGGGATAATTTCGCCGACCTTCGGATAATACAGCATGTCGCCGGGGTAGCAGATTATCAGGAACGCCACGGCTATCGCGGGAGGGGAGAACACGAGGTTCTCGTTTCCGCCGAAAATGTGCTTCCCGAGGGCAATGCAGATAACTGCGGAAAGTCCTGCAAGGACATGCGGGATACCCGCCGGCATGAGCATTCCGCAGCACAGCCCCCAGAACATCACGGCGGGGTCTTTAAGGTCGTATTTTATGCGGCGCAGCTTGCAGCAGACCCAGTCGGTGAGCATGCAGCAGATAACGCACACCGCGCACACCACCAGCGGTCTTAAGCCTCCCCGGAACACCGCCGGTATCAGCAGAGCAGCCATGAATACAAGGCGCTCCAGATACAGCTTGCGCGGGTCGCGCTTGGTTATGGGAGTTATCATGCCTGTCCTTTCTGCGGAGCCTTCAGCAGGGAGTTAGCCTGCGCCATGTCCTCCGCCTTGAAGAGACCAGTCCCGGCAACCAGGACGTTCGCGCCGGCTTCCTTTACCAGAGGAGCGGTCTTGCTGTTTATGCCGCCGTCGACTTCGATGTCGAGGGAATCTCCGGCGAAGCTGCGCAGAGCGCGTATCTTATCCAGCGTTTCCGGAATGAACGCCTGCCCTCCGTAGCCCGGCTCGACGGTCATCACGAGAACCATGTCGCACAGCTCCACAAGCGGGAACGCTTCCTCGATGGGGGTCCCAGGCTTCACCGCGAGCGCGGATTTTACGCCGAAGGAGCGTATCAGCTCCAGTGTCCGGCGTGGGTCGCTGCGGCTCTCGAGGTGGAAGCTGATGAGATCGGCGCCGGCTTCCGCGAAGAACTTTATCTGGCTCGCCGGGTCGTTCACCATCAGGTGCACGTCGAGGAACATATCCGTTGCTCTGCGGACGCATTTCAGCACCGGGCTGCCGTAGGTTATCTGATCGACGAACGCGCCGTCCATTACGTCGAAGTGTATCCAGTCGACATTCGCCGTCTTGCAGCGCGAGAGCTCCCCGGATATATCCGCGAGGTCGCAGGCAAGCAGCGAAGCAGAGGTCTTTATCATATTATCATTTCCTTATCTGTGAATTTCATACATTTTTCAGAGGGCATAAAATACCCATACACATATATTCTATAATAAATATCTTTTTTCGTCAATAAGCTGGGGAAGATTTTTTCGAGATTTTCAGGGAAAGCGTGAAAATTTCCGAAATCGCGGCGAATTCAGGCTTGATATTTGTATACTTTTCTCCTGGTTTGCGCTTGAAAAAAAAGCGGTTTAGTGATATAATATTTACAATATATCTTCGGGAGGACATTTCCCCGAAACGGAACTAAAAGCCATGATGCTTATGCATTCAGCGGCTTTTTTCCTTATTGAGGACAATGTTCCAGAAAATGAGAAAGACGCAGGAATACCTGCGCAAATCAGAAACGGATCGAGAAAGTGAGGATTTAATCGTATGCTGAACTGCAACTACAACGAGAAATTTGTCAAGGAAGGTCTTACGTTCGACGACGTGCTGCTCATACCCGCAAAGAGCGACGTTACCCCGAACATGATCGATCTCAAGACGCAGCTCACCAAGAACATCACGCTCAACACCCCGATCATGACTTCCGCGATGGATACCGTAACAGAGAGCCGCATGGCAATCGCGATCGCCAGAGAAGGCGGTATCGGTATTATCCACAAGAACATGACCATCGAGCAGCAGGTCGACGAGGTGGACAAGGTAAAGCGTTCTGAAAACGGCGTTATCGTTAACCCGTTCTTCCTCTCCCCGCAGGACAGCGTATTTGACGCAGACGCTCTGATGGGCAAGTACAAGATCTCCGGCGTTCCGGTCGTTGAGAACGGCAAGCTGGTCGGTATCCTCACTAACCGCGACCTCCGCTTCATCACCGACTACAACCAGAAGATCGGTGAGGTAATGACAAAGGATAACCTCGTTACCGCTCCGGTCGGCACTAATCTCCAGCAGGCTCAGGAGATCCTCAGAAAGCACAAGATCGAGAAGCTCCCGCTGGTTGACGAGAACGGCTTCCTCAAGGGACTTATCACGATCAAGGATATTGAGAAGAGCGTACAGTACCCGAACACCGCGCGTGACGCAGGCGGCAGACTCCTCTGCGGCGCCGCTATCGGAATCACTCCCGACGTGCTCGACAGAGCAGGCGCACTGCTGAAGGCTCAGGCGGACGTACTGGTTCTCGACTCCGCGCACGGCCACAGCAAGAACATTATGACCACCCTCGACAAGATCAAGACCGCGTTCCCGAACGCTGTTATCATCGCAGGCAACGTTGCGACCGGAGCTGCCGCTGAGGATCTCATCAAGGCTGGCGCTGACGCTGTAAAGGTAGGTATCGGCCCCGGCTCCATCTGCACCACCAGAATCGTTGCAGGTATCGGCGTTCCGCAGATCACCGCAGTTTACGACTGCGCATGCGCTGCCGCTAAGTACGGCGTGCCGGTCATCGCAGACGGCGGTATCAAGTTCTCCGGCGATATCGTTAAGGCTCTTGCGGCTGGCGCTAACTGCGTAATGCTCGGCTCCCTGCTGGCAGGCTGCGAGGAGGCTCCCGGCGACGTCGAGATCTACCAGGGCAGAAGCTTCAAGGTATACAGAGGCATGGGAAGCCTTGCTGCAATGAAGAAGGGCTCCGCTGACCGTTACTTCCAGGATAAGAGCAAGAAGCTCGTTCCCGAGGGCGTTGAGGGTCGTGTACCTTACAAGGGATCCGTTGCCGACACCATCTTCCAGCTCGTTGGCGGTATCCGCTCCGGTATGGGCTACTGCGGCTGCCCGACTATCCCCGACCTCCAGGAGCGTGCAGAGTTCGTACGCATCACCGGCGCAGGTCTGAGAGAGTCTCACCCGCACGATATCCAGATCACAAAGGAAGCTCCGAACTACTCTACCGGATTCTGATATCACTGAATCGAATTCAATTATCCCCGCAGTCACACGGCTGCGGGGATTTTTATATAAAATGTTAAAAATCCGTGTACTGCTCTTGATTTTCAGATGAAAAACGTATATAATATAAAATGGATAACAATATAAAGTGCTTACTGTGGCACAAAAGGAGCAGAAGAATGAAGGACGGATTTGTAAAGACCGCCGCGGGAACGCCTGACATCAAGGTTGCAGACTGCGGCTATAACTGCGCCCGTATAAAGGCGCTGATAGATAAGGCTCACGAGCAGGGAGTTAGAGTGCTCGTTCTGCCGGAGCTGTGCATTACCGGCTACACCTGTCAGGATCTGTTTTTTCAGCAGACCCTGCTTGACGGCGCTCTGAACGTGCTGAAGGATATCACGGAGCACTCCGCCGGGCTTGATATGCTCATTGCCGTGGGCTGTCCGCTGAGGTTCCGCGGGGAGCTTTACAACTGCGCCGTTGTAATGAAGGACGGGAAGATACTCGGCGTTGTGCCGAAGAAGTTCCTTCCGAACTACAACGAATTCTACGAGAAGCGGCATTTCACCGCCGCCCCGGAGGGAGAGTACGATATCGAGCTTTTCGGGGAGAGCGTTCCGTTCGGGCTTGGATTGCTGTTCGAGTGCCGCGAGATTCCCGAGCTGGTGTTCGCAGCGGAGATCTGCGAGGATCTCTGGGATGCGGAGCCTCCGAGCATTTCCCTCGCGCTCGGAGGCGCGACCCTCATCGCGAATCTCTCCGCCAGCAACGAGACCATCGGCAAGGATTCCTACCGCCGCGAGCTTGTGAACAGCCAGTCCGCGCGGCTGCTGTGCGGGTACGTGTATGCAAGCGCAGGCTCCGGTGAAAGCACGCAGGATCTTGTGTTCAGCGGGCACGATATAATCGCCGAAAACGGAATAGTCCTCGCGGAGAGCAGGCTGTATTCAACAGGGCTTACCGTTACCGAGATAGACGTCCAGAAGCTTGCTTCCGAACGCCGCCGCAACACGAGCTTCGTGGGAGGTCTGCGCCCGGGAATGCGCCGTATTCCGTTCGATATGGAAATAAAACCCGCAGAGCTTACCCGAATAGTGCGCCGCACTCCGTTCGTTCCGAATACCTCGGCAGAGACCGACAAGCGCTGCGAGGATATCCTCACAATGCAGGCGCACGGGCTTGAAAAGCGCGTCCGCCACACGAACGCGAAAACGCTGGTGATCGGGATTTCCGGCGGGCTGGATTCCACGCTTGCGCTGCTTGTGTGCGTGGAGGCTATGAAGCTCCTCGGCAGACCCGCGTCGGATATACTGGCGGTCACAATGCCCTGCTTCGGCACGACAAAGCGAACCCGCAGCAATGCGGAGCGGCTCTGCGAGCTGCTCGGGACAAGGCTGCGCGTGATAGATATTGCGGATTCGGTAAAGCAGCACTTCAAGGATATCGGTCATGACGAGAACAACCACAATGTGGTGTACGAAAACGGCCAGGCCCGTGAGCGCACCAAGATACTTATGGATCTCGCAAATGCTGAAAACGGCATGGTAATAGGCACCGGAGACCTTTCGGAGCTTGCGCTCGGCTGGGCTACCTACAACGGCGACCACATGTCTATGTACGGCGTGAACGCTTCCGTTCCGAAAACGCTGGTTCGGCACATCGTGAAGTACTACGCGGGAACCGTCGGTGACGCAGACCTCCGCGAAGTCCTGATGAGCATTTACGATACGCCGGTAAGCCCGGAGCTTCTCCCGGCGGACGAAAACGGCGACATCGCCCAGATAACCGAGGACCTGGTAGGTCCGTATGAGCTGCACGATTTCTTCCTGTACAACGGGATACGCTGGTGCTTCCCGCCCAGCAAGGTTTTCCGCCTGGCGGAGTACGCGTTTGATGGAAGCTACGACCGGGAAACTATCCTCAAGTGGCTCAGGACGTTCTATCGCAGGTTCTTCTCGCAGCAGTTCAAGCGGAGCTGCCTGCCGGACGGCGTGAAGGTGGGTTCTGTCACACTTTCGCCCCGGGGCGACTGGAGAATGCCCAGCGACGCTTCCGCGGCGCTGTGGCTGGAGGAAGTCAACAGGCTCTGAGCCTTATAATTTCTGGAGGTAATTATGCTGGACGGGATAAAAAAGCGGCTCATACATTTTGAATCCGACGGAAAGAGCGTGGTCTCCGACTTTGTTTCTGCAAGGCAGAGGAGGGTCGGCGCGCTCCGAAGGACTGTGCATGCGTGCTTTTATATTCAGTGTGCGGCGGCGTTAGTGTGCGCTGTGTGCGGCTTCGCCATGGGCGGAGTTATCACCGGGCTGGCGCTTGCGATCGGCGCGGCGGCTTCCGTGACGGCGGCGCTTATGGCGGTCGCCGGGGAGCCTGTCATACGCCTGGTAAGCTGCGCGCTGAACCTTGTCTATGCGCTGATTTGCTTTATCGTAAGCGGAAACGGCGCTGTGTTCGCGGTCTGCGGATTTGTCATGCTGGCGGCTTCGGCAGCGGCGGCGGTCAGCCTTGCTGCGGGTCATCTGCGCGACTGGCTGGCTGCGTATCCGGCGGCTAAGATAAGCGCCGGGGACTACACGTTCACCGGAGAGCCGGAAGCGGCTATCATGCCCGAGGCAGAACCGGAGCCGGTCGAGCCTCCGAAGCCGCCGGAGCCTTCCGAGCTTATGCTGATCGCGGAGAAGGTGTCCGGCATAATGAATTCGCGGAGCAGCCGTTCCGCACAGGAGAATACGACGGAGGTGCATTCGGGTGAAAGCACTCAAGGTTAGAAAAGTCGCGCTTTGTGCGCTGTTTATATGCATTGCGGCGGTGCTTTCCGCAGTTGAATCGTTCCTGCCGCCTATATGCGCGATACCCGGCGTGAGGGTCGGGCTTGGAAACATCGTCACGATGTTTATGCTCTACATAGGCGGGAAGTGGCGCTCCGGAGATGTGATGATCGTTGTGATACTGCGCTGCTTTGTGGCGGCGTTCATCACCGGACAGGTCATGAACCTGTTCTACGGAGTGATGGGCGGCATCTGCGCGCTGGGAGTCATGCTGCTGATGAGGAAGCTCCTCCCCGGTGAGAGCCGGGAGAACTGGCTGCCGCTGGTCGGTATCATGGGAGCGCTGGCACATATCGCCGGACAGATGCTCACCGCAGTGATAATCTACGGGAACATTCTGGTGCTCGCCTACACACCGATACTTACAGCCTCGGCGGTGATTGGCGGAGCATTCACCGGCACCTGCACGCTGTTCATGCTGAAAAAGCTGGATCACCGCGTGCTTGACGATATCCGCATGACGGATATCCCGACTATGCCGAAATTCAAAGGAGAATAAAGCATGAAGCTGCTTGTAATAGATGGAAACAGCATAATGAACCGCGCATTCTACGGGATACGCGTGCTCACGAATAAAAAGGGAATGCCGACCAACGCGCTGACCGGCTTCCTTAACATATTTCTCAAGCTGATGAAGGAGGAGGCTCCCGACCACATCGCGGTGGCGTTCGACCTGCATGCGCCGACGTTCCGGCACAAGATGTACGCGGACTACAAGGGTACCCGCCACGCAATGCCAGACGAGCTGCGCGCGCAGATGCCGATAATCAAGCAGATACTCACCGCGCTTGGAGTCGCCATCGTGGAGAAGGAGGGCTTCGAAGCGGACGACATCATCGGAACGCTCTCCCATGCCGCTGAATCGCAGGGCGGGGAGTGCACCATCTCCACGGGAGACCGCGACAGCTTCCAGCTTATCACCGACAAGGTGACGGTAAGGCTCGCCTCCAACAAGGAGGACATCATTTACACCCCGGCGAAGATAGCCGAGGTCTACGGCGTTACGCCCCGGGAAATGCTGGAGGTCAAGACCCTGATGGGCGACAGCTCCGATAATATCCCGGGAGTTCCCGGAGTAGGCGAAAAGACCGCGCTGGGGCTTATCCAGAAGTACCACACGGTGGACTACATCTACCAGAACCTCGATACGATAGAGGTCACGAAGGGAGTCCGCACCAAGCTGGAAAACGGCAGGGAGAGCGCGGAGCTAAGCCGGAAGCTCGCCGAGATAACTCTTGAAGCCCCGGTGGAGCTTGACATGTCCGCATATGAGAAAAAGGACGGGAACCCAGCCGAAGCCGCAGGTATCCTCACTGAAATGGAAATGTTCGGCGTTATGAAGAAGCTGGGTCTGGATAAGACCGCCCCGGCGAAGGTAGCGTTAGCCTCGATAGCTTCGATAGCCTCCGAGGGAACCGCGCCCACACCGGATAATGCCGGGACTCCCGCAGTTGAAGCCGCGGAAAAAGCCGATATCCCGGAATTCGACCCGGCGGCGTATGACGTGGCGTTTTCCGGCGGGGAAGTACGCGTGTTTCTCGCGGGGAAGCCGCAGGAGGGCGCGGCGGCTATCCTGGCTTCCGAAGCCCCCAAGCGCACCGACGACGCGAAGGCGCTGTATTCCTACTGCATGAAAAACGGCATGGAGCTTAAAAACGTGGTGTTCGACGCGGCGCTTGCCGGGTACCTGCTGAACGTAAATTCCAGCGACTACACCGTTGAGCGCCTCTGCGCGGAATACGGCGTGACCTACAGCGCGGAGCGGCTCGGGGAGTCGCTGTTTCTGCTGAACCGCGCTCTGTGGGAGAAAATACACCAGCAGGAGATGTACGGCGTTCTGTCTGACATCGAGATACCCCTTGCCGAGGTCCTGAGCTCCATGGAGATAGAGGGCGTGAAGCTGGACACAGAGGCGCTGCGGGAGTTCGGGGAAGCGCTCCAGCCGAAGATAAAGGAGATCGAGCAGGATATCTACGAGGAAGCGGGGCACGAGTTCAATATCGGTTCGCCGAAGCAGCTCAGCGTTGTACTTTTCGAGGAACTGGGACTTCCCGCCGGGAAGAAGCGCAAGACGGGTTACTCCACCGACGCGGATACGCTGGAGGGGCTGCGCGGCAGGCACCCGATAATTCCGCTGATATTCGACTACAGAACGCTCACGAAGCTCTACAACACCTACGTCAAGGGGCTTGAAGCGGCGGTTTCTCCGGACGGCAGAATGCACACCACATTCAAGCAGACCGAAACCCGCACCGGGCGTATTTCCTCTGCGGAGCCGAATATACAGAACATTCCGGTGCGCACCGAGATAGGCAGGAATTTCCGCAGGTTCTTTGTCGCGGGGGAGGGCAGAATGCTTGCCGACGCGGACTACAGCCAGATAGAGCTGCGCGTACTGGCACACCTTTCCGGCGACAAGGCGATGATAAAGACCTTCTGCGAGGGCGGAGATATCCACACCGAGACCGCAGCGAGCGTCCTGAATGTCCCGCCGGAGCGTATCACACCGGAGCAGCGCCGCAGCGCGAAGGCGGTCAATTTCGGCATTGTGTACGGCATAGGCGCGTTCTCGCTTGCAAAGGATATCAACGTGTCAGTCCCCGAGGCGAAGCGGTACATTGACGACTACCTGACCCATTATTCCGGCGTGAAAGCGTATATGGACAAAGTTACCGCAAGCGCGGAAAAGGACGGCTGGGCGGTCACGATGTTCGGCAGGAAGCGCTTTATCCCGGAGATACTCTCAACCAACAAGACCGTGAAGGCTCTGGGAAAGCGTATCGCGATGAACACTCCGATACAGGGCACGGCTGCGGATATCATCAAGATAGCTATGATACGCGTATACCGCAGGCTGAAAGAGGAGCTTCCCGAGGCAAAGCTGATACTCCAGGTTCACGATGAGCTGATCGTTGAGGCTCCGGAGGCGCAGGCGGACAAGGCGGCGCAGATACTCACCGAGGAAATGCAGGGCGCAGTAAAGCTTGCCGTACCCCTCACCGCCGACGCAAAGGAGGGCAGAAGCTGGTATGAAGCCCACTGACGAGCGGTTCGCGCAGATAAACGCGATAGAACAGGAGTGTTTCCACGGAAGCTGGACGGCGGATACGCTGCTGTCGGAGCTAAACAGCCCGCTGAATATCCTAGTTACAGAGGAGCGCGGCGGAGCTGTCGCGGGGTTCGCGCTGGGAAGGGTCGCGGCAGATGAAGCGGAGCTGTTCCAGATAGCGACGCTGCCGGAATTCCGTAGGCAGGGCATAGCGGAGCGCCTCCTGACCGAGCTGCACTCAAAAATGCGGGAGCGCGGCGCGGTATGCTGCTTCCTCGAGGTTCGCAGCAGGAACGCCGGGGCGATAGCGCTATACGAAAAGAGCGGCTACGAAAAGATAGCGCTCCGCCGGAACTACTACCCGGACGACGACGCGGTGATATACCGCAGACCCTTATAAAACAAGAATTGCTGCCGGAAAGCCGGCAGCAATTTTGTGTATTGTAAGGTCAGTATGTTTATTTTGAATTTTTGTTCCAGATGAGCATTAGCCCCTTTAAGAGAAGGTCGTCATCGTAAGTGATTTCGTGGCGGCAGAGCGGTATTACTACCTGCGAGAGTCCGCCCGTTGCGATGACCGTAGCCTTTTCGCCGAGCTCCTCCTCGATGCGCTCGATTATTCCGTCTATCGCGCATGCGTTGGAGTACATTATGCCGCTTGTTATGCAGTCGACGGTGTTGCTGCATATTACGCGCTTCGGCTTTTCGTAGGCGATTTTCGGGAGCTGCGCCGTCCGGGAGTTGAGGGCGTCCGCTGATACGGCTACGCCGGTGGTGATAAGTCCGCCGATATAGGTGCGGTCCTTGTCGATGACCGAGAACGTGGTCGCGGTGCCCATGTCAATTATTATCTGCGGCAGCGGGTAGTCATGGATACCTGCAACGGCGTCTACGACCAGGTCGCTGCCGAGCTGCGCGGGGTTGTCTATCTGGATTTTCAGCCCGGTCTTTATTCCGGGGCCTACTATCATGATTTTCCCGTCGATGAGCTTTTCAGCCGCCGCCTTTACGGTGTTCGTTACAGACGGTACGACGGAAGATATCACAGCGCCGCTGATGTCGGCGCGGTCGATACCGTTGATATCAAGAGCCGCCTTTATCTTTACGGCGTATTCAAGCGAGGTTTCGCGCTGAACTGTCGCAAGGCGCTCACGGAACAGTATCTTGTCGTCGTCAGCGCAGCCGAGGACTATATTTGTGTTGCCGATGTCTATTGCAAGTATCATTGCTGCTCCTTTGGAATTATATCCGTGCCTTGTTTGCGGTCAGCTTGTTCTTTACTATGTCGACTATTCTTACTATCACGGAGCTTAAAAGCAGGTTAGCGCCAAGCTCTACCAGGAAGTTCACGCCGACGAAAGCCGTCATCATGTAAACGCCTGCGTTTTCGATGCCTGCGCCTGCCGCCCATTCGTTTATGGTTCCCATGAAGAACGCGAGGCAGCCCAGCAGGAATATTCCGGTGTTAACTATCGGAGCTGCCGCAGCCGCGCATATTGTCGCAGCCCAGCGGTTCTTCTTTTCGAGAGCGCTGTAGATAAGTCCCGGAACGAGACCGGCCGCCGCGCCCTTGACCAGGACTGTGATTATCGTCCCGGGTACGTTGATCACCAGGAATGCGTTCGCGCCGCCGGTGAAAAGCACCATCGCGCCGAACACCAGACCGAGCCAGCCGCCTGTCGCCCAGCCGTATAGTGCCGCGCCGACTACTATCGGGATAAGAGCAAACGTGATGTTGAACGGTCCTACGGAAATTCCCATCGTCAGAAGATATACGACGATTACTACTGCGGTCAGAACGC
This sequence comes from uncultured Clostridia bacterium, assembly GCA_945923775.1. Taxonomy (GTDB): domain Bacteria; phylum Bacillota; class Clostridia; order Oscillospirales; family Ruminococcaceae; genus CAG-115. Next base: position 12,391 of record CAMELR010000027.1, on the reverse strand, counting down.
CGGTTCCGACCATCTTGTGGATCTTTTCGCTGTTCATATTGAATTTTCCTCCTTGTTATCATTCCCCGATTTCCGGGGATACAATACAATACGATAGTATTATAGCATATTCCGCAGAAAAAATCTACTGTGACTGCGACAAAAATTCCCCACGTAACCCGCCGCCGGAAAAGCATATAGCACAAAAACGGAACGCTATACGGTCGTTATTTCGATTTGCTATCAATCGTAAAAAAGCAAAGCAGATCAAATTTCCCTGCTTTGCTTTTTGAATATATCCGCGAAGCGGATTCCATAATTCCGAATTCCGCATTCCGAATTCTTAATTTAACTTTTCCGCGGCTTTTAGTTTTCCGCTGAGCTAAAGCCCAGATAAAGCCCCGACGTCCCCGTCAGGTTTCGTTTATCTTTGACCCGCTCTTAAAGCACAGAGCCGCGAGCAGTCCGAAGAACACCGCCGCCGCGATACCCGCCGCCGAAGCGGTGAAGCCTCCCATGAAAGCGCCGATGAGGCCGTGCTGGTCGACGGCTTCGCGGACTCCCTTTGCAAGGAGGTTTCCGAATCCTGTAAGCGGAACGGTCGCGCCGCCGCCGGCGAATTCAATGAGCGGGTCGTACACCCCTACAGCGCCGAGGACGACCCCGGCGACCACGTAGCTTACCAGGATCCGGGCGGGGGTGAGCTTCGTCAGGTCTATCAGGAGCTGACCTACCGCGCAGAATGCCCCTCCGATGAGGAACGCCCAGACGTATTCAAGAAACATATCCATTTTATCTCGTTAACCTCCTGCTTCCGATGATATCTCCACGCAGTGCGCGATCCCGGGAATGCTCCCGCCCTGCTGAACGACCGTAGGCGACATCAGCGCGCCGGTCGCGCAGTAGAGAACGCGTTTCAGCTCTCCGGACTGTATCCGCTTGAAGAAGTGCCCGCACATCATCGAGGCGGAGCACCCGCACCCGGAGCCGCCTGCGTGTACGTCCTGGGTGGCGCGGTCGTAGATCATCAGCCCGCAGTCCTTGTGGTGCTCCTTGAGGGAAACGCCGTCGCGCTGGAACAGGTCGTAGAGCAGGTCGCTGCCCACCTGACCCAGGTCGCCGGTGATTATCACGTCGTAGTCCTGCGGGTGAGTTCCGCGGTGCTTCATGTGGCGGGTCAGCGTGTCGTAGGCTGCGCCTGCCATCGCGGCTCCCATGTTGTTGAGGTCGGTGATCCCCATATCCTCGATCTTGCCGACTGTCGCAGCCCGTATAAACGGAGGCTTCCCGCTGAAACCGACCAGCGCGGCTCCGGCGGCGGTGGCAGTCCACTGGGCGGTGGGGGTGCGCACTCCGCCGTAGTTCAGCGGAAACCGGAACTGGCGCTCCGCCGTGCTGAAATGCGACGAGGTGCTTGCTATAGCGGTGTCGATATATCCGGCGTTCACCAGAGCCGCCGAGAGCAGCAGACCCTCCGCGAAGGTGGAGCAGGCTCCGTATATCCCGAGGTAGGGGATAAAGTAGTCCTTCAGACCGTAGGAGCTTCCCACGCACTGATTGAGCAGGTCGCCGGCTATCATGAGGTCTATCCTGTCCGGCTCCAGCCCGGATTTGCGCAGGACGTGCTTGACCGCGCGCTGCTGGAACAGGGATTCCGCCTGCTCCCAGGTATCCGAGCCCGCCTTGTTGTCCTCGACCACCTCGTCGAATTCGCCGCCGTAAGGGCCTTCGTTCTCCGCCTTGCCAACTACCGCCGCGTAGGCTATCACGGACGGCTTGCGGAAGCACATTGTTTTTCCTTCACAGTATTTCATACTGACACCTCACTTCGTAAACAGCCCGACGATGTAGTAAATAATACCGTACACCACCGAAGCACTTATGCCGTAAACAATGACCGGTCCTGCGATAACGAACATCTTGGCGCCCAGACCCAGCACGAAGCCCTCGCTTTTGAAGTCCAGCGCCGGGGAGGCGACAGCGTTCGCGAAGCCGGTTATCGGCACCAGAGTACCCGCGCCGGCGTGCTGCGCGATGCGGTCGTACCACTCCAGCCCGGTGAAGAGTATGCTCAGGAACACCAGCGTGATGGAGGTCAGCGCGCCTGCGTCGTCCTTGTTAAGCCCTGCCATGCCGTAGAGGTTCAGCAGAGCCTCGCCGAGCGTGCATATCAGTCCGCCGATAAGAAACGCCATCGGAACTGTCTTGCACAGCTTTGAATTGTGGGAGCGGCGCTTGGTAAGTTCGCCGTATTCCTCGTTCGATATATTCATCAAGAATCTCTCCTTTGCTTTTTTTGACTATTTTCCGCAAAAAATTCTGTGAAATACGCCGAACCCATAAATTGCAGAATATTGTAAAAAGTATTGACAAACATGCCTTTTTATTGTAAAATAAATATATCGGCTCGGGCGTTTGCCGGGCTTTATATGAATGTGGGGTAATTATGATGGCTCTTGTTAATGTGATGGAAGATATAGTCAGGGACAAGCTTACTGAGATGCTCAAGACTGAGAACTGCTGCAAGTGCGACCACTGCATAGAGGATATGACCGCTCTTGCACTCAACAAGCTACCTGCAAGATATGTCAGCACTCACAACGGAGAGCTTTTTTCGAAGCTGAATTCTCTGGCGCGCCAGAGCAGCGTAGACCTCAATATTGCCGTTGCCGAGGCGATAGCATGCGTGTCTAAGAGACCGTCTCACGATAAAACATAATTGATCCAGAATAAACCAAACCCGGGACTGTGACGGCACAGCCCCGGGTTTTTATTATTACATGATTACGTAAGCGAGCATTACTGCTTCCTTGCGATGGAGTACTCGTCGTCGGACGAGTAGTATGGGCAGTTGTAGTTAGTTCCGCACATGAAGCGGTACATCTCGTCCTCGTCGAGGTTTACCAGGCACGTCCAGCAGTCGCATTCCTCGTCGTAGACGTAATTTACGCAGTCGTCGCAGTTTGTCATTCCTTGTTCTCCTTTTCCTTGTCCGCATTTATCGCGCGGAATGCCTGTTCCAGCGTCCGCACGCCGATTATCTGAATGCCGTAGTTTTCGCTGCGGCTGAGCGATGAGAAGCTCTGCTTCGGGATTATGCACCGCTCAAATCCGAGCCGCGCTCCTTCCTTGACGCGCTCCCTGACGTGAGAAGCAGCCCTGACCTCTCCTCCGAGACCAACCTCGCCGAAAACCATCAGGTTTTCAGGTATCACCTTGTCGCACAGCCCGGAGTACAGCGCAAGTGCAACCGCAAGGTCCGCGGCGGGTTCGTCCAGCCGAAGCCCGCCCACGATGTTTACATATACGTCTACGCCGCCGAAAAAGAATCCGGCGCGCTTTTCAAGCACAGCAAGTATCATGCACAGACGGTTGTAGTCGAATCCGGTCGCCACCCGCCGCGGTGCGGAAAGCGTGGATTTCGTCACCAGCGCCTGGACCTCTGCGAGTATAGGTCGGGTGCCCTCCATGGTACAAACCACCGCGCTGCCGGAGACCGTCGTGATACGCCCGGAGAGCATCATCTCCGAGGGATTCGTCACCTGATGGAGTCCGTCGTCGTCCATGTTGAAAACGCCGATCTCATTTGTTGAACCGAAACGGTTCTTTATCGCCCTGAGAATGCGGTAGGAAAGCTGCTTCTCGCCCTCGAAGTACAGCACCGTGTCCACGATGTGTTCCATTATTTTCGGCCCTGCTATGCCGCCGTCCTTGTTGACGTGGCTCACTATGAATATAGGTATCTCCTCGGATTTTGCAAGGTGCATGAATGCATTGGTGCATTCCCTGACCTGCACGACGCTTCCCGCCGATGAAGTAATGCTTGAAGAGGTTATAGTCTGTATCGAGTCGATTATCACGATATCGGGCTTGTTCTTCCTGACCGCTTGAATTATGCTCTCGCAGTTGTTGCCGGAGGCGAGCAGCAGCCCTCCGCCGGTAACTCCCAGTCGGTCGGCGCGGAGCTTTATCTGCCGTTCGGATTCCTCGCCGGAAACGTAGAGTATAGTGTGCTCGCCGCCCATGAAGCCGCATATCTGGAGCAGCAGCGTGGATTTTCCGATGCCCGGGTCGCCGCCGATGAGCACCAGCGAGCCTTTCACAAGCCCTCCGCCGAGCACCCTGTCAAGCTCGGAGCTTCCCGTGCCGTAGCGTATCTCGTCGTTGCAGTCCACGTCGCCGATGGGGCTGAATTTGAGCTCCGCCGCCGGAGCGGAGTACTTCCCGCCGATGACCGGCACCGGCTCTGCTTCTTCGATGGTGTTCCAGCTTCCGCAGGCGGTGCATCTGCCGTTCCACTTTGAGTATTCCTGCCCGCATTCGCTGCACACGAACACGGTTTTCGGTTTTGCCATATTTTCTCCTTTTCTATGGAAGCGCTGAATCAAACAAAAGCGTGCTCACGCGTCTGATTTTGTTACGCTGCGCTTTATTCAGCGTAGCCCTAGTCATATATCCCGGGACTTGCTCATATCTTATGAACAAATAGACAATTTGTCCGGGGGTAATCGAAATGAAATTCAACAAACAAACTCTGAGATTCGCCGCGTGCATGGCGGGAATCTTCGCTTTCCTGGCGGTCTGCGCAAGGGTGACCGACAGCGCCGTCCCGACCTCCGCGGAGGCTTCGGAGCGTCCGGTCATCGTGCTTGACGCGGGCCACGGCGGACTTGACAGCGGCGCGGTGGGTAAGAGCGGCGTCCTTGAAAAGGACGTGAACCTTTCCGTGGTGAAGCACCTCCAGCAGCTCCTGGAGCTTTCGGGATTCCGCACAGTGCTGACCCGCGACGAGGATATCTCTATCTACGACCCCGGAGTCGAGGGGATACGCAACCAGAAGCTCTCCGACATGGATAACCGGCTTGAGATAATCCAGAGCTATCCCGACAGCATATTCCTGTGTATCCACCAGAACAACTACACCGACCCGAAATACTTCGGCGGGCAGATGTTCTACAATAACAACAATCCCGACAACCGGACGCTGGCGCAGATAATGCAGGCGCGTTTCGCGCAGCTCCAGCCTGGGAACGACCGTGAAATAAAGCTCTCCGGCGACGAACTGTTCCTGCTGAAATCTAACAAGAACCCGTCACTGATGATCGAGTGCGGCTTCCTGTCGAATCCGGAGGAGGAAGCTAAGCTAGCCACCGAGGAATATCAGCAGCAGCTCGCATTTACGATATACAGCGGCGTGCTGGAGTACGTCGACGCGGTGTCGGAGCAGCCCGAAAGCGCCTGGACGGACGAGGAGACCGCCGCCATTTCTGAATATAATAATATCACGGCAGAATGATTATGTCAAGATGATTGACAATTCCCACCGGCGATGATATAATAGATACAGTATTATATTGAATCATCAGGAGGGAAGTTATATGTCAGATACACCTGTTAATCCTTTTGACGACGCGGAAGAGATCGCCAAGAAGTCGATGGTGCTGTTTTTCCTTATCGACTGCTCCGGCAGCATGGGCGGCAGCAAGATCGGCACTGTAAATTCCGTTATGGAGGAGCTTATCCCCGAAATCAGGGGTATAGGCGGCGCGGACGCGGATATCAAGCTTGCAGTCCTGAAGTTCTCCGGCGGCTGTGAGTGGATGTACGACGAGCCTATATCCATCGACGAGTTCGAGTGGAAGCCCCTCGACGCCGAGAACGTCACCGACCTCGGCAGCGCCCTCACTGAGCTTGCCGCGAAGCTCTCCAGAAACGAGTTCATGAAGTCCCCGAGCCTTTCGTTTGCTCCGGTCATGATACTCATGTCGGACGGCTATCCCACCGACAACTACGAAAAGGGGCTTGATATCCTGTCGAAGAACCGCTGGTATTCCAACGGCATAAAGGCCGCGGTCGCCATCGGCGAGGACGCAGACCACGATATACTCGCGCGCTTCACCGGCGACCCGGACAGCGTTGTTACGGCACACAACGGCGAAGCCCTCGCGAAGCTGATAAAGTTCGTTGCGGTGACTTCCTCGCAGATCGGAAGCCGCAGCGTTCGCCTTGCGGAGTCCGAGGAGGACATGCGCACAAAGCAGCAGTCCGCGGCGGAGCAGATACGCGAGTTCGCCGACAGCGACGAGATAAGCGCTGACATCGAGGCTGGCTGGTAATGCAGTTCAGCGGCTTTGCTGTGTCGGTCAGGGGAGCTTCCCACGAGGATTCGGGAACGCCATGCCAGGACAGCGCAAGGGTGCTTATCACCGATAAGCTGGCGGTCGCCGCAGTGTCCGACGGGCACGGGAGCGAGAAGCACTTCCGCAGCGCATCGGGCAGCGAGATGGCGGCGCGTGTGGCTCTGCGCTCGGTCACGGATTTCTGCGAGCGCAACGGGAGCCTCGGCGAGGTGTTCCGCCACGACCCAAGGGAGGCGGCTCGGCGTATCGCCGGGAACATCATATGCGGCTGGAACGATGAAATTGCAGCGCACCTGCGGTTTTCCCCGCTGACCCCGAACGAGCGTGCGATTTTCGAAAAATACGGCGGGCTTCAGCCGGAAGTGATGTACGGCGCGACCCTGATACTCGCCGCAGCCGATAAGGACGGCGTTTTCGGGCTTCAGATAGGCGACGGGACGTTTACGCTGGAGACGGCTTCCGGCGCGGAGTTCCCCATGCCGGAGGACGAAAGGCTGGTCGGGAACCTCACGACTTCCCTGTGCGACTGCGACGCTATAAACAGCTTCCGCAGCTTCTGGCGGGAGGGGGAGATGGTCAGCGTGACGCTTTCCAGCGACGGACTGATCAATTCGTTCCTGAGCAGCGCTGACCTGCTGAATTTCGCAGGACGCACCGCACGGCTTTCTCAGCAGGATATCCCGGCTCTGTCGGAGCACCTGCGGGAGCGCTCTGTCGAGGGCAGCCGGGACGATATCTCGGTCGCGGTGATACGCGCAGACAGATGAAAATGTATATTTTACCCGCCCGGAGCGATATCCGGGCGGTTTTTCGCTTTAATTAGGGCACGAAAACGCAAATTTGTATGAATTGCAACAATTTGAACGCGAAAAAACTCAAAGTTTGTTGCTTTGGGCAAAAAAATCCACGCTTGTGACAAAAATGCGCGGAATATCGTGCGGTTTTTTTACTGTAAAATGCTTGACTTTTGCCTATAATTATGTTATAATTTCATAATGTATCATAATGGATTTGTGCGCGAAAAAGCCTGTTTTTGACGTTTAAAACGCGTCAAACACCGGTTTTTCCCAGCAAGTCTGAGACCGGAATTTTGTTAAGGAGTGATAAAGCCGATGGTGAATGTAAAGCCCATACAGCTCGGAAAAACCACCCGAATGAGTTTTTCTAAAATCAATGAGGTAATCGACATGCCGAACCTCATAGGTATTCAGAAGGATTCCTACGAGTGGTTCCTGCAGGACGGTATCAAGGAAGTGTTCAGGGACGTTTCCCCGATCACTGACGCGAACGGCAAATATGAACTCTCGTTCATAAGCCACCGTTTCGACGACAAGATCAAGTATACCATTGAGGAGTGCAAGGAGCGCGACGCGACATATGCAGTTCCGATCCGCGTTACTGCCAGACTTCTGAACAAGGAGACCGGCTCCGTAATCGATAACGAGATCTATATGGGTGATCTGCCGCTCATGACTGACAGCGGTACATTCGTTATCAACGGCTCTGAGCGTGTTGTAGTATCTCAGCTCGTTCGTTCACCGGGCGTTTACTACGGTTTTGAGCACGACAAGACCGGTAAGAAGCTGTTCAAGGCGACTGTTATCCCGAACCGCGGCGCATGGCTCGAGTACGAGATGGACGCCAACGATGTGTTCTATGTACGCATTGATAAGAACAGAAAGATCCCCGTTACCACCTTCCTCCGCTCCATCGGCCTTTCTACCAATGCAGAGCTGACCGGAAAGTTCGGTGACGACCCCAGAATCACCTGCACCATCGAGAAGGACAGCACCCAGAACAAGGAAGAGGCTCTTCTCGAGGTTTACAAGAAGCTCCACCCCGGCGACATGGCTTCCGTGGAGTCCGCGCAGAATCAGCTCAACATGCTGTTCTTCGACGCCAAGAGATACGATCTCTCCAGATTCGGCCGCTATAAGTATAATAAGAAGCTCGCTATTTCCGAGCGTATCTACGGCAAGAAGGCTGCCGAGGCAGTCATCGCGCCGCTGACCGGTGAGATCCTTGTCGACGAGGGCGAGGTCATCACAAAGGAGAAGGCTCTCGAGATCGAGAATGCCGGAGTTATCGACGTTACCGTCGTTCACCCCACACGCGAGGGCGCTACCGTAAAGGTGTGCGGCAACGGCATGGTCGACATCAAGACCTACACCGGCGATATGGACGTTGAGTCCCTCGGTATCAACGAGCATGTACGCTTCGCTGTTCTCCGCGATATCCTCGAGGAAGCTGCAGGCGACCAGGACACCCTGCGTATCCTCATCAAGGCGCGCGCAGAGGAGCTTATCCCCAAGCACATCACAATTGAAGATATCTTCGCGACCGTAAGCTACTTCATCGACCTCTGCGAGGACGTCGGAAACGTGGACGATATCGACCACCTCGGCAACAGACGTATCCGCTGCGTAGGCGAGCTGCTCCAGAACCAGTTCCGCATAGGCTTCACACGTATGGAGAGAACCATTCGCGAGAAGATGGCGCTTTCCGGTCAGGATCAGGAGAAGGTAACTCCCGACTCCTTCGTTAACTGCCGTCAGGTTATTTCCGCGATGAGAGAGTTCTTCGGATCCTCTCCGCTGTCGCAGTTCATGGATCAGAACAACCCGCTGGCTGAGCTTACTCACAAGCGTCGTCTGTCCTCCCTTGGTCCGGGCGGTCTGTCCCGAGACAGAGCCGGATTCGAGGTTCGTGACGTACACTACTCCCACTACGGAAGAATGTGCCCGATCGAGACCCCTGAAGGTCCTAACATCGGTCTGATCTCCTACCTTGCTACCTTCGCAAGGATCAACGTTTACGGCTTCATCGAGGCCCCCTACAGACGCGTTGACAAGGCTACCGGCAAGGTCCTCGACGAGGTCGTTTACATGACCGCCGACGTTGAGGATAACTACGTAGTAGCCCAGGCGAACGAGCCCCTCGACGAGGAAGGCAGATTCGCAAGACCCCGCGTAAACGCACGCTGCCGCGACTCCATTCTTGAAATCGAGCGCGAGAAGGTCGACTTCATGGACGTATCGCCTAAGATGGTCGTTTCCGTCGCTACGGCTATGATTCCGTTCCTCGAGAACGACGACGCGAACCGTGCTCTGATGGGCGCGAACATGCAGCGCCAGGCGGTTCCGCTTATGGTTACCGACAATCCTATCGTCGGCACCGGTATGGAGTACAAGGCTGCGGTAGACTCCGGCATAGTTGTATGCACCAAGGAGGACGGCGTAGTTACAGAGGTAGACGCAGACAAGATCGTTGTTACAAACGACCTCGGTCAGGAGCGTATCTACAGACTTATCAAGTTCAAGCGCTCCAACCAGGGCAACTGCGTAAATCAGCGTCCGATCGTAAGCAAGGGCGAGCGCGTAAAGGCCGGCGACGTTATCGCTGACGGCCCCGCAACAAAGATGGGCGAGATCGCACTCGGCAAGAACGCCCTCATCGGCTTCATGACATGGGAAGGCTACAACTACGAGGACGCCGTACTCATCAACGAGAAGCTGGTTTACAATGATGTTTACACCTCTATTCATATAGAAGAATACGAGCTGGAATGCCGCGACACCAAGCTCGGTGCGGAAGAGATCACCCGTGATATCCCGAACCTCTCAGACGACGCTCTGAAGGATCTGGACGAGCGCGGTATCGTACGCATCGGCGCAGAGGTGCACTCCGGTGATATCCTCGTCGGCAAGGTTTCCCCGAAGGGCGAGACCGAGCTGAACGCAGAGGAGAGACTGCTCCGCGCTATCTTCGGCGAGAAGGCGCGCGAGGTACGTGACAACTCCCTGAGAGTTGCGCACGGCGTAAGCGGTATCGTAGTTGACGTCAAGGTATTCGACCGCACCAACTGCGACGAGCTGTCCCCCGGAGTTAACGAGAAGGTACGCGTTTATATCGCACAGAAGAGAAAGATCTCCGTCGGCGATAAGATGGCGGGCCGTCACGGTAACAAGGGTGTCGTTTCCAGAATTCTCCGTCAGGAGGATATGCCGTTCCTGCCGGACGGTACTCCGCTTGACATCGTGCTGAACCCTCTGGGCGTACCTTCCCGAATGAACATCGGACAGGTGCTCGAGGTACACCTCGGCTACGTAGCCAAGGCGCTCGGCTGGAAGATCGCAACACCGGTATTCGACGGCGCGCACGAGCAGGATATCCGCGAGCTGTACGACGCTGCAAGATCCATCAACAACGGCAAGGTAACAGAGGAAGCTGACCGCATATTCAACATGGGCAAGGCTGACGGCGACCGCAAGGAGCCTGAGCTGCTGGGTTTCAACTCCGCAGGCCTTGATTTCACAAAGCTGCCCCTCACCTCCGACTGCAAGACGCAGCTTACCGACGGCCGCACCGGCGAGAAGTTCGACGGCCCTGTAACCGTTGGTTACATGTACTACCTCAAGCTGCACCACCTGGTTGACGATAAGATCCACGCTCGTTCCACCGGTCCTTACTCCCTCGTTACACAGCAGCCTCTGGGCGGTAAGGCTCAGTTCGGCGGCCAGCGTTTCGGTGAGATGGAGGTTTGGGCTCTGGAGGCTTACGGCGCTGCTTACACGCTTCAGGAGATCCTGACAGTTAAGTCCGATGACCTTATCGGCCGTCAGAAGACCTACGAGGCTATCGTTAAGGGCGAGCCGGTTCCGAAGCCCGGCGTACCTGAGTCCTTCAAGGTAATGATCAGAGAGCTTCAGGGTCTCGGTCTGGACGTAAGAGTGCTTGACGAGAACGGCGAAGTTGTTGACCTCAGAAACGACGGCGACGAGGACGAGGACGACAACCGTTACCCCGCAGAGACCTTCGAGATGAACTACTCCAACGATGACGCAGAGCTTGAAAAGAGCGGCTACGGCATCATTGACGAGGAAGATCTGAAGGAGAACGGCTCTGACGACGACGATTTCTCAGATGATGGTTTCTCGGACGGAGAGCCTATTGACTTCGGCGAGGACGAGTGATCCTGCCGGGCTTTCCCGTAAAGAGTATACAGCCTGCCGGCGGCGCACCCCTGCTCATGTGCAGGGGGCTCCGCAGGCTTTGATAGAGAAATGAGGTAAATATATTGAATACGACATTTGAGTCAATGAAGATCGGACTTGCCTCTCCCGACCAGATCAGAGAATGGTCCTACGGCGAAGTGCTGCGTCCCGAAACCATAAATTACCGTACCCAGAAGCCGGAAAAGGAAGGTCTGTTTTGCGAGCGTATCTTTGGTCCGCAGAAGGACTGGGAGTGTAACTGCGGCAAGTACAAGCGCATTCGTTTCAGAGGAAAGGTCTGCGAGAAGTGCGGCGTTGAGGTCACACGCGCTAAGGTAAGACGTGAGCGTATGGGTCACATCGAGCTTGCGGCTCCGGTTTCCCATATCTGGTACTTCAAGGGTACCCCTTCCCGCATCGGTCAGATGCTGGATATCTCCCCCAAGCGCCTCGAGGAAGTTCTGTACTTCACAAAGTACATCGTTATCGACCCGGGCGAGGCCAAGGAACTGAGCAAGAATCAGCTCCTGGAGGAGAAGGAATATGCAAATTTCCGCACCAAGTACGGCAACGACTTCAAGGCCGGCATGGGCGCGGAGGCTATAAAGGAGCTGCTCCAGGAGATCGACCTCGAGAAGCTCTCCGCTGAGCTGAAGGAGGAACTCTCCGCGACACAGCAGGGTCAGAAGCGCGTTAAGCTGCTCAAGCGTCTTGATGTAGTCGAGGCATTCCTTCAGTCCCACAACCGTCCCGAGTGGATGATCATGGACGCAGTTCCGGTAATTCCTCCGGATATCCGCCCGATGGTCCAGCTCGACGGCGGAAGATACGGCGTATCCGACCTTAACGATCTGTACCGCCGCGTGATCAACAGAAACAACCGTCTGAGAAAGCTCATCGAGATGCACTCCCCGGAGATCATCGTCAGAAACGAGAAGCGCATGCTCCAGGAAGCTGTAGACGCACTCATAGACAACGGCAGACACGGCAGAGCGTACACCGGTTCCAACAACCGCCCGCTCAAGTCCCTTTCCGACCTGTTAAAGGGTAAGCAGGGACGTTTCCGTCAGAACCTGCTCGGTAAGCGTGTCGACTATTCCGGACGTTCCGTTATCGTCGTTGGCCCTGAGCTGAAGATGGATCAGTGCGGTCTCCCGAAGGAGATGGCTCTCGAGCTGTTCAAGCCGTTCGTGCTCAACGACCTCGTTGAGAAGGGCTCCGCTCAGAACATCAAGCAGGCTAAGAAGATGGTAGAGCGCGCAGAGGATAAGGTCTGGG
>CAMELR010000026.1 GCA_945923775.1 uncultured Clostridia bacterium | reverse complement strand
CAGCAAAGCAAAAGGGCAACCGCAGCCGCAAGCTCCGATTTGCCCATTTTCTTTGGTATTTCAATGTATGCCGTGTTGAACTGCCGATAGCCGTTCGGTTTCAGCGTTCCGAACAGGTCGCGGATAATCTGTTCCTGCCAGTCGATAAGTTCAAACGGCTTTCCCGCCCATGTGCCTTTGGTGTGGCACAGGCTCTCGATAAAAGCTACGGCGTAGTCTGCGGCGGATTTATCGTAAACCGAATCCTTCAGTTTGAACCGAGTCGGTTTGTACTTTTTCAGCTTTCGCACCGTATCACCTCCCCACGAAACGAAGAACAGCCCGCTCGGGGCTGCTCGTTTTAGAATTTGTCGGAAATCTCGTTGTACTCCCGCTTGAGCCTTGTGATTTCCTGTGTCAAGCACTGTCTGCGGAAACCGTTCTTCGTGCAGCGCAGTTCAGTTTCAAGGCGGTCGATTTCGCGCTTTCTTTTTGTGAGAACCTCGATTTCGTTACCCTCAAGCGCGTCTTTCAAATCTCTTTCAAATCGTGTCAATTCCTTATCCTCCGTGTGTTCTTTGTTGTACACATATTAACTCTAAAACCGCATTATATCAAGCGGTTTTCGTATAATTATGTACACAAACATCAGCGGTCGGAATTGTGTATATTTGAACCGTGGATAATACCGAGGATTTTCTCCTGTTCAGCAGTTGATACTCCTATGCTTTCCAAAGCCTCCCGTGTGCCGCAGTCCGGGCAGATATGCGTGTTGGGGTACTTTCTCGAAAGAGCGGGAAAGCCGCCGTACTGCGCCCCACAGAGCGGACAGGTGCGAACCGTTGTTGCGTTATCCGTTTTCATAATAACCCCTCCTACTGTTCTCCAATGCGGCGAGAAGAACGCTCTCGTCAAAGCCGAAATTTCTGTACCCGTCAAGACAGGTTCGTACATAAGAGCCACTTGGCAACCCTAGCGGTCGCTCCTCGTGCATAATGTAAACGAAAGCCTTTCTGAGTACGGTCTTGCCTGAGAAGTATCTCACGGGCAGTTCAAGCTCGGTTTTGTAGTAGAAAGCAGGAAAGCCCTCGTACACATCGAGCCGTTCCTCATCGGTGGGTTCAACCGACCAAACCGCCACAGGAACTTCCGCTCCGCGTTTCGGTTCAATCGTGAGGTAGGCACCCGTCTTGCTGCCCTTGAAAAGAAGTCCGTAGTCCTTGATGATTGCTGTTCCCACAGCCTTTGCCGTAGGACACCGCCACTTCATTTGCCGAACGTTAAGGTTGCTGCCGTAGGCTAAGTAGTATCGTTTCATTTCAAATCCGTCCTTTCTGAAAGGTGCGGTTTGTAGGAATCACCTTTCTACCACCAAAAGCCCCCGAGCGGGGGAAGTTGGGGGCAGGAAGCTAACTCCTGCTTACTGCGGTCTGCCGTTTCTGAAAGCCGTGTCGCCCTCGAGCCGCTTGGTGTAAAGCTCCCGTGCTGTCTTGAACTCATCGCCGATGAATCCGAGCCGTAAAAGCCAAGTCCGCATTGCGTATTTGGGGTTCTCGGTCTGCTGCGGATTTGAGCTTGCGGTCTTGACCTGCTTTGCAAGTTGGCTGAGCGCCAAGCAAAGCTGAATGTAGCTTTTCAGCTGACCCGCGTGAAGTCCGTTCTGCTTGCCACCCGAGGGAGCGTCAAATTGGAAAAGTCTGAACTCAATCGTGCCTTTGGTAAAGGTCGCGTGGAGGTTAAGCATATGGTAGCGGCTGTCGTTGTAGTGTTGGTCGCGACCGTAGTTTGCGTGTTGGCTGCCGTACCAAGTGTCTGCAAGCTCCGACATGGTCTTGGGCTTTTTGCGGTTGAGTTCCACTAGGAAATCCTTGCTGACCGTTCTGCAGTATCGGCTCATGCGGTTTCGGTCAAGGTTCAGTGCGCTTGCAAGAAGGCTTTCGTGGCTTGCCATAATGTTTGCGAGGTTTCGCAAGGTCTGCGCCGTGTGACCGTTTGCGCCAATGTGAATGTGAACTCCGCAGCCCCTTGTCGCGTCGCTCTTTGCACCCGCCTTGCGAAGTCTGCGGATAAGCTCCTGCAAGGTTTCCATATCCTTGTATGTGAGAATCGGGGTAACCATTTCGCATTTCTCGCTGTCTGGACCCGCTATGCTGACGTCCTTCTGGAATTTCCATTCGCGACCCTCGCTGTCCCATGCGGAGTAGGTGCAGTAGCCGTTGCGGCCTGCGGTGTTCTCGTGGCGGTGTGTTCCGAAGAAGTCTGCGGCAATCTGCGCTGCCCTGGCTCTTGTTATGCTGTTCATTTCAACCTCGACCCCTATGGTCTGGTTCATCATTTCCTCAATCTGCTTTGTGGTTTTCTCGTTCACGGTGGTGTCCTCCGTTTGTGTATTTCCCTTTCGGTGTGTACATATTAACTCTAAAACCACATAATAGCAAGCGGTATTTGAAGAATATAATACACGAAATACACACGCTGAAATTGTGTATATCAGCCACGGATTTTTCGCACTAAATCAATGCCGAGAATGACATTCAAGCCGCTGCCGTTATCCCACCGCACAAGCAGATTTCCCGCGTCATCGACACCTTGAACCGTACCGCAAGTGCCAATCGGTGGCGCTTGAAAATCGTCCATTGACACAAGCTCCACCCGACAGCCGACAGGGTATTCTCTGCGGTATTGCTCGACCGTGGCTTTACTCGGAAACTTCATTTGAAACACCCGCCTTTCTAAAAGCCGAAGACCCCGTGAGGTTTCTCAACAGGATCTTTCGTTCAGCCTTGTATTCCGCACCGATGAACCCCAATCGCAGCAGAAAGCAGCGGAAAGCGTACTTGTCGTTGTCGGTTTCCTTTTCTTTTGCCGTTACTCGCTTTGCATTGGCGGCAAGTTCGCAGAGCGCAGAAACGAAATGCGTGTATGCCTTGCGCTCGTCAGCGCCGCACTCGGAGAACCAAGGAAACTTCACCGCGCTGTCCGTGACCTCAATCGGCAGCTTATCCACCGCTAAGGCTCTGCGGATAAGTCTGCCTTTCGCGTCAAGCAGCTTGGTGAGGTTCTCCACCGCCGCGCCCTCAAGCGGAACTTCCACCGTAAGCCCGACTGTTTCGCTGTGTGCGGCGCTGTCGGCAGCTGCGGGTAATTCTTCGCTTGCGGTTTCCGTCGGCTCTGTGTTGCTTGTGTCGGCAACCTCGGCGATGAATCCGCGCTCCGCGAGGAACTCAAGCAGTCCCTCGATTTCCTCGCTGTCGGCTCTGTCGTCAAATTCAAGGTTGCCCTCGCGGGTCACCGTGAAATAATCAATTCGGTAAGCGTATGTCGGTGTTCTCAAGTAAACGGCATCTGCACCCGTGAACTCGCTGATGGCTTTCACAAGTGGCTTTCTGTCCTGTGCGTTGTAGTAAATTGTCATTGAATTTGCCCTCCTTTTTTATTACATATTAACTCTGAAAGGCACATATATCAAGCGGTATTACTACACAATCTTTTCGGCGCTCAGCTGTGTACAGTACACAATCCCCGAAAGCACAAAGAAAACACACGGCAAGGCAACACCATTACCCCACAGCTTGTACTCCGCAGAGTCGCTGTGGGGATTTTTCAGCCATGAACGGATTTGGCTGTCGGATTTCGGCTTTGAGGACGTTCCGACAATCTTTCGGTGTGTTTCAAAGACATCTCTCCAGAACTTGATTTCATCATCGGTCGGCTCGTCCGTGCCGAGGTCACTGCACCACCAATCGGGAAAGCCTTGCAGCCGTGCGCACTCGGTTGGAGTGAGCCTACGGACTGTGTACTCGGGAGAATTCACAGTGGGCGGGTCTTTGTAGTCGGTTGCAACAAGTGTGTTTGCGATATTCTCCTCGGCATCTGTGTGGTAAGAATTTTTACTTGTGCTGTAAACCAACGTTTCCGAGCCACCTCCGTACATTCCTCCGGCGGCTCTTAACGCTCCACATTTATCGTTTTCGCTGTACTTGGTGTAGCTGTCTTGTGAGAACGCAACAGCGTGGCGGTCGGTAGCGTTCAGCGTAAACGAAACGTCCTCGTTAATGCCGCTGCCTTGCGGACCGTTCTTGTCGGCTCTGCCTATCATCGAACCTTGTACCGAAACCACTGCGATACCGCCCTGATTACAAGAGGGATTGCCACCATTGCCGTCAAGGGTTCGTGCTGTTTCGGCTCTGTAAATCCCACTGTGAGGATTGTCGGATTTCATTGAGTTGCTCCCGTCAGAACATATTCCGAACGGAACAAACAAGGTCTGATCGTTGTTGCAAGAAAGCGTGGCAGATTTATCTGTCTGCACAAGAGCACCCTTTCCGCCGCCATCGCAACCGCTGCGTATTTTCAGCGTGTAGGGAGTTTCTACAACAAACGGCTGATTATTGCCGCCGGTTCCATAGGTTGATAATACGGTAGGTGCAATGCCGTTCAACTCGGTGTAGCGTGTGTCCTGTGAGTGATTCTCATAGACAGTCGCGGGGATTGTGCCCGCACGGAGAGTAGGAGAGGTTTCTTCTTCAAAGCCTATTCCACGGGCTTTGGCAGAGTGTTCCGTACAGAATCCCGCACAGGACGCTCCTGCCGCTGAATCCATCACGCAAGGCGGGTGGTGTGCTTCGGCTCGGAGTGTGCAAGTAACTTCCTCCGTTACGTCCATTCTGTTGCCGCCTTGGTCGTTCAGACAGACCGCGCCTGTCGCTCCAGAGCCGCTTTCAGCAGCGGCGGCAGCTCTTTGCCACGCGCGGAAGATCTCCGCAGAATACCCTGACACGCTTTCTGACTCAAATAATACTTTTCCGGCACATTCGCCGTCAAAATCTGCGACAAGGTAGATGCGTTTTCTTCTTTGGGGGACTCCCCAGTATTGCGCGTCAAAGACTCTCCAGGCGATTGAGAAACCGTCTGCCAGTATCTCTCCGGCAGCTGTCCATTTCTCACATCGAGGAACAGAAACGCTTTCGTCCTTGACCCGACACAGGCTTTCGAGGACGCAGCGGAAGTCCTCGCCCTTGTTGGACGAGAACGCTCCGGGGACATTTTCCCACACGCAGAATCGGGGGTATTTACCATCAGTCGCACACCTCATTTCCTTTATAATTCTGACCGCCTCATAAAACAGGCTTGACCTTGACCCGTCAAGACCACTTCTTTTCCCGGCAATACTCATATCTTGGCAAGGGCTGCCGAACGTTATTATATCCACGGGCGGGAGTTCCGCACCGTTCAATGCAGAAACATCACCATAATGCTCCATCTGCGGTAACCGCTTTGTGGTAACCCGCACGGCGAACGGCTCTATTTCCGATGCCCACAGTGGAGTAATGCCCGCAAGCATTCCACCGAGCGGAAAGCCGCCGCTGCCGTCAAACAGGCTGCCGAGCGTGAGTTCATTCTTCATCGGCGACCTCCAATTCAGAAAAAGCAATCGTCTTACCGTCACGAACCACAAACACACCCTCTGCCGAGCCAACCTGCTCGATATACCGCTTCACGATAACATCGCAGAATTTCTCGTCAAGCTCGATGGTATGGCAGATACGGTTCGTCTGCTCACACGCGATAAGCGTACTGCCCGAGCCGCCGAAAGGGTCGAGAACAATGCAGTTGCTCATGCTTGAATTTTTGATGGGATAAGCAATAAGCGGTATCGGCTTCATTGTGGGGTGGTCGCCGTTCTTTTTCGGCTTGTCGAACTCCCAAATCGTGGTCTGCTTGCGGTCGGAATACCATTGATGTTTTCCGTTCTTCTTCCAACCGAACAGGCATGGTTCGTGCTGCCACTGATACGGCGAGCGCCCAAGAACAAGCGACTGCTTTTTCCAGATACAAGTTCCCGAAAGATAAAATCCCGCGTCAGCAAACGCTTTTCTGAAATTCAAGCCCTCTGTATCTGCGTGGAAAACATAGATGCTTGCGTCGTTCGCCATAGCCTTTTCCATGCTGGTGAAAGCGTCCAGCAGGAACTGATAGAACTTCTCGTTCTCAAGATTATCGTTCTTGATTTTACCCGCCGAACCCTCGTAGTTGACGTTGTAAGGCGGGTCGGTTACCGTGAGATTTGCTTTTTTACCGTCCATAAGGAGTTCGTAAGTTTCGGGTTTGGTGCTGTCACCGCAGACAAGTCTGTGATTACCGAGCAGCCAAAGGTCACCCGATTTCGTAATGCAAGGTTTTTCCAATTCTCCGTCAACATCGAAATCATCTTCTTTTGCATCTTCATCGGTATCGAAAAAGCCCGCGAGTTCTTTTTCACCAAAGCCCGTCAGCGAAAGGTCGAAATCCTCAGCCTGCAACGCTTCAATCTCAACTTTCAACATTTCCTCGTCCCAGCCAGCATCGAGAGCCATGCGGTTATCCGCAATTATGTACGCTTTCTTCTGCGCGGGAGTGAGATAGTCAACAAACACACAAGGTACATCTGAAATGCCCTCGGCTTTTGCGGCAAGAATTCTGCCGTGACCCGCAATAACGTTGAAGTCCCTGTCAATAATGACAGGATTGATAAACCCAAACTCACGAAGCGAGGAACGCAGCTTGTTCAGCTGTTCCGGCGAGTGCGTTCGGGCATTGTTGACGTATGGTATCAGCTTGTCTATCGGGATAAGCTGCATTTCGCTAGTCGTATTCATCTGCCGTTCCTCCTTTTCAGAACCTTATGCAAACCCTTTCGAGCGTCCATGACATTGCCCTTGACAGCCTGTCCCTTGATGGTTTTGTACTGCTGTGCGGTGAGGTTCGGTCGGTTGCTTTTCAGTTCTTTGAAAAATTCGATTGTTTCTTTTGGCATAGTAATTATCCTTTCCTTGAACGGAGGAGTTTCTCCATCGTGTCGTTCAAATCATCACCGACAGGCTCGGTGCAGTTCTCTTTGACGATATCGTAAATCTCGTACCATATAAGGTTTGCGCTCTTTTGAAACTGCTGCGACATCTGCACGAACGGTGATGCGATAACACCGCCCGTTGTGGGGTGCTTTCCGAGCAAGCCGTAATTGCTGATTGCTTCCTCGCACTGAATGTATCTTGCGAAAGCCTGTGCGTATGCCTCGATAAGCCGTTTATTGACAAGGTTCTCACAGTTGCGTTGTTTCAGCCACAGCCAAGTTTCCTTGTATATTTCATCAGCGCCGAGAGGAACTCCGTTCTTCTGCCGTGCTGAAAGATACTCGCCGGGTTTCGGCATATCCACACCTTGCAGAACCGCGCCCTCCGGCAAGTCAACCGCTTCAAGCTCAGCTGTATCGAGCGCGGGAATATCGTTGCTCATTATTTTTACCGGCAGACCCTTTTGCTTTTTCTCTGCGGCAGGAGCGGGCTTATCTCCGGCACGAACCCGTCTGCCACCTCTGTTTGTGCCGTCTTTTGCCATGCTTGCCACCTCCGTCAGACAAGAAAAAAGGGCGGTGTTTGCCGTCCTTGAAATGATTTGGTTTAATACCCCGTTTGAACCCCGATTTTTGCGCACGAAGCCCCGGGCCGCTTTCCGCGTATTTATGTTTTAGAGATTCTGACCGCCCCTACCCCCGTGTTCCTTTTCATGACAGGAATAGCAAAGCGACATCAAGTTGCTCTCATCGTTTGTTCCGCCCTCTGACAATGGTTTCTTGTGATGAACCAAGTCGGCGGGGGTGTATCTTCCGTTAGCCAGACACATTTCGCACAGCGGGTGAGCCGAAATATATCTATCTCGGATTTTTCTCCACGCACGTCCGTAGCGTTCGTTGCTGTCGTAGCCGCGCGAGAAGTGATTGTAGTGTGTGTTCATCAGCTGCTGATGTTCTTCACAATACACACCGTCTGTCAGCTTGGAACAAGCGGGGTAACGACACGGGCGCTGCGGTCGTCTTGGCATAGGGTCATCTCTTTTCCTTTTTTGCTGATTATATCATACCACAAAGGGGCTACTGTAAAATAGTTGATTTTACTGTAAACTTTCAGGGACAGCGACTTCACGCAACGCTTTGTGGTGCATTTTATAGATATTGTCAATGCCGTAACCCATCTGCACAGCAATCTGCTCCCATGTCTTGAAACACAGATACCGCAGTTCAAGCAAGGTCTGGTATTCAAGGTTGGAAACTCCGTGAATAACACCCGCAATCTCCTTTTTGAGGTCAACAAGCCTGTCTATATCCGCGTTTATCTCGCTTTCCATATCCACGATTTTGATTATAACATCTTCCATACGGTGGATGTTGCGGGTTGAGTTGCCGGGCATATCGCTGAAAACCGTTGTTGCTTTGCGGGCAAGCAAATTCAGCGAAGCAATCTGCTCCATCTTGCTGTTGATACGCTGGTCTATTCTGTATGCCTGTCCGAGATATTCCTTTGCTGTCATGCTGAAACCTCCTCTTTCAGCTTCTTGAGTAACAGTTCACCGTTCAAATCAGTAAGAACCGAAAACCAGTTTGAACGGAAGAATTTCTCAATACTCCGCTTGTCGTGCCGTGCCGATTTATCGTCCGGTGTATACCGCAGACGCTCCACAGCATCACGGTAGTCCTTTACCGCTTGAACAATTATGGCATTTGCGAGTTCCTTGTATGGGTTCATTTATGTACCTCCAAATCTGCTTTCACGGCGGCAATCAAAGCCGCCTGTGTTGTGTCCTTTGTTTTGAGAGCTTTTATAATCTGCTCGTCAATCGTGCCTTTTGCGACTATGTGCTGAATTACAACCGTGTCGGCTGTCTGACCTTGCCGCCAGAGCCTTGCGTTCGTCTGCTGATACAATTCAAGGCTCCATGTAAGCCCGAACCACACCAACGTTGAACCACCGCTCTGCAAATTCAATCCGTGTCCGGCAGAAGCGGGGTGGATAAGCGCAACGGGGATTTTCCCACCGTTCCAGTCGGAGATATCTCGGCTCGACTTGATTTCACGGACATCAAAACGTTTCTTGATACGCTCAAAATCGTGCTTGAACCAGTAAGCCACAAGCAGTGGTCTGCCGTTCATGCTCTCGATTATATCTTCCAGAGCGTCAAGTTTTCGGTCGTGTATCTCGATTACGCTTTCGTCATCTGAGTAAACCGCACCGTTAGCCATCTGCGACAGCTTGTTTGAAAGCGCCGCCGCATTAGCCGCAGTTACTTCGTTATCTTCGGTGGAGAGAATGAGGTCTTTTTTCAAACGGTCGTATTTCTCACGTTCCTTTTCGGAAAGCTGAACCGTGTACTCCGTGATTACAAGTTCGGGCATTGTGAGGTGGTCTGTGGCTTTCATCGAAATGGTGATGTCGGAGATTTTGTCGTATATCCGCTGTTCCGCATCGGGTAAGGGCTTGTAGCTGTAAATCACCATGCCGTTTCGCTTGTCGGGCTGAAAATATGCGTTTCGGTACTGCCCGATGAACCTACCTAGCCGTTCTCCCATATCCAGCAGTTTGAACTCCGCGAATAAATCCATCAGACCGTTGCTTGCTGGAGTGCCTGTCAGCCCGACTATCCGTTTCAGCTTTGGTCGGACTTTCATGAAAGCCTTGAACCGCTTTGACTGGTGGTTCTTAAAAGACGAAAGCTCATCTATCACCGCCATGTCGAAATCAAACAGCAGTCCGCTCTCCTCCACAAGCCACTGAATGTTCTCACGGTTGATGATGTAGATATCAGCGGGAGTACGGAGTGCGGAAATCCGTTCTTGTTCAGAACCGACAACCACGCTGTAACGCAGTTCCCGAAGGTGTTCCCACTTTTCGATTTCGGCACTCCAAGTATCCCGAGCCACACGCAGAGGGGCTACTACAAGCACTTTATGCACCTCGAACCTGTCGAAAAGCAGGTCGTTTATAGCTGTCAGCGTAATGCTTGTCTTGCCTAAACCCATATCAAGCAGGAGCGCGGATATAGGGTGAGTGAGTATAAATTCGGCGGCATACCGCTGATAATCATGGGGACTGTATTTCATCAATTATCTCTCCTATCCGCTCAACGCTGTCAATGACATACACCCTAAATCCAAGGTTTATCAAGGTTTTGTGCCTTGCTAACTGAAGCGGTCTTGGTTTCTTGCCGGGTGCTTTCAGTTCCGCAAAGGCAATCTTGCCGTTTGGAAGAAGTATCAATCTATCCGGCATTCCATCAAAATTTGGTGATACGAATTTCAGACACAGACCGCCTTTTTTCTTAACCGCTTGCACTAGCTTCTGCTCTATCTGTTTTTCACGCATTTTCTGCTCCTTTTCCGTCAATGGTGGAGGTCGTAGGAACTCATTTCTTAAAACTCTCTATATGGTATTTTTTGTTAATAAAACAGCCCTAAAGGGGGTTTTATACTAAGACCTCCATCGACCTCCACCTTTTAGGTTCTTAATCTTCAAGAAAGTCTGTCTTTATGCGGATTCCAACGATATAGTTGCCATTCTTCAGCTTGCGTTTTTCAAAACCGGCAGTATCAAGCCCGGTATAGAAATCCGTGGTGCTTCTCGTGTATTCTCCGGTTCTCGCGCAGTACGCGCGGTACTCCTGGTAAAGCTCGCCCGACTTCTGCGTATATGATGGGTCAACCTCGCAGCAGTCCTCAATGAACATTGAAAGCCAGTCGTTATTCTCACGATAATGCGCTATCGCATCACTGACGCACTGCGGAATGGACAGCTTGAAATTACGCTCTATGACCTTTTTCGCTCCCTCAATTATCCACGACAGCACAGCTCCGCCTGCTTTTTCAGCAAGGTAGTCCGCATAATTTTTGATGTCAGCCTTGCCCTCAATTTTTGCGTTAAAGGGAATGACGATAAGCCTGCGCCATGTACCCTCGTCATTAGCCCCGACTCTCGGAAGGTGATTCGTGTACAGAACAAGCGTATGCGTAGGTGTATATCTAAACGGGTCGCGGTATTTCTTTTCAGCGGAAACCTCGTCAGTCGAACACAGCTGTTTTACCACCGAGGTGTTCAGCCGCATACCCTCCTCAAGTTCAGCCGCTATGACAAGCCGTTTTCCTTTAAGTTCAGCCATCTCGGGCTTGACATTTCGCTTACAGCCAACCGTGAGGGCGTCGGCGGATATACTGCCACTGTACGAACCGAGAACCCGCGCAATCGTGTTCCAAAACGTGGATTTGCCGTTGCGACCCTCGCCGTAGGAGATTATAAGAGCCTCCATATACACTTTGCCTATTGCCGCAAGACCTACTATCTGCTGAACATACTCGATAAGCTCCGCATCACCGCAGAAAAAGCTGTTCACCGCGTCAAGCCAGATATCCACATTATCGTTACTAGGCGAAACGGCGGTCACTTTGGTTATAAGGTCATCTGCGGAGTGTTCGGAGCTTGTCCCGGTTCGCAAATCGTATGTAGCTGCGGGTGTATTCAGCAGGAATTCCTGCGAATCAAAATCCTTAATATCACGCAGCAGCATAGGCTTTGCCGCCTGTAACGCAGAAGTGATATACTTCATATCCCTGCGTTTCATAACGAAAGACTTATACACAAGCGCCATCATGTACTCTGCAAAGGCTTTCTCGCTTTTCTCATCGATTGACTTTTCGAGAGCCTTGCCGCCTGTCATTACGGTTTCCTTGTCAATGCCGGATTCAATGAGAGCCTGTTGCGCCTTTTCCAGAGCGGTTTTTGCCTCGTCAAGCTGCCTGTCAAGGAAATCCTCACAAGCGCCGACTGCAAGCTGCTTTGACTCTGCCCAACGGACTCCGTCATAGCGCATATAGTCCGTAGCGTCCGTGTATACAAGTTCGCCGCTGTACTCTCGTGCGAGAATTTTAGCCTGTCCGATGTCAGAATAGTCTTCGGGTTTCAGATTAAAGCCCGAATTATACTGCTCGGGAGGAATATAGCCGTCCTGCTTTGCGACCTTTCTGCCGAACTTAACGGCGCTGTTCCAGATTGTCTGAAGCTCCGAATCGTCAAGCGGAGGATCGCACTTTTCAGCCTGTTTCAGAAACTGCCGATATGCTTCGTCGGTATTTCCGAGCCGTTTAATAATGCGCCCCGCATAATGCGACATTGTACTGTTGCGGCTGCCCTCGGTGACAAGCGCGCTATCGTTGTCCCACTGTTCAAAATCTGCGTCATCAAGGAAATCCACAATAGACATATCGCCGTTGAAAATCTCTACTTGCGGATTGGGAACACCGAAAAGCAGTCTTGCGCTGTCGAGAGCGTTCTTGTCGAAATACGGAAACTCAGCCGCAATGCGCTTTTTCAAGGCTGTGTATTCAGCAGCATCTGTTATCAGCGGAATAGGTAAGTACACATGAAACCTCGGGCGAGGTGACTTTCCGTTTTTCGGTTTCATATTGCTGCGGCTATATACAACTACAAATTCCACACCCGGAAAAGCCATAGCCACTTCAAGCGGTGTAACCCAATCGTTCGGGTCGTCCGAGTGGTCGTTGTCGCAGTCCATCGGGATATTATCTGCGGACATAAAATCCGAATTGCTGCGATGATTGTTTTTATACTCGGCGGTTACATGATCGAATTCTGCTGCCGCTTTCATAGAGGTTTCGTCTGTAATTATGTGCTTATTGGGGTAAATGCTGTTAGACAGACTGCCAACGCAGTTTGCCGTGTATAATGTGAATTTCATTGTTATCCTCCATTCTTTAAATTCTGACTGCTGATAGAGCCGTCACTAATATATGGAAACTTATTAAACAAATGGTCCATTCTATATCAGTCCTTTTTATAGAACTCACACTCATAGCCATCCGCCCGAAGCGGGAGCCCTTTTGCCTTGGAGGCAGCTTCTGCCCACGGAGGTGTTCTTCCCATCATCTCACAGATTTCATATACATTCGTATCTATCGGGCATTCGATGATAAGTTCATCATGAACGTGACCGCAGATACGGTAATCGCTGAGCGTTCGCATAGCGTGGCAGAGAATATCTCGGCTTATCGCCTGAACGATATTCTCCACGAATTTCGGACCGTAGCTTTCGATACGTTCCCATTTCTTTGCGCCGCCGACACCCTCGTAAGTTACAGATTCACCGCCGAATTTGTTTTCACCAATACGGGGTTTGACGTAAGAAAGCCGTCTGCCGTTCGGCAGCGTGATGAACAACATACCGCTCTGACAACTGAAATGAATACCGTGTGTTTCTGCGGGAATCCGCTCCTTTACTGTCTGCTTAACGCAGCGGTCTACTTCCCACCAAAACTGCACTATGTTCGGGTTGGAGTTTCGCCACATATCCACAAGCGGCTGAAGTTCGTCCTCTGACAGCCCCATCTCCAACGCGCCCATAGCTTTCAGAGCGCCGACCGAGCCGCCGTAGCCGAGGGCAAGCTCCGCGATTTTTCCTTTCTGCCGAAGATGACCGTTGACACCGTGCTTCTCCACGGGCACACGGAACATCTGTGAAGCGGACGCGCAATAAATATCTCCGCCGTTTTTGAAAACATCAAGCCGCCACTCTTCTCTAGCAAGCCATGACAGCACTCTCGCTTCGATTGCGGAAAAGTCGGACACTATAAATTTCATTCCCGCTTTCGGCACGAATGCCGTGCGGATAAGTTGGGAAAGCGTGTCGGGAATGTCATCGTAGAGCATTTCCATAGCGGTATAATTTCCGCTTTTCACGAGTTCCCGAGCCTGTTCAAGGTCGGAAATATGGTTCTGCGGGAGGTTCTGTAACTGTATAAGCCGCCCCGCCCATCTGCCCGAGCGGTTTGCACCGTAGAACTGAAACATTCCATGCGCGCGACCGTCCGAGCAGACAGCATTCTTCATAGCTTGATATTTCTTCACCGAGGATTTCGCAAGCTGCTGACGGAGTTCAAGTACCTCCGAAAGCTGTGGCGGTGCGGTTTTCAGCATTGCCGCTACCTCCTTTTTGCCAAGACTGTCAACCTCCAGACCGTTCTCAGAAAGCCATTGTTTCATCTGTTGAACAGAATTCGGGTTGTTGAGCGAGGTGAGTTCCTGCATTTTTGCCGAGAGCAGAGCCTTTGACCGCTCGTCAAAAGCTATTGCGTTCTCCACGACTGCCATATCGAGAGCAATTCCACGGTCGTTAATCTGTTGGTCGAGGCAGTATTCCTCCCACATAAAATCGGGTACAGGGAACTTCCGCAGTTTATCCTGAATAGCCATTTCGACTTCGACATCACGCTTATTGTAAGCCCTGAAAAGTGCCCATTTTTCGGGAGCGTGTTCGGGAAGATTTTGCGTTCTGCCACCATTCGCCTTGGTTGGAGCGCATGGTACGCAGAAATACTTGATGAGTTCCTTGCCCTCTTTCAGCTTCTGTTCCGGCAGTCCGAGAACGGCTCCCGCACCGGCAAGTGACAGCGGTAAACCCATGTATGCCGACCATATCATCGAACATCTCCACGATTGCGGGTCGAGATATTCGCCAACGGGCAAACCGAGATATTTCGACAGGCAGACCCTCTCAAAACTCGCATTAAATGCCCACTTGATAACGGAATTGTCCGACAATGCCGACAGGATTTCGGCGGGGATTTCTTCGCCTTGTGCAAGGTCGTACACCGCCACATCACCGCCGTTTACGGAAACTCCGAAAAGCAGTATCTCAAAAGCCGGCGATTCTACATATCTGTACACACCGCACTTTGAAAGGTCAACATCGCTGAACGTTTCAAGGTCAATAGATAGCGTTTTAATCTTTTCCATATTTCACCTCAAAAAAATGGCGGCAAGATAGCTCCTGCCGCCCGATTGATTATCAGATACACAGCAGTCTGAATGTTTCCTTGCCCTTGGGGGTTATCATTGTCTGTGTGTCGGTGTATCCTGTCTTGTCGTTTACGAACTCCTTCATTTCAAACAAGCCGCTGTCAACGTATGCAGCATACGGTCTGAGCTTGCCTTTCTTGGTGCGGAAAAGATACCCCTTGTCAAGCAGGAAACGCACAAAATCGTTCTGCCTTACGCCGAGTTCCTTTGCTGTGTCACGAATGCCTGTGAGCAGGTTTCTGTCAACGAGCATATCGAAATATTCTGCTTTCGGCTGCATGATCTGATTGGAAACGGTAAGCTGTGCGTTTTTCGCCTTTTCTGATTTCAGCCTGTTAGCAAGTTCGATGAGAAAGTCCGGTGAAGTAAGCGCCTGTTCCAGAACATCGTCCGTCATGTATGCTCCGTTCTTGCGGATATAGGGCAAAACTTCATCAAACACCCAGCGTTCAAAACGCTCTGCTCCGGGCAGCTTGCTGTGAGCGATAAGGCGGTAAACATTGCCTTCCGTGATAAACTTTGCCTGCTGCTCTCTGCCCATGCTGTCTATGAGGGGGTAAATCGCCACCCCATTTTCTTTGCAGTGCTGAATAATCGCTTTCTTCGGGTCTGCATATCCCAAAGCGGCTGCAATATCCTTTCCGCAGAACAGCACTTCGCCGTTCTTCTGAATGGTGCGGATTTCTCCGAATTCCGTGTTGTTAAAAGTTGAAATTTCCATGTAAACCTCCATAAACAGCCTTCCCACCCACCCGACAGTATCAGAATGCCAATAATATTACTTGTGATCGTGCTTGCAGCGCTGCTTGATTATCTGCGCCAGTGAACTAATCATAGTGATGAGATTACCGATGACCGTTCCTACCGAAATGCCAAAACAAGCGGCAAGCATTATGCTTTCAAACTCCGTCATATTACACCTCAAGAAAGAAAATCATCATCGTCGTCGGTTGCGAAATCGTCCTCAGCGCGGGTTCTTCCACCGAGCGGCTCGCCGTCACGAATCTTCTGCAGATTGTTCAGACCGCAGGCGATACCCTTATTGCCGTTGGAATTAAAGGCGTAAAAGGAGATGGACGCTCTACCATACACACCGCTGTAAACCTCGCTGCGCTCCAGAATGGGGTTGCAATTAGCGTCCACGATACCGGGAGCAGTCGCAGAGTTCGCATTTATGAAGTAGCTGTTAGCGTAGGCTTCATCATCGGGGCGCTCTGTGTCGCCGTCACGGAGCGGGTTCTTGATAGCGGAGAGCGCGGGAACGGAGCGACCGTTGCCCTTGAGCTTGGACTCGCCCTCCTTGTAAGCTGCTTCGATAGCCGCCTTAATCTTCTCGACCGTCTTGGTATCCGACTTCGGAATGATAAGGCTGACGCTGAACTTCGGAGCACCGCCATTGATGGACTTCGCTTCCCAAACGTTCGCGTAGCTCCATCTTGTGTTGATGCCAGTAATAACCTTTGTTGGATTTGTGAACTTTGTCATGTTAATTTTCCTCCTTGAAATCTTCGTTTGCTGTATTGATTGCCGGACGCTTGTCCGACATAGGGACTAAGGTTGGCTTTCCTTGGGGCTTTTCAATAAGCCCACCGAGCAGTTCGGTGAATTTCTTCTTTCCGAGAAGCGCGGTCATCGCAGTTATGCCGAGAACGCTGTGTTCATACGGATCAAATCCCTCTGCCTTGACGGCTTCGACTACGGCACTCTCGTCTGTGTACTTGCGATTGGAACGCCCCTCGACCACCTTGAAACCCTCGTATGTAACACCGCTGAGTGCCTGTCGCAGAGCGTACTCTTTCACATCTGTCACCCAAGAAACAAGTTCGTCTGCCTTGGCGAGAATATCTGCAATTTCGATATTGTCAAGTGTTGCGGGCGTTTCAAAGTCGTATCGGGCGAGTTCAAGATTGTATTCGGCGCGTTTGCGACAGGTTGTCCTGACTTTGCAAAATCGACAATGCTCGCCCGCTTTGAAATCTCCCTCGCCCTTGATAGCAAGCTGCGCTGTCGGGTCGAGAACCTCGTTTGCCCAACGGAGCAAGTCTGCTTTTGAGATAATGTGTTCGCTGATGTTATCCCGTCTTGGCTGAAAGATAGTCATACTAACCGTGTCGATGTCGTAAATTCCATCGAACAATTCCAAAGCGCCTAGTGCATAAAGCATCATTTGCGGATTGTTCTCTGCGGAAACAAGAATCCCAAGCCCGTACTTCATGTCAACTATTGTTAGCGTACCGTCTGCCACGATAACACAGTCGCCCGTGCCGAAACCCTCCGGAACCCACCGCGAGAAATCCAACCGCTGTTCGATAAGCACAACGGGGTCTTTGCAGACTGCTTTCGCCTTTTCCACCTGTTCGGAAACATACACGGCATACTCGTTGGCGCAGCGTTCCATCTCCTCATTGTAATAGGTGAGGTTTTCGGTAGGGTCAGCGGTTTCCATACCGAGCAAGGCTTTCAGCTTATGTTCGCATAGAGTGTGAGCGTCCGTGCCTTCCTGCGCATACCCCGTAGCAGTGTCCGGCTGTTCGGCGCAGAGCTTCGCGGACGGCGGGCATTCAAGCCAGCGGTGACTGGACGATGCCGAGAGAATTGCGTGATTATTCGGCATTTCCCAGCACCTCCACTTCGGCGAGAACTGCCGCATAATCTTCGGACTTTACCGCCGAGAGCTTGTCTGCGCCGTACTTTGTGATGATTGTCTTTACCTCTGCTGTGAATCCCGCGCGGGATTTCTCCGCACACACGGCTCTGACGTCTTCAAGGGTAAGCTGCTTCTTCGGCTGTTCCTGTGCCTCTGCTGAACTGGCATTATGCTCCTGTACCTTGTTGGCAGAGAAGAGCTCGTAAAGCCAACTTGCGGTATCATTCAACAATGACGCAGCATCTCGCAGCTCTCTGATGACCTGTTCCACTTCGCTTGTCTTGCTCATGTTCTGTCGCTCCTTTCATAGATTTTTTCTGCTGTTCAAGCTGAATAAGGTTTCTTGCCAGGCGCTTTGATACTACGCTGATTGCTGTAAGTACGCCGATAAGTTCCTCGTCAGTTTCAGACTCGTTGATTCTTGATTCGTTCATTGAGGATCCTCCTTTCCGAGGCGATTTGTTTTTTTGCTGTCCTCAATATCCACTGGAGGGATTATGCCAAAGTGGTCCACAGTTCGAAAAAAATATTTTCTCCGGCTACAACACTGCAACCGGAGAGGTAATTTAAGATATCAGATATAGTAGTCCTTGAGCTTGTCCCGCAGCTCATCACGAATCTTTGCCCAGTGCCGCTTGAAAGTAGAGCGCGCCATACCCATTATGTCAGCGGACTCACGCTCAGAGTGATACATCATAAGTTCGCAGATTCGTTTTCCTTCAGGGTCAAGGCGGTCGAGTTCGTCATACAATGCCTCAAGCAGTTCCTTCTGAACAATGATTGATTCGATGGTCGGCGAATCGTCTGCCAGAGTGTCGCCAAGGGTAATGTCATCATCTTCGCCGCCGATGACGGTTTCCAAAGAAACCTTTTTGCCAGCAGTATTGAATGGACAACCGGGGCAAACTCCATCGCATTTCCACAGCTGAGACTTGGTGCAGCAGCATTCGCCGTTCTTATGGGCGTGGTATCTGGTGTTCCAGATTGGACGATAATACGCGCGGTAAAGTTCCTCGCTGACTTCAACAAGTTTTCCGTTGACAGGGATAAAGTACTTCTTTGCTTCGTTTGACATGAAAATTTCCTCCGTTCGATTTGCTTGGAACGAAGGAAACTCACATGGTCAGCTGAAAATGGGCATAGAAATTCTACCACAGTCTCCACGGAGCTTTCTCCGTTCCGGTCTGCAGCTTTCTGCTCAATAGTCAGCTGTCACTATAAACTTGTCCCGTCAATGACCGTTGAGCCACCGATGATCAGCCGGTGCGGTGCTTGACGGTGAGCAGTTTTATGTCATGCTCAAGATGCCTTGTTAGTCGAGATCTGCTTCGATAGCGTACAGTTCACTGAAGACTTCAGGCAGGTCGCTTGGGCTAAGGTCCCAAGTGCCGTGTGCGCCGTAGCGTTTGAAAACAGATTCAACTACTGCTGAGCCCAACTGAGACTCGATGGTGGCAGCGGTGTTTTCAATGTTCACGGTCCAGTTGTTGCGTTCATGCTTTGTCACTGCTTGTCCCTCCTTGTCAGGTTCAGCTTCCTAATCCGGATAGTAGGCTGTTGATGTTGCCAACCACTCAGCTCCGGATCGTTCATGGCCGGTGAACGAGCTGAGAGGCGACTTCTGTTGAATGGTGATTGTTCGAAAGTGAGTTTTTGTCGATTTGTGCCTGTTATTGCCCAAAACTATTGATTTTTGTGCTTGAGTGTGATATAATTAAATATCAAGGTCCACAGGTCGACGGCTCAGTCTCACTCATCTTCGCCATCCACTAATAAGATATCAAGATGAAAAAGGACTTCCTATATGCGCAAGGACCATGAAAAAAGGACTTTCAGGACTTTTGATAGGACTTTTTCTGAAGGGAGTGATTTGCATAGATTTCGCTTATTTTTGCAAAGGAATATATGGCTCCGTCGAAGGAGTGGCAAATCAGGACTCCTTCGTCGTGGAGGTATTTAAGGCGGCAGGAAGCAGCTATGCTTTCACAAAGAAAGGTGCTTACAGCGCATCTAACTATGGGGTAAAACTGTTCAACGGTGGTAAGCCTTTATCGAAGAAGCATAGGGACTCCTTCCCGAATCCGATAAACACTACTGGTCTTGCGAAGTACCTGTCGGAGCACATAAAAAAAGCGTCCATCAGAACCGTGATGAACTACTTCACGATCCCAACGGACGCAGATATAAATGCTTCGGCTTTGACAAAAGCCCTCGCAGACCAGCTTCAGATAATCATACACGAGCCGGATTCCGATGCTGATATCGTAGCAACGAACTATCAGCAGTATTTGTCGCAGCCGGAAACGGACGAGCCGTCATTCCATAAGCCGCTCTATGATGGAGATGCTTTCTGGATTGAAACGGCACCTGCCGACCGGCGACATGTCGTTGATTTTTACGAGCACTTCACCCACACATGGAAACTGCTTAACTCCGGTAAGGTCGCATGGACGGGCCGAAGGCTTATCTGTATAAACGAGGATTCTATCACTCCTTGTGCCATGCATCTGTCAATTGACATACCGGATACGGCTCCAAATGGACGAGCTGTTGTGTCGGTTGAATTCGATGCCCGTGGCGATGAGGACATTTTTGAAAGCCAATGGGTTATGGTTGATAAAAACAATAAAGAGTGCTATCCAAACTATTCAAGCCCATTCAATGTAACGATTGTAGTAGAGAACAAGACATTTAAGAGATCTGGAGGTAACTAAATTGGGTAACGAGAACATTGAAAAATGGTCAACATTGAAAGAAGTCCAAGCATACCTTGGCGTTGGCAGAGAAACCATTTTGCAGTGGATCGCTAAAAGAAATATGCCAGCCTATAAAGTGGGTAAGCTGTGGAAATTCAAGCTGTCAGAGGTGGACGATTGGATTCGTTCCGGCGGTGCCGCTGACGACAAAGTTGATGATAAGGAAGATAAGACCGAATGAGTCTGCCTTATGGGACAGCGCATTTGGTACAGTCATAATGGCTTAATGCCGAATTCAGAGTCAAGAGAGGAAAAACTGTATGGACAATCAGGTGCATAATCAAATAGTAAGTTTTATCTGGGGAATTGCAGACGACTGCCTGCGCGACGTGTATGTGCGCGGTAAGTATCGTGACGTCATTCTCCCGATGACGGTAATCCGTCGTCTGGATGCCATGCTGGAAGAAACGAAACCTCCAGTACTGGCAATGAAGAAACAGCTTGATGCTGCAAAAATTGATAACCAGTGGCCTGCACTGTGCAATGCAGCGGGACAGGCTTTCTGCAATGCGTCTCCCTTCCTTCTGAAGGATTTGACCAGCCGCTCCAAAGCTCAGACTTTGAAGGCAGACTTTAAGGCATATCTTGACGGCTTCTCTCCAAATGTTCAGGTGATACTGGATAAATTCAAGTTCCGTAACCAGATCGACACGATGGTGGATGCGGATATTCTTGGCGCGGTCATTGAGAAGTTTACATCTTCTGACATCAACTTGAGCCCGAATCCGATTTATAAGGATGAGGCAAAAACGATCCTTAAGCATCCCGGCCTTGATAATCATGGCATGGGCACCATCTTCGAGGAGCTGATCCGCAAGTTCAATGAAGAAAATAACGAGGAAGCCGGAGAGCACTGGACGCCTCGTGATGTTGTCGAGCTTATGGCTGACCTTGTGTTTATGCCGATTGCCGACAAGATAAAAGACGCATCTTATTCATGCTATGATGGAGCCTGCGGTACGGGTGGTATGCTCACCGTTGCTCAGGACAGACTTTTGACGCTGGCTAAGAGACGCGGCAAAGAAGTCGCTATCCATCTGTTCGGGCAGGAAATCAATCCTGAGACTTATGCTATCTGTACTGCGGATATGCTGCTGAAAGGTGACGGCGAAGAAGCGGAACATATCATGTATGGCTCCACACTTTCTGACGATCAACACGCATCACGTCAGTTTGACTTCATGCTCTCGAATCCGCCCTACGGTAAGAGCTGGAAGACCGATGCCGAGAAGATGGGCGGCAAGAAAGAAATACTCGACACGCGCTTCAACACCTATCTTGAGGGTGGGAATGTCATGCCGATGATTCCGCGTACCAGTGACGGGCAGCTTCTGTTCCTTCTGAATAATGTTGCAAAGATGAAAAAGGACACAGAGCTCGGCAGTCGTATCGCTGAGGTACATAATGGCTCGTCTATTTTCACCGGAGATGCTGGCAGCGGTGAGAGCAATACTCGTAGATACCTTATTGAGAATGATTTGGTAGAGGCAATTATTTCTCTCCCTGACAATATGTTTTACAACACTGGTATAGGCACTTTTATCTGGATACTATCCAACAAGAAGGAAGATCGACGGAAAGGAAAAATTCAGCTCATTGATGCTTCAAAAATGAAGTCGCCATTACCTCGCAATATGGGAAAAAAGAACTGCGAGTTTACTTCTGATATTAGAAATGAGATTATGCGCATTTTCCTTGAAATGGAGGAAAGCGAAGTCAGCATGATCTTTAACAATGACGACTTTGCATATTGGTCTGTAACGGTTGAGCGTCCTCTAAGGTTGAGAGTGAATCCAGATGGCGTAATCCCTTCAGATGTGTTTAAAAAAGCAGATGAACTCGCTGCAGTTAGAAAAGCTATTGCATCTGTCCCGTCTGGAACTCCACTTGACGATTGGGCTGCATTTGCTAAGGCCACGAAGTTGAAAGCTACTGTTTTGAAGAAAATCCGTCCGTTCATCACCGTTAAAGATGCCAATGCAAATCCAGTCGCAGGAGAAGCTGATAGTGATTTGCGTGACACGGAGCTTATTCCATTTACTTATGAGGGTGGAATTGAAGGCTTCATGAAGAACGAGGTGCTCTCTTATGCTCCGGATGCATGGATTGATGAAAAGAAAACTCAAATTGGTTATGAAATCAGCTTTAACAAGTATTTTTATAGGTCTGTAAATCTGAGAAGCATGGATGAGATTATCACATCCTTGAATGAACTCGAAAAAGAAGCCGATGGCATGTTGGCAGGAATTGTGGGAGGAAACATAAATGGATAAAGAATATGCTTCCTATACTACAGTCGATCAGAAATGGGTGGCACAAATTCCATCACACTGGGAAATGAAACGTCTCAAGGGCGTATTTGCCATGAGAAAAGAGCGGAACAATCCGATTCAAACAGATTTCATATTATCTCTGACAGCAAAGCAGGGTGTTGTCCCTTATGCTGAAAAAGAAGGCACAGGAGGTAATAAGCCAAAAGATGATTTGACGCAATATAACATTTGCCGTGAGAACGATTTGCTTGTCAACTGCATGAACGTAGTTTCCGGCGCAGCTGGTGTATCCAAATATTATGGAGCAATCAGTCCAGTTTACTATGCTTTTTATCCGCGTGAAGATGAGAATATTTGGTATTACCACTACATCTTTAGGCTGATTACTTTTCAGCGGAGTCTTATAGGACTTGGAAAAGGTATCCTGATGCACGAGAGCGACGAAGGTGTTCTTACATCTGTTCGTATGCGTATTTCAATGAACTATCTTGGCAATGTAATGCTGCCGATTCCTCCGCGTGAAGAACAGGATACAATTGTAAGATATCTTAATTGGAAGGTTTCAGAGGTCAATCGTCTTATTGCTGTCAAGAAAAAGCAAGTTTCTGCGTATAAGGAATTACGCAAGGCGGTTATAGATCAGGGCATTTTGCGTGGCTTTGGGGAATCTGAGAATAAAGATAGCGGTGTTTATTGGCTCGGTGAAATTCCTGCCGCATGGGAGGTTCTACCTCTAAAACGTATCTGTCGAGCGAATGCCTCAATTGCAGATATCGTTAAGACAAAAGATGACTCAGAGTTGGTCACTTTTCTTCCAATGGAAAATGTTACAGAAACCGGAGAAATTGACTGCTCCATCAAGAAGAAAATTGCAGAGGTTAGAACTGGGTTCTCATCGTTCGCAAAGGGAGATGTTGTGGTAGCAAAGATTACTCCGTGCTTTGAAAATGGAAAAGGAGCTTGCTTAGACGATCTCGATACGGATATAGGCTTTGGTACTACCGAATTTATAAATCTACGTCCTTCAGATAAAGTGCTTTCTGAGTATCTATACATGATTACGATGACAAGACCGTTCAGGAAACTTGGCGAAGAGGTTATGACTGGTTCGGCTGGACAAAAGCGAGTATCCGTTAATTACATAAAGAACTTTACGCTTGGAATACCGAATGTTGAAGAACAGAAATGTATTCTTTCTGAAATTGAGCAGAGGCTTGTCCAGATCGATAAGGCTATCGAGATAGAACGTGGCAACATAAAAAATCTTCAGGAATTAAAAGCGAGGATCATTTCAGATGCCGTTACTGGGATAATAGATGTTCGCTCAGTAGATATTCCTGAGTATGAATATATTGAGGATCAGTCCGATGAGGATGCTGATGAAGAGGATATAGAAACCGAAGAACAGGAGGATTGACAATGGCTTTTACCAACACAAAGGAAAGCGGCCTTGAATCCTTAATCGTGAAGTGGCTGGTGGAGCAGAACGGGTACGAGGAAGGAACAAACGCTGACTATAACAAAGAATATGCTGTCGACGAGATACGCCTGTTCCGGTTCCTGCAAGATACGCAGCCAAAGGAAATGGACAAACTGGGTGTGTTCACTTCTGATACAAAGAAGCGACAGTTCCTGAACCGACTGTCTGGAGAGATTGCCAAGCGTGGCATCATTGATGTACTGCGCAATGGCGTGAAGGTTTATCCGGCAGACCTCATCATGTTCTACCTGACGCCGACTGAAAATAACGAGCAGGCCAGAATCATGTATGAGAAAAATATCTTCAGTGCGACACGGCAGCTGCGCTATTCGCAGGACGCAGGAAAGCTGGCGCTGGATGTTTGCCTGTTTATCAATGGCCTCCCGGTTATCACAATGGAGCTGAAAAACCAGCTCACAAAGCAGAATACCGAAAATGCTGTCCGCCAGTATAAGGAAGACCGCGATTTCCATGACCTCTTGTTCTCATTCAAGCGTTGCATGGTTCACTTTGCCGTGGATGATGCCACGATTCAGTTCTGCACGAAACTTGCCGGAAAAGATAGCTGGTTCTTGCCGTTCAATAAAGGCTATAACGATGGCGCGGGAAATCCGCCGAATCCGGACGGCCTTATGACAGACTACCTTTGGAAGGACATCCTTACCAAGAGAAAACTGTCTCGCATTATAGAAAACTACGCGCAGGTCATCGAAGAGGTGGACGAGGATACCAAGAAGAAGTCCATCAAACAGATCTGGCCTCGTTACCATCAGCTTGACTGTGTGGAGAAGCTGCTGGCCGATGTGCAGGAGAACGGTGTTGGCAAACGTTATCTGATCCAGCATAGCGCCGGAAGCGGCAAGTCAAACTCCATTGCATGGCTTGCGCATCAGCTGATTGGGCTTGAAAAATATGGCCACCCGATGATCGATTCTGTCCTTGTGGTTACTGACCGCCGTATTCTGGATAAACAGATCCGCAATACGATCAAGCAGTTCATGCAAGTCAAAAACACCGTAACATGGGCGGAACATTCCGGTGATTTGCGCAAGGCCATACAGGACGGCAAGCGCATCATTATATCTACAATAGAAAAGTTCCCGTACATCATATCTGAAATCGGGCAGGAACATAAGAATAACAAGTTCGCCATCATCATCGACGAGGCGCATTCCGGCCAGAGTGGACGAAACTCCGCGAATATGAATCTGGCGCTTTCCGGCCTTGCCACAGATGATGATGCGGACAACGAGGATAAGATCAATGCCATGATGGAGGGGCGCAAGCTCGTCTCCTCTGCCAGCTACTTTGCTTTCACAGCCACTCCGAAGAACAAGACCGAGGAGATGTTCGGTGTTGCTTATGAGGAGGACGGTGAAATTAAGCATCGCCCGTTCCATGTCTATACGATGAAGCAGGCCATTCAGGAGGGCTTCATTCTTGATGTGCTTCGGAACTATACAACCATCGACAGCTGGTACAAGATCATGAAAACGGTCGAGGACGATCCAATGTTTGACAAGAAGCGTGCGCAGAAGAAGCTGCGTGCCTTTGTCGAGGGTAATCCGGACGTTATCGCTAAAAAGGCAGCTATGATGGTGGAGCATTTCCATGAGCAGGTAGTCGCTAAGAAGAAGATCGGCGGCAAAGCGCGTGCAATGGTGGTCACTGCCAGCATTCCGAGATGTATCGAATACTACTACGCTATTAACAAGTGCCTCGCAGACAGACATAGTCCATATAAGACCATTGTGGCATTTTCCGGTGAGCACAAGTATAACGGTCAGGAACCGGCATTGACATCAGCAGCTATGAATGGATTCCCGGATGCTAAGATTCCAAAGGAGTTCAAGAAAGATCCATATAGGATTCTTATCGTTGCTGATATGTTCCAGACCGGCTTCGATGAGCCGCTGTTGCAGACGATGTATGTAGACAAGCCGCTCTACGATATTGCTGCAGTACAGACGCTTTCCCGCTTGAACAGAGCGCATCCCGGCAAGGATGAAGTATATGTTTTGGACTTTGCCAACAAGACCTCTGTGATTGAGGAGGCATTCTCTAAGTTCTACAGAACAACAATTCTCTCCGGAGAGACCGATCCCAACAAGCTGTACGATTTGATTACCATTATGGAGGAGTATCAGGTCTACGATGACAGTGATGTTGAAAAGC
Organism: uncultured Clostridia bacterium; assembly: GCA_945923775.1. GTDB lineage: Bacteria > Bacillota > Clostridia > Oscillospirales > Ruminococcaceae > CAG-115. The sequence continues at coordinate 12,476 of CAMELR010000026.1, read as the reverse complement.
TGGTAGACCTTTTCCTAAGTGGCGCAGAACGTGATCGCCTCGATCCGATTCTGGATGCCTGCACAGCTGTATATAAACAGCTCGAACTTGACGATCAGATTAAGTTCAAGAGCGCTGCTAAATCGTTCGTGCGTACATATGGCTTCCTTGGTGCAATTCTTCCTTATGGAAATGTTGACTGGGAGAAGCTGTCAATCTTCCTGAACTTGCTGATACCGAAACTTCCGTCGCCTCGTGATGATGATCTTTCGGAAGGTATCCTTCAGACGATAGATCTGAGCAGCTACAGAAATGAAGCGCAGGAGGCCATTGCTATTAAGCTGGAGGATTCTGATGCAGAAATTGCGCCGGTACCTGCAGGCAAGGTAGGCCATATCGTTGAGCCGGAAATGGATCTGCTTTCCAAGATCATCATGGACTTCAACGACATGTTCGGAAATATAAACTGGAACGATGCAGACAATGTACAGCGTCAGATTCTGGCCATCCCGGAGATGGTGTCAAAGGATAAGAAATATCAAAATGCCATGAAGAACTCTGATGCGCAGGAGGCGCGTACTGAAAGCGAGCGTGCCCTGCAGGCGGTTATCTTCTCTATCATGGCGGACAACATGGAGCTCTTCAAGCAGTTCCAAGACAATCCATCGTTCAAGAAATGGCTTTCTGATTTGGTGTTTAACCTTACCTACAATCCCGAGGGCAAGGAGTATGTTATGCCTTCACAGGAGACGCTTATGGTAGCGGAAGATCCGGCTATGCATGGCGATAAAAAGGATGAAGAGTAAACTGTATCAAGGTGGAGAATGTAATGAATGATTCTTTTGACAAGACTATAAGCGGAGGTAAATTTGACGAGGTTTTTACTGAGGTGTCTCACGCTGAGACCCTTGGCTTAAAAAACCCGGAACAACTGCGCCTATTTCACCTCAACGTCAATAACAATGCATTCTCATCCGATAAGCTGGAAGTGTTTCTTAGGAAGAACATCGGTCAATATGTATTTTCTCGTGCTCAGATCGAGAACTATCATGTTGAGGGCGATGTGTACAGCGTAGGAATGGATGCCATCGACATCATGAAACGCAACGGGGCTCCGGGGCAGAAAGGCACCGGCAATGACCTCGGTGAAATCATGCTATATGTGTTTTTAGAGCAGGTTCTGGGAGCTCCCAAAATCATGAGCAAGGTCGAGCTTCAAACCGGCGCAAAGCAATATAATAGCAAGTGCGACGGAATCCATCTCCTTTCATTGGAGCAGACCTTTGGTATGCCGTATTACCATATGGTGTTTGGCACCTCCAGCATTGTAGGCGATATGAAAAAAGCTGTGGATTCAGCTTTCGATGCTATTGTGGAAATCGAAAAGCAAAGTACACAAGAGCGCACCCTTGCTGAAAACACGGTGTTCAGCAAGTCATTTGATAAGGACACGGTTCAGAAAATCAAAGACTTGCTTATTCCGAGTAAGGGCAAGAACGTTCCGTATGATACAGCTTATGGCGTTTTCCTTGCGTATAATCTCGGCCTCAATCCTGCTAATTACAATGCGGTAGACTTCCGACGTGCACTGACCCAGAAAATGGATACAGATATTCGCAATCATGCGGCATATATAGCCAGCAAGATTAATTCTCTGGGGCTCGGAAACCACTCGTTCTATTTCTACATTCTGCCACTCAACGATGCAGATGCTGAAAAATCACAAATCATGGACCGTGTTATGAATGGGGGTGGCAGACCTTGAGCAATCAAACGCTACAGAACCTTGGCGATGCCATTTTCGGGGATATTGACAATAATCCCTTCCTAAATGAGCTCTATGATAACATTCTCTATAACTATGCCATCACCAAATTCAACCTCACTGATAAACGACAGATGAGGGAAATTGATGTTGTGTCTGCCCTGCGATTTGCCGATTTGCTGTCCAAGTCGACACATGCAGTAAATCGGGACAAGCATAAAATGTGGGCACAGGAGATAATCATACTGCTACATTCTCTGTACCCGGATAATCCCGACGTAAAAATCTACGCGGGATCGGTATTTGCAAATACCGGTAATTATCAGGCAAGAAGAATTATCGAGAGTGACTTCAACGGAGCGACCGCCTTAGAACGTTTCTTCACAGAATACCAGAATGATTATTTGACGATCCCTGCAGCACCCGAACTCCGGTTCTTTGGCGCACAGAAAAATGCCTACGACCACCTCTCAGATGATCACTTTAGCTATTCCGGTCCGACATCTATGGGTAAGTCATTCCTCATGCGAATGTTCATCAAGGATCAGATACAGCATGGGGTCAAGATGAACTTTGCCCTGATTGTCCCAACAAAGGCACTGATCAATGAGATTTACAAGCAGGTCATTGACGAGGACCTTAAAAACCTCTTGTCGGAGCACAATTATAAGGTTGTCGCCGCAGCCGGAGATATTGCTTTGGAGGGCAAGCATAATTTCATTCTGGTGTTGACACCGGAACGATTGCTGTATCTGCTCATCAGCAAGCCGGACTTGCAGATAGACTATCTGTTTATCGACGAGGCGCACAAGCTTTCAGGAAAAAACAGCCGTGGTCCGTTCTACTACAAAACCGTGGATATGCTTCTCAAAAGGAAAAAGAAGCCGCATTTCGTCTTTGCTTCACCTAACATTCCCAATCCGGAGGTATATCTAAAGCTGCTGACAGACATAGAAAACGACGGTAACGATAGCTACCTTCGTTCCACATTTTCACCGGTGGCCCAGATTAAGTTCAGCATAGATCTCAACAATTTCACCGTCAGTGTATATAACGATCATACCGGTGAGTTGGATTACCTCGCAGAGATCAAGGATAAAAACGCTTCTCTGGTTTCGTTCCTTCTAATGTTTGAAAGAATAAATCGTGATCTTCCTTTTGAGCGAAAGCAACAGACCATCGTTTACTGCAATGGCAGAAGTAGGGCAATTGAGAATGCACTCGTTTTTGCAGATCAGCTTTCAGAGATTCAGGACAATGACCTGAATGCACTGGCAAGGGACATCACGAACGAGGTCCACGGTGATTACTACTTGGCACAAATAATCAAAAAGGGCGTCGCTTATCACATCGGATACCTCCCAGCAGCCATCAGAATGCGTATCGAGGACATGTTCCGTCGTGGCAAAATCACGACTATGTTCTGTACCAGCACTCTTCTTGAAGGGGTCAATCTTCCGGCGGACAATCTGTTCATTACCGATAATAAAATTTTCAGAAAGGTGATGACGCCGGTCGACTTTCGAAACCTGATAGGACGTGTGGGACGCATTCGCTTCAACCTTTACGGGAATGTATTTTTTGTCTCGCAGGGCGAAAAGCTGAAGCAGGAGGACTATGTGACCCTTTTGAAGAAAGAGGTTCCGAAGCAGACCCTTTCTATCGAGGCTGGACCGAAGAGCCTAACAAACGCCGAAAAGAAATATGTCGTAGAGGCACTCCTGCAAGGCAATATCGAGCTCGTGAAAAGGAATGACGCACAGTCAGAGGAAGCTTATGTAATGATGCGTAAGTTCGCCCTCATCCTTTTGCGGGATATTATGCAGGAAAACGACAGCCTTGTAAGGCGTGAGTTCTCTAATCTACTGACGCCAAAGGATGAAGCGAAAATAAGAGAAGCCTTTATTGACCCATTTACGGAACCGGATGATGATATCAACACCTCGGTAGACCAGACGAAAAATCTACGTGCCGCTATTGCAATGGGTCTGAAATACCCTGACCGTATTGATGGGAGGTTCAACTATGACGATGTTCTCGCCTTCCTTGAAAAGCTAAGCAGGATCTTCAAATGGGGAAAGTATGAAGCATCGACGCTCGGAAAACCGACGCTCCTGCGTTGGTATGCGGTTGTACTGATTCAATGGATGGAAGGCACCGGCCTCAGTAATATCATGAAAAAGGCATTGGAATACCGGCAACAGCATCGTGATAACTTCTGGGTAAACCGAGGACAGAAAGAATACTACGACGATGGACTTCGACACCGTAATATCGTGTTTGCGGATACTTTGGAGGTTATTGATAACATAGTGCTGTTCAGTATTTCAAACTATTTCCTTCGCTTCTCGAATGAGTTTAAGGCGGTTCATCAGCTGAAGGAGTTTGATAACAACTGGTATGAATTCGTAGAATACGGAACGACGAACCCAATTACAATCCTCCTCCAGCGTAACGGATTCTCTCGTGAGGTATCCACATATATCCGGAACAACAAAGACGAGTTTATCATCGAAGGGCCGGATGGGAAATGGCATCTGAGCACGGCATTGCTTGAATGCTCAAATACTAACGCTCGAACAGAAGCATCAAGTGTACGATATAACATGCCGGAGCTGTTTATTGCTGGACAACTGGGAGGTAACTAAAATGAGCGGCACTACGGGATATATTTACATCATGACGAATCCATCCTTTAAGGAATACGTCAAAATTGGATATGCAAAAGATGTGCAGCAACGGCTGGATGAACTGAATCGTAGCTCTGCGGTGCCGTTTGCCTTTCGAGTATTTGCAACATATGAGGTTGACTCCGCACTTTCCGACAAAAAGCTGCATGCCATTCTGGATAAGCTCAATCCTGACCTGCGCTCTATGGAAGAAGTCGATGGAAAAAAACGTGTGCGTGAGTTTTATGCTATGACTCCCGTGGACGCCTACGCCATTTTGGAAGCGATTGCCGAAATTAACAACTACAAGCATCGTCTGAAAAAGTGGAAAGCCACCGAAGAAGAGCAAAAAGATGAAGAAATTGCATAGAAGATCAGCGAGGTCCATCAGGAGAGAATGGCTCCGTTTACTTTCTCTATGTGTAATACTGCTGTTGGAGAGCCAATCGAATTCTGGCTCAGCAACACAGAAGCATCAGGCATCATGTGCGTCGTTGCGGATGATAAGCATGTCTCGTACAACGGTCAGAAATGGTCCCTCACCGCATTGGCAAAGCATCTCCTCGGTGTTAAGTGGGCAGTGGCCGGTCCTCGCTATTTCAAATACAACGGAGAATGGTTGAACAACATCCGGAAGCGGATGGGAGTTTGAACGGAGGGAGCGAATGTCAAAAATCGGACTAAATGACCCATGCCCATGTGGTAGCGGAAAGAAATATAAGCATTGCTGTATTTTGAAGGAATCAATGAGTACTGGTGATCTGATTAGGACTGCTGTTCAGAATGCTGGTTACAAAGAGGACATTGCCAATGTCCTTTGCAATTTGAGTGAATATATGAAGCGGAAACAATGGTGGGGTGCTTGCCATGCGAGCTGTTCTGCCCTATATGTTGCGCTTTCTGAACTGGGATATGCTCCCAAGCTATGCATAGGAGAAATGCTTGGGCAAGGTCTCTATTTCGATCACTCATGGATAGAACTTGATGGTCAAATCCTCGATATCGCAATCAGCATGACTCTTTTGGGCGGTGCACCTGTTTCTGAGCCGATTGTGTTCGGAAAGAATATTCGAAGCGGTAAAGAGCCTGTGATAAAGTACGGGGTTCCCGGACGTGGTATCGAAGGAGAAACGCTGGTCGTTAATAGTCTTCCGTTTATAGATTACATGGATGGATTCCCGGATGAGAAGAATGGCTTATGGGGAGTGGTTCAAGAACTTCTCGGAAGAAAAGTAGATATACCGGATTTACGTGAAAAATACAAAGATGTGGAACGTGTTATTGTACGTGAAAAAGCGGAGCAGCAAACCTTTTAATTATTCCACACTTTTTTAATTATTCCTCCGACCACCCTTTTGAGGGGTAAGTTCCAAAGGCTACAGAACTGGCCAGCAACAGTTGAATAAACAGAAAAGGGCTTCCGAAGCTCGGCCTAAAACACAGCGGAACCTCGAAAGCCCTTTATTTCAAGTTTTTTCAGCACTTATGTGCCGGAGAAGGCTTTTTCGGTTTGTACCAAAGATATCTTCTTTATAGAGACCGCATGTACAACAGGGGCTTACACACCCGTACACCTTTTAACGATTTATCCGTATGGTGTGCATTTTGTATCAAAATAGGTCACTACTTTCAAATAAAAAAACCGTCTCCTCGACGGTTTTTTTATTTGGTTTGCATCATTTTTCTCGTCCGTCCCGGATTGGGACGGACGTTTTGCTCCGCAAAACCGAAAAATGACGCGCACCCCGCTTCTCCGATTTGCGACCGTATGCCGTCTCCCTCGGGAGGTTTTCTTAATTTGATCTGCGCCGTTTTTCCCACTCGTCCCGGACTGAACGGACGTTTTGCTTCGCAAAACCGAAAAATGACGCGCACCCCGCTTCTCCGATTTGCGACCGTATGCCGTCTCCCTCGGGAGGTTTTCTTAATTTGATCTGCGCCGTTTTTCCCACTCGTCCCGGACTGAACGGACGTTTTGCTTCGCAAAACCGAAAAATGACGCGCACTCTGCTTCTCCGATTTGCGGCTGTATGCCGTCTCCTTCGGGCGGTTTTCTTGTTTGGTCTGCGCCGTTTTCTAGCCGTCCCGAACTGTGACGGACGTTTTGCTCCGCAAGTCTGAAATCACTTGCACCGTGATTCTCGAACTTGCTGTTCTCACCGTAATTTTAAGTTCATTCGTTTTTTATTGCACACTTATGGCTTTTCTTGACATCTCAGCGACCTTTTAAAACAAAAATTTCTTTTTAATTTCCATTTACCGGCATTTTTCATTGACTTTTCTTTTATATGGTGTTATAATAAATTAACAGTTTTCTATTATCAGTCGAGGATTACAATATGAGCGAAGAAATCATCTGGACTAAAGAATACAAGCTGGAGCGTTACAAAAAGCTCAATCTAACCGCTGAAAAAGGCTGCGTGCTTTTTGCAGGCTCATCGCTTATGGAAATGTTCCCGGTAGAAAAATTCGCACAGGAGGACGGTCTCCCGGTGACGGTATATAACCGCGGCGTGGGCGGATTCATCACCGATGAACTCATCGCAGCCTTAGATACATGCATAATCGACCTTGCGCCGAAGAAACTATTCATAAACATCGGCACGAACGACCTCAGCGACGCCTCCCGCAGCATAGAGCAGATAATGTCCAACTACGCCCTGATACTTGACAAGGTGAAGAAGGCTGTGCCAGGGGTCAGAATGTACCTCATGGCGTACTACCCCGTGAACTACAGCGCCGCCGCTCCGGAAATGAAGCCCTGCCTGCTTGTGCGCAGCAACGAGAAGATCGCCCGCGCAAACGAGGAGGTCAGGAAGCTCGCAGACCGCTTCGGGGCAAGCTACATCGACATCACCGCCCCGCTGAAGGACGAAAACGGCGACCTTCGCGCTGAATACACGATAGAAGGCATGCACATCAACGAGGACGGCTACCGTTCCATCTACCCGCTTGTCAGAAAGTACATTCTTGAATGACTTCCCTTAAATTCCCCGACGGCAGCGAGGTGCTCTACGAGCTGACCCGCAAGCCCGTCAAAAATATAAATCTCCGCGTGAAGGAGGACGGCTCCCTGCGCATTTCCGCCAGCCCCCGGGTGAGCGTAAAGCGCATCGAGGAGTTCATCGTTTCCGAGCAGGCGTTCATACGCCGCGCGCAGCAGCGTATCAGCGAACGCGAGGAGCACTCCGAAATACGCGCGGATATATTCCGCTGGCTCGGCCGGGAATACCCCGTGCGGGTCATCTCCAGCAGCCGGGAAGCCGCTGTCCTGGAGCAGGAGGAAATGCGCGTTTTCACACGCTTCCCCGAGCGCACGGAAGAGCTTCTGAAACACTGGACCGCCGACAATTTTGTCGAACTCTGCCGAAAGCTGAACGCCGAGGTGCGTGAGTCCCTGATAAACTCCGGGCTGACTCCGCCTCCGACGGTTATCACCATAAAGGATATGAAAACCCGCTGGGGGAGCTGCACTCCCGCCAAGGGCCACATTTCCCTCAATATACGGCTCGCGCCCTACCCGCGCCAGACCGTTCTCTCAGTGGTGTGGCATGAATACGCCCACTACTGGCACCGCGACCACTCCACAAGGTTCTACGCGTTCCTTGAGGAGCATTTCCCGGAATACCGCAGGTGGAACTCCCTGTTAAAGTGACCGCATTTGCATTATCCGCCGCCAAGCGGCACAGGAATTCCAAATAAAAACGCCTCCCCTTTCGGAGAGGCATTTTACAACGGCCGTCAGATCTCAGCCGGCTTCTTCTTGAAGTAGTTCGGCTTGTTCGCGCCGATCACGTTCATCAGTCTGCTGCTGCGCTCGAATACCAGCTTGAACAGTACGCACCCGATAATGGTGACTACCACAAGCTCTCCGGCGCCTACAGTCAGCATGTTGAACCATACGGGCGGTTCGCTTCCGTAGCATACCAGCAGTTCTATCGCGATGATGATTCCGTTGCTTACAACAGGAAGCAGCGAAGCCACCCAGATATTCTTGATATAGAACATCGGAATGACCGCGATAGCTGTAGCCAGTGTACCGAAGATCATATCCATCAGCGCCATCGGACTGAAGCAGTTCGCAATGAAGCACCCCAGTATCAGCGAAATGCTGTAATCCTTACGGTAGAAGCACAGAAGCACCAGTATCTCCGAAAAACGGAACTGGATAGCTCCGAAGCTCAGCCCCGGAAGCGCCAGGGTAAGCGCGGCGTACAGCGCAGCGACAAGCGCCAGGCGTACAAGGTTCTTGGTCTGAAAGATCTCGTTTTTAGGCATAAAAAAACTCCTTGTTTTTTAACGGTGGTTGGACAAAGAAAACACCGTATTTGATTTTTCGTGCCTCAAGGCACCAATATATAATAGCACATTCCCCGCAGAATTGCAATACCTTTTTTGAATAAAAATCAGCTTGCACCTCCGCGCATATCACCGCATTCTGACCAATCTGCGCGGGAAATCTGAAATTACTGAAAGGAAGCATTATACATGGGAAAACAGATGACCTACTACATGGAGCGCGAAGTATTCACCCAGCTCGCGCAGATCGCAGTCGACCTCGGCTGCGTGATACTCAAGCAGAACGGCAGCAAGATCATCTCCGGCGACACCTCGATCATCGACAGCCACTGCTCGAAATACTACTTCTATCTCCCCGCGGCAGGCGAGATAAACGAGGAACTCCCGCTCGGCTGCTATAACTCCAACGCAGGCTGCGTTATCGAAGCGAGCTACTCCACCCGCACCAAGGATCTCTGCCTCAAGCGCGGAAAGCTCTATATCACCAGCGGTTTTTCCACCCCTGACGGCGATTTTATCGAATGCCCGGCGTGCCTGCTGAAGGTGTACAAGAAGCTCGTGCTTCACATGAAAAATCTCACCCTACGCGTTGAAGTCCCCGCTGACCGCATGTCCACCCGCCTGACTTACTATGCAGACCCCACCGGACGCACTCACAAGCTCTATATGACCAAGAGCATGCTCGCGCGCATCAACCGCACTCCCTATACCCTCTGCTGACCTTTCACCCTTCGCCGGTACTCCAGCGCGGTGGATCCGGTGCGCTTCCTGAACTGACGTATGAAATGCACGTCGTTCTCAAATCCGCACAGCGCCGCTATCTCCCGCACCTGCATGTCCGTGTTTGCGAGGTAGTACTCCGCAAGCCCGGTCTTTGCGCGCAGCACGTCCTCGTAGCAGCTCACGCCGAATTCCGCGCGGTACAGCGTCTGGAAGTAGGACGCGCTCAGCGACATGCGCGCCGCAAGCTCCTCTATCGTGTAGTTTTCCGCGGGACTGCCGTATATCTCCGCGCGAAGGCGGTGCAGCCCGTCGCTGTGCGGCGATACAGCTGCGCCGCTCCCGCCGCCGAATACCTCCGCGATAAGCAGCCTTATCAGTAATCCGGTGCATTCACGGCTTTTCGGCGTATCGGATATGCTCTCAAGCTTGAGCAGCTCAAGTATGCTCCCCGCCGACGCCGGAACTCCGAAAACCGGCTCCCCGAAGCGTATCCCAAGCCGCTCGAAGAATGTATCAGCTTCGTCGCACTCGAAATGCACCCAGTCGTTGACATACTCAACACCAACCGCCCCGTATTCCTGGAGGGCGGTTTTTTTATACAGCACCGCGGAATCCGCCGGAAGTTCCACCCGCGCATTGTCCACAACGGCAAACGCCGGCGTGCGGAATATCACAAGCAGATTGTCTCCGGAGCCCTCCGGGCGGAATATGCGGAAATTCTCGTCATGACGGTAGCCTATTCCCATTGCGTGAAGCTTCATGCGACACCTCCGATACAAGTATAGTAGGATATATCAGTTTATTGATATTATACATCATTGAAATGCGGCTGTCAATCTGCTATAATCAAATCAACAAATAAACCATGAAAGGATATCTCATATGAACACACTCCGCCTTACACTCAATCCGCTTGAGAAGAAATCCCACATCAACCCCGAAATATACGGAAATTTCTCGGAGCACCTCGGCCGCTGCATATATGATGGTATATATGTCGGCGAAAACAGCGACATTCCCAACACAGAGGGCTTCCGCACCGACGTCATCGACGCATTCAGACAGATAAAGCTTCCTGTGCTGCGCTGGCCGGGCGGCTGCTTCGCCGACGAATACCACTGGCGCGACGGCATCGGCGAGAAGTCGCAGCGCAAGAAGATGGTCAACACCAACTGGGGCGGCGTTGTCGAGGACAACAGCTTCGGCACCCACGAATTCATGCGCTTCTGCGAGCTGGTCGGCTGCGAGCCTTACATCAGCGGAAACGTAGGCAGCGGCACCGTTGAGGAGCTTTCCAACTGGGTGGAGTATATGACGTTCGACGGCGTTTCCCCGATGGCAGAGCTCCGCAAGCGCAACGGCAGGGAGCAGCCCTGGAAGCTGAAGTACCTCGGCATAGGCAACGAGAGCTGGGGCTGCGGAGGCTCCATGCGCCCCGAATACTACTCTGACCTTTACCGCCGTTATGCGACATACTGCCGCAATTACAGCGGAAATCAGCTTTTCAAGATCGCAAGCGGCTCCAATGCAGATGACTACAACTGGACTGAGGTCCTGATGAAGCAGATAACGCCGTGGAATATGAATGGAATGTCCCTGCATTACTACACCGTTCCAACCGGCAACTGGTCGCACAAGGGCAGCGCCACCGAATTTGATGAAGAAGAGTACTATAAGACGATACGTTCCACTCTGGGCATTGAGGAAATGATAATCCGTCACTCTGGTATTATGGACAGATACGACCCGGAGCACAAGGTAGGCCTTATCGTGGACGAATGGGGCACCTGGTACGACGTTGAGCCGGGAACCAACCCTGGATTCCTCTATCAGCAGAACACCATGCGGGACGCCATCGTTGCGGCAATAAACCTGAATATATTTAATCAGCACTCTGCGCGTATACCGATGGCTAATATCGCGCAGGCGGTGAACGTTCTGCAATCCATACTGCTGACCGAGGGCTCAAAAACCATCAAGACCCCGACCTACCATGTATTCGACCTCTACAAGCAGCACCAGGATTCCGACCTGATATACAGCCACATTCAGAACTCCAACGCAGCCGAGGGAGTCCCCGCGCTGAGCCAGTCGGCTTCCGTCAATGCTGACGGCAACGTATTCGTAACTCTGTCTAACGCTTCACTTACCGATAGCTTCAAGGTGGATATCGCAGCGGCATTTGCCGGGATAAAGTCCGCGGAAGGGCGCATACTCACCGACGATGTACACGCGCTCAACTCCTTCGAGGAGCCTGACAGAGTAGCCATAAAGCCCCTCGCTGTGACCGTTTCCGACGGCAGAGCCGAGATAATCCTTCCGCCCTGCTCCGTCGCTGCGCTCACGATAAAGCTGTGATGGAGCGCAAGCCCTGCCGCCGCTGTCTGCTCCAGGATATCGACGAATCCCAGCTCATGGAGGCGATCCAGCAGCGTATAGCCGCTCTCCCGGCTTCGCAGAGAACCTCCGCCGAGGATTACGCCGCCAGGCTTTCGGAATGCCGCATGTGCGATTCGCTGGTCAGCGGTACTTGCCAGAAATGCGGCTGTTATGTCGAACTCAGGGCGGCAAAGAGGAGCGCATATTGCCCGCATGAAAAACCACGTTGGTGATGGGAACTATAATTTATGCAGCTAGTGTTCCATTTGCTGTATCCCCCAATTGGGAGTCAAGGGGGACACGTCCCCCTTGCGAGTCGAGGGCAGAGCCCTCGTCGCCGTCAGGCGAAACCTCCGCACGAAGTGCGGTTACTCCGTGCGGAGCACGGCTACTCTGCGCGCCGGCGCGCAGTCAAAACGTCCAAAAGGCGCTAAAGGGGTGTGGGGGAAAACAAGAGTTTTCCCCCACAATCGACATGTTGTCTTTGTTGAGCCTGTCCTCCGAAACAGTCCGGTGGACTGTTTCGGAAGCATGCTGCACCGCTAAATTATTGCTCACTTTCCATCAAGCCAAACGGACCCTGACAAATGTCAGGGTCCGTTTTTATATTTTGATTTGTCAATACAAGTGCAACAGTTATTTCAAAAATTTTTTAATGACCT
>CAMELR010000025.1 GCA_945923775.1 uncultured Clostridia bacterium | reverse complement strand
CCGCTCCGAGCGGATACGCACCTACAATTTCCCGCAGTCCCGCGTGACCGACCACCGCATAGGGCTGACGCTCTATAAGCTGGACGAGATGATGAACGGCGGCTGCGACGAGGTGTTCGAGGCGCTCCGCCTTGCAGACCAGACCGCGAAGCTCCTCAAGCAGCAGTAAGAAAGGAAATGACCAGATTGAACACAGAGCTTCTGCCGTTTTCCGAGCAGGCGGCGAAGAAAGCAGCTGAAATAATGGCGGCGGGCGGCGTAGTCGGCATACCCACCGAGACGGTCTACGGATTAGCCGCAGACGCGCGCAATGAAGCCGCAGTCCGCAGTATTTTTGAAGCGAAAGGACGTCCGCAGGACAACCCGCTGATAGTGCATATCAGCGCGCTGGAGCAGCTCCCGCCGCTGGTTCGGGAGATCCCGGAGCTGGCGCTGAAAATAGCTGAGAAGTACTGGCCGGGGCCGCTGACTATGATTTTCCCGAAGTCGGACATGATACCTTCGGCTACCAGCGGCGGACTTGACACCGTTGCAGTCAGAATGCCGGAAAGCCCTGCGGCAAGGGCGATAATCTACGCCTGCGGATTCCCGCTCGCGGCACCCTCCGCGAACCTGTCGGGAAGTCCCAGCCCCACCACCGCTCAGCACGTTATGAACGACATGAACGGCAGAATTCCGCTGATAATCGACGGCGGCGAGTGCCGCTGCGGCGTGGAGAGCACCGTGCTGTGCTTCCCGGCGGCTGACCGCGTGAGAATACTGAGACCCGGCGGAGTTACCGCGGAAATGCTGTCGGAGCTGTGTCAGGTCGACATCGACCCGGCTGTCACCTCTGAGCCGCCGAAGGGTGCGAAGGTGATGTCTCCGGGCATGAAGTACAAGCATTACTCCCCGAAGGCTGAGGTGTTCATAGTGAACGCCCACGGAAAGCAGTTCGAGGACTGGTGCATGTCACATGCCGCTGAGGGTACCCTGGCGCTTTCCGCCGATCCGGTGGAGCACGGAATGTTCCGCTGCTTTGGCAGGGACACCGCAGAGCAGGCGCACAGGCTGTTCGCGCTTCTGCGCGAGGCGGACGACGAGGGTGCGAAAACCGTCTACGTCGAAATGCCGTCAAAGGAGGGTATAGGGCTTGCGGTGTACAACCGGCTGCTCCGTGCCGCGGCATTCAGGGTGATAGAGGTATGAGCAGACTTATCGCAGGCCTTACCGGAATGTCCGGGGCGGGAAAATCAACCGTTTGCCGGGAGTTCGCGGAGAGCGGCTTTGATGTCATCGACTGCGACCTGTCCGCAAGGGAGGTGGTTCAGCCGGGAAGCCCCGCGCTGACCGAGCTTCACGACAGGCTGTCGCCGGAGCTTATTCTTTCCGACGGGACGCTCGACCGCAGGAAAACGGCGGAGCTTATCTTTCACAGCGAGGAGAAACGCGCACTGTTCAACAAAATAATTTACCCCTATATTACATATAATATCGCGGAAAAGCTGAAAAGCGCCGGGGATTACGTCCTGCTGGACGCGCCGACGCTGTTCGAGGCGAGGCTTGAATTCCTGTGCGGAAGCATAGTCAGTGTGACCGCAGACCCCGAGAACTGCGTACAGCGCATAATGAAGCGCGACGGCATTCCCGAGGAGCTTGCCCGGGCAAGGCTGAAAAGCCAGCACGGCGAGGAGTTCTACCGGCAGCGGAGCAGCTTCTGCATTGAAAACAACGGAACTCAGCAGCAGCTTGCGGAAGCTGCGCAGGGCGTTATCTCGCAACTGAAAGGCGGCAAATGACAAAATATCGCAGAAAACGGCGCGTACTCCCGGCAGTGGTGATCACCGTGGTCATCGCGGCACTGCTGGGAACTGCGGGGTGGTTCGGCTGGGGATATTATCAGCGTTACACCCACCCGCTGCGCTACGAAAGCTACGTCGAGAAATACTCCCGGGAAAACGGGCTTGACAAGTACCTCGTCTACGCGGTGATAAAGACCGAGAGCGGCTTCGACCCCGGAGCGGTCTCGAATGTCGGCGCGAGGGGACTCATGCAGATAATGGAGGACACCTTCGACTGGGTGAAGTTCCGGCTGGGCGACGAGGACACGCGCTACCTCGACATGTACGATCCCGAGACGAATATCCGATACGGCTGCTGGCTGGTAGGGTATCTCTACAACGAGTTCGGCAATGTGGACACCGCTATGGCGGCGTACCACGCGGGCCGGGGTCAGGTGAACGAATGGCTCGCCGATAAGGAGTATTCCTCCGACGGCGTACATCTGGACGTTATCCCGATATCTGACACGGCGCATTACGTCAGCAAGATAGACCGGGCAATGGACACATACAAAAAACTCTATGATGAGAAAGGATAATTACTATGGCAAAGTCAGAAAAGTTAACCGTTAAGGAATTAAAGGAAAAGCTGCTTGCGGACAAGAAGAACGCAGTTCTCCGCATGTCCGAGGAGGAGCTGAAGAAGTGCGATAAGTTCTGCGAGGGCTACAAGGCGTTCCTGGACATCGCAAAGACTGAGCGCGAGGCTTCCGCCGAGATCGTGAAGATGGCGAAGGCGCGCGGATTCGTCGAGTTCAGCGCAAAGAACAAGTACAAGCCCGGCGACAAGGTTTACTACCTCAACCGCGAGAAGTCCGTTATCCTGGCTGTTATCGGCAAGGAGTCCATTGAGAACGGCGTGAACCTGGTTGCGGCTCATATCGACTCCCCGCGCCTTGACATGAAGCAGAATCCGCTCTACGAAAAGGACGAGGTAGCTTACTTCAAGACCCACTACTACGGCGGTATCAAGAAGTACCAGTGGCCGACCGTTCCGCTCTCACTGCACGGCGTTATCATCAAGGCTGACGGCACAAAGGTAACAGTAAACATCGGCGAGGACGAGAACGACCCGGTATTCTGCGTTTCCGACCTGCTCCCGCACCTTGCTGACGAACAGTACAAGCGCCCGGCTCCCAAGCTCATCAAGGGCGAGGAGCTCAACATCATCATCGGCAGCCGCCCCTTCAAGGACGACGAGGGCAGCGAGCTTGTAAAGCTCAACATCATGCTGATACTCAACGAGAAGTACGGCATTGTCGAGTCTGACTTCATCTCCGCCGAGCTGGAAGCAGTACCCGCGTTCAAGGCTAAGGACGTTGGCTTCGACAGAAGCCTGGTAGGCGCCTATGGTCAGGACGACAGAGTGTGCGCGTACACCGAGCTGATGGCAGTCCTGGAGCTGAACAACCCCGAAAAGACCGCAGTAGCTATCCTCACCGATAAGGAGGAGACCGGCTCCGACGGCAACACCGGACTGTGTTCTTCTTACCTGCGTTACTTCATCGCCGACCTGGCCGCAACCTTCGGTGTAAAGGGCAGAACCGTGCTCCAGAATTCCCGCTGCCTGTCCGCGGACGTTAACGCTGCGTTCGACCCCACATTCCCCGACGTGTTTGAGAAGCGCAACAGCGCTCTGCTGAACGGCGGCGTGTGCGTTACAAAGTACACAGGCTCCCGCGGCAAGAGCGGCACTTCTGACGCTTCCGCAGAGTTCGCAGGCGAGATCCGCAGACTGCTCGACGCCAACGGCGTTATCTGGCAGACCGGCGAGCTTGGCAAGGTAGATATCGGCGGCGGCGGAACAGTCGCAGCGTATATCGCAAACCTCGACGTCAACACTATAGACGTGGGAGTTCCGGTGCTGTCCATGCACGCTCCGTTCGAGATAACCGCAAAAACCGATATCTGGGCTGCCTACATGGCTTTCGCAGCTTTTGTGAATAATTGATTCTAATTGGAAAATGGTGGGATGACGGGTGTGACGGGTTTACCTAACCCTTTTTATAAAAATTGAAAATGTAAAATATATAAAAGAAGTTATAGTAAGCCGTCACACCCGTCACCGACCCATTTAAACTGGAAAACTTGTACAAATTCACCGTCACCTCTGCATAGACATAGAATATGCAGAGGTGATACTGATGATGGCAGAAAAAACGCGCTCCGGGCTGCGGAAGCTAGGCGTTAAGCTGATAGCCGCAGCGCTGATACTGATAGGCTTGGCGTTTATAGTTGATTTGAGCTTCCGTCCGATTGTGGAGACTGTGAATTACAACGAGTGCCACGCGGCGGTGTCGTCGATGATAAACCGCTCGATAGCGGCGGAGCTTGAGCGCGAGGACGTGGACTATTCCTCGCTGGTGACGATAGAGCGGGACGAAAGCGGCTCGGTGTGCTCCATCGAGAGCAACGCAATGAACATCAACCGCCTGAAAAACAACATAGCTACCCGCCTAGAGCGCGAGCTTGACCGCATGAGCGGCATAGACATCATGATACCAGTGGGGACTCTCACGGGATTGCAGATCCTGCACGGGCGCGGATTTGACGTCGGCATGACGGTAAGCCCGGTGGGATATGCGCAAACCGCGATAGTCAGCGAGTTCACCGAAGCGGGGCTGAACCAGACCCGCCACCGGATAGTAATACATATCGAGGTCACGGCGGACGCGGTGATACCCGGATTTTCGTCAAGGGTACCGGTTTCCGCGTCGATAGTCGCGGCTGAGACCATAATCGTAGGCAATATACCCGACGCCTACACCCATGTTGTCGCGGGAGATACTGACCTTGTGGGTCTGCTTCAGGACTACGGGGCTGTTTTAGATTAAGGCGGAACGCGCAAAACTGCGCGGTGCAGCCGCAAACGGAGGTTCAAATGGAGATAAGGGAAGCGGAAAAGCGCGCTGCGGAGCTTCGCGCAGTCATCGAGAAGCACAATCACAATTACTACGACCTGGATTCCCCGACCATCGAGGACGACGAGTACGACGCGCTCATGCGGGAGCTGCGCGGCATTGAGCAGCAGTTCCCGGAGCTTGCCGTGCCGGATTCCCCGACGCATCGAGTCGGCGGAACGGTCAGCAGCAGTTTTGAGAAGGTCGCTCACACGGTGCAGATGGGCTCCCTCCAGGACGTTTTCAGCGAGGACGAGGTGCGCGGGTTCCTTTCCAGCGTGATGGAGCAGGGCGCGCATGAGTTCACGGTGGAGCCGAAAATAGACGGTCTGTCCGTGTCGCTGGAGTACGAGAACGGCGTGTTCACAAGAGGCTCCACCCGGGGCGACGGCTTCGTCGGCGAGGACATAACCGCCAACCTTAAAACTATCCGCTCCATTCCGCTGAAGCTCAATGAAGCTCCCGAGTTCATCGAGGTGCGAGGTGAGGTCTACATGCCGCGCAGGAGCTTCGCTAAGCTCTGCGAGGAGCAGGAGCGCCTCGGCGAGCCTATGCCAAAGAATCCGCGAAACGCTGCGGCAGGGTCGCTCCGCCAGAAGGACAGCTCGGTCACGGCAAAGCGGAAGCTAGATATTTTCGTGTTCAATCTTCAGCAGCTTCGCGGGAAGGAGCTTTCCAGTCACTCTGAATCGCTCGAATACATGCAGAGCCTGGGCTTCACGGTAATTCCCGATTACAGGGTAGTCCACACGGCAGACGAGGTTATCGAGCGTATCCGGGAGATAGGCGAAATGCGCCGGAGCCTTCCGTTTGACATCGACGGCGCGGTAGTAAAGGTCAACGATTTCGCGATGAGAAACGAGATCGGATTCACGACGAAGGTGCCGAAGTGGGCAGTGGCGTTCAAATATCCCCCCGAGGAAAAGGAGACCACCCTCAATGAAATCGAGATAAATGTCGGCAGAACCGGTGCGCTGACTCCGGTTGCGGTGTTCGACCCGGTTCAGCTTGCCGGGACTACGGTTTCCCGCGCAATACTGCACAATCAGGACATCATCTCTGACAAGGATATCCGGGTTGGAGACCGTATTGTAGTCCGCAAGGCGGGGGACATCATTCCGGAGGTAGTCCGCAGCGTTTCGCACCGCGAAGGCTCGGAGCCGTACTTTATTCCGAACGTGTGCCCGATATGCGGCGCGGAAGCCCTCCGCGACGAGGACGAAGCGGTTATCCGCTGCCAGAATATCGACTGTCCGGCACAGCTTGCAAGGTCGATCGAGCATTTCGCGAGCCGCAACGCGATGAACATTGAAGGCCTTGGCGAGGCGATAGTTCAGCAGCTTCTTGACAACAAGTTCGTTGCGAACGTCGCCGACCTCTACGAGCTGGACGTACAGACCGTAATGCAGGTCACGGGCGGCATGAAGTCGGCAGAGAACCTGATAAATTCAATTGAGAACTCCAAAAAAGCGAGCCTTGACAGACTGGTGTTCGCACTGGGAATTCGCGGGATAGGTCAGCGCGCGGCGAAACTGCTGTGCGAGAAGTTCGGCAGCATGGAAGCGATAATGGAAGCTCTCCCGCTTGAAATTTGCAGCATAGACGGCTTCGGCGACATCATGGCGGATTCGGTCTACAATGCAATGCAGGAGCCTCACCGGATAAAGCTCATCGAGCGGCTGAAAAACCACGGCGTAAACATGACCTACGACAGCGGCAAGGTTTCCGACGAGCTGGCAGGCAAGACGTTTGTGCTGACGGGAACACTCCCCACTCTGACCCGCGACCAGGCGAAGAAGCTCATCGAGGAGCGCGGCGGGAAATGCTCCGGCTCGGTCAGCAAAAAAACGACCTACGTTCTCGCCGGCGAGGAAGCCGGAAGCAAGCTGACAAAGGCGCAGGAGCTTGGGGTTAAGATAATCTCCGAGCAGGAATTCCGCAACATGATAGGCGAATAAAAAATACCGGGGCTGTACGAAACAGTCCCGGTTTAGTTATTATGGTTCGTTTCCTCAATAAAAAATGCTGCACTTAACGGAGGTCTTTTTCAGCCCGAGGTCGCTGTTTACTACAGTTTCGCCCCAGTCGGAAAGCGCCGAGCCGTCCCATTCGTCCGCGAGGTCGAGGTACTCAACGCCACCTCCGTTGCCCTTCCAGCTCCAGGCGAGCCAGCCGATGCTGTTTTCGCTGCAGTACTCGAGAATGTACTCCTCGTCAACGTCACCGTCGGTGTGGTTCCAGCCGAATTCGCCGACTATCATGCACAGTCCATTGTCGGTGGACAGCTTGAGATTCCGCGCGATGGTCGCCTTGTTCTTGCCGGCGGTGCCGTACATATGAACGGAGAACATCGTGTTGGCGTCCGGGTCAGCGGCGAATACCTGCTCTCCGTAGTCGGTAACGCTCTGTCCGTACTGACCCCAGCCTGCGGCGTCCACAATGATGGTGTTCCTTATTCCAGCTTCCCGGAGCCGGGGGATCACCGAGGTGTACCCGTCGCACCACTTCTGACCGTCCCAGTTTCCGACCCATTCGTTGGCGATGTTGAGTATAACGTAGTTTTCTTTGCCGATGAGCGCGTCCTTTACTTCTATCCAGTAATCAGCGGCGGTTTCCAGAAGCGAGGTCTCGTCCTTTCCGGTGATGTCGTGGACCTCGAGAATGGCTATCATCTCAAGCTCCCTGCACTTGTCGGTGAGCTTGTTGAGGCTCTCAACGCTGTCCTTGTTGTACTGCTGGCCGCTTCCGCAGACGATGCGAACCGTGTTTGCCCCGGTCGCCGCGATGGCTTCAAGGGCGGTGTCGTCCTGCGCGGTGAACCAGGAGTGCGGGTGATTTATCCCGCGCATTATGAATTCGTTTCCGTTTGCGTCAAGGAGCTTGGTCCCACTGACTTTGAATCCGGTCTGCTGGGTCTGTTCGTCGGGTGTTTCGGCGGTTTCGTGGGTTCCCTGAACCTCTGTGCCGACTATCTGCTCCGCTGTGGAGATAATGCCGCTGGCGGTCACGGGAGCTTTCGTGCAGCCCGTGCTGAGCGTCAGAGCCGCCGCAATTATCGAAGCGAGTATTCTGTTCATTTTGTTGTTTCCTTTCCCATGTAGCTTTTGCTTACTGCTTTTATTCTAGCATTTCCTGTGCGGAATTTCAAGCGGATTTCTTTGAAAAGTGTGTTTTCTCCCCGTAGCTTTACATATAATAACACTTTTCGGACGAAATTTCCGGAAGCCGCCGATATTTTTTCCGGGTATTGACAATTACGCAGAGTGGTGTTATAATGATAATATCTATAAGTATATATAAAGCTGTCCGGGCTCGGAATGGGGAACCGGGCGGTATTGAGGGAAAATATGAACAAAATAACAAGAGCACTGTGCGTTCTGATGTCGGCGGTCATGCTTTCCGGCTGCGCTTCACAGGGAACCCAGGGTGTCAGCATTACGGACTTCGCCGAGCACTCGGTGAGCACTGCTGCGGCTCCGGAGGTGACATCTGAACCGACTCAGCAGGAGCATGCGCCGCGTTTGGACGTATCTTCAGCGGAGATAACGGTGCAGCCTGTGGAGCCTGACAAATCCAGCGTACCCGACAATCAGCCGGTTACATCGCAACCGCCGGAGGAAACCACACAGCAGACCTCCAGCACATCGGCAAAGCCGCAGACGACCGCTTCCTCCGTGCAGGCGACCACGAAATCAAGCACGTCAGCGTCAAAGGAGCACACTACGTCGCACACCACTGTAACGACCACTCCGAAAACGACAGTAACGACCACTCAGGCGGCAGTTGAGCATACTCCGTCCGAATTCGGAAGCAGAAGCTATTCCGCTGTGAATTACAGCGAGGTCAAGGGAATATGGATAAGCTACATTGAGCTTGCCGGGCTGCTTCAGGGGCAGTCTAAGGAGGGCTTCCGCAGTAATATCGCGGCAGTCTATGAGAACTGCGCCGATCTCGGGATAAACACGGTGTACGTCCATGTGCGCTCGCACAGTGACGCTTATTACAGGTCTGAGCTGTTTCCGTGGTCGAAGTACGTCACCGGAACGCTCGGCAAAGATCCCGGCTACGATCCGCTGGAGGTCATGATCTCCGAGGCTCACAAGCGCGGGATATCGTTCCAAGCCTGGATAAATCCGCTGCGTGCGTGCGGCTCCTATGAAATTTCCAGCTACGGGAGCTACCCAGTCTACACCTTTGCAAAGGGCGACGGAATGGCGGGGAAGTACGCAGTGAACGTCAACGGGACCTACTACCTGAACCCGGCATACGACGAGGTAACGGAGCTTATCGCGGCAGGAGCCGCCGAAATAGTCTCGAATTACGACGTTGACGGGCTGCACATCGACGATTATTTCTACCCCACGACCGACGCTTCGTTTGACTCCGCGGCGTACTCGGCGAGCGGGTATTCCAGCCTTTCGGATTTCCGCTTTGCGAACTGCGACCGCATGGTGAAGGAGCTTTACAGCGCGGTCCATTCAGCGAATTCCACGGCGAAATTCAGCGTAAGCACGCAGGGGCGTATCGAGAACAACTACAATCAGCTTTATGCGGACGTGCGCAAATGGTGCACCACGCCGGGCTATGCGGATATCATGATACCGCAGATCTACTACGGGTTTGAAAATTCCGCGGCTCCGTATCAGTCCACGCTTGACGAGTGGGACGCGCTTGCGAAGCAGGGTGGGATCCCGCTGATAGCCGGGCTTTCAGTTTCGAAGGTTGGCTGCGAGGATACCTGGGCAGGCAGCGGAAAATACGAGTGGATAAATAACAGCGACATAATTTCCAGGCAGGCGGCAGCGGCAAAAAAATGCTCAAGCTACGGCGGAATCGCGCTGTACAGCTACCGGAGCGTATTCCAGCCGGAAAGCTCGGTCAGCAAACAGGTGAAAAAGGAAATTACGGCACTAAGGGATATTTTATAACGAGGAATTAAAATGAAACGTTTCTTTAAATGCATGATGAGCGCGGTGCTTGCGCTGGGAGTGCTGTCCGGAGCGGCGTCCGCAGTTCCGCAGACGGAGGAAGCCGCAGTATCTGAGGAACAGACCGACGACAGCGCCTTTGCAGAAAGCGCGGCTGATCTGGTTTCCGGCGAGAGCATGGTGTACCTTCCAAGCGGAATGCGCGCGGTAATGCTGACTCCCACGGTGGATTTCTACACCGGGGAGCAGACCGACGCGTCCCTTGCGGAGGAGCTTCCGGCGCTGTTCGAGGAACTATCCGGGTTTGACATGAACACGGTGATTTTCAACACCGACCACGATGGCGTGAAGTGCTACGACCTCGAGATGGATTCCGGCAGGGGAGCGCTCGGCGCGGCTATTGATTCCGCGCATGAGAACGGGTTCAATGCGTATGTTCAGCTTGACGTTGACTCCCTCATCGACGAAGTGACCGCACAGGGCGGCGGGCTGAAATCCGGATTCGCTGCGGCGGCTCACAAGTTCGCGATGAAATACGCCTGCGAGGGAATCCTGCTAGTGAATTACTACACCAAGGACACCCCCGAGATGTACGCGGAGTACATGGCAAGCGGTGCCGGCATAGGCTATGAAAACTGGCTGTACGAAACCAACGAGTTCGTTATACGCACGCTTTCCGAGGTTATCCACCGTACCAGCAACACCACGGCGGTGGGGCTCCAGATAACCGATATGTGGGCGAACAGTTCCTCAAACGAGGAGGGTTCGGCTACATCTGATACGGTTCAAGCGCTTTACGACGGTTTTTGCGATACCCGCGCGTACCTTATGAGCGGCTACGCGGATTTCATTATGGTCAAGGCGTACGGCACCGACTCGGATACCTCGCTTAACTTCGGAAAGGTGGTTTCCTGGTGGTACGACCTTGCTGAAAAAACTGACACGAAACTCTATGTGCTGCACCTCAACGAGCGTATCGGTCAGTACACGGGCTGGTATGAGGATCAGCTCCTGCGGCAGCTCTCCATAATGGAGGATATGCCGGATATCGGCGGAAGCTGCTTCAATTCCCTGTCAGGGCTGCGCAGCGATCTTCTCGGCTCCACAACCACGCTGCTTAAATACTTCGACGAGCAGATAAATACCGATACGTTGTTTGACACCCTGCAGATGACTTCACCCACGTCCACGAATTTTGTCACATACGATTCCACCGTGAAATTCATGGGAACCTTCGACGAGAATTTTGATGTGCTGTTCGACGGCGAAAAGGTCAAGCTCAACGAAGCCGGGAACTTCTACTTCCAGAAGGAGCTCAAAGTCGGCAAGAACACCTTTGTTATCGAGCACAAGGGCAAGAAAATATACTACTCGATAGAGCGTCAGGTGGACGTGCTCAAATCTATCGAGCAGACGAAGGACATCGTAGTAGAGGGCGGCTCCAGGGTAACTCTGGAAGCGGTAGCCTACAGCGGTGCAAAGGTGACTGCGGTTATCGGCGGCAAGACCGTCACGCTGAAGGAGAAATCCGGCGCAAGCGAAGATCTCGACGCAAACTCGGATTACGCCAGATTCGTGGGATACTACCGCGTGCCGTCGGGGATCATCGGTGAGAAGCAGTACCTCGGAAATACAAGCTACTACGCTGTGTACCGCGGAATTGAGGAGTACATGACCGGCGGAAGCGTCACCATCGACGCAGAGCCGGAGCCTCCGAAGGAGGTCATAGTTGACGATTTCATCGACCAGTCAAGCGCGGGAACCGGCGAAATAGTCGGCACGATGGCGCCGGTGCTGACCACATCGGATTACACGACCTACATTAAGACTCTCAATAATTACACCACTGTGTTCGATAGCCAGACCACCGGCTCCGCGCCCTGCCCGACGCTCTCTCAGCTCCCGGCGGGAAGCCTTGATTATTATAAGAGCGCGTCCGGCGATTACGTTATCAGCACGTCCGGCAGGCGTTATAAGGCTACTGACGTCACGACATTCTACGATACCGGGCTTGGCGAGAACAAGCTGTACGTAAAGGCGGTGGGCAATTCCGGCGGCAGAAGCTACATAAAGATCCGGCTCGACTACAAGTCAACGTTCAACGTAACAACTCCGATGAGCTTTATCGACGAGGACGACGGTCCATACGGCGTCAGCGACTACAGCCCGGGTAAGGTCGAGATAGTTTTCGATAATGTTACCAGCGTTACCAAGCTTCCGGCATTTGACAGCTGCTCACTGTTCAGTTCCGGAATATGGGATACCG
The DNA here is from genome assembly GCA_945923775.1 of uncultured Clostridia bacterium. GTDB lineage: Bacteria > Bacillota > Clostridia > Oscillospirales > Ruminococcaceae > CAG-115. The sequence goes on along the minus strand of CAMELR010000025.1, from coordinate 26,994 downwards.
TTGAGAAGAACGGCGTGCCGAAATTCCGTCTGACCCTCACGCTGCGGCAGGCTGGAATTTACAGCGGCTGCGGAGCGTACTACGACGATAACGGCGACCTCATGCTGACTTTCAATGTTCCAACATCGCCGCTTTCCGGAAAGGTCATCGTGATAGACCCCGGACACGGCTACGGCAAGACCGCAAGCAAGCTTGACCCCGGAGCCATCGGCAACGCAACAGAGCAGTCCGTGAACCTTGCAGTTGCAAAGCAGCTCGAATCCAAGCTGACCGCTATGGGCGCGACCGTTGTAAGGCTCAAGACCGAAAGCGAGTTTATCCTGACCGCCACACGCCCGACGGTTGCGCGGGCATACGGTGCGGACATGTTCCTGTCTCTGCACTGTAACTCGGCGCTGAGCGAATCGGCGCACGGCGTTGAGGTGTACTATTTCACACCGTTCTCGCAGCCGCTTGCCAAGAGCATAAACGACAAGCTGTCGAACTATTACGACAACTCCGTTTACGGCGACGGAACACGGAGCAGCCGCGGCGAAAAGTACAGCTACTACTGGGTAACTCTCCAGCAGGATTTCCCGTCCGTGCTGGTCGAGATGGGCTTTATTTCCAACGAGCGCGAGTGCATGGTGATGGCTGACCCGACGTATCAGTCAGGCATTGCACAGTCTATAGCCGACGGCGTAAAGGCGTACTTTGCGCGCAGCGGACTGAGCTACTCCGGCAGCGGAAGCAGCGAGGCTCCCGACAACAGCGGAGTTACTCCGTCAGAGCCTGAAACCCCAGGCACCGGAGATACCTCCGAGCCGGAAACGCCGGTAACTCCGGTTCCGGACGACAACACCAGCGGAACCGAGGATCCCGGCAGCTCTGATACTTCCGAGCCTGACACGCCCGTTCCAGACACATCGGAGCCGGAGCAGTCAGACGCGGCAACAACCGAGCCGAGTACCTCCGAAGCGTCGGGGCCTGAGACCTCTCAGCCCGACCCAGGCGGAATAAGGGTAGAGTAACGAGATAAATATTTCAGCAGCGGAAAATCGGTATTGAAATTTTCCGCTGCTTGTGTTATAATCATCTATGGGGAAGTCATAATCAGGGGAAAATCCGAATATGACTACATAAAGAACATCATACGGAGGAACTATTTTATGTGCGGAATAGTAGGTTATATAGGTCAGCGCGACTGTACTGACGTGCTGATGCAGGGTCTGGAAAAGCTGGAGTACCGCGGATATGACAGCGCAGGCATTGCAGTGTTTGAAAAGACCGGAATAAAGACGGTAAAAACGAAGGGAAAGCTTGCGGACATGCGGCACAAGCTTGATATAGAGGGCAGTCCGGTGGGACATTGCGGAATAGGACACACCAGGTGGGCAACCCACGGCGAGCCGAGCGACATCAACTCCCACCCGCACACAAACGGAAGGGTCACGATCGTACACAACGGAATAATCGAGAACTACATAGAACTCAAGGAGTTCCTGACCGAGAAGGGCTACACCTTCACTTCCCAGACTGATACCGAGGTAGTCGCATGCCTGCTGGATTATTACTATTCCGAGAGGAACCCGCTCCGTGCCATCACTGAAACGCTGAAGGAACTCCAGGGAAGCTATGCGCTGGGGATCATTTTCCGTGATTTCCCTGACAGGGTTTACGCGACCCGCAAGGAGTCCCCGCTGATAGTAGGTATCGGCGAGAACGAATATTTCATCGGAAGCGACATTCCGGCGTTCCTCAAGTACACGAAAAAATACGTTCTGCTGGACGATAACGACATCGTATGCATGAAAACCGACGGGATCGAGTACTACGACGTACATGGAATTCCCGAGCAGAAGGAGATCAGCATTGCTGAGTGGGACGTTGAGCAGGCTCAGAAGTGCGGATACCCGCATTTCATGCTCAAGGAGATACACGAGCAGCCGGGAATCGTTGCGAAAACGATGGAGTCCTGCTGCCGCGACGGAGTTCCGTATTTTGAGAATATCGGCCTGACCGACGACATGCTGCGCGATGTCAAGCGCGTTTTCATAGTTGCGTGCGGAACGGCAATGCACGCCGGAATTATTGCGCGGTACGCTATTGAGCAGCTCGCGCGGGTTCCCGTTACCGTGGAGGTCGCGTCGGAGTTCCGTTACATGGATCCGATAGTCGGCGAGGGAGACCTTGTAATAGTCGTATCTCAGAGCGGCGAGACCGCTGACACGAAGGCGGGTCTCGAACTCGCGAAGGAGCGCGGCGCAAAGACCCTGGCGGTAGTAAATGTAAAGTACTCCGCGATAGCGCGCCAGGCGGATATGTATATCCATACGCTTGCAGGTCCGGAGATCGCAGTCGCTTCCACGAAGGCGTATACCGCTCAGATATCCGTAATGTACCTGCTTGCGTTCCGGTTTGCGTTTGCAAGGGGCAGGATCGACCTTCAGCGCATGAAGGAACTGACCGCGCAGGCTCTGTCCGCTCCTGCAGCGATTCAGCGCGTTATCGACCGCAAGAACGAGTGCCAGTTCATCGCGAGCAAGCTTGTGAATGCGGATAATCTGTTCTTCATCGGCAGAAGCTTCGACTATGCGCTGTCGCTGGAGGGCTCGCTGAAGCTCAAGGAGATAAGCTATATCCACTCCGAGGCATACGCTGCCGGCGAACTGAAGCACGGAACTATCTCCCTCATTGAGCCGGGAATTCCCGTTATCACGGTAGCGACCCAGGCGAACGTCCTTGCAAAGACCATCAGCAACATGGAGGAGGTCAAGGCGCGCGGCGGAATGATCATCGCAGTTTGCCGGAAGGGCACGGTATTCGCAGAGAACAGCGTTGACCTTACCCTTGAAATAGACGCAGACCTGGACGATATGCTCGTCCCGCTGCCGACGGTGTGCGCATTGCAGCTCATTGCGTACTATACTTCAGTGCTTCGCGGCATTGACCCCGACAAGCCCCGAAACCTTGCAAAGGCTGTCACAACTGAATAAAAACAAGGCGGGAACATTTATTCCCGCCTTTTATATGTGAAGTTATGCGAGTTCATGGCGCCTGTTTTATCAGGTTCACTCAATTAAACAGATCTTTCATCTGTTCCATGAACGGCTCGTCGTAAAGCTTGGGGTAGTATCCGAATACCAGCTCGTAGAACTGCGCTGGGGTCAGCGCCTCGAATTCCCCGTACAGTAATCCCGGGTAGCTTTTCATCGCGTCAGCCATTGAGCGCGCCTTGTCGGTTTCGCCGCTGACCAGCTTCCGGCATATCTGGTCGTTGCCGTATATAATTGCAGGAACATGCTTCACAGCCGTTGTGAAATCAAACTGCGGTATCGGAACGATCGGTGAAAACTGCGGTTTCACACGCTCGTAAAATGGCTTTCCGGCGCGCTTTATCTCTGATTTCAAAGCCCTCATGCACTTTGCAAGGGGCTTTTTTTCGTTATTGACGTGGGACAGCGCCGCGGAAAGTGCGTCAAGCAGAGCCACCTGATTCAGCTCTGTTTCGCCGTTTTTCACCGCGGAGTACGCCTCGCGCGATATTGCAAGCACCCTGCCGAGCGCCGCTTCCTCTGAAGTCCTCATGTTATCACCGCCTTTGAGTTATCAAACCTGTCCGGACAGCATATACATCTAAAAAAGAGAATGCTGCCAATGGAGATGCTGAAATATGGAAAACACCATTCTGATGAACCAGCCAAAAAAGCCGGACAAACCCTCCCTGGAGCCGCGGGAAAAATACCTGACATATTCCGTGAACTACACGAATTTCCGCGCGGGCGCCCTTTCCGGAGCCACCGGAAAACAGAAACCGAAGCCCCGCGATATTCCGGGTGTATCCCGAGAAAAAACCAAGGCTCCGGAATCCGACATAATTTTCATGCCTTACGACCCAGATGAATCGGATTCAGAGGATTCCGCCGACCAGAATATCACACCTGCCAAAGAATTCCCGGAAACCGCCGAGCTTCCCCGAGCCGCGCGGAGCTCCTACCGCCGCCGCAGTGGGATTCCTCCGCTGTACACATTTCTGACCGCCGCCGGGCTTATCCTGGGAATTTACATCGCGGCTTCCGCGCCCGGCGCTGATATTTCCGGGAGCCTGCTGTGCGGCTCTGGAGATTTTCTCGGGCTGCTGCTGCGGCGGCTTTTCTGGGGAGCCGCATTCCTGCTTGCGGAGTACGTCTGCGGTTTTTTCGCGCTTGGAAGGCTACTGGTGTGGGCTGCTCCGCTTGTTTGCGGGCTTGGAACCGGAGCCGCCCTCGCCGGAGCGTTCACGCTTGATGGAATGAACGCACTACGTCTTGTGCCTGGCTGTGCCGGGTGCGCCACCGCCGTGATATTCGCTGCGGGAACTTCCTCGGGAATGTCGTCGCAGCTTCTGCGGCTGGTGTCCTCTGACAAAAACAGTATCGTCTCTACAAGCCCGGCCGCCGGGGAATATACCCTGCGGTTCCTGGTCTATCTGGCGATACTGTCTGCGTGTGCTATTGCTGAAGCGGCACTGCGCTGCGCATGACGTCAGCTCAGCGTTATCGTGAGGGACTTGCTGGTGCTGCTTGATCTCCAGCCGTTGCTTTCGCAGCCCTTTTCTCTGAGGTCTGCAAAGAACTGCTGCTGGTTCACCTTTGCCATCAGGCTGTTCATAAGTCCCTGCTTTACATAGATGGTCGTTTCATGGACGCCGTTCTTGTAGTTCTTCGCTGCCTGCTCGACCAGACCCTTGTACGCGCTGTTTACGTCGGTGTAGGTCGTGATGCCCATTACTTCGCTGTAGGAATATTTGGTGGCTGTAGCCTTGGGTACGGGGAACGTATTGCGCAGCGTGTGGTCTGCGAACATCTGTGAATCCGGAACGCAGAAATACTCGTATGTGCCGGAGTCGTCCCAGGTGGTGTCCATGTGATACCACTCGCCGTCAAGCTGGAGCATGTTCCACATGTGATCCTCACCGGCGTAGCCAGCAACGCAGAAGCACTGTATCCCGACCGACTGGCAGAGGTACATGAATGCTTTCGCGTAACCCTCGCAGAGAGCCTCGCCGTAAACAAGCGGGCCGTCCGCTTCGGACTTGTAGCTCGGGGCCTTGGCGTTGTAGGTGGTCATTTCAGTAATTGCGTCGTGGATAACAAGCACCCGGTCGAAAAGATTGTCCTGCGCGAGCGCCTTGTCTATCACCTTCTGAGCCGCCGCGTCAAACAGGGGCTGAATCTTTGCTGCCTCAGCCGCTGAGCGGGAATATACCATGTTTACACTGATTATCTCGCCGCCCAATGTGGTGAATCTGTAGCCGTTTGCAAGCCAGAAGAACTGGGGATTGTCGTAGTCAAAAGCCCAGTACGTCTTGTCCATGTCGTTTTCGGTGAATCCTTCGCCCGCGACATTGAGGTTGTCCTTATGAGCCGCCGCGCCGTTGTAGATAATTTCGTACAGCTTTTTCTGCTTTGCGGTCAGCGTATTGTATGCGTACTTGCTCTTGTAGTCCTCAAGAATGCTCTCTCCGGGAAGGGTAGAGGTCTCCTCGGAGCCGCTTATAGTGTATTCCTCGGCAAGGTATTTTCCCGACCAGCCGGTCTTTGCGGCGAGCACGCGCAGTTTTGCGGACTTGCTGACAGTGATTCCCTTGGTGGTGTAGAGCGCGGAGGATTTGGTAGGATTGCTGCCGTCAAGGGTGTAGTAGAACTTCACTCCGGAAGCGGTGGAGGACAGCTTCACGGTTACGGAGCTGTCGTAATTGCCGCCGGCGTTAGTTATCTTGATCTTCGGCGTGAGCTTGTATTTTACGGTGACTGTCTTGCTCTTGGCGCCGTTTTTCTGCGCGTAGAATTTCAGCGTTGTGTTCTTGGTGATTTTCAGCGTCTTTGTATACAGCTTGTAGCTTCCCCCGGTGCTGTAGTATATCTGCGAGCCGCTGTCCGCTGTGAGGTTCACGGTCAGCGTCCCGGAGCTTGAATACGTTCCGGACTTTCTGGAAGCCTTCGGCGCTGAAACGGTTTCAGCCGCGAAAGCGACCGTAGACGTTCCGACGTACTGCTGAACGGGGCTGACGAATACCCCCGCTGAAATTACCGCGGCAAGAGCCGCGCTTATTATCTGCTTTTTCATATGTACTCCTTTTAAGTGGATATCATGAAACAAAATTCCAAGGGAACTATAATTCAATTATACCAAAACTGACCGGCGTTGTCAATGAATTTTGAGCTTAATTAACAGAAAATTGTGAGATTTGTATACATAAGTGCACGTGTTGACATTCATGCATTTTTGTGATATAATACACTGTAGTAGAAATTTATGGAAAGGACGTGTTGATATGAAGTGTAAAAAATGCGGAGCAGAGCTCTCCGACGACGCGGAGTTCTGCCCGGTATGCAGAAGCAGCGTAGGCGGTAATGAACAGGAAGCGGTTTCCTACGCCGCTCCTCAGGCGCCCACACCGGAGCCTGAGAATATCCCGCCGGAGGAACCCGTGGATTATTCCGCCGGAGCGGCAGAGCCGGTCAAAGCTCCCGTGAAGAAGCCGCGCAAAATGAACCTGGCTGTTAGCGTAGTGCTGTCAGTCGTGTTCGGAATGCTGACAATGTTTGTGTGTCAGACAGCTGCGGTGCTGTGTACTTTCTCCGGAGCGCTTTCAAGCCATGCCGTATCCGAGCAGATCGCCGACATTGACGTTGGAAGCATAGAAATAGGCAGCCTTATTCCGGACAATATAAAGGAGCAGTTCGGTATTGACCCGTCAGAAATCTCAGGTGATATCGCCGGGATAGTCAGCAAGTTCTCCGGCGGTGTAATGAGCAGCGACCAGGCTGCTGAGATAATCAGGAAGGCGGACATCGGTAAGAAACTGGCGAAGATCGTGCAGTCTTACGAGGATTTCATCATGAGCGGGAAATCTGACGTGGATATATCCGCAGAGCTCCAGCGGATAATTCTCGGAGCAAAGCAGGTCTACAAGGACGTTACCGGCATGGAAGCTCCGGCGGATTTCGACCAGAACGTGATAAATGCGCTGAAAGACAACGCGGAAGCGCTTCAGCAGGCTGCGCCGCAGGCGGCTCTCGGAGTGATGGGAGATACGCTGCGCGTGGCGTTTTCACCTGCTGTCTGGATCGCTGCGTTTGTGTTATCCGCACTGTTCCCTTTGCTCGCTGGACTTATCACAAGGCGCGTTCCCGCGGCTCTGATGTGCGGAGGCGCTGCGTATTTCGTCTCAGGCGCGGGGATCCTGATTACCAACGCGGTAAGCGAAACGGTAATGAAAACTCTGCGTCTCGACGAATTCAGCGATGTCTTGACGAAGGTGTTTTCAAACGCGCTTGACGGCAGGCTTATGCTCTGCGGGGCGGTGCTCGCTGCGGTGGGCGCAGTGCTGATCGCGGCGTTTATCATCGTGAAGGCCACGTCGGCAAGGAAGCTCAGAAAAGCATAAAAATGCGGCGGTTCGAAAGAGCCGCCGTTTTTATTCACCATCTGCCGTAAGCTGCATACAATACAGGAGAAAGCAGAAAGGGGAATAATTATGTGCGGAATTGCAGGTCAGATAGGGTACGAGCAGGATATGCGCAAAATGAGCGCCGTCATGACGAAAATGAGCGCTGTGCTGGCTCCGAGGGGACCCGACGCGTCGGGAGTTTATAGCGATGAAAGCGCGTTTCTTGTTCATCGGAGGCTTATAGTCATTGACCCGGAGAACGGCGCGCAGCCCATGAGCACGGGAATTTACACGCTGGTATACAACGGCGAGCTTTACAACACATCGGAGCTTCGCCGTGAGCTGCAAGCCAGCGGCATCGAGTTCGACGGACATTCGGATACCGAAGTAGTTCTGAAGGCGTACGCAGCGTGGGGTGAGAAATGCGTTGAGCGATTCAACGGAATATTCGCGTTTGCGGTCTGGAACAGCCGCGATAAAACGCTGTTCCTCGCCCGGGACAGGATAGGCGTAAAGCCGCTGTTTTATGCGCGCACCGCCGACGGAATAATATTCGCAAGCGAGATAAAAGCGCTGCTGAAGCACCCGGCGGTAAAGCCCGTGATAAACCAGGACGGCGCGGCGGAAATAATGCTGATAGGTCCCGCGAAGCGCACCGGGAGCGGAGTATTCCGGGATATCAGCGAGATCCCAGCGGCGCACTGCGCGGTGCTGACCCGTGAGGGCTTCACAATGCGGAAGTACTGGTCGGTGCACGCGCAGCGCCACACCGAGAACTTCACGGAGACCTCCGCGCATGTCAGGGAGCTTGTGACGGACGCAGTCAAGCGGCAGCTTGTCAGCGATGTGCCGCTGTGCTGCTTCCTGTCCGGAGGTCTGGACAGCAGCATAATCTCCGCGATTGCCGCCGGGGAGTTCCAGAAACAAGGAAAGCGGCTGTCCACCTGGTCCATTGACTATAAAGATAACCACAAGAACTTCCACGCGAGCAGCTTCCAGCCTGACGAGGACGCGCCCTGGGTAGTCAGAATGGCGGAGTTCATCGGTTCAGAGCACACGAACGTAGTGCTGGATACCCCGGCGCTTGCCGACGCGCTGTATGATTCCACCCGTGCCCGCGACCTACCTGGAATGGCTGACGTGGACAGCTCGTTATATCTGTTCTGTGGTAAGATAAAGGAGAGATTCCCGGTTGCGCTCAGCGGTGAGTGCGCTGATGAGATTTTTGCTGGATATCCATGGTATCATAGGAAAGAAGTGCTATTTTATGACGGATTCCCATGGTCTACTGCGGTACCTGAACGCGCTGCGCTGATGAAAAATCCTATGACCGCATGTGAAGCGGAGGAGTATGTTCGCCGCAGTTACGACAAGTGCCTTTCGCAGGTGGAGTATCTTGATTCCGACAATGAAACCGACCGCAGAATGCGCGAGATGTTCATGCTGAACATGGACTATTTCATGGCAACTCTGCTTGATAGAAAAGACAGAATGTCGATGGCTCACGGATTGGAGGTCAGAGTGCCGTTCTGCGATTACCGCATAGTCGAGTACGCATACAATATTCCGTGGGCGATGAAGGCGTACACCGGGCGTGAAAAAGGTCTGCTCCGCCATGCAATGACCGGAGTGCTCCCGGAGGACGTGCTCTGGCGCAAAAAGAGTCCGTATCCCAAAACGCACAACCCGGATTACATGGAGCTGCTGTCAGGAAAGCTCCGCAGCGTGCTGGATTCCGACGACTGCCGCCTGACCTCGATCGTGAACGCCGATAGGCTCCGCGAGCTGTTGGATACCAATGGAGCAAGCTTCGGAAAGAACTGGTTCGGGCAGCTTATGACTGTTCCTCAGATTTACGCGTATATGTTACAAATCGAGTACTGGCTGCGTGAGTATAACGTTGAAATAGTATAATAAATGGGCTGGCAGAATTCTGTCAGCCTTTATTAGATTCCACGGTTTTATAGTGAATGTCGAGAGTTCATTGTGCACGTTTTTTCATTCAGAATTTCACATGAGTCTGATTTGTTTGCTCCGCTGTAACTTTTTCAAATCAGATTTTCGGCTGATATGCGAGCGTGCAGGCGGTCACTTGACATTTCTGAATGCGGAAGGCGTCATGCCTTCGTAGCGCCTGAACAGCTTACAGAAGTAGCTTTCCGAGCCGAACCCGGTCTGTTCCGCGATATCTGCAATGGAAAGCACCGTAGAGGTAAGAAGCGACTTCGCCTCCTGGATACGGCGCTTCGCGATGTACTCCATCGGCCGCAGACCCAGGATATTCCGGAAAAGAAGGCAGAGGTGCTGTTTCGAGACTCCGGCGGCGCTGCACAGATCGTCCATTCCGAGCGGCTCTGCAAAGCGGCTGTTTATCAGGTCGAGCGCTCTCATGAGCGCGGGGGAGGGCGCTCCGGACGAGCTTCCCGATGAGATCAGCCGGTAGAACTCGATAAGAAAATCATACAAATAACCGGAAGCCCTGAAATTCCCGAAGAAGCTGTCTGCGCGTATCGCGTCGTGCATTTTGCGGAATATGTGTTCAAGGGTCCGGGTGTCGCTCAGCTCGAAAACCCCGGGCTGCTCAAGCCCGAACTGCCGGAGTACTTCCTCGGAGGCGCTACCTCCCAGAACTACCCAGTGTATGTCCCATACGTCCTCGTTTGCGTAGTACTCGTGCGGGAGCGCCGCCGGCAGAAATATCGCAGAGCCTGCGGGAACGTTCAGCCGCTTTCCGCTGACGACAAGCGTTCCGCTTCCGCGGGTGCAGAAAAGTATCTGCGGCGAGCTGTGACCCTCCGGCCGCACAACGTGATCCTGACGGAGGTGCAGTCCCATATTCAGCAGAAAAATGGGAAGCTGCTGTTCACCGCGGAGTATCGGGTAATCGGAATAAACCAAAAAATCCACTCCTATATTCATATCGTTATAAAATAATAATATCATCTATTGACAGGCTTGTCAATATGCTGTACAATAAAAATAACAAAATTACTGGAGGTCAATATGGATATCTCAGCTATTTCAAAGAAAAATTCGCCCAAAAGCCGCATGATTTACCATGAGGATCCGCAGGCGCTGCATATCGGAACGCTTCCGAAGCACTGCTATTTTATACCGTTTGCGCCGGGCGAGGACTCGTTTTCCGCCAGGGAAAACTCCTCGCGGTTCGAACTGCTGAACGGCGAGTGGGACTTCCGCTATTACGACAGTATAGTTGACATGGAGGACGATTTCACCGAGCTTCCCGGCAGTGAGAAAATGCCGGTGCCGTCAAACTGGCAGCTCCACGGGCACGACAAGCCGCAGTATACGAACGTCGCCTACCCGATACCCTACGACCCGCCCTATGTTCCGGACGATATCCCGGTCGGAGTTTACAGCAGAAATTACAGCTACATTCCCGACGGAATGCGCAGAATACTGACGTTTGAAGGCGCTGATAGCTGCCTGTATCTTTACATCAACGGAGTGTTCGCAGGGTACTCCCAGGTATCACACAGCACTTCCGAATTTGATGTCACGCAGTACCTCCGGGAAGGGGAAAACCGCATTACCGCAGCGGTGCTCAAATGGTGCGACGGAACTTATCTTGAGGATCAGGACAAATTCCGGCTCTCGGGAATATTCCGCGATGTGTACATGCTCTCAAGACCGGAAAAGCGGCTTGAAAATTACATCGTAAAAACCGAACTTTCAGAGGATCTCACCTCTGCAAAGCTGGTATTCACTCCGTCCGGAAGCCCCGCAGAATGCACTCTCCAGGACGATTCCGGCAGGCTGATTTCGAAGTTTTCAGCTGCCGATGGCGAGACTATTTCCGTGGAAATACCCGCTCCGAAGCTCTGGAATGCCGAAACGCCGTACCTCTACCGCCTGACCATAAACGCAGGCGGCGAGGTCATCGGCGAGCGTGTGGGATTCCGCAGGATATGCGTTGAAAACGGCGTTGTCAAGCTGAACGGAACCCCGATAAAATTCAAGGGCGTCAACCGTCACGATAGCTACCCTGACACCGGGTACTACGCGCCGGTGAAAAAAATGCTGCTCGACCTCACGCAGATGAAACGCCACAATATAAACGCCGTCAGGACGTCGCACTACCCGAATGCTCCGCAGTTCTATCAGCTCTGCGACGAGCTGGGGCTGTACGTGATAGACGAAGCCGACGTTGAAACGCACGGCTGCGTTATAGTTCACAACGACCTCAAGTGGAGCAAGGGTTACGATGGTATCGCCCTTCTTGCCTCGGACGAGCGCTTTAAAACAGCGATATGCGACCGCGCCGAATCTCTGGTAAAGCGGGATATCAACCGTCCCTGCGTTCTGCTCTGGTCGCTGGGCAACGAAAGCGGCTGGGGTACGAATTTCCTGGCGGCGGGTCAGCTTGTGAAGTCGCTGGACGACACCCGGCTCCTGCATTACGAAAGCACTCACCGGCTTGACGACACGCCGGCCGATATCCTCGACCTCGTATCTAAAATGTACCCCTCCAGGCAGGAAATGCAGGATTTTCTTACCGACGAAAAGGAGACCCGTCCGTATATCCTCTGCGAGTACTGCCACGCGATGGGCAACGGCCCCGGAGACCTTGAGGATTACCACAACACGTTTTATTCCAACGAGCGATTCTGCGGCGGGTTCATCTGGGAGTGGGCAGACCACGCGTTTCCGCTTGGACTGACGCCCGACGGCAGGGTAAAGTACGGTTACGGCGGGGATTTCGGCGAGCGCCACCACGACGGCAACTTCTGCATGGACGCCCTGAATTATCCCGACCGCACGCCGCACACCGGTCTTCTGGAAGCGAAGCAGGTGTACCGTCCCGTCCGTGTAACAGCGAGGGAGACCGGACGCTTCATTTTCAGCAGCACGCTAGAATTCGCGGACGCGGGACGGATCCTTGACTGCCGCTGGGAGATCTCCAGAGCCGGAGTTACGACCTCCGCGGGCACGCTGAACTTTTCGCTTCCGCCGTTGGGAACAGCGGAGATATCCGTTCCAGAGGCAGCCGAGCCTTCCGACGAGGAATCCTATATCAGATTCGTGTTCACTGCTAAGGAGGAAACTCCGTATTGCGAAAAGGGGTACGAGGCATGCTTTGACCAGGTGAAACTGTGCGGAGGGAAGCCCCGGGCAGTCCCCGCGCCTGAGACCCCGGTCAAAGTGGAGGAAACGGCGTTTGCCGTCAGCGTGACTTCCGGGGAGACCGTGTTCCGGTTCAACAAGCGGCTGTCCGCGTTTGACTCCATAAAGCACAGCGGAAAGGAACTGCTTGATAAACCGCTGAGCTTCAATTTCTTCCGCGCCCCCGTTGACAACGACGTGATGAAAAACGACTGGTACGCCGCGCACCTGAACGAACTTACACCGCGCAATTACGGCGTGACCGTTGATTCCACCCCGATTTCCGCGGAAATAAAGCTGCGCCAGTCGATGGTGTGGGGAGTTCACCAGCCCGCGGCATACATGGACGTGACCTACCGGATATCCGGCGGCGCGCTTGATATCGAGTGTTCCGCAGAGTTCTCGAACAAGGTTGAAATGCTGCCGAGATTCGGAATACGCGCGTTCCTGCCTCGGAGATTCTCGCAGGTCGAGTACTACGGCTATGGTCCGTATGAGAGCTACGCCGACAAACACCAGGCAAGCTGGGCAGGGAAGTTCACGGGGGACGTCGGCGGGCTTCACGAGGATTACATCAGACCGCAGGAGAATTCCTCGCACTGGGGCTGCACATATGTTGAGCTGACCGACGGCGAGACCGCTCTGCGGTTCACCTCCGACTCGGGATTCTCGTTCAACGCCTCTGAGTACACGCAAGAGGAGCTTGCGGCGAAGCAGCACAATTTCGAACTTGAGAAATGCGGAAGCAGCGTTGTCTGCATAGACAGCCGAATGGCGGGAGTCGGCTCAAATTCCTGCGGCCCGGCGCTGGACGATAAGTACCGTCTGCCGCTGCCGGAGATTTCCGCGAAGTTCCGCATTGAAATAAGCAACAAGGAGAAACACTAATGAGTTTTTGCGATACCTACAATAACCGCAGGCTGTTTTGCAGCGGCTGGGAATTCTTCAAGGCGCCCTTTGGCTCGGAGTATTCCGACGGCTTTGATTTCAGGGCGGTGGACCTCCCGCACGACTGGCTGATTTACAACACGAATAATCTGTACGAGACCTCCACTGGCTGGTACAGAAAGCGTTTCAGTTATGAGAAGAAGCCCGGCGTGCGCACTTACATCAGATTTGACGGCGTGTACATGGATTCTCACGTGTACGTCAACGGAAAGCCCGCCGGCGAGTGGAAGTACGGATATTCCGCGTTCCAGTTTGACATAACCGACCTCGTCGTGAACGGCGAGAATACGATAACCGTCCGCGTCGACCACCGCGCGCCGAATTCCCGTTGGTATTCCGGCGCGGGAATCTACCGCAGCGTGTGGCTGTGCGAATCTCCGGAAACCCGCTTCGGGAACGACGGCGTGTACATTTCCACGGAAAAGAACGGCGGGGAGTGGACTGTAACCGTGACCTCCGAGGTACTGCGCCCTGCGGGAACTCCGATAGCAGGAACAAGGCTCCGTCAGACCGTGCTTGACCCGGACGGAAACACCGCCGCTACCGTTGAATCGGACGCCTGCGCCGCTGATCTCTCCTGCGTTCCGGAGGCAGTCCTGGTGGACGGAGCCAGCTATTCCGTAACAACTCAGAATCTGCGCGTTGACTCCCCGGCGCTCTGGGACATCGAGTCGCCGAAGCTGTACACGCTGGTTTCCGAGATAATTTCCGGCGGCGATGTTATTCAGCGTATTTCACAGCGGTTCGGATTCCGCACGGTGGAGTTCACCACCGACCGGGGATTTTTCCTCAACGGGCGGCATGTGAAGCTTCACGGCTCCTGCGAGCACCACGACAACGGCTGCCTGGGCGCGGTCTCTAACAGAGCCGCGATTCTGCGCAGGTTCAGAAAGCTACGGGAGATGGGCGTTAACGCGATAAGGACTTCCCACAACATGCCAGCGCAGGAATTCATGGAGCTTGCCGACGAATTCGGAATGCTGATCCTCTCCGAGGGCTTCGACATGTGGGAGCGCAGCAAGACTAACTATGATTACGCGCGTTTCTTTGACGAGTGGGTAGAAAAGGACGTGGCTTCCTGGGTAAGGCGCGACCGTAATCACCCCTCCATCATCGGCTGGAGCATAGGAAACGAGATATTCGACACCCACGCCGACGAGCGCGGTCAGGAGGTTACGTCGCTGCTCAGGCGGCTGGTGAAGCTCCACGACCCGCAGGGCAACGGGTATGTTACCTTCGGCTCAAATTACATGCAGTGGGAGAACGGCCAGAAGTGCGCCGATATTCTGAAGCTGGTGGGCTACAATTACGGCGAGCGCCTCTACAACGAGCATCACGAGGCTCACCCCGACTGGGCGATCTACGGCAGCGAGACCGCCTCGGTGGTTCAGAGCCGCGGCATATATCACTTCCCGCTCTCGCAGACCGTCCTCGCAGACGATGACGAGCAGTGCTCCTCGATCGGAAATAGCTGCACCGGCTGGGGCGCGAAGAACACCGAGGAGTGCATTATAAAGGACAGGGACGCGGAATTCTGCGCGGGTCAGTTCATCTGGACTGGATTCGACTACATCGGAGAACCTACCCCGTACAGCACGAAGAATTCCTACTTCGGTCAGTACGACACCGCGGGCTTCCCGAAGGACAGCGCGTACGTTTTCCGCGCAGAGTGGACGGACTATAAGAAAGCGCCGTTCGTTCATATTTTCCCGCACTGGGATTTCAACGAGGGTCAGCCGGTAGATGTCAGAGTATGCTCAAACGCGCCGAGGGTGGAGCTTTTCCTGAACGGAGAATCCCAGGGCGCGTTCGACATCGACCACAAGCACGGTCAGAAGCTGACTTCCGATCACATTATTCCCTACCACAAGGGCGAGTTGCGCGCAGTGGCGTACGATGAAAACGGAAACGTCATCGCGGAGGATAGAGTGCGCTCCTTCGGCGACGCCATAAAGCTGGAAGCAGTCCCGGACAAAACCGTACTGCATGCTGACGGCAGCGACCTTAGCTACCTTGAGATAGCTGCATACGACGAAAACGGAACATTCTGCGCCAACGCAAGCAACCGTGTGAACGTCACGGTGGAGGGCGCGGGAAGGCTCCTCGGACTGGACAACGGCGACAGCACCGATTACGACCAGTACAAGGGAACCTCGCGCAGGCTGTTTTCCGGCAGACTTCTAGCTGTGATAGGCGCCACGGAAACCGCCGGAGATATCCGGGTGAAGGTGCAGTCCCCGGGGCTGCCGGAGTGTACCGTAACGCTCACAGCCGAGGAATCGGAACATGAGTCCGGCGTTTCCTGCAATGAAGTGCTGACATTTGTTCCCACCGAGTGCGGAAGAAACGACGAGATACCCGCCCGCAAGGTCGAGCTGCTGGCGGATACGCTGGAGTTCACGCCCGACCGCCGCGAGATAACCGTCAGAACCCTGATTTTCCCGGCAAACGCGGACATGGCGGGGGACATCGAGTACCGCGTGACGAACATCACCGGAATAGTAACCAACATCGCAGACTGCGTGGTAAACGCGGACGGCACAGTGACCGTCCGGGCAAAGGGCGACGGCGAGTTTTACCTCAGGGCGCTCTGCAAAAACGGAACGGACAGAGTGCATATCCTGTCGGTGCTGCCGTTCAGGGCTTCGGGGCTTGGCGCCGCATTCATCGACGCATACAGCTTCGTTGCAGGCGGTCTGTACTCCAGAGCCAGCGAGAATATTTGCAGCGGCGTGAACCGCGGCGTTGGATTCGCGTTCGGCGGAACCTCCTGGGCAGCGTACGATAATGTTGATTTCGGGCGCGACGGCTCCGATATAGTGACCGTTTCGATCTGGGCGAACACGCTGGATCCGGTCAGACTGTGGGTGTGGGACGGAACACCCGGCGAGGGCGAGTTGATCGGTGAATTCACCTACCATGAGGAGCCGAACTGGATGGTATTCGTTCCGGAGACATATCGGCTTGCGAAGAAGCTGCGCGGGGTTCACACCATCTGCATGGAGACCGACTGCGGCTATCAGATGAGCGGCTTCAGATTCGAGCGCGTACGCCGTGAGTTCTCGGAGATAAACTCGGCTTCGGCGGAGCAGATTTACGGCGACAAGTTCACTAAGGGTGAGGACGAAGTGACAGGGATCGGCAACAATGTTGTGCTCGATTTCGGCGAGTTTGACTTCACGGACGAGCAGCCGTCGAAGCTTGTTATCTGCGGAAGATCCCCGCTGCCGCTGAACAGTATCCACCTTACCGCCGGAACAGAGCGTATCCTCTGCGAGTTCAGAACGGAAGGGGAATCCGGCTGCGTTGAGCGTGAGTTCCCGCTGGAGGGCATTGCAGGTAAGCAGAACATCAGTTTCACGTTCCTCCCCGGCAGCGATTTCGATTTCAGGTCGTTCAGATTTGAAAGATAAAAAGAAAATTAAGTAATTACCTGATTTTTACTTGCATTTTTCTTCGGAAAGGTGTATAATGTAAATGTTATCTTGATGATGACATCACAAGAAATCAGGAGGAGAAACATGACATCAACGAAAAGAATACTCAGCGGAGTGCTTGCTGCGGGAATGATCCTCAGCCTCACTGCGTGCGATGAGGAGCCGGCGGTATCCGGCGGAAATTCCGCAGGGAACACACCGGGCGCCCCCGCTGTCACCACTACAGCAGCGACCACGACCACCGACCCGGACGATAACGCCCCCACCGATGCGGAAATCAAGGAAGTCGGCACTGACGCCTACACTCCCGACGGCAACAGCGGCACGATCGTGTGGCTCGGCTACTATGACCTCATCACCGACGGAAGCGCTTCCGAGCAGTACAAGATATTCAACAGCGACCTCTACGGCGGCGATATTGAGTATGTATCCACCACCAGCGGCACGGCTTACTTTGAGAAGCTGGCTACTATGATATCCTCGGACGATTCTCCGGATATCGTAAGATACGAGTGGCAGTCCTTCCCAACAGGCATGAGCAAGAATATGTACGAGCCTCTGGACGGCGAGATCGACATGACCTCCCCGCTGTGGTCTGACATGGCTGAGACCGCCGAGCGCTTTGCGTACAAGGGCAAGCACTATTATTATCCTTACCGCATAACCACCAACTTCGCGCTGAACTACAACCGCAAGTCCCTTGAGGAATACGCGCTTGACGATCCCTACGACCTCTACATGAACAACCAGTGGACATGGGATACCTTCAAGCAGCTCCTTATCGACTGGTGCAGCGCTGACGACAACCATATCGGCTACGCAGGCGAGGGCGCGATGAGCTTCATCGCAACGACCGGCACATCTCTTGTAAAGGTGCAGGAGGACGGCACCGCCAAGAATAACATCAGTGATATCAACGTATCCCGCGCGATGGAGTACTGCGCAGACCTGTACAGAAACGGCCTGACCTATCAGAACGAAATAGGCGACTGGGTATCTCCGCAGCTCTGGGCTGATAACTCCGACCGCATTCTGTTCCTGGGCATGAACCCCGAGTGGACCTACGGCGCGGCAGCAGGCCAGGTTCAGAACAAGCCGGGCGCAGCTGACGACATCTGCAATACCGTGTCTGACTTTGCGTTTGTTCCGTTCCCGAGAGACCCGCAGGCTGACAAGTACTACATCGCATACGACACCTTCGGATACCTCGTTGCAAAGGGCGCAAAGAACAAGAAGGGCGCGCTCGACTGGATCAACCTCTGCCGCGTTTACGAGACCGACCCGGCTGTAAACGCCACCAAGAAGCAGGAAGCGATAAACCCCGAGCCTGTTTACTTCACCAGCGGCAAGTACGAGGGACTCCAGAAGTGGGCGCTTGTATGGGACGAGCGTCAGTATGACCTCTGGCAGGATATGATGGATCCTAGCAAGTTCAGCTTCACCTTCGACGATTGCTGGGGCTTCAACGACGACCTCAAGACCATCTGCAACACTATTCTGTTCGACCCGATGTTCCACGGCGAGTCTTTCACAAAGCTCAGCGCCGAGTACTCACCGGTAATTGATTCCATCATCAACGGCTGATAAACACAAAATGCTGTCGCACTATTGCGGCAGCATTTTAATATTTAACCCCTCCGATCATACGGAGGGGTTTGCTTATACGGAAGCGGCGGCGCTGTTCCTTTCGGTTACGAACTTAACGAATTCGTCCTGAGGAATCGGCTTCGAGTAGTAGTAGCCCTGAATGAAGTCGCAGTGCAGCTCTGAGAATTTCTTGACCATGTCTTTGGTTTCAATGCCCTCGACCACTATCTCCATGTTGAGGTCCTTGATCATTTTCACTGTATTCTGGAGGATAGTCCACATCTTGCTGCTCTGGTTATTCACGAAAGTCTTGTCGAGCTTCACTATCTTGAGCGGTAGAGCGGCGATGCGGTACATGTTGGAATAGCCTGTGCCGTAGTCGTCAAGCGAGAACGCTATGCCCGCCTTGCTGAGGTCGGTCAAGTTTTCAGTCATGACGCTCTGATCGTAGCTTGCGGCGGTTTCGGTGATCTCAAGGTTTATCTGCTCCGGGGAAACTCCGTATTTATTCATTATCCCGAGTATCTTTTCTGAAAGGCCGTGCTGCATGCACTGTGAAACGGAAAGGTTCACTTCAATGTAGCTTATTCCGAGCCTGCGGAATTCCTCGCTGCCGATGAACTTGCAGACCTCCTCGAGCACGAATTCGCCGATCTTGTGGATAGCTCCGCTCTTTTCAGCGGCGGGAATGAAAATCTCAGGAGAAACGAAGCCCTCTTTTTCGTCGATGAGCCGCAGCAGAGCCTCTGCGGATACGAACCGCTTTTCCTCGATGGAATATATCGGCTGATAGTAAACGTGGAATCCATGGTTTGCGAAGGCGTTGTCGATAATGCGGTCCATTCCGGTCAGCAGTGACATCACTTTTCTTACGCTGTCGTTGTCGGCGTGCATTACCTCTCCGTTGTACGGCAGCTTTGTGTTGAACTCCACCCCGAAAGCCATAAGCGACTTTAAGTCCCGGATATCCTCGGGACAGCGCGCGGTGCAGACATACGCAATAAGGTTCAGATCAAACTGATTTATCTTGATGGATTTTTTCAGTTCGGTATTAATCAGCTCGGCGGTTTTTTCCATGGAATCCCGATAGAAGCTGTTGATCACCAGGCGGAAACGTCCGCGGTCGAGGTAGTAAACCTGCCCGTGCGCCTTTGACGCTTTGTTTGCGGTGGTGATTATCCTGCCTACATTTTTGAGCAGGTCGTTCGTCTGGTCGTAGTCTACGATGTTCTGGATAGTCTCAAAGTTTGAGATGTTGACCATAACCAGCGAAACCGGATTTCCAGTCATGAAGTACTTCTTCATGTCCTCGGCATAAGCGCTGAATTTCCGAAGCCCGGTGAAGGAGTCAACGTTCTCCTCGGGTCTCTGGATAAGCACTGCGATGAGCAGTATTCCGACAGAACCCGTAAAAGCAGTCACGCAGATATCCGGAAGCAGCGGGATAATGATTCCGGCAATTCCTGCCAGGGGAATCTGACACATAAGGCAGATGATCTTCGGAAGCGAGAACAGCTTGCGGTAGAATATCACATAGCAAAGCGCGAGAATTATGTAGAACCCAGCCGCGGCGTAGGTCGCGAAAGCCGCCGGCATGATGGTGTAAATTCCGTCGGGGTAGTCTACAACGATTCCAGTGAAAATGTTGGAGATCAGCAGCGATATATCAGCCGCAAAGGGAAGCGCCAGAACCACCCACAGCAGCTTGTGCCTTCGGATTTTGTGCCAGATGCTGGTCAGGCTCATTACATACATAAGGAAGCACGGCGTTGTCATATTGTAGACGATCATCTGCACCGAATGCGCAAAGCGTCTGAGAGTGAAATCGGCAATTTCGAGATTGTCAAGAATGTCAGCCCAGATCTCCAGACCGCAGCTCAGCAGAGAAATGGATATCAGCAGCAGAAAGAACTGATTCGCCGCTCCTTTGGTCATTCGGCGGGTAAGCTGTGATATCAGCGAGATAACAAGTATTACTAGCGCGGCTATATCCAAATAAATAAGTCGTTCAGTCATTACTATCACCTTTTCTGGAATATATATCAATTTTTCTATATTAGATTATAACATAATCCAAATGTATTTGCAACACTTTCACAATGACGAGGGGAATAATTCGTTAACTATGCACAAGAATGACCCGCGATAAAGTACATTGCTTTAAACGCGGGTTCTTTGTTAAGTCTGTTGGTCGCGTGCAGCTTTCCGGCTGCGTTTGTCCTCGTACATGCGGGTATCTGCGATCCTGATGATGTCATCAATATTTCCTGCGTCGTTCTTGTTGGAGAGGTCTGCTTTTTCCCAGCCGACGCTTACTTCCACGCGGTAAGGCGCACCGGAGCTTCTGTTGTAGCCCGCAAGGTAAGCCCTGACTTCCGAGATGTAGTCATCAGGGCTGAAATCGTCGCCGCAGCCTATGACCTCGAACTCGTCGCCGCCGAAGCGCGAGCATACAAGTTCGCAGCCGGGCGCGGAAGTCAGAGAAGCCGCCACCGCCTTTATAGCACGGTCGCCCTCGTTGTGACCGAAGGTGTCGTTTATGTATTTGAGCCTGTCCATGTCCACGGAGAACAGGTAGATGAATCTGCCCTCGGAGCATAGTCTGTCGAACTGCTTATAGAATCCGCGGCGGTTCAGAAGACCTGTCAGCGGGTCGCGGATATGCATTTCGGCGAGCTCGCTGTTGGCGCGTTCAAGCTTTGTGCGGTTTATCAGGTTTTCAAGGATCTGCGCTGTATTGCTGATGTATCTGCGGCGGTTTGCATACACGAATTCCTCAGAGAAAGCGATTGCGGCGCACGCGTAGCCGAGCACCTCGTCCATGTAGTGGAGCGGCGAGAAATACAGCACCTCGAACTTTTCAAGCGCTCTTTCGAGGTCGGGAAGGAGCTCCGCAGAAGGGAACACGATCCCGGAGCTGTCGTGCCAGTCCATATCCCGAATCAGCATGCAGTTCATATTCTGCGTGAACACTCCGTGATACCTGACATCGTCCTGGAATTTCTCAAAGATATCGGTGTTGACGCAGAACCACTCGCAGTAGTCGCCCCGGGTGCTCATGACATCGGCAAGCTGGTGAAGGTCGCTGCACGGCGTTGCCTTTCTGAGGTAGCTGAACATGTAGTCCTCGTGCCATGCGGAATTGCTCACGCGGTCATACAGCGTGATTATCTTGTCGCATGGATCCTCAGCCTCGGAGCTGACGCAGCCGCAGGAACCTCCGAGCCGCATTTTGTACGGAACAGTCACGCTGCCTGGAGTTTTTCCCTCAAGCAGGCTGAGAATAATCTTCATAACGCTGCTGCCAACCTCGGAGTAATCCACCGCTCCGGTAGTAAGCCTCGGCTGATAGTACTTTTCAAGCTCAATTCCATCGAATCCGGTAACTATCACATCTTTCGGGACCTTGATTCCCCTTTTGGAGAGATATTGACATACGGTTATAGCCATGGAGTCGTTGCAGCATATGAAAGCATCCGGCATGGGAAGCCCGGAGTTCATGAAATCGTCCATTGCTTTTATAGTTGGGCTTTCCCAGAACTCTCCGTAACCTACGCGGCGTTCATCGTATTCAATGCCATTTTCGGCGAGTATTTTCCGGAAGCAGTCAAGGCGTGTTTCTGAGAAATCGTTTCCTTTGAGACCCGCCATAAAATTGACAGTACGGCAGCCGTGATCCTCGATGACATGCCTGACGATTTTTTCAAAAGTGGTGAGATAGTCAAAGTGAACGCAGGGAACACCCGGGAATTCCTTGTCGATGGTAACAACCGGGATACCACCCGCCTGAGCGTCAGCAATGATAGAAAGGGAAACCTCATCGTTCTTTATCGTCTCAGGGAGGACAACGGCGGCGTCAAGAATGTCAGTGTTTATCAGCTTGAACACGCTTGCTTCGCCGGCTGACTCGGTATTTCGGCTGTAAAGGTCGCAGAAGGTCGTGAACATCATGACGCGCCAGCCGGAATCTATCGCGCTCCGGCAGATGAAGTCCATGGTGCTCTTAACGTCTTCGGTAGGCATTTTAGACCCGAATATCCCCAGAATTTTATATTCTGCGTTTTTTCCCTTGAACATTTCCTCAGACCCCTTTGACATCATATTTTATTATGTAATCCTTTACATTATGATAGCACAAAATCAGTAATTTGTCAATAACCCGATAATGATGTAAAACAAAAAATCCCGGTTGACAAGCAACCGGGATCCTTCAGCGATAATAGAGCAGAAATTACTTGAGCTCGATCTTTGCGCCAGCCTCTTCGAGCTTAGCCTTGATCTCCTCAGCCTCTGCCTTGGAAGCGCCTTCCTTAAGAGCCTTAGGAGCAGCCTCAACGAGCTCCTTAGCCTCCTTAAGGCCAAGACCCAGAACGTCCTTAACAGCCTTGATAACAGCCATCTTAGCGTCACCGAAGGAAGCGAGAACAACGTCGAACTCGGTCTTCTCTTCAGCAGCAGCAGCGCCAGCGCCTGCAGCCGGAGCAGCAGCTACAGCTGCTGCGGAAACGCCGAACTCTTCCTCAAGTGCCTTAACGAGCTCGTTCAGTTCGAGAACGGAAAGAGCCTTAACTTCTTCGATCATAGCGGTAATCTTCTCAGATGCCATTTTAGTATCCTCCATTAAATTAAAATTATTGTGCGCTTTCACGCAGTAAGTTTAAGCCGTGCGAAGCATTTCGCAGGCTGCGCCGCAATTAAGCGGACTGCTCTTCGTTCTTCTTTGCGATCTCGTTGAGTGCGATAGCAACTCTCTGGATCGGAGACTGAAGCATGAATACGAGCTGAGAGAGCAGGGTCTCCTTGGACGGAAGCTTTGCGTAAGCTTCAACTTCTTCCTTAGAAATAACCTTGCCGTCGATGAAGCCGAGCTTGATAGCGAAGGTGCTGTCAGGAGCCTCGGTCTGCTTGAACAGGAGCTTGGGGGCAATGATGATGTCCTCAGCGGAAAGAGCGATAGCAGTTGTGCCGGAGAGAGCGGGCTCAATACCCTCGATCCCTGCGATCTCAGCTGCACGCTTGAGCAGTGTGTTCTTAACTACGAAATACTCTACGCCGTTCTCACGAAGATCCTTACGGAGCTTGGTGTCGGCCTCAACGGAGATACCCTTGTAGTCAACGAGAACACCGCCGGCAGCGTTCTTGAGCTTTTCAGCTAAGTCAGCAACATATGCCTGCTTCTGTTCGAGTACGCTTTTACTAGGCATTTAATTCACTCCTTTACTAAATTTGCGCTGTTCAGTAATGAGGAGAAAAATAAATCCCTCTCTGTAGACACAGAAAGGGAGCAGATGTTGTAATCTCATTCCCATTCCTCGGCAGGCGGTGTTAACCATTAAAGACTTTCGTCAGCCTGCTGTCTTTAGAACAGCATAATTATTATATCACGTCAAACCTGGTTTGTCAAGTACTTTTTCAGAAAAAATTCAAAATTATTCTTCGTTTTCTTCCGAGCCATCGTCTGCGGCGATCTCCTCGATTATTGCGCGTATCTCGTCGCGACCCTCGCCGGTCTGGGCTGAGAACTCGATGATAGTGATATCCTCGGCGCAGGGGAGTTCGTTCAGCAGGGAAGCGCGGCGCTCCTCACGCTGTTTCTTGGACAGCTTGTCCGCTTTTGTGAGTATCACAACGAACGGTATTCCGCTGTCGATCAGAAAGTTCACCATCATCACATCGTCGGAGGTTGGCGGGTGGCGGAAGTCGATGAGCTGAAACACCAGGGCAAGCTCGCGGTCGTCGTGGAGGTACCCCTCGATCAGCCCCGCCCAGCGCTCCTTGTCTGACTTCGCGACCTTCGCGTATCCGTATCCCGGGAGGTCAACAAAATAGAGATTTTCCAGGCTGTAGAAGTTGATGGTAGCGGTCTTTCCGGGAACCGCGCTGACCCTTGCCAGGGACTTTCGGTTGAATATCTTGTTTATCAGCGAGGATTTCCCGACGTTGGAGCGCCCGGAAAACGCGATCTCAGTACGCTCGGACTTCGGTATCTGCTTAAAACTGCCGTAGGACGTGTAGAATTCTGCGTTGTTGTAGTTCATATGTCACCTTAAAAAATGCCGCCGAGTACTACCCGGCGGCAGCATTATTTAGTTTGCAGTAAGCGCGGGAAGCTTCTTCTCCGCCTTAGCCTTGGCGGTTGTGCGGCGCTTGAGCGGAGCCTTTTCCTTCGGGTTGCAGTTCGGAATGACTAGCGCGGTTTCCAGGACTGTAGAGATATCCTCGGCAACAACGAACTTCAGGCTGTTCTTTACAACGTCGTCCAGTTCGTCGATGTCAGGCTCGTTTTCCTTCGGAATGCACACGGTCTTGACTCCGGCGCGGTAAGCCGCCATCGTCTTTTCTTTCAGACCGCCTATCGCGAGAATCTTTCCGCGGAGGGTTATCTCGCCGGTCATTGCAACGTCCCTGCGCACCGGAGTGCCGGAGAGCGCGGAAACAAGCGCGGTCGTCAGCGTTACGCCGGCGGAGGGTCCGTCCTTCGGGACTGCGCCCTCGGGAGCGTGGATATGGATATCCTTGGTTTTCCAGAAGTCAGGGTCGATGTTGTATTTCTTTGCAATGGAGCGGGTCAGGCTGACCGCTATCTTCGCGGATTCCTTCATTACATCGCCGAGGCTGCCGGTGAATTCTGTCTTGCCGGTGCCGTCGAGAATCAGTACTTCAAGCGGCATAAGCACGCCGCCTACGGAGGTCCACGCCATGCCGTTCACAAGACCAACTTCGTCGTGAGTCTCGAGGTGCTCCGGCAGGTACTTCTTTACGCCGAGGAAATCTGTGATGTTCTCATCGGTGACAATGACCTTCTTCTCGCCGGAAACCAGTTTCTTAGCGGCCTTGCGGCAGATGTCCGCGATGGAGCGTTCCAGCTTTCTCACGCCGGCCTCGCGGGTGTAGAAGTCGATGATGGAGTACAGCGCCTTATCGTTGACCTTGAGGGTCGTCGATTTTTCGCCGTGCTTCTTGAGCTGCTTCGGGAGCAGGTGCTTCTTCGCGATGTTGAATTTCTCCTCGCGGGTGTAGCTTGAAAGCTCGATGACCTCCATTCGGTCGAGCAGCGGAGCCGGGATTGTATCCAGGCTGTTCGCGGTTGTGATGAACAGAACGTCGCTGAGGTCGAGCGGGATTTCAAGGAAGTGGTCGGTGAAGGTGGTGTTCTGCTCGCTGTCGAGAACTTCAAGCATAGCGGAAGCGGGGTCGCCCTTGTAGTCGCTGCCCATCTTGTCGATTTCGTCGAGCAGCATTACGGGGTTCATGCTCTTTGCCTGCTTGAGCGCAGCCGCGATACGGCCGGGCATTGCGCCGATGTAGGTCTTTCTGTGGCCGCGGATCTCGGCTTCATCGTGGACACCGCCGAGTGAAATGCGGACGTAATTTCTGCCGAGCGCCTCAGCGATGGACTTACCTATAGAGGTCTTGCCGACTCCTGGAGGGCCGTAAAGGCAGATGATCTGTCCCTTGACATCGGGAGCGAGCGCACGTACGGAAATTATCTCGGTGATACGCTCCTTGACCTTCTTCAGACCGTAGTGATCCTTGTCGAGCTGCTTCTGAACTTTGTCGATATCAAGCTTGTCCTTTGTCTTGATGTTCCAGGGAAGCTCAAGCACGGTGTCGAGATAGCCGCGGATAACGCCCGCCTCCTGAGAGGAATAGGACATCTTCACAAGTTTCTGCGCCTCGCCGATGAGCTTTTCAGTGATTTCGTCGGAGAGATTCAGCGCCTTGATCTTCTCTATGTAGCCGTCGGCTTCTTCCTGGGGATTGTCGCCCTCGCCGAGCTGCTTATAGATGGCGCGGAGCTGTTCGCGGAGGTAATATTCGCGCTGGTTCTTGTCGACCTGCTCCTTGACCTGCTCCTGAATGTCGATCTCGGTTTCGATTATTTCGATCTCGCTTTCGAGCATGGAGATAAGCATTTTCACGCGGCGGAGAAGACCGTTTGTCTCAAGCAGAGCCTGCTTGTCCTCGACCTTGAGCACGACGTTGAAAACTACCTTTTCGAAAAGCTCTGCGCAGTTTTCCTCGCTCATTATTCCCTCGAACAGCTCACGGGGCATTCTGGGGGAGATCTGCGCGTACTCTGCGAAGGTGTTTTTCAGCGCACGTACTGCGGCTGCTGCGGTGCTCTCGGAAAGCTCCATGCCGCGGACGGGCAGCTCCTTCACCTCAAACTGGAGGTACTCCTTGCCGGGAACGCTCTTTACGCGCTTAGCGCGTGTGAGACCCTCCACAAGCACCCTTGTGGAGCCGTCCGGTGTAGTGAGAAGCTGGCGCACCTCTGCGATAACGCCGACCTCGTAAATGTCAGAAAGTTCCGGCTCGGTCTGAGCCGCGTCCTTCTGGGCTACGAGGAAGATCCTTCCGCTGCCCTCGGCCGCCGCCTTGACAGCGTTAACGGAGCGCTCCCTTCCGATGTCGAAGTGAAGCACCATAGCCGGGAATACAACAAGCCCCCTGAGGGAGATAGCAGGGATCAGCTCGTTG
>CAMELR010000024.1 GCA_945923775.1 uncultured Clostridia bacterium | reverse complement strand
AAACGTATGGCTTGATTTTGGGGGAAAGTGTTACAATTTTGCTTGACAAGAACACTATGGACGAGAACACAAATGTCCAGATAATCACTTTTTTCCCGCTTAACCAGGGAATGCCGCCGCAGCTGATAAACAATATCTCTGTGACGGCGAAGTGCTGCAGGGAACGGCACATAGGTCTCAACGAGAACACCTTGCGCTTTCTCTGCCGCACAGGGCAGATACCCTGTATCAAGGTTGGCAACAAAACGCTCATAAACTGGAATGTACTTATGGAATTTCTGATGAGCGGCGGCGTAAAGGCGGAACAGCCGGAGCCGGAAGCGTCTGTCCCCATGGCAGCAGCGGACGGAATCCGAAAAGTTCCTGCACGAATCAAGCGTTGATACTTAGCCCGTCTGTTTCGTGCAGATGGGCTTAATATCAGGAAAGGATGATACTATGGGAAACATTCAAATCCGCGGAAACAGCGTGCGGATAAGAGTTTCGGACGGCTTTGACCCCAAAACCAATGTCCGACGATACAAGACCCGCACAATACACCTTGACCCGAACATGACCGAGCGGCAAAAGCAGGAGGAGATAACCCGACAAAAGGTTTTGTTCGAGGAACAATGCCGACAGGAGCAGTACATTGATGACTCCATAACGCTGAACGTCTTTATCGAGCAGTGGCGGCAGGACTACGAGCAGACGCACCTCAAAAACACCACGCAGAAGCACTACGACGACCTGCTCAAACGAATACAGCCGGCGCTCGGACATCTGAAGCTGTCCGAAATAACACCGCTCCACCTCAATGCTTTCTACAAGAACCTCGCCGAGGAAGGCATACGAATCGACTACAAGTACAAATGCCGCATTGATTTTCGTAAGTTCATGAAGGACAACGACATCTCGCGCTACAAGCTGATAGACGCGGCTGGCATTTCAATGACCACGCTGGAGAGCATGGCGGCAGGAAACAATGTCAGCAAGGAAACAGCGCTCGGCATAAGCGAGGCGCTTGAAATCCAGCCGGAGGAGCTGTTCGACGTGATTGGCACAGACAGGAAGTTTTCCTCAAAAACGCTGCTTCATTATCACAGATGCCTTTCGGCGATTCTGGCAAAGGCGGTTAAATGGGGCTTTCTGTTCTCAAACCCCTGCGAGCGGGTTGACCCGCCAAAGCTCCGTCGCCGTGAGGCTAAGTGCCTTGACGAGGAGCAGACGCTTCAGCTGATAAACGCACTTGACGAGAAAGGGCAGTATCAGTATTCCGTTATGGTAAAGCTGATGATATTCAGCGGTGCAAGGAGAGCGGAGATATGCGGTCTGGAGTGGAACGATGTGTATTGGGAGAGCGGCTGCATACATATCTGTCGCAATTCCCTTTACCTGCCGAATGTCGGTATGTATGAGGATTCCACCAAGACCGAAAGCTCCGAGCGTT
The DNA here is from genome assembly GCA_945923775.1 of uncultured Clostridia bacterium. Taxonomy (GTDB): domain Bacteria; phylum Bacillota; class Clostridia; order Oscillospirales; family Ruminococcaceae; genus CAG-115. The sequence continues at coordinate 39,018 of CAMELR010000024.1, read as the reverse complement.
ATGTCAAGCTGCCGCAGTCGGTGATGACAATGTTGGCGGAGTTCAGGGAGTATCAGAACTCTATCCGTGAGCAGATGGGCGAAGGCTGGCAGGAGAGCGGCAAGATTTTCACGCAGTGCAACGGTCTGCCGATTCACCCGTCAAGCGTAACCACATGGCTGAGGAAGTTTACTGCGAGGAACGGTCTGCCACATGTAACCCCGCATATGCTTCGGCATACATCGGCAACCATGCTGCTTATGCAGGGTGTGCCGCTCAAGGCGGTGTCAAAGAGGCTGGGGCATACGCTAGCCTCAACGACCAGCGACATCTACGGGCACTCCCTGCGCTCTGTTGAGGATATTGCTGCGGACAAGCTGGAGGCTCTGCTTACTCCAGGCGAACAGTTGAAGAAGGACGATGAATAAGATAACCGGAGAGGCGCGTAACCTCTCCGGTGATTTATTTTTTGGTTATTGAAGCTGATATTTTGTCAGGGGAATAAGTTCATTGCTAAGCAATCTTTATTCCCTCCCTCTGAATACTCAGATAAAACGGCAGGGTATCTTTCCACTGCTCAAATTCGGAGTAGGGGATACAGCGAAAGCTTGTCAGTGTATCATACTTCAGGTCGAGGTCCGATGAGAACTCGATAAGCTTTGACCTGAAAGCGTTTTCCTGTCCTCTCGGCAAATCAAGGATAACAGCTATATCAATATCGGAGTCCTTAGTGAAATCGCCCCTTGCGTAAGAGCCGAACAGAATTATCCCCATAATATGACTGCCGTAAATTGCTTTAAGACCGTCAACCGCCTCGTTTAGCAGCATTGTCATTTCCTTCTTGTCAAGCATGATACCACCTCGCTTTTCTCTCGCTTACCTTATTATAATTTTTTCGTTATTATTGTCAATAGCAATTTTAACTATCTAGCCGTTCTATAGTCTAAAGCCCACTTGTTCAGAAAGAACTTTAACATCAAATTTCTGTTTTTTTGTGATAGATTTATAATTTAAGTGCAACACCCGAAAAAAATAATGACACATAAAGCACCTCGTGATATAATGGGAGTAACCACACAACCCAAAAGGAGGAGCAATATGTGTCATTACACCCATTTTACCACAGAAGAGCGGGAGTTGTCAAGATTTGTGCGGTAGGGCGAAGCCCGCATTCAAGCACATATCAAGAGTTTTGCAAGCCCAGGGATTGAGCATTCGGGCAATTGCCCGAATGCTCAATAATTGTGTTGCACTTGTATTGACAATCTATCACTGATTTAATATTATATGGTTACCAATTGATTTCCAAGCGGCTTTTTTGTTATTTTCACCCGAAAAGGTGATGACATTTATGAAAAAATATGATAGAATAAATGCAAAGCATTTATTCTACATTATCTCAATGTCCTCGCACATTCGTTCGCCGTGGGCGAACTTCGTGCGTATCGGACAATTATACCATAACCTTGCGGTTATGGTATAATAAACGCAAAGCATTTATTCTACATTATCTCAATGTCCTCGCACATTCGTTCGCCGTGGGCGAACTTCGTGCGTATCGGACAATTATACCATAACCTTGCAGTTATGGTATAATAGTAATAGTGTATAAATTATGGGGTGATAGGTATTGAACGAATATATAAAACCCGTCGAAGCCTTCAAGAAGCTTGATGCTGCCAATCTCTTAAAGCAGAATGTCTATATTTACGCAGCATCGGGCTATGGGAAAACCGAGCTTGTCAAGCAGTATTTCAAAAAGGGTACATATTTATACATTCCATGCAGTCAGAACAGCTGTGACCTGTCAGTTATTCCCGATGACTGCGAACGAACCGTTACCGTCGTGATAGACAACGTAAATGCCATTGACAGCGATGAACTGCGCGTCGAGATAAAGGAATTATGCAGAAGAAAAAAGCTCTGGGTGATAATACTTGGACGAAGCATGATGCCAAGCTGGCTGTACGACACTGTTGTCACCTGCCATATGCTTATAATACCTGAAGAAGACCTTGCACTGACTGATGAAGGCATTGACAAATATATGCGCTCCGAAGGAATCATTCTTTCCGAGGAGGAGCTGCGTTTTCAGCGCGAAACCTGCGAGGGAAATGCGTTCGGAATAAAATATGCTGCCCAACAGCTTCTGGCAGGAAAACGCACAGGAAATGAGCTTTTTGAGCAGAACAGTATCATGTACCAGAGATATCTGGAACAGAGTATCATCTCTGAACTCAGCACGGAGATAGTGGATTTTCTGCTGAAAATCAGTATCGTTGACAGTTTTACCGAGGCGCTTGCTGCCATAATAACAGGAAATTCAGCAGTAAACACTCTTATTGAGCGTACAATGGACTCGGGTAATTTTATAAGAAAAAAGAACGATGAATATACTTTGCGTTGGCAGATGAAATGCGCCCTGCGCAGAAAAGCCGGAAAGGAAATGTCGAAGAACGACCTTCATAATTACGCGGTTCTTGCCGGAGGTTATTATGAGAGCTGCAACGAGGATAACAAGGCGCTTGAACTGTATGCAAAATACAATGATTCAGACCGAATCCGTGAGCTTTTGATACGTAATTCAAGGAAAAATCCCGAAACGGGTTATTTCATTGAAATGAGAAAGTATTATCTTATGCTATCCGACGAGGATATCAGAAGCAATGCTTATCTGATGTCTGCTATGTCTATGCTCTATTCAATGCTCTTGGATTTTGATAAAAGCGAGTATTGGTACAACGAACTGAAAGAATATAAGAACAGAGCGATAGGTTCAAAACAGCGTGAAGCGATTTGCCTTATTGCTTATCTTGATGTTGGGCTGCCGGGCAGAGGAAGCGTCAATATTTTGCAGCTAATCAAGGATTGTTATACGCTTCTTACGGAAAAATCCCTGTCCGTTCCCGAATTTTCGGTAACAAGCAATCTGCCGTCATTGATGAACGGCGGTAAGGATTTCTGTGACTGGAGCAAGCACGACAGAGAGATAGCAGCAACAGCGGGAAATATCGTCTGCTCTTTTCTTGGAAAATACGGTAAGGGATTGGCAAATGCGGCACTTGCGGAAAGCTTTTACGAAAAAGGCGGCGATCCATACGAGATAATCTCCCTTATCTCAAAAGCTAAGCTTGAAGCGGAGGCAGGAGGAAAAACCGAACTTATTTTTGCTGCCAATGCAACGCTTATCAGGCAGTATATAAGTCACGGCGAAATGGATAATGCAAAGGAACTGCTTAATTCTTTTGAAAAGACTGCTCAAAGCGAAAAACTTCACAGACTGTTTCCAAATATTGAGGCTATGAGGTGCCGAATGTCATTATACAGCGGAGACATGGAGGCAGTGGGACAATGGATGAAGAACGCTCCCGATGAAAGCAGAATGTTTAATGCTCTGGAACGTTATCGGTATCTTACAAAGATACGCTGTTATATAGCTTATGAAAATTACGACAGAGCATATGCTCTTATAGAAACTCTGCGGTATTATGCTGAACGCTGCGACAGAAAGTACATCAATATGGAGCTTGATATTCTGACGTCTGTTATTCTGTTCAGAAAAGGCGATGAATGGGAAAGCAGATTTATCAAAGCTCTGGAGAAAATATGTGAATACAGATTTATCCCTATTATTTCAGAGGAGGGCGCTGCTGTATATGAGCTACTGAATCAATGCGCTGACAGCTGCAGCCGAAACAAAAAGATAAACCGTGAATGGTTTGCACGAGTGATAAGCGAAACCGGCAGAATAACAAGATGCTATCCCATGTATCTGAAAGCGTCGACAAAGGATTTTCCAAAGCTTCAGCCTATGGATATAAGGATACTGACCTGTCTTGCGGACGGTTTATCAATACAGGAAACTGCTGTAAGGCTTAATATGAATTATGAAACTCTGCGTTCGAGGATAAAAGAGGTTTATCGTAAGCTTGACGCAAAAAACAAGACCGAAGCGGTCATGACTGCAAGAGGTATGAAGCTTATATGATACTATTCGTAAACAGAAAAGTTCGTTGTCGGAAAAACTGATAACAACGGATTATGATATGAATAAAATATGTGTAATTATTAAAGAGGAGATTGTATGAAACTAGGAAAGAGCTTTTGGCTGTGCCTGTTTGTTTTTGGCTGCCTGATATTAAATTGCGGCGGAAAGGCGCTTGCCGAATTTTGGGGGCTGCCGCTATGGCTTGACGCATTGGGTACGGTTTTGGCGGCGTATGCGTTAGGCCCTTTTTGCGGTGCTGTCATTGGCGAGGCAACCAATATCATATACGGCATTTATTCACCGATAGCGTTTTTATACGTTCTTACCAATATATCTGTTGGAATAATTGTCGGCATTTTTGAGAAAAAGGGACTGTTAAAGGACCTGTTCGGATTTCTTTCAACCGCGTTTGTCATAACAATTGTATCGGTTGCAGTATCTACTCCGCTGAATTTTCTCCTCGCAGACGGAAATGTCGGAAATATGTGGGGAGATGGAATGATTGCGTTTTGCCGTACATTGGGCTTAAATAATACGGTTAGCTGTATCGTCGGTGAGTTTTATATGGATTTTCTGGATAAAACTCTTACGATGGTATTGTTTTTCCTGATAGTTCGTCTTATGAACCGAAATAAGGACAAGCCCGCAAAAGAGAAGAAATCACTTAAGAATAAAACAAACACCGTTTCCGCAATATTAGCGGTGCTGTTGGTTTCATCGGTTTTCTGCCCTTTGGATTTTACATCTGCTGCGGCAGACGGCACGAATGGTTCCGACAATGATTTCGACAAGTATATTCGCAAGGTTTACAACAGAGATAACGGTCTGCCCGGAGGAATGGCAAACGATATCGTTCAGACAAAGGACGGCGTTTTGTGGATAGGCACATACGGCGGACTTTATCGTTATTGCGGCAACAGCATAGAGTGGATGAATAATATCAAGTCCATAAAGACCGTAAACTGCCTTTATACAGACGAAGCGGGCAGGCTTTGGATAGGCACAAACGACAACGGTTTAGCCATATACATAAACGATAAAATCACTAACGAGCTAACAAAATACGACGGATTTCCGTCAAATTCCGTGCGCTGCATTACCGAGGGGTCAAACGGATTTTACTATGCAGGTACTACCGACAGCCTTGTTGTGCTTACAATGTCAGGCGGACTGAAGGTGTATGATACTATTCGGGAAATTGTCTACGCAAAGAGAATATGCGCCGACAAGAACGGAAATGTCGCGGCGGTTACTGACGAGGGATCGCTGTATCTTATCAAGGGCACTGAAGTCATCGCAAAGATTACTCCCGACCGACACAGCGAGAGTTTCAGAAGCTGCACTTTTGATGAAAACGGGGCGCTGTATGTCGGCTCATCGCTTAATACGGTGAAAAAATATGATATCTCCGAGGGTACTTTCAAAGAACTTGCTTCGATTGAATGCGGGCAGCTTGCGGGAATAAATTCGCTTACCTGTTCGGATGACGGAAGGCTGTTTTTGTGCGCGGAGAATGGCGCGGGATACATCACGGGCGGCAACGAATATCATTCGATTGATGTTTCCGGCTTTAACAGCTCGATTGAGAATATGTTAATCGACTATCAGGGTAATCTCTGGTTTACATCTTCGCGTCTGGGATTGCTCTGTCTGTGCAGGTCTGTGTTTACGGAAATGAACGAATCTGACGGTTTGTCGGGAAACGTTGTGAACACTGTGGCGAAATGGCAGGGTACATTGTATTTCGGTACGGACAGCGGTCTTGAAGCGGCAAACTATAATCAAAGCGAAATTTCAACTCGGCTTGTCGAAGCACTTGACGGTGTGCGTATACGCTGCCTTATGTCAGACTCGGAAAACAACCTTTGGATTTGCACTTCCGGTAAGGGCGTATGGGAGGTTGCTCCGAACGGAAATATAGAAAAGTACGACAGTTCAAACGGTGCTCTGGGAGAAAAATTCCGCTCTGCAATAGAGCTTAAGGACGGTACGATTGCAGCGGCGGGAGATTACGGAGTTTCGTTTATAAATAACGGGAAGGTAATCGACGCTATTGGCTCGTCCGAGGGTCTGACAAATCCAAAGCTGCTTACGCTTTGCGAGAAAACCGACGGAAGTATTCTTGCGGGAACGGACGGAAACGGCATTGCAGTAATAAAGGACGGAAGAATTGTACAGGAAATCAAGCAGGAGGACGGGCTGAGTTCGGATATTATCCTGCGAATTGTAAAGAACTCCGACGATGACGGCTACTTTATTGTAACGGGAAATGGTTTGTGTTATCTGAACAGCGAAAACAAAATACGCATACTGAACAACTTCCCTTATTACAATAACTACGACGTAATCGAAGGAAACAGAAATGAGCTGTTTGTGCTTTGCTCAGCGGGTATTTTTGTCGTTGACAAAACGGAACTCCTTGCGGGCGGAAATGTCAATTATCTTCTTCTGGACGCAAAAAAGGGGCTGCGTATTGCGCTTACTCCAAACTCATGGAATTACATTGATGAAAATGACAATCTGTATTTATCGGGAGATACCGGCGCAGTTTATTTTAACATAAATGAATATGATTTTTCTATGAGATCATATCGTGTTCTGCTTAACGAAATCGTAGCCGACGGCGAAAGTTTCCTTATTGAAAAGGGCGCGCAAACCGTAATTCCGGCAGGAACCTCGGAGATTGTGTTCACCCCCGAAATAGTCAACTTCTCTGTAAACGACCCCGACATCAGCGTTTATCTCGAAGGCTTTGACGCAGAGCCGAGAGTTATGCCTCAGAGCGAAATGGAAAGCATAACGTATTCCAATATCCCGTCGGGAGAATATGTGTTCAGGCTGGCGATACTGGATAGCAGAACAGGAAACGCAATCGCCGAAAACACGTACAAGCTCTCCAAAGAAAGAGAAATATACGACAACTGGTGGTTCAGGTTATATGCAGGCACGGTTGCTGTAATTGCGATTGCATACCTCACATGGCTGATTTTCAGGACGCAGATCCAAAAGACCCTGCGTATGCAGAAAATGGAGCTTGATTTCGCAAAGAATCAAATAAAAATGGGCAACGAAACCATTCTTACCATAGCGCAGGCGGTTGACGCAAAGGACGAGAATACAAGCCAACACTCCGTCAGAGTATCGGAGTATTCTGTTATGATTGCAAAAGAGCTTGGTTACAGCGATGAACAATGCGAAAACCTGCGAAAGATAGCAATACTGCACGATATCGGCAAAATAGGTATTCCCGACAGGGTTCTAAATAAGCCCGCAAAGCTTACCGATGAGGAATATGCTATTATGAAATCCCACGTTATCCGAGGTGCGGAAATACTCAGAAAATTTACGATGATTGAGAACGTTGCCGACGGCGCATTGTATCACCACGAAAGATACGACGGACGCGGATATGCCAACGGACTAAAAGGTGAAGAAATTCCGCTTAATGCACGTATAATCGGTATTGCGGACGCATTCGACGCTATGACGGCAAACCGTGTTTACCGAAAGAAGCTTGACCTTGATTACGTCATTGAAGAACTGAAAAAAGGCAGAGGAACGCAGTTTGACCCAAAGCTTGTGGATATTATGCTGAAGCTTATCGAAAACGGAACAGTAGACGTTGAGCAAATCTATGGGAAAAAGTTAAGCGAGGAGTATGCAAATGAAATCTGACGCAAAACATAAGATACTGATTACATTGATATGCTCGGTTGTGGCTGTGGTTATCGCTTTTGGCATACACTTTATCATTTCCGAAAAAAATGCGGAGAAAAACATTAAGGTGGGATTCGTATACGTCGGAGATTTAAGCGACGCATACACGAACAATTTTGCAAAGGCACAGCATGAAATCGAAAAGATGTATGGAGATCAGGTTGAAACTCTGCCGAAATACAATGTGCCGGAGGACTCGGTAGAGCCTGTTCTTGCTGAACTTGCTGAAGCAAATTGCTCGCTGATTTTCACAACAAGTTATGGCTACGGTGAAAAGACCAAGGAGTATGCGGCGAAATATCCCGACATACAGTTCTGTCAGGCAACCTGCAGCAACGCAAACGACGAGCCGTTTCTGAGTAACTATCACACCTTTATGGGAAATATCTACGAAGGGCGCTACATTTCGGGCGTTGTTGCCGGAATGAAGCTGGATTCGCTTATCAAGGAAGGCAGAATTACGGGAGAACAGGCAAAGATAGGGTATATCGGAGCCTTTCCTTATGCAGAGGTTATTTCGGGATATACCGCATTTTTTCTCGGCGTGAGGTCTGTCGTACCCGAAGCAACCATGACAGTGAAATACACGAATTCGTGGAGCAATTATCACCTTGAAAAGAAATACGCCGAGGAACTGATAGAAGAAGGCTGCATTGTCATTTCTCAGCATTCCGACACATCGGGACCTGCGGCAGCCTGCGAACAAACAGACAGGTCTCAGATGGTGTATTATGTCAGCTACAACGAGAGCATGAGGGATATTGCACCGACGACATACCTTACAGGTTCAAAAATCAACTGGTGTCCGTATATGACAGGTGCGGTTAAGGCAGTGCTCGACGATAAGATAATCGAAAAATGCGTCACAGGAAATGTTAACGGCAACGATATCGGTTCGGGATTTAAGAACAACTGGGTTCAGATGCTGGAAATCAACGAGTTTATCACACCGAAAGGAACTCAGGAAAAGGTTGATGAACTAATCTATAAATTCCGCCGGAATCAGATTCAGGTTTTTTGCGGGGATTATATAGGAGTTAATCCTTACGACCCGTCGGACACCATTGATTTGAAAGACGGATACAACGAAAACGCAGACAGTTCTGCACCGTCGTTTCACTATGTCCTGCAAGATGTTATAACAATTGAATGACAAATTAGGAGAAATGTGATATGATAGTTGTGTCAATTGATGAAAAGACATTACATACTCTTGCTAAAAAAACAGAAGTCTTTGTGTCAGAGTCGGAATGTATGAATGATTCTGGCGATATCTGATATTATATCTAGGAAGTGATCAAATGAACTCAAGAAAGCTTTTTGCACTATTATTCTGTCTTGTAGTGTCCGTTTCAGTTTTAGGCGGCTGTGCTGCAGACACTGAATCAACAAGCTACGATGATTATGTGGTAAATACTCCCGCAGAATTAAATGAACAAGCCCAGACCGATATGGTATCGGGTGTCGGAATCTCAAAGGAAGATATAAAGGTAGGAGTTCTGTACATATCCGATCCTGCTGAGGGCAGCGGATATTCCTACACTCACGACCTTGGAATACTGGGAATGGAGCAGAATCTCGGCATCAGTGACAACCAAATACACCGTGTTATTGTGGACGATGCTGACCCCGTGGCTACCGAACAGGCAATAAACGGGCTTGTTGAGGACGGCTGCAATGTTATCTTTACCACAAGCTGGGGCTATATGGAAACGACCGCTGCCTGTGCAGAGAAATATCCCGATGTATATTTCTCACACGGAACGGGCTATCTTTCCAACGGAAAAAACTTCACCAACTACTTCGGACGAATTTATCAGGCAAGATATCTTAGCGGTATCGTCGCAGGACTTAACACGGAGTCGGACAAGATAGGATATGTTGCGGCAATGGGTACCGAAAGCTCTGAGGTAACGGGAGGAATTGACGCATTTGCTTTAGGAGTTTATTCTGTAAATCCGGACGCAGAGATTTTGGTCAAGGTCACAAACAGCTGGTATGACCCCGACCTTGAATCGCAGTACGCTTTTGAACTTCTTGACGCAGGCTGCGACGTTATCGCTCAGCACGCCGACACGGCTTACCCTGCGATAAATGCGGAAAGCAGGGGCGCTTATGCTATCGGGTACAATTCCGATATGAGCAAGGAGGCTCCCGATTCGGTGCTGTGCAGCGTAATATGGACATGGAGCGCTTATTATACCGAAGCTGTTCAGAGTATTATCAACGGAACATGGGACGGCGAGAATTACTTCGGCGGACTTGCAGAGGGACTTGTGGGCATTACAAATACGTCTGATTTCTGCAATCCCGAATGCGATGAAAAGGTTGCCGAGGCAACACAGAAGATGCTGGACGGCAGCTTCAACGTTTTTGACGGGGTGATTGAAACAAATACGGGCGATACTGTGGGCGAGGAAGGCTCTACTCTCAGTGATTCGGAAATAACAGGCGGCATTGACTGGTATTTCAAGACCGTGACCGTGCTTGAATAAAGGAGGAATATGAAATGAAAGTAAGTATACTTGCTAAATTCCTCTGCGGAGCGGTTCTTCCTATTCTTGTTCTGGGCGGAGTAATATACTACATTGCCGAAACAACCTTCCGAAGCTCTGTTCTGGAACAGGCTCAAAATGCGATGAGAAATACGGCTACTTGTACTCTCGCCGCTTATGAAACAAATTCGGGAGAATACTATATTTCCAAAAACGGTGACGTTTGGAAGGGCGGATATAATATTTCTCTTTCCGACAATCTTATAGACGGTATTGCAGGCGATGACGGAAAGGTTGTAACATTCTTTTACGGTGCGGACAGAATAATGACCTCCGCCAAGGACAGCGAAGGCAGAAGGCTCCTTGACACTCCTGCAGGCGACAAGATAGTTTCCGAGGTGCTCGAGGGCGGAAACGAATATTTCAGCAGCTCCGTTTATATTGACGGAACGGTTTATTACGGATATTACATACCTGTATATCAGGACAGCGACAGTTCGCCCATCGGAATGGTTTTTGCAGGGCAAATAAAGGAAAAAGTTGACAGCACCATAAACAGCCTTATCAGCAATATACTTGTTGTAGTATTCGTTATCGCAGCGGCAGGGCTGATTCTGGCAGTTTTCGTGGCTCTGTCGGTAACAGGCGCTATTAACAGGGGCGTTAATGTTCTCAAGGAGCTTGCTTCCGGCAATCTGTCGGCGGAAGTTCCGAGGAGTATCACACGCCGCAGAGATGAAGCAGGCGAGCTTGCAAAAGCGGTTGTTGATCTGAAGAATTCTTTGACGGATATCATCTCCCGACTTAAAACAAACTCGGATTCGCTGTTAAATGCATCGGAAATACTCAATAATATGGCAGCAAGGACTATGGATACTCTGGGCGTCTTTGAGTCTGCCATTTCGGATATGACCGTGGGCGCAAATAGGCAGGCTGAAGAAATGAACAGCGCAGGCAACAGCGTGTCTGTAATGAGCAGCGTTATCGGCACTACTACCGATGAAATCGCTGCACTTAATGAGAACTCGGAAAGCATGCTCCGAAACAGCGATACTGCGGCGGTAAATCTTAAAAATCTCCTTGACGTAAACAGTAAAGTAAGAGACTCTATTGATATGATCGGTGAGAGCACGGCTCAGACAGACAGCTCGATCAATGAAATAAGCGCAGCTGCAAAAATGGTGTCGAAAATCGCCGAGCAGACCTCTATCCTCAGTATCAATGCCAATATTGAGGCTGCAAGAGCAGGGAAATACGGACAAGGATTTGCAGTAGTCGCTTCTCAGGTAAGAACTCTTGCTATGGAATCCACAAAGTGCGGAAGACAGATCCAAGAGCTTGTAGAGCGCCTTACCACAGATTCTAAGCTTACCATGAAAACGATGAAGGAAACCAAACAGATCATTACCGACCAGAGCGTAAGTATGGAACATACTGCTGATGCTGTCAGCGAGGTCATCGGAGGAATACACTCTTCCGCCGATAGTATCCGCATAATCGAAAAGCATACGGCACAGCTTGAAAATGTCCGTGGGGATATTGTAAAAATTGTAGATGATCTGACTGCTATTGCAGGAACTACCGCCGAGCTTTCCAACAGAACCAGCAGAGAAACTGAGGAGATGTCCTCGGGATTCTCGCAGATCGGTCATTCCGCAACAGATCTTAAGCGCATTGCCGATGAACTTTCACAGTGCGTGAACGAATTCAGACTATAATACCGGTTCTTTAATAATTTCACAACCCTTGCGATACCCGACGGTTTGCAAGGGTTGTCCGCTTTGCCATTTTGGCGGATTAGTGTTTTGTGAACGCTGTCGCAGTTTTTTTCGCCATCCCAAGAGGATATAAGGATAAACTGTCGGCGATAAGCGGCATGGAAGGCGTTGGATACAAATCGGACAGCTCCGACTACAACAAGGATAATCACACCCTCTATGTGCTGGAATTTTCCTGTGGCTACGACAGTGCGGAGGAACAGGCGATTGAAGCCGCCCTTGACAGCGATTTCAGCGGCTGCAAAATGATATGGAAAAGCGATAATTCAAGCCTGTCTGCAATTCCCGTACACATACTGATTTACAGTTAATATTTTCTCCTTGCCACTATCACAAATAAATCTCCTCCATCGTATCCAGGCACAGACACCCAAGATTGTCGCTTCCATAGACGCAGCCGCAGTCGATATCTGCCCAGCCGCTCTTGCGGTAGATTTTTCCCGGAACAACGCTTGCAGTGAAGTGGCTTTCAAAAATCGTGGGCGTATGTCCGAAAACCACAAACTTGTCCGGGTAATACTTCATGCCCTTTTTGGGACGACACCACAGCAGCTCATCACGCTTGTATTTTTCGAGCGGCTTGGAGGGGGAGAATCCCTCCAGCCCGCCATGAACCAGCACGAAATCCCTGCCGCCCGCGCTGACTTCTTTGTACAGCGGCAGCGACTGCATATAGTTAAGAACCTTCTGCTGCTCATCGGGCTTCATATTCATAAGCCCCTTCATCGAAACCGCACCGCCGTTGCTGAACCATAGTTCAAGACCGCTCAGGTTAGTTCGTGATTTTCCTCTGCGGGATTTGCTTGTAAGCCCGGATAGTGCTTTAAGCGCCATGTCCTCATGGTTGCCCATAAGCCCTACAACATTCGGGCGCTGTGCCATGTCAAGAAGTATTCTGAACCCGTCGAGGCCTCTGTCGATTACATCACCGAGAATGTAGAGTGTGTCGTTCTTGTCCAGCATTTTAATGAGTGCCTTGTACTTGTCATATCTTCCGTGAAGGTCGGAAACAGCGTATTTCATAATTAGTCCTCCTTGCTTTTTCTGTTGAAGAAATCCCTCATAATCTCGTTTACATCTGCAATACTGCCGCCGTTGTTTTCTGCGGCTGCGTTAATCTCCGAAATGTCTGAGGTAAGGTCGCTGAGCGAGTCGCGAAGATTTCCGACAATGTTCTTGAGATTTCCCAAGGCATTCTTCACATCGTTTGCTCCGGATTTCGGCACAGCTGCACCGGTGCGAATCGCAGAAGAGATTGCCGAAATCTCCGAGTATGCCGAGCGTGTGCCAACGGAATCAGAGAAGTAGTCAAAGGCACGGTCAGCAGATATTCCAAGCGTTCCCGCCTGTGTAACCGAATCCATGTTCGCCCCGAAGAAGATGAATTCCCAACCCATTTTCCTGAACTTTTCAATGCGCTCGCGAATCATCTTGGCTGTGTAGTGCCTGCTTGCGTTTTCCTCGCCGTCGGTGATAACAACGAACATCACCTTTTCGGGCAGAAATTCCTTGCGCATATTGCGACGCGATTCCTTAACCTTGTGCATTGCCGCACCAAGAGCGTCCAGCAGAGCAGTGTTACCGCCGACGGAGTAGTCCTCGTCGGTCAGGGGCGCAACCGCCTGAATGTCCAGCCTGTCATGCAGAAGCTTCACACGGTCGCTGAAAAGCACCGTCGTAACAACTGCTTCGCCCGCAACGCCTTGCTGTTCTTTCAACATGGAGTTGAAACCGCCGATGGTGTCGCTCTCAAGCCCGCTCATAGAGCCGCTTTTGTCTACTATAAATACCAATTCTGTCAGTCCCTTTTTCATGGTGTACTCCTTTCAACTCTGCCGCCTTTCGGCTTCCTTTAATTAAATTATACTCAAAGCAAGCAAAATGGTCGTCCCCTGTCAGGAGACAGATTACTTGCAAAATTTGCGGAAATGGTGTATAATATAGGAATCCAAAGGGAAGGGATAATGTGTCTGATTCATTTAAGGATACAAACCATTTTGAAGCGAGCAGTGCCGTGCAGGACGAACGGCTGAAAAAAGCTAAAACAATTTCCGAATTTCTTAAGCAGCTAAGGCAGACGGAAAACCAGACATTGTCTCAGTATCTGAACGCCCTGCTTGCCGGCAAGGAGGGCAAGGTAACTATCAGCAAGATTGTTGACTCTACCAGCCTTAACAAGTCGTATGTATATCGTGTATTCGCCTTTGACAGCAAGGAGAAGCCCTCTCGTGAAACGCTGCTGGAAATTTCCATCGCCATGGGGCTGACGGTTGACGAAACCAACCGCATCCTGAAACTGGGAAAATGCAGCGCCCTGCGCGCAAAGGACGAACGCGATGCAATAATTTATTACGGGCTGTTACACGGGCAGAGTTATTATGACATCAACGAAGCACTAAGGGATAATAAACAGCCCTGCCTCGGTGACAAACACGGTAAATAGCAATCAGAGATAATACAAACAGGAGTACCGCATCTCAATCGGTACTCCTGTTTCTGTAATTATATGCATTACTGTACAATTTTCTGTGTCTAAATAAAAATTGACCCGAACCCCCACTCGTTCGGAGAAGCACTCAAACTCAAGTGTGACCAAAAGTGTGACCATTTCGCCTGTGACCAAAGAAAACGAAGCAAAAGAAAAACCGCTCAACCCTATTGGTTAAGCGGTTTTCTTATGGCACGCCAGGAGGGATTCGAACCCCCGACCCTCTGGTTCGTAGCCAGATACTCTATCCAGCTGAGCTACTGGCGCTTACGCTCTCTTGAGCACTCATATATTATAACATCTTTATTCCGATTTGTCAAGTGTTTTTCTGAATTTTTTCAAATATTTTTTCTAAAATGTGAAAACATCCTCGCAAGCTCTCCAGAACCGCAAAATCAGAACCTAAGCAGAACCGCGCTCAGATCGTCCTCCGAACCGCATTCCAGCGCACGGGAAATCATTCTTCGAAGCACGTCGGGATCGCTTCCCGAATCAGAAATAATACTCTCGAGATCATCAGCGGTTACGTGGTCGTGAACTCCATCGGAGGTCATCAGCAGCGTGCCTGTCAGCGGAATCTCAAAAATCACCGGAGCATAGAACGATTCCCGACCTCCGCCGAAACACGCCGTGATCTCACTGCTGTTACAATGCTCCGCTTCCTCGGAGCGCCCGAGAGACGCCAGGTAATTCCGCGTGGTCATGTCGGTGGTCAATTGCTTGAGATACCCTCCCTGAACCGCGCATATACGCGTGTTACCGATATGTAACAGCTTCCCGCCCGGAAATATCCCCGAGAAAGTCGACGCCATGTTCTCCATTCCCGGAATTGCCCCGGCGTACTCCAGAAGTTCGGAATTTACACGGAAAGCCTCCTGCGGTGTGAACACGCTCAGAGACGAAAGCCCCCTGCACACGAATTCGGCCGCAATATCCCCGCCGGCGTTCCCGCCTACGCCGTCCGCTATTCCGACTGCGCATGGCTGATCGAACTCCCCGGAGAACTCCTCGTCGCAGAGCACACGCCCGCCTATCAGCACCCGGTCCTGACTTGCTTCGCTTCCGGTGCCCCTCCGCGTTATCACGCTTACTTTCATCTCGTTCACTCCCTCCGCCGTTAGTTTCAGCTCCTGCGGCACTCAAGGCACGCCGGCGTTGACTGCGCGTCTATTCCGGTTATCTCAAGCCGTGCGTCGGAAAAAATGCCGTTATCAAAAAGATATCTCGACAGCGGGTCGATCAGAAGCGCGCCTACGATGTTCCCTATTCCCCTGCCGCCGTTTTCCAGATTCCCAAGCGCATGCTCCAGAAGAACGGAATAAGCCCGCTCTGATATCATCATCTCAATTCGCCGCTCCGCCGACAGGTCTCGGAATATCCTGTCGACCTGCGAACGCAGTATATTCCGAGCCGCCTCGGGACGTATGAAATCGAACACAACGATGTTCTCGCCGATTCGGTTCAGTATCTCTGGTCTGCCAAGCTCCAGCTTGAAATGCTCCTCTATCGCGCTGCGGACGCGCTTCTGAACCTCCGGGTACGGCATGTCGGGCGTTACATTCTGCTGCCTTCCGCCGTCCGGAGTGCGCGTGTATATTCCAAGATTGCTGGTGAAAATTATTACGCACTCTGAGAAATACACGGTGTTCCCCTGACCGTCAGTCATTCTGCCGTCCTCGAGGATTTGCAGGAATTTATCCATGACCGACGTGTGCGCCTTCTCAATCTCGTCGAAAAGCAGTATCGAAAACGGCGAGTTCCTGACTGCGTTGGTGAGCTGACCTCCAGCCTCGTAGCCCACATATCCCGGGGGCGCTCCGAGCAGCTTCTGGTCGCTGTGCGACTGGCTGTACTCGCTCATATCGAACCTGATACAGCAGCTATCGTCACCGAAAAGCTGCGCCGCAAGCGTCTTTGCAGTCTCTGTTTTACCCGTGCCGGTAGGACCCGCAAAGAAAAGCACTCCCTTTGGCCGGGTGTGGGAGCTTCCCTGCAGCCCGGAAAGCCCGGTCACTGCGCGCTTTACCACGTCAAGCGTGCGTACTATCGCCGCGTCCTGACCCTTCACGCGGCTGCGGAAGTACTCCTCTGCACCGCGCAGCTTCTCTATGTCAAGGCTGCGCCACGGATTCTCACGAACGCCGTATTTGTAGAGGTCGATAACTCCGCACATGTCCTTCATCGCGAAGCCTTCGTTCTTACAGAGCTTTCGCAGACCGTTCAGCTCCGTAAAGCTGAAACCCTCGGTCAGCGCCGCAAAGCGCTCCTGAACCGCGCGAAGCTCATCGCCGCGGGAACCGTACCACTCCATGCCCTGGCGGTAGTTTTCCGATGTGAAGAACGCCGGGAAATTCCCGCCGCTTACGAACTCAAGCCGCTCATCGCGGGTGGGAGTGCCGATGGTTATTGTCTTTTCGTTCGGGTTGTCAAGGTAGAACCACGCCGGAATATCATTTGACTTGTTCACCGCAAGGATCAGCAGATTACGCAGCTTACCGCCGTCCGTCCGCACCTCTGCGGAATCCATCACAGCCTGCAAAAGCGCGGTGAAGCTGTCAACCTCCGGCTGCTGGAGCCGCTCCGGCGAGGCTATGCACCTGGACGCAAAGTTCATCACCACCACACAAGGCGTTCTGTTCTGCGAGAGAGCGCGCTGTATCAGCCGGGCGGCCTCACCGGTGCGGAATCCTGCTTCGATAAAACCGCCGCTGACCTCCGCGCCTGTCAGCTCGGAAAACCCCTCGGTGTAGCCGCTTTCGCAGGAATTATAGAACCCCCGGCGGCTGTCATAGAACACAATGCTCCCGTAGCCCATGTCCTTATAAAAATAATGGAGATAGTCGCTGAGCCGCAGTATACTGCCCTTCGGAACGCTTCCCTCGTACGGGAACTGATAGCTGTCCAGGATATTCCCCTCCAGCATTATAAGGGGCTTTATGCGGCTGAATATCTCAAGCTCGCGGTGCCATTTCGGGGTATTCGACATGTGCCGCCTCCTTTACTCTGCGGGAAACTCTGAAAGGTGTCTGCACGGAACGCCGTTATCAAGGCAGTAGCGCTGCGCCGCGCTGTCCGGCAGACAGTACACGGTAAGATTCTGCACCATCGGCTTGCCGCCGAAAAGCGCTCCGGAAAGGGTCAGCCCGCAGATATCCACCAGTTTTGTGTTCATGCCTATCACCGCTATGGAGCGCCGCTCCCCTCCGGTGAAGCTGCTGAACGGACTTTCGACCGTCAGCGTGTTTTCAGGAACTATCAGCCGCGTGAGCGCCCGGCACTCCGCAAACGCGTTGTTCTCGATGGAAAGCAGGCATTCCGGAAGCGCCAGTTTCTGAAGTCCGCTGCACCAGCCGAAGCACTTCTCGGGGATAACAGTGAGACTGGTATTTTCAAGGTGCAGCGAGTGAAATCCGCAGCTTGCGAACGCTCCCGTGCCTATCGACATCAGCGAATCCGGGAAAACCGCCGCGGAAAGCTGTCCACAGCCGCTGAAAGCGTCCTTCCCGATAGTGCGCAGCCCCTCCGGGAATTTCACCTTCTGAACATGGCACCCACGGAACGCTCCGTCGCCTATTTTTGTGACAGGAATGCCGTTTATCGCCGACGGTATCTCCAGCACTGACGGCTGTATCACCTCGCCGTCGAAGTCCCGCCGCTGTACCAGACCTGTTATCGTGATCCCGCCGCCCTCGTTGCGGTAAGTAAACAGTTTAGTATCCTGCGTTGAGGCGCTGCTCTGCCAGTTATCGACCGCCTTCGCTATGCGGCTGTCGACGGTATGCAGGCTCTTTTCCTTTGAAAGCTGCACCGCACCGGAGATATGCGCGTCAAGCTCCGACTTGCGAAGCCCCGCCTGTTCAACGCTCTGCCGCTGGAGCTGCGGGTCAATCTTCTCGCCGTCTGACACGGAATTGAGGAATTCCGCAGCCTTCAGCAGCCGCACCTGACTGTTGATATAGCTCCCCAGCCGGTCAGAGGTCTGTATCTCGGTCAGGGTGGCAAGCGTGTCGGTCAGTATTGAAATCTGCTTTTCCGCCGCCGACAGTCTCCCGCGGAGTTCCTCTATCTCCAGGCGCTGTTTCAGTTCATCAAGCTCCGTCATTTCCGTTCTCCTCTGTATCGCATTTTATTATGGACTTCTCCGCAAGCCGCCGCTCAAGCTCCTGCGGGTAATCCGGGCGGTGTATCCCGACCGAAACGATTCCGTCCGCCGCCGGGAAATCCTGTATCCCGCTCCCGCCGCTGATGTACTCCTCGTACCGCGCCCGCAGGCTCTCATCAAGGTATATTATCCGCTGATTATCCGACCCGCGCAGCGGAAGCCCAGTGTTCCTCTGCTGAATGTACTCGCCGTCGATTAGTACGGAGGTGTTCCTCAGAACGCTCTCCACCGCCGGGGAGTCCATTGCGCGGAGCTGCTCCAGCGTGTAGCCTGTGTAGACAAGTATGTCTCCGCTGATCTTCCGCAGTTCCGGAAGCAGCAGCGCAAGCTCCTCGGCCTGTTCGAGCGGATCGCCGCCTGTCAGCGTGAAGCCGTCGACTTCCGCGCCCTGTGCGATCGAGCCTACCAGCTGCAGCAGCCGCTCCCGGGTGATTCGAAACTGCTCCCCGCGGCTCCACAGCTCGGGATTGCTGCACCCCTGGCAGCCGTGAGAGCAGCCGCAGAGCCATATTCCTATCCGGTCGCCGGGACCCAGCGTTTTAACTGGATATAGGATCCTCGCCGCGTACATCATCGGCATATGCGCACGTTGAAGTACGCCGCGCCGCGCTGGGTCTCATCGTCCGGAGAACTGCCGCCCAGTCCGACAACGTCGCCGTTAAGAAGCTCCCGCGGCTCCCCTGTCACAAGCTCGCCGTTGACGTAGGTGTGATTCGTCGCGCCCATGTCCTCGATGAACACTCTGCCGCCTGACATGCTCAGCTTTGCGTGGACACGGCTCACGAACGGCTTCGCGGCGAAATGCTCCGCAAGCTCCCGCTCCCTGCCGAGAATGAGCTCCGGGGAAGCCAGCGCGAGCGCCCAGCTTCCATCGCAGGCGGCAAGCGTGCAGCATATTTCCCCGGGAGTTGTCGGGATTATATCCGATATATCCTCCCCGCAGGAAGCGCATACCCGCGCCGCCGCAGGATTCTCAGCCCCGCAGGCGCATATTCTCACCGGGCGCGGCTTCACGGGCGGTTCAGACTGCACAGCGGCGCTCTGCGCGGGATTTTCTAGGAGCCCTCCGTCAGTCAGCGGGACTGCGGTGAGGTCAGCCTCGCACTCTTCGCATTCTATTCTTCCCGGCGGATTGCGCCTGCCGCAGTCCGGGCATATCTTGAATTTACTCATCTGCGCTCATTTCCTTTGGTGCGGCGGTGGTGAAGTCCCGGGCTGATTCCCCGGTCATTTCGTAGCCGCTGATATCTATTATCTGCGCGTACTCCGGCTCCGGAGGGAGCAGCGACAAATGCTCTGCCTCGACGCCCTTTTCGAGCAGCCGCCGCCCGAATTCTTGGAAGCTTCCGCAGAAGCTGCGCATATCCTCAGTCAGGCGCTTTGCTTCGTCCTCTCCGGGGAGCCTGCTGCGGACGTCCGCTGCGCCAAGCTCCATTGTAATGCTGCCGCTGCTGGAGTAGGTCACGTTGACCGCCATGCCCTCGCTGAAGCTGTAAAGCTCGCTGCGGAGCTTCGTGCCGCTGCGCTTCACTACGCTACGTTTTCCGATAAGGCGGTAGCCCATCTCCTCCATAACCTCGTCAATGCAGCGGTTTATGTACGCCTGCTCCTCGGCGTGCTGAATTTCAGCTTCAAGCTCAGCAATCAGCGTTTCCAGCCGCTGGACTGCTCCCCGCTCCAGCGGGACTGCTTCCGGATTTCTGCCGAGTTCCATGCAGAGCGCGTGATACCGCGCCGTGAGCCGGTCGAACTCCGCGCCGTGCTCCCTGCGGAGCTGCTCGTATTCCCGGCAGCGCCTTTCCAGCGGCGCGACCGTCAGCGCGCTGAAATTCGACAGCTCGTCGGCGCTGTTCAGCTTTGCCAGGCGCTCCCGAACCTCCATGACGTCCAGCTTCAGCGGCTCGGAAAGCTCCGGCGATGAAAACCGCTCCACCCTGGCAAATATCGCCTCCCTGAGTTCCGCTGAGCGGCGCTCCTCCTCGGAACCAAGCCCGGACAAGTCCGCGCTGAACGCCTTGTCGATTCCGTCGTGAACGTCCCGGCGGAGCTTCGCGGCGATCTCGCAGGATATTCCGTCCAGTTCTCCGCGCTGGGTCAGCAGTCTTTCGTACTCCTGCTTTGCCTGCTCCAGAGTTCTTTCAAGGAGCGCCGGATCATTGCTGCCCTTCACCTCGTCTATTTTCCCGATAACCTCCTGCACGCGCTGGCAGAGTTCGTCCTGCTTTTCAGAGTATGCCTGCTCGCCGGTGCGCTGCATGAGTATTTCCGTACGCTCAAGTTCATCTGCGGGGAATTGTTTCAGCCTGCAAAGCTTCGCGCGTATCCCCGCAAGAAACGCCGAAGCCTCGCCGCTCCTGCGCTGGCGCTCCCTCTGCGCGATGAGCATTCGGCGCTGCGCCGGGGTAAGTTTATATCTTGATGTTTTGGGACCGCTCATGTCACACCTCCTGCGATGATTTCCACTTTTCCACCTCAGCACGCCTGCCAAGCGCGATAAGCCACGCCTCGAACTGCGGGTCTAACGTACCGTCCACGCCTGTAAGCCTGGTTATCAGCCGCTCGAACATCAGCACGTCGGTTCTGAGCAGCGAATTAAGCAGAGCCGTAATTTCCCCGGGGCTTGAGAATTCAAGGTCGTCAACATGGAGCTTCCGCTCTTTTGCAAGCGCAAATCCCGCCGTGAATCTCGCGCATAGTTCCCCACGGAGGTCCCCGGCGCTGAGCCTTGCGTTGTCCTCCACCGACCGAGCCGCTTCAAACAGCCGCTCGTCTGCGGTGGTCAGCCTTACGTACTCCGAAATGAGCCGCCGCGAGAGAACCTCCCCGGCGAACTCCCCGGAAACGCCGTTTTCCCGGGCGTCGTTCAGAATGAACCCGCCAAGCGCCGACAGCCCGGAAAACCGCCTGTCCTTCCAGCAAAACGCCTTCAGCTGCGGGTCGAGGCGGTACAGCAGCCGGAAGAACGAAACGTCTGTATCCTCGCCCCGGGAGACTTCCTCCTCCGCGTCGAGCGCGTACCCCGCGAGCTGCGGGTCATATGGCTTCAGGAACGCCGACAGCAGCCCGCGGAACACCTGCTTCTTGCCCTGCTCCCAGTTCTCCGCGAACGCGTTAACGAGACTGTGCAGGTCGCTGTAGGTGATATTCAGGAAGTTGTACGCCGGGAAACCGCGCCTCTGTGAAACTCCCTCGCCGGGAATCGGCTGCGGAACTCCCCTCAGCCAGTTGTCGACCTCGGTGTAGGTCCAGCGGCGGTCCGGGCTGGAGCGCCTGCGGCGGTTCGTAAGGTCGCAGTAGGTCAGCGCGGTTATCAGACCTTTCAGCTCCTGCGGCATGCCGCCGGGCAGCGGGATACGCTGTATCGCGGTGTACTGCGCGATCTCCTCCGCAGTCATGTCCGCGTAGGGAGTGTGCCCGCAGAACAGCTCGTAGAGCGTTATCCCGAAGGAATAGTAGTCGGATTCCTCAAGGAACAGCCTACGGAACGTCTCCGGCGCGGAGTACTCCGGGGTCATGCCGGTGCTTGTGACTATTACGGTGCTTCCGTCCGACTGAACCGAGCTTATCCCGAAGTCGATTATCGCTATGTCGCCGCTGTCGGTGAGCATTATGTTCGACGGTTTGAGATCCTTGTGGATTATCCCCGCGTCATGGAGCGCCCCCAGCGCCTCGTTTATCTCCGGGATAATGCGGCTTTTCAGTTCGTCTATCCCGAATCGCCTGCCACGCAGCGAGCCGCGGCGGTAGTACGGCAGCACCTCGAAGTGCCTGCCGGAATAGCTCCCGGAATAGTACATCGGCGCGATGTAGGGGCAGTCAACGCCCTCCAGCGCCGCCAGGACTTCGCTTTTTACCGCTATCTGACGGCGGTAGAGCTTCGCGGCGTAGTCCTGACCGTCCTTCCTGCAAAGGAAAATATCCGCCTCCCCAGCCGGGACATCAAGCCTGCTGACTACCTCGTAGCCGCCCGGGAGCAGCGTACCGGCGGGAAGCTCCGCAGCAATGCCCAGCGCCGGGTTTATTACGGTCTCTCCGCCACTGCGTATGTTCTGCACGGCCGGATTCAGCCTTGTTTCGCCGCTCATCTGCTCACCCCCTGCGGTCTGGTGTTTTATATGATTATACCATAAGTCGGCAATGATTACAAGGCATTTTATGTTAAGATCACAGTTTTTTCCCGCCGAGTTTGAGGAAAAGCCTTGTTTTGAATCCAAGTCTTGAGTACCAATCGTACACCGCCGTGTAGTGGATAAAAATATCATCGCAGCCGCGCTGTAACAGCAGCTTAGCCGCTTCAGCGACCATTTCAAGGCCTATTCCGCGCCGCCTGAAATCCGGAACAGTCCCTACGCAGCCTACGCTGCCCATGCGCTTTGCGCCGTCGTTAAGTATCGTGGTGTCGTTGTATCCGAGAATGCAGAATGACGCTATCTTGCCGCCAACTGTCGCGCAGAACACGTCTCTGCCGCCGACAAACTGCGCCCAGTCAGTTTCGGGAGCCGCGGCTTTCCGCTGCTCCGCTTCATCGCCGGAGCCAAAATACTGAACCCAGTCCGGGTCGACCTTCGCAACAGCTTCGTGAAGCTTTCGACTGTCCCCGGTATAGATGCCGAAATCCGCGCCGGAAAGCGGCTTATTGGGCAGGTTCAGTTCACCGATGGACATTTCCGCAACGCGGTCGTCCAGGGTGCAGCCCATCTTCTCGAAGAACCCGCAGGTATCATCCGGAGCGCCTATCAGCAGCCCGGAGCCTGCCCCGCCTATTTCCATGCGCTCAGAGCCCTGGCCGCGGATATACTCCTCAGCGGAGCGGAAAAGGCGCGTTCCCGCACCGTTACCGCGCTTTTCAGGAAGCACGCACAGCAGCCGGAGCTCGTTTCCCTTCACCAGAGCGAAGCCCTCCGGAAGCTCAAATTCACGGCAGAGTTTTTCCTCGGCAAGAGTATTGTAGTGTTCCTCGGTCAGTTTCAGTTCCGGGAAGCACTCCCGGAATATCTCGTAATGCGTCATCTTTTTAACTCCTCTCAGTTTAAAATTACACAAAAGGGAGCCAGATACGGCTCCCTTTATTCTATATTGTTCCGAATGTCACTTCAGGAATCCCTCAATGATCTTCTCCTCGGCTTCCTCACGGGTCAGACCCAGCGAGCAGAGCTTCATTATCTGGTCGCCGGCGATCTTTCCGATTGCCGCTTCATGGATAAGCGCGGCGTCGACGTTTGCGGCGTTCAGAGCCGGCTGAGCGTCCACCCTGCCGTTATCGGCAAGAATCGCGTCGCAGGCGGAATGCCCGGTGCAGCGCGCGTTTCCTTCGATAACCGAATAAAATGCCTGGTGGGAGTTACCACGGGCTACGGAGCGCGATACAACGTCCGCGCCGCAGTCCTCGCCGTTGAGCTCAACCTTGAATTTCGTTACTGCGTCCTCGTCGCCGTCGGTCATGATTCGCTCGCGTACGACTATCTTCGCGCCCTTGTCAAGCACGGCGGAGGTGCTTCTGGTCGTGCGGTCGACTCCACGGAGCTGCACCGTGTCCATCTCGAGGTAGGAATCCCCCTTGAGATACGCGTCAGTTACCGGGTCTATTTTGCGAAGCCCCGTGCCCTTGCCGGTGCCGATGTGCTTTTCCTTGTACAGCACCTTCGCGCCCTTCTCCAGGAAAAAGCGGTGTATGCCGTTGTGGCGCGCGGTCTCGGAGCCGTCGCTGTGAACTCCGCAGCCTGCGACTATCGTGACGTCGGCGCCCTCGCCGATGAAGAAATCATTGTAAACCAGGTCGTCAACATCGGAATGGGTAACGCATGCGGGAATGTACACCGTTTCCCCCTTAGTGCCGGGCTTGACCCTGATGTTGATTCCGGGCTTGTCCGTTTTGGACTCTATCGTGATGTTTTCGGAGTTCTTCCTTCCGGCGCACATGCTGTCCTGGCGGATATTGTACGCGCCCTGGAATCCGGTCACGCTGTCGTAATCAGAAATGACCTTCAGCATTTCTGCGGTAACTTCGTTGAAGCTGTCCTTCATCTCAGCCATTGCACTCACCAGCCTTTCCATGAACGTCAAACGCCGCAGGGCAGCGCGCTGTAAACTCGCCCTTCAGCAGCCGCGGGAGTATCTCCTCGCGCGGTCCGGCGGTGCGTACCTTTCCGTCCGCTACGACTACTATTTCGTCTGCGATGGAGAGTATGCGCTCCTGGTGAGAAATTATCACCAGTGAACCGGAAGTGTTGCTGCGGATATCCTCAAAGGTCTCCACAAGGCGTGCGAAACTCCACAGGTCGATGCCCGCCTCCGGTTCGTCGAACACGGAGAGCTTCGCGCCGCGTGCAAGCACTGTTGCGATCTCGATCCGCTTAGCCTCGCCGCCGGAGAGCGCCGCGCTCATCTCGCGGTCGATATACTCCTCGGCGCACAGACCTACCTTCGCCAGCAGGCCGCACTGCTCGTCCGCAGTGAGCTTCTTCCCTGCCGCAAGCTCCAGCAGGTCGCGGACGGTCAGCCCCTTGAACCTTACCGGCTGCTGGAACGCATACGCAACTCCCAGCCTTGCGCGCCCGGTGATATCCAGGTCGGTGATGTCCTCGCCGTCGAGCAGTATTCTGCCGCTTGTGGGCTTCTCCACTCCGGCGATCAGCTTTGCAAGCGAGGTCTTTCCTCCGCCGTTCGGACCCGTGATAACGGTCAGCCGGCTGCCGAGCTTACAGCTTACTCCATTTATAATTGAGCCTCCGCCGGGGAGTTCCCAGACGAGGTTTTGCAATTCAAGCATTGAAATGCCCCTTTCCTTGTGCCTTATCACTGATACGGCATGAATTCTCTGCCTTATTATTGTATCATAATGACCTGATTATGTCAATATACCGCGAAAAAATCACCTGAGCGGACTTTTGGCACATATAAAAAACGAAGCCGCTGTCGAAATAACAGCGGCTCCAGCTTGTCAAAAAAAGTTATAACGACAGTAAATTAAAAAACTGTGGGGGAAAACTCTTGTTTTCCCCCACGCCCCTTTAGCGCCATTAAATCGTTTAACTGAGCGCCAGCGCGCAGAGTGGTGAGGGCTCTGCCCTCACACTCCCGCTTCCTTTTGTAGGCAAAAGGAAGCGAAAACCAATACGCTACGCGAAAAATTATAAACTTTATAAACCGCCTCAAGCCGCTGTCTAAATAACAGCGGCTAAATGTTTATTCTTCGATAGGCATGGGAGTTCTCCGTTTTTTAACGGCGCTCACAGCGAGAAACACGATAGTTCCGATGAACAGCGCAATGCTGATAAGCTGCGATGTAGAAAGCCCGAACAGGAACCCGCGGTACTCGTCGCCGCGCCAGAATTCCAGCAGGAACCTTCCCACCGGGTAGACCAGCAGATACACGGCAAGCAGCTTTCCACGGAGTTTCCCCCTGACAAGAAGCAGGGTCAGCGCGAGGAACAGCGCAAGCTCCAGACCGGCTTCGTAAAGCTGAACCGGGACTCTCGGCACTCCGTTGGCGCTCTCAATGAGGGAATTCGTGAAGGTCACGCCATGCTCCCACTCCACGCCGTAGCAGCAGCCGCCGAGGAAGCACCCGATACGTCCGAACATGTGAAACAGCGCAATGGAAGGCGCAGCGCAATCCGAAACCACCGCCGGGTCGAGCTTCTGATAGCGTATCGAAAGGAATCCCACGGCAAGCCCTCCGATGAGGCCGCCGTAGAACACCGCGCCTCCGAAGATAAGCTGTGCGGCTTCCAGCCAGTCGCCGAAGCTTGCCGCCGAGAAAAGGCTCCCCCACTGCTGGATATTTGTTATGCCGTAGAGCAGGTGCATTCCGAACATGCAGCCTATCCCGCCGAACAGGAATACAAATATCATGCTGATATCATTTCCGCCGCGCTTTTTATAATGATATATCGCAAGCGGACACGCGGTGAAAATTCCCGCGAGAGATGTCAGAACGTAGCTGCTTATATATTTATCGAATAAGTAAAAACCAGGGAACATGTTACCTCCAAAATGACGGGCGATACGAAAGAGAAAAGCCCCGCCCAGAGCGGGCAGGGCTTCAAAGCTCTGTTAACTTAGATCAGCTGTTTGCAGCGGCAGCGATGATGGAAGCTGCTGCGCATACAGCGCAGATAGCGCAAGCGAACATAAGAACAGAAACAGCGGTAGAAACGATACCGAGTACGAGACCTGCGGTTGCAAGACCCTTCTCGTTGCCCTCGCAGTTGCCTGCCTTGACATTCTTGAGAGCGAGCGCGCCGAATACAATACCAGCAATAGCGCACAGCGGAGCTACATAGGATACGTAAGGAATGAAGGAGCCTACGATACCTACGATACCGCAAACCAGAGATACGATAGCCATATTCTTAGTTGTCATGACCAAACCTCCTGAATAATGTTGTTATTTCATGACCTTATCAGATCATTATCACCATTATATCACATTTCTCTGCACAAGTCAACCATATTTATGCAAAAACCATCACATTTTACGAAGAGATCTATAGCAATTTTGCACATATAATTCTCAACTGTGCACGTACATTCGCATTTTTAAAGACCTGAACTACAAATAGGAAGATTTTCAATACAATCAGGAAGGTTTCATTGACATGTTACATTCCATGCGGTATACTTGAGTCATGAAACGATTTATTCCTATTATAGGTTTGGTTTTATATATTTTCTGATGCCCGGTAAAAGCGGTTGAGGAGGCGTTGATGTACAGAGATTTCCAATTTTATGACAGCAGGATCGTTGATTACACCCGCATCGGTGAAACCTTAACGCTGTTCTGCGTCTATGGAATCCACGAAAAATGGCGCACATGCTTTTACCGGGTAAAGGATCTGGTGGGAGAGGATTTCCTGGTCGGCAGCGTTATCTCATTTTTCGGGTACGAACACCCCGGCAGCGGATACACGCTGTTCTTCCGCAACTCCAGCAGGACTGCAAGCATTGTCACCCCAGAACACTGGCGAAGGATCCAGGGCTGGGAAGGCTGACATGCTGTTAATTAATAGTATTCTTACGGCGTGCTGAAAAGTACGCCTTTTTTATTTCATATTGCGCTATTACTTGACAAACTGCGCTCCGGAGTGTATAATTTCATGGAGGTCAAAAAAAATTTTCAATACCCTCTTGAAAACCTACTAAACCTATGGTATAATTATGATATAGTTCCGGGATAACTATGCCCGGAGTGTTTCATGGCTTGAAAGGGGCATAAAATTGAAAATATCTACCAAAGGGCGCTATGCGCTGAGAATGATGCTTGACCTCGCCGTTCACCGTTCAGACGGTTTCATCGCGCTGAAGGACATCGCAGACCGTCAGAACATTTCTAAAAAGTACTTAGAGCAGATCGTTCCGCTGCTGAACAAGGCGGACCTGCTCCGCACCAACCGCGGCTATCAGGGAGGCTACGCGCTGTCGAAGAACCCTGATCAGTACACCGTCGGCGAGATACTCCGCGTCACCGAGGGCAGCCTCTGCCCCGTGAGCTGCCTCCAGTATCCCGTAAACGAGTGTCCGCGCGCCTCCGAGTGTATCACCCTGCCCGTGTGGGAGGGGCTCTACAAGGCGATAAACAACTACCTCGACAGCGTTACCCTGCAGGATATCATTGATAATTCCACCGGCGGGGACTACTCTATTTAAAGATCATTGGACTGCGGCGCTCCGGTGCGCCGCTTTCCGGGAGGAGAAACTTATGTTGAACGATATCCAGAAAAGGATAATGGAGCTGAAAAAGGAAAAGGACGTCTGTATTTTAGCGCACTGCTACCAGACCCACGACATTCTCGAAGTGGCTGATTTCGTCGGGGATTCCTTCGGACTTGCACAGAAAGCAGCGAAGGCTCCCAACGCTACCGTTATGATGTGCGGCGTACGCTTCATGGCCGAGACCGTGAAGATCCTCTCGCCGGAGAAGCGCGTGCTTATCCCCCGCGAGGAAGCCGGCTGCCCGATGGCGGAGCAGCTCGACGTTGAAATGCTCACTCAGCTCAAGCAGATGTATCCCGACCACAAGGTCGTTGCCTACATCAACACCACCGCGGCGCTCAAGACCCTCTCCGACGTCTGCGTGACCTCCTCCTCGGCAGTTAAGATAATCAAGAAGCTCGACGCTGACAAGATACTGTTCATTCCTGACTGCAACCTCGGCGATTTCGTGAAGAAGCAGGTCCCCGAGAAGGAGATCCAGCTTATCCACGGCGGCTGTCCGACCCACGCGAAGCTCACCGCTGCTGATGTCCGCGCGGCTAAGAAGCTCCACCCGAACGCGCTGCTGCTCGTTCACCCCGAGTGCCGTCCCGAGATAGTAGAGCTTGCCGACTTCACCGGAAGCACCACTGAGATCATGGCGTACGCCGCAAAGAGCGACGCCAAGGAATTCATCATCGGAACCGAAAACAGTATCGTTCAGCACCTCGGTATCGACCACCCGGAGAAGCTGTTCTTCCCGCTTTCCAAGGACTGCGTATGCCACAACATGAAGGTCACAACCATCGCGGACGTACTGCACACCCTTGAGGGCCGCGACGGCTTCGAGATCAACATTGAAGAGCAGGAGCGCCTCGCGGCAAAGCACTGCATAGATGAAATGCTGAGGCTCGGAGAATGACGGAAAAGCCCACCGCGCTCATCGCAATGAGCGGAGGAGTTGACAGCTCGGTCGCGGCGGCGCTCATGGTTAAGCGCGGCTACGACTGCATAGGCGTCACCATGAAGCTGCGCAGCAACTCCGACTGCGCCTGCACCGAAAAATCCTGCTGCACCGCCGACGACGCCGAGGACGCGCGAAACGTCGCCTATTCGATGGGCATGAAGTTCTACGTTTTCAACTTCGTGGACGAGTTCGAGCGGGACGTTATCGGGCGGTTCATCAGCGCCTACGAGAACGGCCAGACCCCTAATCCCTGCATTGACTGCAACCGCTACATGAAGTTCGAGCTGCTGTATCAGCGCGGACGCGCCCTCGGCTGCGAGTACATCGTGACCGGTCACTACGCCCGCACGGAATTCCTTCCGGAATACGGCAGATGGGTGCTGAAAAAGGCAAGAAACCTCGCCAAGGATCAGAGCTACGTTCTCTACTCCATGACGCAGGAGCAGCTTTCGCACACGATATACCCGCTCGGAGAGTTCGAAAGCAAGGAGGAAGTCCGCGCTCTGGCGGAAAAGCTGGGACTTCTGAACGCGCACAAGCACGACAGCCAGGATATCTGCTTCGTTCCCGACGGGGACTACGCGGAGTTCATACGAATGCGCACCGGAAAGACCTACCCGCACGGAGCGTTCCTTGACACAGACGGCAACGTTATCGGGGAGCATTCCGGAATCATCAGGTACACGATAGGTCAGCGCAAGGGGCTGGGAGTTGGCTTCGGGGAGCGCATGTACGTCTGCTCGAAGGACATGCAGAACAACACCGTGACCCTTTCCCGGGAGGAGGGGCTGTACTCCAGCAGGCTCACCGCCGGGGATTTCAACTGGATCCTCTGGGAGAATGCTCCGTCTGAGCCGGTGGAGGTCTCCGCGCGCACGCGCTACAACGGCAGAGAAGCCGAGGCGATGGTCTGGGCTGACCCTGACGGCACCGTACACGTTGAGTTCAAGAAGCCGCAGAGGGCTGTCACATCGGGTCAGGCGGTCGTGCTTTACCTCGGCGATATCGTCGTAGGCGGCGGCACGATCATTTCCGCTGAATAAAATCTGAATACTGTGGAGCTGTCCGGATATATCCGGGCGGCTCTTTTTGTTTTTGGAGATAATGCACAAAAGAGAATTGTTAACTTGAGTTAAAGTGACATATATGTTAAAAAAGCATGGTATTATATCACTTTGGCAATACCCAACTGGCATATTGTGTGGTAAAATTATAGTAATGCTTAACAAAAGTTTTTTACTGCTGTTAAAAGAATCCGTCATATCAACGGAGTAATAACAGTACATAGCAGAGATACCGTATATTTCCGCACATCAGCGAAGGAGGTACATTTATGCAAAGCACCATTCAGCTCGACGAGGTCGACAAGATCATCGACGGCATCGGCTGCGAGGAGAAGAACATCATCTCGATCCTTCAGGGAGTTCAGGAGCACTACCGCTACCTGCCGAAAGAGGTGTTCCCGCACATCGCAAAGCGGCTCGGGGTCGGGGAGGCGCGGCTGTTCAGCGTTGCCACGTTCTACGAGAATTTCTCGCTCGAGCCAAAGGGGAAGTTCGTTATCAAGGTCTGCGACGGAACCGCCTGTCATGTCAGACAGTCGCCGCCTATCCTGGCAAGGCTCCGGCAGGAGCTCGGACTTTCCGAGACCAAAAAGACCACCGACGACCTGATGTTCACCGTGGAAACGGTCTCCTGCCTCGGCGCATGCGGACTAGCCCCGGTCATCACCGTCAACGACCACGTTCACGCGGAAATGACCCCGGATAAGGCTTCCGCTATCCTGAAAAAACTGAAGGAGGACGGCGAATGTTAAAGGACAGACAGGAACTCAGGGCGTTCCGCGAGGAATGCGTCAGAGCTTACAATGCATACAAGAGAAAGATACTCGTCTGCGCGGGCACAGGCTGCGTTTCCAGCGGCTCGCTGAACATCTACGCAAGGCTCCGCGAGCTTATCGAAGCGAAGGGTATCCACTGCGCGGTGGAGCTTGAGCACGAGCCGGAATCCGAAGGCGTAGCCCTCAAGAAGAGCGGCTGCCACGGCTTCTGCGAAAGAGGCCCGCTGGTGCGTATCGAGCCGGAGGGCTGGCTCTACACGAAGGTGAAGGTCGAGGACTGCGAGGAGATCGTAGAAAAGACCATCGTGAACGGTGAACATATCGAGCGTCTCGCATTCCAGAAAAACGGCGAGATCTACAAGACCCAGGAGGAGATCCCGTTCTACAAAAAGCAGACCAGAGTCGTTCTGGAGCACTGCGGTCATATTGATTCCCTCTCAGTCAAGGAGTACCTCTCGCAGGGCGGTTACTCCGCGTTTGAAAAGGCTCTGTTCGACATGACTCCGGACGAGGTCATCGAGGAAGTTAGCGACTCCGGACTGCGCGGACGAGGCGGCGGAGGATTCCCTGCCGGCAGGAAGTGGGCGCAGGTAAAGCGCCAGAACGCCGCGCAGAAGTACGTTGTCTGCAACGGCGACGAGGGCGACCCCGGAGCCTTCATGGACAGAAGCATTATGGAAGGTGACCCGCACCGAATGCTCGAGGGAATGATGATAGCAGGCGCGGCATGCGGTGCCACCGAGGGCTACATATACGTCCGTGCTGAGTACCCGCTGGCAGTCGAGCGCTTAAAGACCGCCATCGCCCAGGCAAAGGAGATAGGCCTGCTCGGAAAGAATATACTCGGCAGCGGCTTTGATTTCGAGCTTCACATCAACCGCGGCGCAGGCGCGTTCGTCTGCGGCGAGGGCAGCGCGCTGACCGCATCCATCGAAGGCAAGCGCGGAATGCCGCGTGTTAAGCCCCCGCGCACCGTTGAGCACGGTCTGTTTGACAGCCCGACGGTGCTCAACAACGTTGAGACCTATGCAAACGTGCCCTCCATCGTGCTTCGCGGAGCCGACTGGTTCAAGGGAATAGGCGTTGAGAAAAGCCCCGGAACCAAGGCGTTCGCCATCACCGGCGACATCGAAAATACAGGTCTTATCGAAGTCCCGATGGGAACCACCCTGCGCGAAGTCATCTACGACGTAGGCGGCGGCATACGCGGCGGCGGAAAGTTCAAGGCGGTCCAGATCGGCGGCCCCTCCGGCGGCACGCTGACCGAAAAGGATCTCGACCTTCCCCTCGACTTTGACTCCGTCAAGAAGGCGGGCGCAATGATAGGCTCCGGCGGTCTGGTAGTCATGAACGACAAGACCTGCATGGTAGAGGTCGCAAGATTCTTCATGAACTTCACTCAGAACGAATCCTGCGGTAAGTGCGTTCCCTGCCGCGAAGGCACAAAGCGCATGCTTGAGATACTCGAGCGCATCGTTGCAGGCAACGGCGAACCCGGCGACATCGACCTGCTCCTTGAGCTTGCCGAGACCATCTCCGCGACTGCGCTGTGCGGTCTGGGCAAGTCCGCGGCTTCCCCTGTCGTAAGCACGATAAAGAACTTCCGCGAGGAATACGAGGCGCATATCAACGAAAAGCGCTGCCCGGCTGGAGTCTGTCAGAAGCTTAAGCGCATCGAGATCCAGCCCGACAAGTGCAAGGGCTGCTCCAAGTGCTCCCGCGGCTGTCCTGTCGGGGCGATCAGCGGCGTGATCAAGTCACCGTTCGTTATCGACCAGAGCAAGTGTATCAAGTGCGGGGCGTGCGTTACCACCTGCCCGTTCCATGCGATAGAGGTGAAGTGAAATGGACAATAACAGATATATGACTATCGACGGTGTCCCCGTTGAAATAAACGGCGAAAAGAACCTGCTGGCGCTTATCCAGAAGGTCGGCATTAAAATGCCCACGTTCTGCTATCATTCGGAGCTTTCAACATACGGCGCCTGCCGCATGTGCATGGTCGAGGATCAGTGGGGGACCCTTCACGCTTCCTGCTCTACCCCGCCCAAACCCGGCATGGAGATACGTACCAACACCGAGCGCCTGAGAAAGTACCGCAAGGTTATACTCGAGCTGCTGCTCGCAAATCACTGCCGCGACTGCACCACCTGCGACAACAACGAAAAGTGCAAGCTCCAGGACATAGCAAGGCGGTTCCACATTGAGGGAGTGCGGTTCCCGAATGCGGCTTCCAAGCCCGATGTTGACGGCAGCTCCCCCTGCATAACCATCGACCACCACAAGTGCATTCTCTGCGGCGACTGCGTGCGCACCTGCAACGAGATACAGAACGTCGGCGTTATCGACTTCATGAACCGCGGCTCCAGAATGGTAGTCGGAACTGCGTTCCACAAGCCCATCGGCGAGACCGACTGCGTTGGCTGCGGTCAGTGCTCGGCGGTATGTCCCACCGGCGCAATCGTTGTAAAGAACAACATCTCCGACGTGTGGAAGGTGCTCTCCGACAAGGATACTATGGTAACTATACAGATCGCTCCGGCAGTGCGCGTCGCTATCGGCCGCGAGCTGGGTCTCCAGGACGGTCAGAACGCGATGGGACTTATCGTCGCAGCGCTCCGCAGAATGGGGTTTGACGAGATCTACGACACCTCCACCGCCGCAGACCTCACCGTTATGGAGGAGTCAGCCGAGCTTCTGGAGCATGTCACTGCCGGAAACGAGCTGCCGCTGTTCAGTTCCTGCTGCCCTGCCTGGGTGCGCTACGCTGAAACCAAGCACCCCGAGCTTATGGAGCACGTTTCAAGCTGCAAATCGCCCATGCAGATGTTCGCGGCGGTTATCCGAGAGCAGTTCAGGGAAGAACCGAAGAAGCACGTCCATATTGCGCTCATGCCCTGCACCGCGAAGAAGCGCGAGGCTCTCCGTGAGGAATTCCGCGCCGCTGACGGGACTCATATGGTAGACTATGTTCTGACCACCCAGGAGTTCGTGCAGATGGTGAAGGAATCCGGAATCCAGCTCACGAGTATCCGCCCGGAGGCTATAGACATGCCGTTCGGCACGATGGCAGGCGCGGGCGTTATCTTCGGAACAACCGGAGGCGTTACCGAGGCAGTGCTCCGCCGTATCTCCGACAACAAGCGCGGCGACGGCATTATGTACCAGCCGCTCCGTGGTCTTGAGGGCGTGAAGGAAGTCAACATTCCCTACGGCGACAAGACGCTGCATATAGGCGTTGTGAGCGGTCTTGGAAACGCTGAGAAACTCATTCAGCGCATAAAGGGCGGCGAGCACTTCGATTTCGTCGAGGTGATGGCATGTCCCGGCGGCTGTATCAACGGAGCCGGTCAGCCCTTCGTGCACAAAGAGGAAAAGCAGGCGCGCTCCAACGGACTTTACGACGCAGACAGAATGTGCAGCATAAAGTCCAGCGAGGAGAACCCGCTTATTGAATCCCTCTACAACGGCATTCTCAAGGGCAGAGAGCATGAGCTCCTGCACGTTGAGTACAACAAGTAAAATATTATCCCCCTTCCTGCTGGAAGGGGGATTCTTTGTTAAATCATTGTACAGGGAAAACTGCTCTGCCCAAATTGAGAATCAGCAATTGCTATTTCCACCGGACGTTATATAATGCTCAATCTGCGGAGCGATCATGAATATTGCGGTAAAGCGTTTGATAAAGCATATCAGGATCTATCGGCTTGGGCAGGTGGAAGTTCATTCCCGCGTCAAGCGTCTTGGCTTTTTCCTTGTCGAATGCGTCCGCTGTCATTGCGATGATCGGGACAGTTTTTGCGTCGCCGCGGCTCATTGCTCTAATTTGTTTTGTGGCTTCGATACCGTCCATTACCGGCATATGTACGTCCATGAGTATTACGTCGTAGTAACCTTCAGGCGAACACTCAAACTTAGTTACCGCCTGCTGTCCGTCTCCCGCTGAATCGACCACGCATGAAAACTGTTCAAGTATAGTCTTTGCAACGTAAGCGTTGATATCATTATCTTCCACAAGGAGGATATGCGCGCCGTTCAGGTCCTGCTCACTGTCCGCTGACGTTTGTTCCTTTGCTGAAGCCTCAGCCTGCGCAACATATAGTTCGATTTTGAATTCAGATCCCCTGCCAAGCTGACTTTTTACGCTTATTGTGCCGCCCATGGCGTCCACAAGGCTCTTTACGATGGGAAGCCCAAGCCCTGTACCCCTCGACTTGTCGCCAAGTCCTGAGCGCTCCTGCGTAAACGGATCGTACATATACTTCAGGAATTCCTCGCTCATACCGACGCCGGTATCCCGGACGTAAAATCGCAGGCCGATTTTTTGGGGATCATCGGTTTCCTTTGGTTCTATACGTTCAGAGATGAACTCTATCGTTCCTCCCGGCGGTGTGAACTTCGCCGCATTTGAAAGCAGATTGAAAAATATCTGGCTGAACCGCAGGCGGTCTGCCATGATACAGCCTGTACCTCCGCCCATCTTGAACACAAAGTTGATGTTTCTGTTATCAATAAGCGGCTTTATCACTGTCAGAATGGAATCCGTGAATTCCTCGCAGGTGAACGGAGCTTCATTCAGCGTCATATCGCCGTTTTCGATTTTGCTCATATCCAGAATGTCATTGATAAGTCCAAGCAGGAACTTGCTGGATACGTCTATTTTGTCCAGATGCTCCCGTACAACCTGAAGGTCGTCCTCTTTCTTTGCAAGATGGGTCAGACCTATGATAGCGTTCATGGGAGTTCTGATATCATGACTCATTCTTGACAGGAACTCGGTTTTGGCCTGCGCCGCCTGTTCCGCTTTTTCGGCTATTCTTTTCAGTTCGTCATTCTTTTCGCTGATGCTTTTGTAAAGCTCTTTTCTGCGCTGGTCCTCTACCGAAATATCGCACCACACATAAATTACCGCATAGCTTGCGTCGATTATCAGCCAGCCCGGATTTGCAAGCTGGACCCAGATAAAAACGGCGGTTATTCCAAAGAACGCAGTCAGCAGCGGAGCGTTAAAACGAGGAGTGATTTTCCTCCAGCAGAATAATACAAGAAAAAGCCCGATTCCGGAGTACAGCATAATGGAGCCGACTCCCACGGGCATGAATAATACACCCCTCTCGTACTCAATGTTTTCCGAGAGCGTGAAAAAAAGACCTGTAAACGGATTACTCAGCGCTACAAGTGCATAAATACCGTACGGTATCATTATAAACGATATATGTTTAAGCAGCTTTTTCAGAGGGAAATCCTGATGTATCAGGACATAGGCATAACCCACCCACGTCGCCGCCAGCAGAGGCATACTTATCACATAGATCGTCATTGCGATCTGGTAAACCCACCAGTTGGTAACATCGTTCATCGCTGTTGATGACACGATGTCAATAACAACGCTGACAATGCTTAAAATAAGGACAAAGTAAAAAGCGTCGCTCTGAATGTCAGATTTCGCTAATCTTTGTTTTTGCTTCTCTTTTCTTTCCCGGCGCAGGGTAAATTCCTTGATAAACATTATAAGGAATACAGCTAATGCGAAATAGTCCGTTTCAACATGCCACATATTAAGTTCCCCCTAATAACATTACGTTCCGACAGCAACATTCGTTATAAGTAATTTCTTCTCTTAAAAAAGTGGGGTTATATGCGTCACTAAGAAAAAAGAGGATCATAAGAATAACATGATTATATTATATCACTTTATTTTGAAAAAACAAGCAAAAAAGGACATAAAATGTCTTTTTGGTTATTTTGTATAGTATATCAATTAATTAAGTGGGTCAATTATGCACTATTAAAAGTAAATATTAATTTATATGAATAATATACTAAAAATCGAGGGAGCTGCAGCCCCCTCGATCATCTTTATTCACTTCCTGAGCTGTGCTGCAATGGCAGGCAGAACAACATTCATGTCTATCGGCTTTGGAACGTGATCGTTCATGCCAACTTCCAGCGCCTTGTCCTTATCTTCTGAAAACGCATTTGCGGTCATTGCTATTATTGGTATTTCCGCCTTTGCCTTATCATCAATGCGTCTGATTTTTAATGCAGCTTCATACCCGTTCATTACAGGCATCTGTATATCCATAAGGATAATGTCGTAATATCCCGGCTCTGACTTTTCCAGCATTTCAATACATTCCACGCCGTCAGCCGCACGCTCTATTTCAATCCCTTCTTCTGTCAGAAGCTCAGTTGCTATCTCCGCATTTAAATCATTATCCTCGGTAAGCAGGATCCGCTTTCCGGCGAGTATGGTCTTGTCGATAACAGAATCCGCACGTTTAGCCTGCGCTTCTTCTTTTGAAGATACTCGGCACGGTATCGAGACAGTAAAGTTAGAACCGGCGCCGATCCTGCTTTCGACTGTTATAGTACCGCCCATCATGTCAACGAGCTTTTTGACTATCACCATGCCAAGGCCGGCGCCTTCAATGCCGCTCAGCGTCGAAGAACGCTCGCGTGCAAACGCCTCGAAAATGTGCTTCTGGAACTCCTCGGACATTCCGATGCCTGTATCTGCGACGGAAACAACTATTTTACACCAGCCCTCGGTATCCGACTTTTCCTGCCTTGCTGAAACTGAAATGCTGCCTCCATTGCCGGTGTACTTCACAGCATTACTAAGTATGTTCATGAGTATCTCCGAGAGGTGACCTGAATCTATATATACGTATGTATCCTTAAATTCCTGGCTATAATTGAGGGTCTGGTTCTTCTTTTCCGCTTCATTGCGGAACATTGTTATACATGAAGAAATGGTGTCACCGATATCTTCGATGGATTCTTCCACGACCGTGTTGTTGTTTTCTATCCTGGCAAGATCAAGCACATTATTGAGCAGAGAAAGAAGCTTCTGACCGCAGTTACTGATGTTATTCATGTATTCTGCCAGCTTTTCAGGCTTATTTAGGTTCCTTTTTGCAAGTTCAACATAGCCTATGATCGCATTCATAGGGGTACGAATATCATGCGACATATTGAATAGAAATGTGGACTTGGCACGGTTAGCGGAGAGTGCTGCTTCAGCTGCCTTTTCAAGCATTTGCTGCTTCTCACGGTCCTTATTGTTTTTCCTGATATAGATGAACGCAAGCCCCGTTATTATCAGGACGCAGATAACGCCCACTGTTGCCACTATCACAGCGATACGGTTCCGTTCACTGATGAACTCGTATGTTGGCTCCATATCCATCTCAATACACAGTGCGCCGATCACCTCGTCGGAGCTGTCGTTTGCCATGACAGGATAGCAAGCCGTAAATATATGCCCCCATGTCGTGTCGATTATCTCCTGAGAATATACTGTTTCTCCAGTCAGTGCCCTGTCGATGTACGGGATCATTTCTTCTTCAATGTATGTTCCTGGATACGCAAAATCGTCCGCGCTGAGATCGAGTCCGTCAACAAGGTAGATCAGCCTTCCATCGCTTCCACGCTTTGCCGTATAAAAATACCGCGTGGAATTCATGTTTCTTATCTGGTTCAGCCGCATTTGAAGAGTTTGATACAATTCAGACTCCATATCGTCAGCCGAATTTATGTCGGTAAAATCCTCACGTGTAATGAATCCCGAAACGCCTTTCTGCATAGCGTCAGTCCTGGAGCTGTTCTGCTCTACTGCGTTTTCAAGAATACTGTCACTGTGCATTTTCTGAAGAACAAATGTATATCCAGATAAAAAAAGTACGCTTACGAGAATAATAAAAATAAGTCCAAAAGTACTGTAACGATCACGTTTTTTCTGACTGTCAGGTTTTTTATTCATAATCAGCCTCCGATCAGCTTTATAGCCGTGCAACAATGATATTCCTGTGCAATTTCCTTAAAACTTCGTTTTTGCGTTTTCGATGTAAAAGTTAAGGCAACACCGCACAAATCCCACAAATTAGGAATTAAGCACGATTAGTAAAC
>CAMELR010000023.1 GCA_945923775.1 uncultured Clostridia bacterium | reverse complement strand
TTTTGAAATAACTGTTGCACTTGTATTGACAAATCAAAATTATGAATTCGGAATTTCGGTGCCGCTTCGCGGCAGATTTAAAATTTTGATACGATTCGATAACCGCCGCGACAGCGGCTCAATAATTCCGAATTTTATTTAACGTCTGGTTTTCTTGAGGTTATGAACTCTATTGCGCGCTCGATGGAGCTTCTGACGTGCTCCATGTCCTCGCTGTGGAGCTTTCCGGCATTGCGGTAGTCGAAGCTGTTGCAGAACTCGTTTACGTCGCTGTTGAGCTCCTTTATGTAGTTTTCCACCAGCTTGTCGGTGGCGGCGATGAATTCCTTCTGGTCTGCCTTCGGAAGCTTGGAGGGAACATGCGACATTATCAGGTTGTAGTGCGGTATGCAGATGTATTTCTGCGTGGAGTACAGATTGCGGAACTTCGCGTCCTCGCGGAACATCGTGAATACCGTTTCCAGCATGTGTTCAACGCCCCAGTCTACCTTGCTGCATACGAAGCAGGTGTTCTCTATTTCACTGCACTTTTTTGCCTTTGCTCCTTTTGTGAAGAAAATGCTTTTATTTTCGAATATTTCTCCGCGCAGCGTGCCAAGGTAGGTGTTGAGCATAAGTCCCAGCGACAGGCGGTTGTTCTGCTTGAGCAGGCTGTTGAAGTGCGTATGGCAGAACCCTAGCCGGTTAGTTTCCATGCGGACGTCCGGCTCCATCATCGCGGCGCCCATTATGTACTCGCTGATATGCTGCTCGACAGTGTTACGCATGGCGCAGATGGGGCAGCCCTCCCGCGGCTCGAACACTTCGTTTATCGGTATCGTCAGAATACTTTCTCTCATTGTAAGTCCTTTCCTTTTGCGTGAATAAGGTGAAAAGTCGCTGAAAATACAGCGGATACTCTTGAAATTATACTCCTATTGTATTATAATTAAGACAAATAATCAAGGGGTTTACGAAAATTTCTATGAATTACACCATACAAAA
The DNA here is from genome assembly GCA_945923775.1 of uncultured Clostridia bacterium. Classification (GTDB taxonomy): domain Bacteria; phylum Bacillota; class Clostridia; order Oscillospirales; family Ruminococcaceae; genus CAG-115. The sequence goes on along the minus strand of CAMELR010000023.1, from coordinate 46,656 downwards.
TAAAAATTTTGATATCCGCCGGACGTTCCTGTGCGGTCAGTGCTTCCGCTGGAGCGAGGACGAAAACGGCGCGTTTTCCGGCATTGCCGGCGGCAGGAGCCTTACCGTAACGCAGTCCGGCGATGAAGTCACCCTGCACGGCGTATCCGAGCAGGATATCCCGTTCTGGGAAAACTATTTCGACTTGGGCACGGATTATTCCGCGTACATCGAAACTCTCTCAGCGGACGAAACGCTGAAAAAAGCCTGCGAATTCTCGCCGGGCATACGCATTCTGCGGCAGGAGCCGTTCGAAACGCTCATCAGCTTTATTATCAGCCAGAATAACAATATTCCGCGTATCTCCGGGATAATCGGGCGGCTGTGCGAGAGCTTCGGAACTCCGGCTGGCGGGGGATACGCATTCCCGACGGCTCAGCAGCTTTCCGGGATAGTTCCGGAGGATCTCGCGCCGCTTCGGGCGGGATTCCGCGCGCGCTACATATGCGACGCGGTGGAGAAGGTGAACTCCGGTGCGGTTGATTTCGCGGAAATCGACAGGCTGCCGCTTGCGGAGGCGCGGGAGCAGCTCAAGACCATAGTCGGCGTAGGCGATAAGGTCGCGGACTGTGTGCTGCTGTTCGCGTTCCATAAGCTTGACGCCTTCCCGAAAGACGTGTGGGTAAAGCGGCTCATGGCACAGTTTTACCCCGGAGGTCTGCCGGAATGCACCCTCGGCATAGAGGGTATCGCGCAGCAGTACCTGTTCGATTACGTCCGCAACGGCGGCGGTCTGCCGGTCACGAATGACTGATTCATGAAAGGAAGTATACATATGTTCTGTCCAAAATGCGGCAAGAAAAACGATGATAACAGCCTGTTCTGCACATGGTGCGGCGCGGGTTTCAGTTCGGTGTCTACGCAGAGCCTGAGCGCCGCTCCGGAGGTCCCGGCGGCTTCTGCTCCTGTGGAGGCTCCGGCGCCGCAGCCGGAGCTTCAGACGGTTTCTGCTGCGCCCGTTGTGTCTGCCGAGAATTCCCAGGCTGTGCAGTCTGCCGGGGAGGTAAAACAGCCCGAGCCGACCGAACAGCCCGCGTACAGCGTCCCCACGCCGGGCGTGATCCCTCAGAGCAGCGCGGAGCACTCAGCCGCACAGACCTCTGCCAGCGGCGCTGTGAATGCCCAGGCGGTTCCTGACAGCGCCGTAAATCCGCTGTCATTTAATAATGAAGTCCCGGTGGTTTCCGCGCAGAAGCCCGAGAAGGAGCGCCGCTACTTCACAGCCGCGCATATCGCGATATGTCTCGCCGTTGCCGGAGTTATGGCGGCGGCAGCCGGAGTTTTCGCCGGTCTGTATTTTTCAACGATACTCTGATACTACATTTCAACACGCTTTTAATGCCCTGTCGGTTATGTTCGGCGGGGTGTTATTTTTTGGTATGATTATGCACAAAAACCCCGGGTTCGTATTATTTCATTTTAACAATCTTGCGTTTTGCAAGTTGACTTTTTTTAGGCAGTATAGTATACTTAATTTGGATATTTCTATCATCAAAGTCTGCGTCAGATTTGATTACAGAGAGTATTACGATCCATTTGGGAGGATTACATAATGTATTGTGAAAACTGCGGCAAGAAACTGATCCGCGGCTATCAATTCTGCATGGAGTGCGGCACGCCTGTTCCGCCGGAAGTGGAAGAAGAGGAAGAGAAAGAGGAAGCCCAGGCAAACGAGCAGTCCGCCGGTGAGCAGCCCAGCGGGGAAATGCCGGGTATCCAGCCCCTCGGCAACGAGGAGGGGACCCTTGTTTTCTGCCCGACCTGCGGCATGAGAATGCAGAAGTCCACCGACCACTGCGAAAAGTGCGGCATGAAGCTGAATGCGAATGGTTCCTCAGGGGTTCCGCTGGTCAACACCGACCCGCTCGGCGGCGAGTTCGGCGGAATTTCCGACAGCGACCTCGCCAGAATAGACAATTTCGTCAATAACAACGGTTTGGGCGGAGATATAAGCTACGATGTGAGCGGCTCTGGTGATATGGGAGGCCTCGGCGGAGGTCTTGGCGGTATCGGCGGTTTAGGCGGCGGAGATCTCAACAGTGAGATCGAAGCGCTTAACCAGCAGTTTGCCAACCTCAATGCAACCTCAAGCGATATGCCTGCAATAAGTGCGCCTGCTCCCGAGCCTGAACCCCAGCCCGAGCCTGTTCCGCAGGAGCCGGATCTTGGCACCTTCTCCCGCCGGGTAGAAGATTTCAGCATGGAAGCCGGAATGCCGGAGACCCAGTTCCTTTCAGAGAGCGGTCTGCCGGTAATAAACGGCGGTGAAATGACCGAGCCTGACGAGCCGATGCAGCTCGAGCAGAATTACGATGATATCAATATTGACATAACCGCACCCGCTCCCATGGCGGTCGCTGAGCCGGAAACACCCGCGTATACCGAGCCGGAGGCACCCGCGTGCACCGCACCGGAAGCTCCTGCATACACCGCACCGGAAGCTCCTGCATACACCGCACCGGAAGCTCCTGCATACACCGCACCGGAAGCTCCCGCGTACTCCGCACCGGATACTCCCGCGTACACCGCGCCGGAAGCACCCGCGTACACCGCACCGGAAGCTCCTGCATACACCGCACCGGAAGCTCCTGCATACACCGCACCGGAAGCTCCTGCGTACACCGCGCCGGATACTCCCGCGTACACCGCGCCGGAAGCACCCGCGTACACTGAGCCGGAAGCACCTGCGTACACTGAGCCGGAAGCGCCCGCGTACACCGAGCCGGAAGCGCCCGCATATACCGAGCCGGAGGCGCCTGCATACACTGCACCGGAAGCACCCGCATATACCGAGCCGGAAGCACCTGCATACACCGCACCGGAGACTCCCGCATACACTGAACCAGAATTCACACAGCCCCGCCGCTCTGAACCGGAGTCTGCGCCTGCCGCTGAAAGCTCCGAGAATGACGGAGCTGATCTCGGCAAGCTGGTTTACTGCCGCAACTGCGGTCAGGATATGTACGAGAAGGAAGCCGTATGCAAGAACTGCGGCTCCCCGAATAAATGGAACATCAAGCCGCTCAAGAAGAACGTTTCTGGTTCAGCGGCAAAGAGCCAGAAGCAGCCGACTAAGCTGTTCGGCATATTCCCGATACCGACGGTCATCGGAGCCGCTGTGGTTGTCGTCGGAGTTATCGCGCTGATAGTTGCGACTTCCACCGCCAACAAGTCCGAGGATCTGGTGAGCCAGCCTGCAACTCCTACCACGGCTTCCACTGTGCCTGATACTCCTGTTGAAGCGGACGAAAACGCCGAGGCAGATGTACCAGCCGTTTCTGACGTATCCGATGTATCCAGCGTTCCCGAGGAAGTCAACCCTGTCGTTACTAACGAGAGCCAGCCGGAGCCTGCGGCTACTGAGGAAGCAGCCAAGCCCGCGACCGCGGAAGCTCCCGATGCTGAAAACAGCAGACCTGCTGATACTTCTTCCTCTCCGGCAGCAACTCCTGCTGTAACCACCAGACCTAATACGTCGGTTACAACCAGACCGAATGCAATTACCACAAGTCCGGCTGTTACCACCACTCCGAAGCCCGCTGTCACTGCCAAGGAACCGGCGGTTGTCTCCACAAAGCCTTCCACGACAGTTACCAACGAGGATAAACAGCGCGAAAAGATACTTGACGCGTTCGAGGCTGTTTCCGCAGAGGTCGGAAAGCTGCACCTCTATTCTCAGGCTACAAGCTATGCGGTCGACGCAGGATTCACAAAGACAACGTTCACCTCTGGAATGACCAGCGTGCTTTCCAGCGGCAAGAGCAATGTCTCCAGCCTGGTGAAGAACGCCAAGCCCTCCAGCAGCGAGCTTTCCAGCGCGTACTCATCGCTCCAGAAGCTGTACGACCTCTATACCGACTACTACACCTATGTGACCGGCACCAGCGATTCCGGCAGCAAGTATACTTCCACTGCGGATTCCAAGCTCAGCAGCTTCAACTCTGCGGCAAAGAGCGGTCTCAGCTTCAAGAGCCTCCAGACCGGAAACCAGACCAGCTCCGATAAGTCACGCCAGTATGCGGATATGCTGTCAAATGCGGCTACTGCGGCTTCCAACGCGGCTTCTCAGTTCAACACTGTAAAGAACTCCGTCGCTGACCTCAAGAGCAGCAAGTACGAGTCCGATGTAATGAGCGTTATCTACAACGATAAGACCTCCGCTATCATGAAGGCTGCCGGCTATGCGCAGGTAGTTTCCAACTACGATGAGATGATGTCCGGCGCTCCGGCTGAGTATTCCTCCGCGAAGTCCTCGCTTACAAAGGCGGCTTCCGACCTTGACGGTATGCTCGGCGTATTCATCGACGCGGCTTACAATGACCTGTCCGGATTCAAGTCTGAGTTCAGCTCCTATAAGACCTCCGTTGACAAGGCTGTTGCCGCTATAAACAAGGCTGTATAAGGCTTTGCGCTAAGCGTTCACAGAGAATAACTGATCCCCCGCTTTATAGGAGCGGGGGACTTTTTTAAATTCGGAATGCGGAATTATGGTGCGCGCTTCGCGCGGAATTTCAAATCGCTGTGAATTGTCAGGTTGAAGCCGATTTTTTATTCAATATCCAGATCCTCAAGAAGCCTGCTGACCTCCGTAAGACCTCTCAGGCGGATACCTTCTTTAAGCTGGGCAGCGTCTGCGGGGTTTACGTCGGCTATCGGGGTGGAGTACTGCGCGATAGGCTCTGTGCCGTCGTCTGAGAAAAGCGCTACGCTTCCGTTGTATTCCCTGAGCACATAGCAGGAAAGCTGCGCCGCGGTCTGCTCGGCGGCTTCCAGGACGCTCCCGGCTGCCGAAGCGACGTACGCCGCGCTGCCTCCCATAAGTGCAAGAGCTATCAGCCCACCAGCCATTTTTCCGTAAAGTGACATATTATCCCTCCTGTGTCGTGTAAATCTGAGGCTGGTATGATTATGCCCGATTTTTCACAGCTTATCCGCCGGGAGCATTTCTTTTGCAAAATTTGCGGTCTTTCTCAAAAAAATATACTCAGGCTCTTGTATTTCAGCAAAAAAAATGGTACAATAAAGTGTGTATAATCATCTGGGGGGCTTTAGTGTTGAATCCGAATATCGACTATCTGCGTGACAAGGCGAACCGCCTGTCCCTCAGCCCCGGCGTGTATCTCATGAAAGATAAGACCGGGAAGATAATCTACGTCGGAAAGGCGAAGGCGCTAAAAAACCGCGTGACCTCCTACTTCCGGCACGATTCCAACCACAACGCCAAGACCCTGAAGCTTATCGACAATATCGCGGATTTCGACTTTATCGTCTGCCCCAGCGAGCTTGACGCACTGGTGCTGGAATGCAGCCTGATAAAGCTCCACAAGCCGAAATATAACATACTGCTCAAGGACGACAAGGGCTACAATTACATCAAGATAAGCAAGGGAGCCTACCCGCGCATATCCTACGCGCTGAACACCAACGACCCGAACGCGGATTACCTCGGGCCGTTCACCAGCGGCTTCACTGTGAAGCAGGCGGTGGAGGAGGTAAACACCATTTTCATGCTGCCTACCTGTAACCGCAGGTTCCCCATGGATATCGGCAAGGAGCGCCCCTGCCTTAACATGCACATCAAGAAATGCATGGGCGTTTGCCGTGGTAAGATATCCTCCGAGGAGTACAAGAAGATAATCGAGGAGGCTCTCGAGTACCTTAAAACAGGCAGTCAGAAGTCTGTTGATCAGCTTACGGAGGAAATGAACGAAGCCGCAGAAAACCTGGAATTCGAGAAGGCGGCGAAGCTCCGCGACCGTATCCAGGCGATAGCAAGGCTCAAGAATTCACAGAAGATATTCGACTATAAAACCGAGGATTACGACATAGTTGCGCTCGCGCAGAACGTCAGCCTTGCGAGTATCGCGGCGGTGAAGTACCGCGGCGGAAGGCTGGTCGACAAGGAAAATTTCTTCATCGGCGACGAGTACGACCCCGGGGAAATGCGGCGGGATTTCCTGCTGAGCTACTACCCCGACCGCGACGATATCCCGAAGGAGATCTACATCGACGAGGAATTCGACGATATGGAGCTTGTAACTCAGCTCCTGCGGGAAAAGGCGGGGCACGCTGTCAAATTCGTGGTTCCGCAGCGCGGAAACGGACTTTCGCAGATAGTGCTCGCGAAGAACAACGCCAGCGAGTACCTCGCACTGAGGGTCGGAAGGACTGCAAAGGAAATAAACGCGCTTGAGGATCTCCGCGACCTTCTCCATCTCGAGAAGATACCGCTCATCATCGAAAGCTACGATATGTCGAACTTCGGCGAGACCGGGCGGGTCGGCGGCATGATAGTCTACCGCAACGGCAGACCTTTCAAGCCGGGCTACCGCAGGTTCAACATCAAGGACGTAGTTGGAATAAACGACTACGCCAGCATGCAGGAGGTGCTCCGGCGCCGCATGCAGCGCTACCTTGATGGCGACGAGAATTTCGCTCCGCTGCCCGATCTGATACTGCTGGACGGCGGTCAGGGACATGTCGCGGCGGTATCGCAGGTTTTCGACGAAATGGGGATAAACGTTCCGCTTTTCGGCCTTGTCAAGGACAGCAAGCACCGCACCCGAGCCATCGCAAAAGAGGGCGGGGAGATACAGATAAGCGCAAACAAGCCGCTTTTCAAGCTGCTCACAAATATACAGGACGAGGTGCACCGCTACTCCATCAACTTCCAGCGTGTGAAGCACAAGCAAAAGACCTACGAGCTTGAGCTGACCGAGGTCCCCGGAATAGGGCAGGCGAAGGCGCAGGCGCTGATGAAGGCGTTTAAAACAAAGCAGGACATGAAAAATGCCACGCCGGAGGAACTCCGTGCGGCGGCTAAGATAGGCGAGGAAAAGGCTCAGGAGCTGTATAGGTTCATTCAGGAGCGTTTCTGAGCGAAAAAGACATACAGGAGTGACATATGAGAGTAATTACCGGAACAGCGCGTGGACGTAAGCTCGTCACCGTTGAGGGCACCGAGGTAGTCAGACCCACCACCGACGGAGTGAAGGAAGCCATTTTCAGCGCTATTCAATTTGAGATAGAGGGAAGAACGGTGCTCGACCTGTTCGCAGGAAGCGGACAGCTTGGAATAGAGGCGCTCAGCCGCGGTGCGAAGGAAGCGTACTTTATCGACAGCGCGGCGGTTTCCATCAAGGCGGTGCGCGAGAATTTGAAGTCCACCGGGCTGGAGGCAAACGCGCGGGTAGTGAACATGCCGTTTTCGGCATTCCTGAAAAGCACCCGGGCTGTGTTCGACATAGCGATACTTGACCCGCCCTACAACTACAAGATAATTCAGAAGGCGCTTCCGCACCTTGTTGAAAAGATGTCGGAGAACGGAGTTATAATCTGTGAGCATGAGAAGGAATGCGTGCTCCCGCATGATATCGGGAGATTCGAGATAGTAAAGGTGCTGCGGCATTCCCGCACGTCGGTGACTATCTACCGCCCGAAGCAGACCGATGACGAGGACTCCGGAAAGGAGCCGGAAGCATGAAAACAGCGATATACCCAGGCAGCTTCGATCCGGTGACTAATGGACATCTCGACATAATCCAGCGTGCTTCCAAGATGTTCGACAAGCTGGTCGTTGTGGTGCTGATAAATCCGCTCAAGACCTACAGCTTCAGCATGAAGGAGCGCTGCGAGTTTCTTAAAGAAACCACTAAGGATATCCCGAATGTCGAGATAGCGAGCTTCGACGGGCTGCTTGCGGATTACTTCAATCAGCGTAGCGACGTCGATGTTATCGTGAAGGGTCTGCGCGCTACCACGGATTTCGAGTATGAATTCCAGATGGCGCACACCAACAAGGACCTGAACCCACGTGCGGAAACGGTGTTTATACCCGCCAGCCTCAAGACTACGTTCGTTTCATCGAGCATGGTAAAGCAGGTGGCGATGTTCAACGGAGACCTGAGTAAGTATGTCCCGGCGTGTATCCATGAGCAGATACGCAGCCGGCTGACGCAGGACTTCGACGCGGCAAGGGAGCTTGCAAGAACGAAATATCACGAAAAGTCAAATTCTACTGAAAGGAACTGAATATAATGGAATACAATCTTTTAGACCTTATCGCAGCCCTTGAAGAGGTAGTTAAGAAGGCGGCTCCGTTCCCCATCGGCAAGAAGAGCCTTGTGGACTGCACCGAGATAGACGAGATAGCAACCGAAATGCGTCTTGTCCTGCCCCGTGAGATACAGCAGGCGCAGAACATCGTCGCAGATAAGAACCGCATAATCAGCGACGCCAAGAAGGAAGCCGAGGCGATAATCAGCAAGGCTGAGCAGCAGCGCCGCGAGCTTATCGACCAGAACTCCATACTCCAGGAAGCGCGCCGCCGCGCCACCGAGGAGATCAGCGCGGCACAGCAGCGCTCCAACCTTATCAGAAGCTCCACGCAGGATTACACCGACAAAATGCTCTCCCGCGTAGAGGAGCTGATGGTCAAGGACGTGAACGAGCTGCGTATCCTCCGCAAGACTCTCAGCACCGGCACAGAGCTTGCAAATCCGCAGCAGCCGGCGCAGCTCCCGCAGGGTCAGCCGGTTCCGCAGCAGAAGAAGTGATCAGGTCTGCTAGGTCTGCGAATAAATCAAAACCACCTTTCCGGACAGGAAAGGTGGTTTTATGCGATATCAGTATCTGAAAAGCTCCCGCTCGAAGCGCTCGAGTGAATACTCGAATGCGTCGAGGCTGTCGATGTTTGTCGAGCCGTCGTCGAGCCGCACGTCCTTGTGGAGGCTCTTTTCGTCCCAGACTGCGGTTTTGAGCGCTTCAATGAGGTGCGGGCATTCCGAGCTGATATGCAGCCTTCCCGCGGAGATAAGGCGGTTTACCATGTTTATCCGGGTGGAGACCGGCTTTTTCATCGCGTTCCTTACTTCCAGGCTGACTGCGCTGCGGAAGCTCTTTATCAGGAGCTGCTCCGCGCTGTCGCAGCACGCCATTTCAAGCGTGGGGAAGCGCTCGCGCTCCTGCGTTACAAATTCCGCAAATGCGGAGATCAGGCTCTCCGCGCTGACATTCCGCTTGTCGTAATGCTCAGACAGAACGTACACATTGCTGAATCCCGCGTCAAATCCGGTGTGAACGAACGCGCTTGCGCTCTTGTTCCCGCCGTAGTCCACGCCGATCACCGAGGTAGTCAGCGGACTTTCGGACAGTCGCTGCCGCAGCTCCTGCGGGGAAATTATGCATTTCTGCGAGAAATCCTCGTATATCCTGCCCTCGGCGGCGGTCCAGTTTCCGAGTATGAACCGGTCGTAGAACACCCCGGTGTACTCGGTTTTCAATGCCCTGACGTATTCCGCGGGGAGGAACGGATTGTCGTCCAGCGTGAATTTCAGGTCGAGGAGGTCGAGCGCATCGTTATCGAGGTAGTTCCGCTTGAGCCAGTGCCCGGGATTGTCCGGGTTGGTGGTCGCGATGAGCTTTGCTCCGCTGACCGAGAGCCTTGACAGCAGCATTGCGAAGAAATCCTCCGGGAACAGCGACAGCTCGTCGCAGTAGGCTCCGTTGAGGGTCATTCCGCGTATTTTGCTTTCCGCCTGCGCGTTGGAGGCTCCCTCAAGGTAGATCTTTCTGCCGAACAGCCTGCCCTCCTTCTTGCTGAGGCTGTAGGTGAAGCAGCTCCCGAACAGGCCGCACATCGGCTCGAGGACGTTTCGGCGCATGGTCGTGAGAGTTTTCCCAGCCATGAGGTACGCGCCGTTCTCCGGTGCGGAGGCTACCCAGAATCCCCACATTATCATGGAGATCCAGGTCTTTCCGCTGCGGACGCTCCCTTCAAGGAGGTTGATACGCCGCAGTCCGCCGGACTTCACAAGCCCCAGCGCGGATTTCTGCTTTGGTGAAAATACGTCGGTCATTCGCCGTCCTCCGTTTCGCCGGCGCCGTCTGTCTCTCCCGGCTCGCCCATTTCAGAGTACGCGGAGATCATCGCCGCAAGCTGCGCATTGCTGTCCGGGGAGTTCTCCTCCAGCATTTCAAACACCAGCTTGAACACCTTCGCGAGCTTTTCGAGGTCTTTCTCAGCCAGGGCGTTGATCAGTTCCTGGTCGGTGAGCTTGCGGGTGAACATTCTGCCGAATTTCATAAAAGCGGCGTTGTTCTTGTCGAAGAACTCCGCCGAAGTGATTTTTTTAGCCATAAACAGCTCCTTTCTACAGGGCATATTCCTGCATGCTGATGATATCAGGAAAGGAGGTGCAAATTACTGCAAAGGAGAAAAAACATGCCATTTTCACAGCAATCAGTTGATTTTTTGTTTGAAAACCGCCTGCACGACAGCCGCGATTGGTTCCGCGACCACAAGCAGACCTACGCCGAGCAGGTAACGGAGCCGATGAAGCAGCTCATACTTGACGTTGCGCCTGCCGTACTGAAAATCGACCCGCTCATTGAGATAAACCCCGCGCGTATCTCAAGGATATACCGCGACATGCGCCTTAATCCGGATTCGATTTTCCGCGACCACATCTGGTATACGTTCAGCCGCACGCGGGAGCAGTACCATGCGCTGCCGGGATTTTATTTCTCGATAGGCGCGGGAGGAATAAGCTACGGCTGCGGATATTACTGCGCTTCCGCTCAGTCCATGCAGAAGCTGCGCAGGCTCATTCTGGCGGGGGACGACAGCTTCAAGGAAGCTTTCCTGGCGGCGGAGAAGCTGAAAGGCTTTGAAATGTTCGGCGACCTCTACAAGCGCAGCAAGTTCCCCGACCAGCCCGAGGAGCTGCGCCGCTGGCTCGACCGCAAGAGCATAGGGTTCTCCTTCGACACCAGCGACCCGGAGATAATGTTCTCGGACAAGCTTTCCCAGCGTGTCGCGAGGGACTTTAAGAAGCTCGCGCCGTTCTACGAACTCTGCATGAAGGCGGAGGCTTCTCCCGAATAATTTTCGTCCGCCTATTGACAAAACCGCGCGGCGGGTATATAATGTAATTACGGCGAGGTTTCGCCGAATACATTTTATCTGTTTCGGGGCGGAGTGCAATTCTCCACCGGCGGTGAAAGTCCGCGAGCCGCATAGGCTGAACCGGTGCAATTCCGGTACCGACGGTATAGTCCGGATGAAAGAATCAGAAAACAAATGTTGTATCGCTTCTGCGTGCATATTTGCGCCCCCTGTACAGCCATTTTGTGCGTGCAGGGGCTTTCTGTTTCCCCAGAACAATGGAGGAAAACATGAACAACACAACAACAAAAACAAAGCAGCTCTTCGACGTAAGAAAACTGGTGTTCACCGCGCTTCTGGGCGCGCTGGCGGTAGTCCTGATGAAATTCCTGAGCTTCCCGCTTCCGTTCATTCCGGCGTTCATCACGTTTGATTTTTCAGATGTTCCCGCGCTGCTTGCGTCGCTTACCATGGGGCCTGTATCCGGAGCTGCCGTGTGCCTGATAAAGAACCTGCTCGGTCTGTTTGGCTCGATGACCGGCGGCGTCGGCGAGGTATCCAACTTCCTGCTCAGCTGCATGCTGGTCGTACCTGCGGGACTTATCGCGAACAAAGCAGGGCATACCACGAAGCACGTAGTTTTCGCAAGCCTTGCCGGAGCGGTTTCGATGGCTGTTTTCGGTCTTGCGACCAACTATTTTATCGTATATCCGCTGTACACCGCGGTTATGCCGATGGAAGCCATCATCGGAATGTATCAGGCGATATGGTCGGGCGCTGATTCCCTTATCAAGTGCCTGGTTGTATTCAATATGCCGTTCACCTTTGCGAAGGGACTTATCGCGGTGCTGGTATCGCTGCCCCTCTATAAGAGACTGCGCCCGATATTCAACAGCAATTTCCGCACAGAAAAATAAGCCGCGTATTCCAGCGGCAAAAGGAGCAAAAAATGTCGCTGAAAGGCTTTTTCGGACACCTTAGAACCATAAACCGCCACCGCCACAAGGTAATTGCGCACTGCGCAAAGGCGGGGATACTCTGGCAGGGGCTTCGCCACGATCTTTCGAAATACTCGCCCACCGAGTTCATACCCGGCGTGAAGTACTTCCAGGGCACGCGCAGCCCGAATGAAGCGGAGCGTGAGCTGAACGGCTACTCCCTGGCGTGGATGCACCACAAGGGACGCAACCGCCACCACTTCGAATACTGGATAGACGTCGACCCGGTGGAGAAGGTATACAAGCCGGTCAAGATGCCGCTGCGGTTCCTTGCGGAGATGTTCTGTGACAGAGTTGCGGCAAGCAAGATATACCGCGGTGAAAAGTACCGTAATACCGACCCTCTGGATTACTTCCTGTCCAGAAAGCCTACACGCTCGATACACCCGGAGACCTCCGACATGCTTGAAAAGCTGCTCCGCATGCTGGCAGAGCAGGGTGAGGAAGCGGCATTCGCTTATCTCAGGGAGCTGGTTAAGGCAGGTAAGGAATACTAAATACTCAATGTAATAAACAAACGCCCCCGGAGGCTGCCGTCTTTATCACAGCAGCGTCCGGGGGCTATATTATCCTCATTCAAGCCTGTGGCTGACTATCCATGAAGAATTGTTTTCGATCCGCCGCCGGAGTTCCCCGGCGAACGGAAGATATATTAGGGGGAAGGAGAAAAACTTACTGACGGGCGATAGTCACCGTGCCGCTGGTGAGGGAAGCTGTGAGCTGGTGCTTGTTTGCACCGCCGAATTCGCCGCTGGTTCCCTTGCCGAGGTTGATGAAGTTGCCCTTTTCCTGGCCGAGGTCGGTTTTTACCATGCCGGAAACTCCGCTAACGGAGAGGTTAACTCCGGAATCCTCCGGAAGCGAAACGTTGACGTTTCCGCTGATGAGGCTTACGTTGAGGTCTCCGTTCCATTCCGCGTAGCTTACGTTTACTGTGCCGCTGGTAACTGAAATGCTGCCCTTGCCGGAGATGCCGTCGACTGTGGTCGTGCCGGATACGGAGTGTATTCCGAACTCCTCGGCGCGGTAGCCGGAAACAACCGCGTTTCCGCTGACGGTGCACACGCTTACCGACTTGGAAACATACTTTGCCGGAGCTGTCTCCTCCTTGTCGAGGGAAACGGTCTGCTCCTGCTTTTCCTTGTCTGCAAGCGGGTTGGTGAGCTTAATGCTTCCGCTTGCGGACTGGAGCTTGACATCGTTGAAATATGCGCTGACGTCTATGTTTCCGCTGGCGGTATTCAGGCTGAACTGCTCCGCTGATACCTCGCCGACCTCTACGCCGCCGCTGGAGGTGTTTATCTTGAGCTTTTCGAACGTCCTCAGCGGGAGGTATACCGTGATTACGTAGTCATCGGAGGCTTTGCTGCCGAACATTCCAAAAATGTTGAAGCTGAAGCTCTCCTTGAGGGTCAACGTCTTTCCGGAAAGCACCGCGCAGAACTCCGGGGAATCCTTCGGGTTGTCGTACTCAACGTAGATATCCGCGCGGTCCTGCGGGATAACTACTATCTTCGCTCCGAGGGAGCTTACCTCGACTGTTGTGATGTCGTTTGAAAATGTATAGGTCTGCTTGTCTGCCATGATGATTACTCCTTTCAGAATGTGTTATTAGTTTTCTTCTGCTACTGCGGTTTCTTCCGGTGTGAATGTGGTCGTGATATTGTGGTCGGCTGAGTTACCTACTGAGCTGACAACCGCCGTGCCTATCTCCACTGAAGAAACGGTGGAATTTACGACCTTGATATCGCCAGCGGAAACCGAGAGGTTCACGGTGGTTCTGCCGCCGTTTATCGAGATGATGTCGCCGTCGTCGGCGTGCCTGTTTTCGTCGCCGACCATTATGCGGATATCGCCTGCGCTCTTGTCGCAGATGAATTTAGCGGAGGAGTCCTCCGGGATATCGAGGGTCACGTCGCCGGCGCTTACATCTACGTTGCATTCCTCGTTAAGCTCGGCAAACTGGAGCCTTGCATTGCCTGCGGAGACATCGACGCTGCCGCTGCCGGTAAGTCCGTAAATGTTTGCACTGCCTGCGCTCACGTCGACTTCGTAGTTCCACGCCGCCATGTTTTTGGCAATAAGGGAACCTGCGGAAACGTCGGCAGAGATATGGTCGGCGCGGAATCCGGCGGGCTGAGTGTAGGTCATCGAGCCTGCGCCAACGTTCAGGTAGATGTCTTTCGCCTGAATGCCGTCGGAGACCAGCGAACCAGCGCCGACATACATCATAACCTGCTCGTAGGTCTTGTCGGGGACCTTCAGAAGCACTTCGGTGCTGAATGCAGATCCGTTGAAAATATTCCGGAGCATGTTCCAGTTCCAGTTTTCGCCCCAGCTCCAGTCGGACTCAATTGTCAGCCTGTCTCCGGATACGCCTGCCTTTATGCGGCTGGATTTATCGCCGGAAACCGTCACCTGCGTCTTGTCCTCCGACCACGGTTTTATTGTGAGCTTGTATGCTCCGATATCAGCCCTTATACTTGTGAAGCTGTCGGTTATGTCGTAGGTGTTCGCGCCGCTGTCGCTGATCACCAGTTCGCTTATCACCGTATCAGAGGAAACGGGCTGAGTCCCGAGAAACATAACTGAAATTCCGAACGCGATGAACGAAAAGACGCACAGCGGAATAAATATTCGTAATATTACTTTCATTCCGGTACCTCCTTACAGTCCGTAGATAGCCCTGACGTGATTTATGACTATCGCCTTTATCCAATGGAATACAGCCTTGCACAGTCCGAATATCGCGCAGCCTATCAGCACGCCGCCGCTTACCATGCCGGTGCAGAGGAATATCCTGCTGAGCGGGTGGAACTGCGAGATCCCGAATAACTCATTGAATCCGCCGGTGACAAGTCCCAGCGCCATGGAGCCGAGGCCGCCGAAGATACATGAAATAACCATAGGTATAAGCCACGACCACAGACACACATCAAGAATGATGCAGGTTATCAGCTTGCCTGCGTTGCAGTTGGGCTTCATGCCCTTGACGTCGCTGAACTTAAAGCCGCCGTCCTTCGCGTTTTTGCCAACCGGGGGAACGCACTGCGGAGGAACCTCGCCCTGTCTGCTCGTGGAGTTGTACTGATACCGCTCGTCGGTCTGCTTCGGTATGGAGCCGGAAGCGCTCTGCGCGCCAGGAACAGGCTGCTCGGGAGCGATATGCTGCGGAGTGTACTCCGGCAGCGGCTGAGAAGGCTGCGCCGACTGTGCGGCCTGTGCGGGAGCCTCCGGCTCGTAGGCGATGTGCTCCGGGGTGTATTCACGGGGAGCTTCCTGCGCGGGAGCGTCGGGTTTTACAAGGTTTATTCTCGGGGAAGCCGGAACGGTCTCCTCTGCGATATGCTCGGGGGTGTACTCCCTGATGGCGGGAGTTTCCGCGGGTGCGGCGTCTGCCTGCCCTCCGACGAGGGAAAGGTCTGCCGGGAGCTTCTCGCCGGGCTTCGTGAGGGATACGCGGCGCTGATTCTCGAGAGCGCCTGCAACTATTGAATTTATGCGGGTGCTCTGGATATCAAGGTAATTCCGCGCTATCTCCTTTACGTCGCCGAGCTTTTCGCAGGTCTCCTCCTCGGTGAAGCCTTCCTCCTGGCTTGCCTTGAAGTGCTCCTCGAAGTCGGCGAATATCTCCTCATCGTCGTCGATTCCTATTCTGTGTAACTCGTTATGGAGATTATACAGAAAGTCTCCCTTATTTTTTGCTATCATTTACTCGTCCCCTTTCAGCAGCGCGTTTATGCTGTCTACAAACTCAAACCATTCTTTCAGCAGCGTTTCCTTTTCCGCCCTGCCGCTGTCAGTTATCTTATAGTATTTTCTGGGCGGTCCTTCCTGCGATTCCAGTATGTAGGAATCTATCATGGCGTTGTCTTTCAGCCGCTTCATCAGCGGATATATCGTGCCCTCCGTTATCTGCATGCACTCGGATATCCGGTTGACCAGCTCGTAGCCGTAACAGTCGCTTCTGCACAATATCGAAAGAACGCACAGCTCCAGAGTTCCTCGTTTTAGCTGAGAGTTCATTTTTCACCTCCGATGGACGTCCCTGACCTTCAACAGTGCCTTTGCGTTTCAAGGTACTTTGTTTCGCAAGGTAGCCTCATCAAAAAATTCGGAACTTTCTTGTTCCATGCTCTTATTTTACCACAAGGTATTATGTTTTGCAAGGTACTGAATGCACAAATTCTGCGCGATTCCGCAACTGGTTTATGTGCATATTTAACAATACGACGTTCTGCTCCGATATCCGGGAGCTTTCCGCGCCAGTGCCGTTTGCTTATTATATGCAAGTTGAAGTGCAAAAAATGCGTGCCGGAAGCGTTTTTATGCAAAAAACTCTTGTATAAATCGATGTTTTGTGCTAAAATAAAATAGTATTTTATACTTTATAAACCACATAAGGAGAAAAACAATGTCAAGAGATTATTCCACCTATGAAAGCCCGTTCTGCACACGCTACGCAAGCAAGGAGATGCAGTACATCTTCTCAGCAGACAAGAAGTTTTCCACATGGCGCCGTCTGTGGGTCGCTCTCGCAAGGGCAGAGATGAACCTCGGCATAGACAAGATCACACAGGAAATGGTAGACGAACTGGAATCCCACATCACCGACATCAACTATGAGGTCGCTGAGGAGCGCGAGAAGCTGGTACGCCACGACGTAATGTCCCATGTATACGCATACGGCAAGCAGTGCCCCAAGGCGGCCGGAATAATCCACCTGGGTGCGACCTCCTGCTACGTTGGCGACAACACTGACGTCATCATCATGCGCGACGCGCTCCAGCTTGTAAAGAAGAAGCTCGTGAACGTCATCAACAACCTCGCGAAGTTCGCTGACGAGCACAAGAGCCAGCCCTGCCTCGCTTATACGCACCTCCAGCCCGCTCAGCTCACCACCGTCGGCAAGCGCGCTTCCCTGTGGATAAACGAGCTGCTGATGGACTACGAGGAGATCGAGTACCGTATCTCCACGCTGAAGCTGCTCGGTCAGAAGGGCACCACCGGAACCCAGGCAAGCTTCGTTGAGCTTTTCGGCGGCGACAGCGCAAAGATAAAGGCTCTGGAGAAGTCCATCGCAAACGAGATGGGCTTTGACGCTTGCGTACCGGTAAGCGGTCAGACATACTCCAGAAAGATGGACAGCATGGTCCTCGCTACCCTCGGCGGTATCGCACAGAGCTGCTCCAAGTTCAGCAACGACCTGCGTATCCTGGCAAACTTCAAGGAGATGGAAGAGCCGTTCGAGAAGAACCAGATCGGTTCCTCCGCAATGCCGTACAAGCGCAATCCTATGCGCGCTGAGCGTATCACCTCCCTTGCAAGATATGTGATGATCGACACACTGAACCCCGCGTTCACCGCAGGTACTCAGTGGTTCGAGAGAACCCTCGACGACAGCGCTAACAAGCGTATTTCAGTTGCTGAGGCGTTCCTCGGCATCGACGCTATCCTGAACATCATGATAAACATAACCGACGGCCTCGTAGTATATCCGAAGGTAATCGAGCAGAGAGTAATGCGCGAGCTTCCGTTCATGGCTACCGAGAACATCATGATGAGAGCGGTAGAAAAGGGCGGCAACCGTCAGGAGCTTCACGAAGCGCTGCGCGGTCACAGCATGGCTGCGGCGGACGTTGTAAAGAAGGAAGGCGGCGAGAACGACCTCGTTAAGCGCATTGCAGCAGACCCGATCTTCCAGATCACCGAGGAGGAGATCAGATCCGTGCTCAAGCCGGAGAACTACACCGGCCGCGCGCCCGAGCAGGTAGAGGAATTCCTGCGCGACTTCGTCCGCCCCGTCCTCGAGAAGAACAAGGAGCTTCTCGGCGAGCACGTTGAGCTTAGCGTATAACAGGCAATAGGCAAAAGGAGCAGCAAGGTTGAAAAAGTGGCTATGTGCGGCGGCACCCGCAGCAGATAATGAAATAACGCAGCAGTTCGGGGAACTCCTCGGCGGAGTAATGCTCAGCCGGGGGATAACCTCGCTTGACCGCGCCCGGGAGTTTTTCGGGTGCAGCAGCCTGTCAGACCCGCTGCTGATGAAGGATATGGAAGCGGCTGTGGAGGTGATTCGCGGCGCACTCGACGAGGGAAAGAAGATCACCGTTTTCGGCGATTACGACTGCGACGGCATAACCTCCACGGCTATGCTGTACGGATACCTCAACGCGATGGGCGCCGAGGCTGATTACTACATACCCGACCGCAGCGAGGGCTACGGAATGAATCTGGAAGCGCTGAAGCACATTCTTGATTCCGGCACCGAGCTTATCATCACGGTCGACAACGGGATTTCCGCCGTTGAGGAAGCAAAGTACATCGCAGAGCGGGGCGCTCAGCTGGTCATTACAGACCACCATCAGCCCCCGCAGGAGCTTCCGGTATGCGAAGCGTGCGTCGACCCGCACCGTGCCGACGACAATTCCCCGTTCAAGGAGCTTTGCGGCGCAGGAGTTGTCCTGAAGCTGCTCTGCGCCCTTGAGGAGGACGAGGATTTCGTACTCGAGCAGTACGCGGACCTCGCCGCAGTGGGCACCGTCGCGGACGTAATGCCGCTTATCGGAGAGAACCGGTTCATTGTCCGCAGGGGACTTGAAAATATCCACAGCAGCCAGAACCAGGGGCTGGACAAGCTGATAAGGAGCGCGGGTATCGACCCGGTCAAGGTGGATTCCACAAGCATTGCGTTTTCGATCGCTCCGCGCATAAACGCCGTTGGGCGTATCGCAAGGGCTGACCGCGCGGTGGAGCTGCTGCTCACCGAAAGTCCGGAGCAGGCAGGGCTTATCAGCGAGGAGCTTGCACTGTGCAACTCCCAGCGCACGGCGGAGGAGACCCGCATAATGGAGGAAGCAGCGCAGCAGATAGAGCAGCGCCCGGAGCTTCTCAGGGAGCGGGTTCTCGTGGTATCCGGCGAGGGCTGGAAGCACGGAGTTATAGGCCTGGTATGTGCAAAGCTGCTTAATAAGTACGGCAAGCCGGTGCTTGTAATATCAGTCGAAAACGGGGAGGCTAGAGGTTCCGCAAGAGGCATCGACGGCTTCTCGATATATAAGCTGCTGGAAGGGTGCAGCCGCGTGCTGACGAAATTCGGCGGCCACCCGAAGGCAGGAGGATTCTCCCTCAGACCGGAGGACGTGGAAACGTTCCGGCAGATGGTTTACGCCTACTGCCGCGAGTGCTATCCGAAAATGCCGGAGTACTCCGTCAGCGCAGACATGGAGATAACCGGCGACCGCCTGACCGTGGAGCAGGTCAGCGAGCTGATGAAGCTCGAGCCCTGCGGCGAGGGAAACCGCAAGCCGGTGTTCCTGCTCAGGAACTGCACGGTGCAGTCAAAGCGCGCTCTCAAGGAGGGAAAGTTCACCTCGATGGAGCTTCGCACGGGCGGCGCAGTGCTGAAGGCGATAAGCTTTTCAATGCCGTTCGCGAAATGCTTCGCGGATATCGGCAGCAGCGTGGACGTTCTCGCGACGGTGGAGCTGAACGAGTTCCGCGGGAATACCTCGGCGGAGCTGCGGATCATTGAAATGCGCCCCGCCGGATTCCGTGAGGACAGGTTCTTCGCGGCGCTCCGCACATACGAGGAGATATCCCGGGGCGAGGGCTGCGACAAGCGGCTCGCTCCGCGCGTGATACCCGACAGACCGGCGCTGATGTCCGTGTACGACCTGATACGCGCCCACGGCGGCAGCATGTCCGCGGAGGAGATGTGCGTCTATGGCGGCGGGGACCTTAATTACTGCATGCTGCGCATTGCGCTTGACGCGTTCAGCGAAGCGGGAATGGCTCAGGTGTCCGCTGACGGCGGGAGCGTCACGCTCATTCCGGTAAATACAAAAACGGACCTGATGGCGACGGGGGTAATCTCGCGGCTTCGTCAGAGTCTCACGGCGTAAAACGGCGAAAAAGGGAACAAAGGGGAACACTAAACAGAATGAAGGGTGGCATTCAGCATGACTAGTCAGACAGGCGCCGCGGGTACAGCGGTAAAGACATTCGATCAGCTTGTGGAGAAAATCAGGGCAAGCGAGAAACCCTACGACCTTGAGAAGATAACACAGGCGTATAAGGTGGCTGAAAAGGCGCACGAGGGACAGCTCCGCACCTCAGGCGACCCGTATATAACGCACCCGCTGGCTGTGGCGGCTATCCTGCTGGATTACTGCATGGATACCGATACCATCTGTGCGGCGCTGCTCCACGACACCGTGGAGGACACCGACGTCACCCTTGACGAGCTCCGCAAGAAGTTCGGAGAAGATGTTGCGCTGATGGTCGACGGCGTTACAAAGATAGGACTTGTTCCGCTGGTTTCCAAGGAGGAACAGCAGGCGGAGAATATCCGGAAGATACTCATGGCAATGTCGAAGGATATCCGGGTAATAATCATCAAGCTTGCCGACCGCCTCCACAACATGAGGACGCTCGCGGCGCGCCCGCCGGAGAAGCAGCGCAAGACCTCCCTTGAAACGATGAACTTCTACGCCCCCATCGCCCACCGCTTAGGTATGAGCGACGTCAAGGAGGAGATGGAGGACATCGCTATCCACTATCTCGACCCATACGGCTGTAAGGAAGTCGAGGAGCAGATAGCCCTACACAAAGAGGAGCGCGACGCGTTCATCGACAGCATCAAAAAGCGCATCAGGGAGCGCATTTCCGATATCAAGCCGGAGCCCATCATCGAGGGCAGGGTAAAGTCCATCTACAGCATATACAAGAAGGTGTATGTGAAGAACAAGCGCTTCGACGAGATATACGACATTTACGCGGTGCGCGTTATAGTGCAGTCGGTCATCGAGTGCTACAACGTGCTCGGCGTTATCCACGATATGTTCCGGCCTATTCCGTACCGCTTCAAGGACTATATCGCTACGCCGAAGCCTAACCGCTACCAGTCGCTGCACACCACAGTTATCGGGCGCGAGGGTATCCCGTTCGAGGTGCAGATACGCACGGTGGAAATGCACAATACCGCGCAGTACGGCGTTGCGGCTCACTGGAAGTACAAGGCGGGCATATCCGGCAACGTATCCGGCGAGAAGCGCTTCGACTGGATAAGGCAGCTTCTTGAGCGCCAGCAGGAGGCAGACGACGTAGAAGCCATCGCTGACGCAATAAAGACCGACCTCTCCCCGGACGAGGTGTTCGTGTTCACTCCGAAGGGCGACGTTGTTGCGCTCCCCACCGGGGCTACAGTGCTGGATTTCGCGTACCATATCCACACGCAGGTCGGCAATAAAATGACCGGCGCGAAGGTCGGCGGCAGAATGGTCAGCTTCGATTACGTTGTGCACACTGGCGAGATCGTCGAGATACTCACTTCCGGTTCGCCTAACTACGGCCCGAACCGCAACTGGATAGAGATCGCAAAGACCACCGAGGCAAAGAGCAAAATAAGAAGCTGGTTCAAGAAGGAGTGCCGCGAGGAGAACATCGAACGAGGCAGGGAGGAACTCGAACGCGAGTTCAAGCGAAACAATATCGCGATAACTTCGGAGCTGCTCCAGACTTCCGCGTCGCGCCAGCGGCTGGATTACGTGGACGACCTGTACGCTGCGATAGGTTACGGCGGCGTTTCCATTGCGAAGATAGTCCAGCGCATAAAGGAAGATCAGCTCCGCAACCATAAGGAGCAGCAGGCTATCCAGGCGGCGGCTGAAAATCCGATGGAGAGCATAAGCGAGAACAACCGCCGCAGCCGCAAGAAGGGTATCATAATCGAGGGCATGGAAAACTGCCTCGTGAAGTTCGCACAGTGCTGCAATCCGCTTCCCGGCGACCCGATAATCGGCTTTGTAACCAGGGGATTCGGCGTATCTATCCACAAACAGGACTGCGTGAACGTCGTGAACAACCGCGACGATCCCGAGAACAAGGACCGCTGGCTCAAGGCGACATGGGCGGGCGTTGAGGATTCCACCTACCGCGCGACCATCGACGTTATCGCGGAGGACCGCATTACGATTTTCGCAGATATCACCACAGCGATAGCCGCCAACCATATCCCGCTCCAGGAAATGAACGGCCACCACCTGAAAAACGGCAACCTCGACCTGGTGGTAACTGTCGAGATAGCCGGCGTGGAGCAGCTTTCCAATGTAATGGGCAGGATACAGAAGATACCCGGAGTTATCTCAGTTGAGCGTACCGGTAAGCAGTAAAGCAGTAAAAAGGAGAACGACATGCCGCAGATATATCAGCTCCCGCTGGGAGCGCTCGGAACCAACTGCTACATTATCCCGGGCGAGGATTCCCGGACGGTGGTCATAGACCCCGCGTCTGCTACGGAGGTGGAGATGTTTCTCAACACCCACGGACTGAAGCTCGGGACGATCATTGTGACCCACGGACATTACGACCACTTTGCGGGTGCGGCTCAGCTCATGGAAAGCACCGGAGCTGCGCTGCTGGCAAGTGCGCCGGACGAGGCTATGTACTCCAGCGCGGCGAAATGCTGGGCGGATTTCATGCCGGTGGAGTTCAGACCGATAAAGCCGGATAAGCTGTTCTCGGACGGTGAGGAGTTCACCGCCGAGGGGCTGAAATTCCGCGTGATGGGCGCTCCCGGACATACTGCGGGAAGCTGCCTGCTGTTCACTGAGATCGACGGCGAGCCTTCGGCATTCTGCGGAGACGTGGTGTTCTGCATGGGCGTCGGGAGAACGGACGGCTATTCCGGCAGCACCCGGGATATGCTGGACAGCCTCGAGAAAATAGCGAAACTGCCCGGTGACTTCAAGCTATATCCCGGTCACGGAAGTACCACAACGCTTGACTACGAACGTCAGAACAATCCGTACCTCGGCAGGTACGCCTGAATACAGCATTAAGGGGGAGCGAACATGATAACCGAACAGAACTGCACCATGCTGTGCGATTTTTATCAGCTCACCATGGGCAACGGCTACTACAACACAAGGCACGCTGACCGCATCGCCTATTTCGACGTATTTTTCCGCAAAGTTCCCGACGGCGGCGGTTACGCCATCTGCGCCGGTCTGGAGCAGGTGATAAACTACATTCAGGGGCTGCATTTCACCGATGATGATATACAGTACCTCCGCGGGAAGAAGATATTCAGCGAGGGATTCCTCGAATATCTGCGGGATTTCAAGTTTACCGGCGATATCTGGGCTGTCCCGGAGGGCACGCCTGTGTTCCCGTCGGAGCCGCTGCTGACTGTGCGCGCTCCCGCGATACAGGCTCAGCTCATCGAGACCATGCTGCTGCTTCTGATCAACCATCAGTCGCTTATTGCAACTAAGGCTAACCGTATCGTTCGTGCGGCTCAGGGGCGCGCTATATCGGAGTTCGGCTCCCGCAGGGCGCAGGGCGCGAGCGGCGCGGTACTCGGTGCCCGTGCTGCGTACATCGGCGGCTGTGCAGGAACTGCCTGCGTTATCGCGGACGAGCTCTATGGAGTTCCCGCCACCGGCACGATGGCGCATAGCTGGGTCCAGATGTTCGACAGCGAGCTTGAAGCGTTCGAGAGCTATTGCAGAACATACCCCGATACCTCCACTCTGCTGGTGGACACCTACAACGTTTTAAAGAGCGGCGTCCCCAACGCGATAAAGGCGTTCGACAACGTTCTCAAGCCGCTTGGCAAGCGCCCATGCGGTATCCGGCTGGATTCCGGAGATATCGCGTATCTTTCCAGGGAAGCGCGCAAAATGCTCGACGAGGCGGGCTACCCGGACTGCAAGATAGTCGCCTCCAACAGCCTTGACGAGCGTATCATTTCCGACCTGCTGAGGCAGGGAGCCGCGATCGACCTTTTCGGCGTAGGAGAGCGGCTCATAACCGCGAGCAGCGAGCCGGTATTCGGCGGAGTTTACAAGCTGGCCGCAGTGGAAGAAAACGGCGTGATAACCCCGAAAATCAAGATATCCGAGAACGTTTCGAAGATAACCAACCCGCATTTCAAGAAGCTCTACCGCATCTACGAGAGCAACGGCAAGGCTATCGCGGATCAGCTCTGCGTGTATGACGAGACTATCGACCCGGCAAAGCCGCTGACCCTGTTCGACCCGGATTTCACATGGAAGAAAAAGACCCTCACTGATTTCACGGTGCGGGAACTCCAGGTGCCGGTATTTAAAAACGGCGAGCTGGTGTACGACAAGCCGTCGCTCCAGGAGATACGCAGCTACTGCGAGCAGCAGATAGACACTCTGTGGGACGAGGTCCTGCGTTTTGAGAATCCGCACAACTATTATGTTGATCTTTCCCGGAAGCTGTGGGACATCAAGCACGAACTTCTTGACAACGGCGGAGTTCTGCGCGCACGCGACGGGAGGGAGAGATCGTGACGCTCCTGGACGCTGTAAAGAGTTTCGGCCCCAAAGTCACCGAAAACTACCGCGAAACGCGCTTCTGCGACTTCGCGCCGCCAGATGAAACAGTCGGCGTGATAGACGTTTCGGCTTCCGGGAACGGCAGCCGGGGCATTGCGTTCCTTATCGACAGCATGATAGTCAAGCTGGACGGCGCCGCACGTCGGATAGACTACCGGGATATCCGCGTCATGGAGACACTTCCGAGCTATGAAACTCCGTTCGAGGACGAGCTGCTGATAGCTTCTCCGGCGGGGGATATACGTATCTCGGACTGTTCGATGAACAAGTTTTTCCTGCGGCAGCTCATCAGCAATATGAGCCGTATCAGCCTGAGAATGACCGATTCCGACCGCGAAGCGCTCAACGAGGTACTGACCTCCGACGCGCTCGATCACTATGCGGAGCAGTTATTTTCAGAGCCTGCGCCTCCCCGTGCCGAGGTGCGCGTAGAAGCCGCCGCTGCCGTTCCGGAGATAGCGAGGGCAAAAAAGGCGGCGCTGGCTGACCTACAGCCGAAGCCCATCGACATTCCAGAGGAGGTCGAGTGGCTGAGCACCCCGCATGTCAGCAGGCAGAGCGAAACGTTGAATCCTGCGGAGCCGGAAGAGCCGGAGAAAACTCCCGCAACAGAGCCGCAAAATCAGCCTGAGCCGGTAACGCCAGCCGCCGATCCGGTCAGCCGGACTGAGCCGCGCGACCGCGACGAGGATATTTCCGATATGTCCCATGAGGAGACGATGAGTTACCTCCTGGATTCCATTGCGGAGATAAACTCCACTCCAGAGCCTGAAAATGCGGCGCAGCCTATGGAATCTCCCGCAGCGCCAGCACAGCCGGAGGAAATTCGGGTTGTTTCCGGTGAACCTGCTAAAATGCAAGCGGTGCAGCCGGAGGTGTCGGAACCGCCTGAACCAGTGGGGTCTCCGGCAATCCCTCCGCTTACCAAGGAACCTGACAGCCCCGATATCTACATACAGGCAAGCAGCAGGATACGCGGTCTTATCGAGGAGGGAAGGCTCACGATGGAGCAGGTGAGCACCGCGGTGCGCGAGCAGCTTGTCGAGGCTTCGGAGGTGTATTCCGGGCTGGACATTGAGAACGCGCAGCTTCCGGAAGCAGTGAAAAAACGCGCGCGTCAGCTTGACTCGGCGGCGGATCGTCTGCCGGAGTATTTCACGCTGGGCGAGGATATCGCGGCGCGTGTGATGTTCTTCATGCTGTATCAGATGCTGTCCTACACCGACAGGGTAGTGCAGTCCGACGTGACAAAGCAAAAGCTGAACTATTTCTTTGTACGCTTCGGCGCGGCGGGAATGATACTTTCCATGCTGGACGCAAATAATTAAAAAAGGGAACGCGGTGAGCGTTCCCTTTCTGCTTGTCGAAAAAAGTCATAACAGCAGTAAATTGCAAAAAACTGTGGGGGAAAACTCTTGTTTTCCCCCACACCCCTTTAGCGCCATTGAATCGTTTAACTGCGCGCCAGCGCGCAGAGTGGTGAGGGCTCTGCCCTCACACTCCCGCTTCCTTTTGTAAGCAAAAGGAAGCGAAAACCAATACGCTACGCGAAAAAATAATAAACTTTTTCGACGGTCTCAAAGGGAACGCGGTGAGCGTTCCCTTTTGGGTTATATAACGTCTATCTGCACTCCCCGCATTACTGCGAGCGCCCTTTCGTGGGCTTCCGGGTCTGCACAGGCGCACGCCGAATGGTCGACGGCTACGCGGCTTTCCGGGAGCGCCGCCTTTGCTATCACGGCGTTCGAGATAACGCAGATATCCGTCACCAGACCGCACAGCTCCACTTCTTCCGGAGCCAGCCTCCGCAGGAGGTCGGCAAGCTCCAGAGAGCCGAATGCAGGCTTTTCGATTACGATATCGTCAGGCTTGACCGCCTCTGCGACCTTTCCGTACAGCGCATGCCCGGGGGTTCCCTTGATGCAGTGCGGCACGGGGAGCTTCCTGCCCTCGGCGGTGCTGAGGTAGTCCTCGCCGTGGGTGTCAAGGGTGAATATCACCTGACCGCCGGAGTTTCGGCAGTCCGCTATTTTGTCGAGAATTATCTGCTCGAGCTTTTCCGCACCCGGGAAACCGAGCGCGCCGTCCACGAAATCCACCTGATAGTCTACAACGACAAGAGCTTTCATAAGTACCTCACTTTTTCTTGCGCAGGGCGTTTTTCCCCCAGTTTTCGATGACCCTCATCTGACCTCTTTCGACTGCGAGGGAGTTCGCGGGAACATTCTTCGTTACTGTCGAGCCAGCCGCAGTGGAGGCGTTTTCGCCGACCTCCACCGGAGCGATGAGGTTGGTATTGCAGCCAATGAACGCGTGATCGCCTATCTTCGTGCGGAACTTGTTTATTCCATCATAGTTCGCGGTAACGCACCCGCAGCCGAAATTGACCCCTCTGCCGACGTCGCTGTCGCCTACGTAGGTCAGGTGAGCCACGGCGGTGTTCACGCCGATATCGCTGTTCTTTATCTCGACGAAGTCGCCTATTTTCACGCCTTCGCGGATAGTCGTACCGGGTCTGAGCTGTGCAAACGGACCTATCTTCACATTGTTTTCTACAACGGAATCGTATGCCTGCACATTGTTGAGCTGTACGTTGTCGCCGATGGTACAGTTTTCAATGTGGGAGTTTGCTCCGATGGTGCAGCCCTTTCCTATGGTTGTATTTCCGAGTATAACGGTGTTCGGGAGTATCGTGGTGTCGCAGCCTATCTTGACATCAGTTCCGATGATGATACCGTCCAGCGTTATGAAGCTTACGCCCTCGTCCATGAGCTGAGAGAGCTTGCGGAGCCTTGCGAGCTGGTTCAGTTCCAGCAGCGCACCGCGGGTATTCGCACCGAGCACGATATCAGGGTTTGCGGACTTGTACGCCTGGCGGCGGGACATCATCTCAACGCAGTCGGTGAGGTAGTATTCCCCGGCGGCGTTGTTTGTCGACAGCTTCGGGAGCGTCTCAAGCAGCGCTTTTGCGCTGAACCAGTATGCGCCGCTGTTGACCTCGCATATTTCAGCCTCGGCGGGGGAACAATCCTTTTGTTCGCGTATTGCGGTGAATTCACCGCTGCTGCGTATAATTCTGCCGTAGCCCTGCGGGTCGTCTATCTCGGCGGTGATGACCGTTACCTCGCTGCCGGAGCTTGTGTGAAGCTCCAGCGAAGCCCTCAGGGTATCCGCGTCGATGAACGGAGCGTCTCCGTTGAGAACGCACACCGCGTCGCAGCGGGAGATCACATCTTCGGCGGACTTCACGGCGTCCCCGGTGCCTTTCTGCTGAGCCTGGCGGCAGAGCGTTACCGCCTCGCCGCGGGAGGAAACGTACCCGCCGGTAAGCTCCGCGCCGAAGCCGGTGACAACGGCTGTCTCATCGAATCCGAAATCCTTCGCCGCGTCGAGCACCCAGCCGAGCATAGGCTTGCAGAGTACTTCCGCGAGTACCTTGGGGCGCTCGGACTTCATTCTTTTTCCCGCGCCGCCCGCGAGGATAACACATGCTGTTTTCATAGAAAAACCGCTCCTTTTTATATGATATGGAATTTATAATGTATTTCTTGCTGCGCCGGATATTCCTGCGCGTTGACCTCGCCTGGGATACCGTGCGCGTGTCAAAGGGACTGCTTTTGCGCCGACAGTTCTGCATACCGTTTTCAGCAGTCACGAAAGTGGAGGTACGCCGCACGCCCGTTCTGCGGCTGCTCCGGGGGAAGCGCGTGGAAATAAGCACGCTCTCCGGCGGCGTGAGCTTCTATATGAAAGCCGGGGAGCATATCCCGTTTCTGCCGGGATATGACGGCGCGTATATTCAGTCAAAACCGCTCCAGTCGGTGGTCGGAGCCTTCGTTGACACCCGGGCGCTCAGCGGAGTTATTACGTTCGGACTGTTCCTGAACCGTATCGGCAGCGTATTCGGCGATGAAAGCTTCGGCAGGATAATGTCCGCGCTTGCCGGGGCTGCGGAGGAAGTCACGAAGCTGCTTGCCGCGCTTCATATCGGGGTACCCCGGGTGACGGCGTTCGCGGCGGTGTTCGTTGGCGCCGCATGGCTGTTCGTGTTCCTGGGGAAGGCTCTCGGAATGCTGCGGTTCCGGCTCTCCTGCGAAAGCGGATTCATTACGGTGCAGCGCGGCATACTCACATTATATGAGTGCCGCCTTGTCCGGAATAACCTCACCGGAGTACTCCGCTGCGATACCCTGACAACTCTGCTGCTGAGGGCCGCGCCGCTTTACGCGCATGACGTGCTCCTGTTTCCGCCGGTGAGCCGCCGCACCGCAGACCGTATCCTTACGAAAATGTGCCGTATCCCGCCGCCGCAAAGCGGACATGTGAAACCGCCGTTTTCCGCGATGTTCGGGCATTGCGCAGCTCCGCTCGGGTGGCTCGGGGCGTTTTCAGCGGCGCTTCTGCTGACGTTCATTGCCGAGCCAGTCGCCGCCGACCTTGTTCAGTCGGTGCTGTGGTGCGGTATCGTTGTGAGCCTGTGGTTCACCGCTGCTTATGCGGTATATATGCGGCTGAGTTGGATAAGCTGGTCAAGCTGTTGTCCTGTGGAAACCGCCGGGATTGCGTTCCGCCGCGGCGCACGGCTGTACACTGCGGTGATACCCGCGCAAAAGCTGGCGTTCACGATCACCGGCAGGAACATCTTTCAGCGGTTCTCGGGAATGTGCGACATCATGCTGTGCAGCGCCGGAAGGAAGCAGTACCGTCTGCGGAACGTGCCGTATGACGGGGTGCGGCGTATTTTCCCGCCGGAAAACCCTGCATGAATCAGTCGAGGATCTCCACGGATTTCACGCCGTAGAGCTTCAGAGCCTCGACGGCTTCGCTGTCGATACGCTCGCCGGGCATTACTATCGGAATACCGGGCGGGCATGAAACCTGAATTCCGCCGCAGACCTTCCCGTTTGCTTCGTCGACGGAAACGCTGTGCTGCTTTGCGAATACCGCTTCGCGAATGCTGGTTTCCTGTTTCGGACGGATAACCGGATATTCCGCGAGGGGCTTTGCAGTGCGGCGGGGGATAAGCTCCAGCGAGACTTCCGCGCGCTGGCAGTCGTCCGGGGAGGTTATCGCGGAGAACAGCAGAACAACGTAGTTTTCGTCCGCCATCTCGCATTCAGCGCCGTGCGCCCGAAGGAGTGCCGCAAATTCCGTGCCGCTCCAGCCCCAGGCGCGGGCGTTTATCGTGACCCTCAGCGGGTCGGATCTTTTCAGCGTAAAGCCGAGGGCGGTGAGCCGCTGTTTAAGTCCTGCAACGGAGGCGCAGGCGCGGTTAACGCTGTCGGGGTCGCTGAGAAGCCTGCCGTTTACCTTGTCGAGGCTCTCCATGACGAGGTATGAGGGGCTTGTGCTGCCGAAAAGCGCGGTCATTTCCTTGGCGCGGGAATAGTCCGTACCCTTTGAGAAGTGCAGGTAAGCCGCGCCGGTCAGCGCTGGGAGGGTCTTGTGCGCAGACTCTGCAGAAATCACCGGGAACCCGAATTCCATCGGGTGGAGGTACTCCCTGCCAAAACCCGCCTTGCTGACGAATTTCAGGTAGGAGCCGTGCGCGTTGTCAACGACCACGGGAATTCCCGGATCGGACGCGCGGCAGGTGCCGCCGTAGTAGTCGATGTTGGTAAGGAACAGCGCGTCCGCGCCGGAGAGCGCCTCCTTTGAGCAGTCCACGTCTGCGGAGGGGTATTCCTTCGGGTAAAGCCACTTGACCTCCAGACCGAGCAGAGCCGCCGACGAAACAAGGCTCCGGTGGGAGCAGCGCCCGGCGGCAATAGTTTTACAGCCCTGCGCCCTGAGCATGGCGAGAGCAGCCTGGATAGCGAGGGTGCTTCCTCCGGCGGAGTAGCAGGTGCGCTCCGCGCCGAAGAGCTTCGCGGCGATGGCTTCGCTGTGCGCGATTATCCCGCGGGAGCTGTCGGTTTCGTAGAGGCTGTCTGCGCCGGAGATCTCGGTGATATCGTGCGGAGCTTCGCCGTTATGACCCGGCATATGCAGGCGCAGCATGCCCTTTTTCTCATAGTCTTCAAGAAAATCTGCGATCGGTGTGTTCATATGTATCTCCGTGTCGTTGCAGGTCAGTCAAGACCGAGTATTTCAGAGTTTATCTGGTAGCTGTATTCAGTTTTCCACTTTTCGAATTCTGCATTATAGAGCTTCGACTTCTCGTTTTCAAGGAGGTACGCCTGGAGATCCTCCGTGCTTGCCTTGAGCGTATCAGCGTTTACGGACACCTCGTCTACATACTTCACGATGTAGTAGCCGAAATCTGTTACCGCGGTGGCTACGTCGCCGGGATTCTCAATGCTCATTACGCATTCTTCGAATTCCTTGCCGTAGACCTCGGTGCCGGGGGTGACAAGGAATGTTCCGTTGCCGCCGTCTTCGCCGTATTCCTCCATCAGCTTGTCGAAGTCCTCGCCGGCGTCGATCTTTGCCATTATCTCGTCATACCTGTCCTGGATATCCGCGAGCTTGTCCTGGCGGTACTCGTCGGCGTCGTCGTTGCGGTTTGCGCTTCTGAGCTGCTGCATGAGGGAATACACGGTTGAGTTGAACCCGACAAGTATTCCCTTGACAGCGCGGGAGCCTTCCGGGATCCAGATATTAGCGTAGGTCTGACCGTAGAAGGTCGCGGGGTCGCTTTCGTACTGCGACTTGAGCGAATCTATCAGCGTGGACATCTGCTCTTCCGCCTGCTCGTAGGAGTAGGTCGCGTCCTTGCCTATTTCGTCGGTGAGCTTCTGCTTCATGGCGGTTATCTCCTGCCATGCGTAGAGGTTGTCCATTGTAAGGCCGCAGTCGTCGAGTATCTTCTGGAACTTTTCCTCTGCCTGCGTGGTCAGCTCCTCGTCCGTGAGGGTGTCGTCCGCGGAGGCGAGAGTGGATCTCAGGGTCGTCTTAATGCTTTCAACGCCGGATTCCACCTGACTGTGGATATCCGCTTCTTCCTCGTCGGAGAGGGTCATGCCGTAATCGGCGAATTTCGCGCGGACTATCCTGTCCTCGATTATCGCGTCGATTATCTGCTGACGTGCCTGCTTTATCGTGTCGGCGTTGGAGCCGTCGGTGTCGTTTTCGTAGCCGCTGCGCTCAAGGAAGTACTTGTACTCGCGTAGGAAGTCCCCGAAGGTGATATCCATGCCCTCTGCGCCGTTGGACGGGGAAGCCGCAACAGCGTCCGCCGCTGTTCCGGATTCCGCGATGGACGGAACAGGCTCAGGCTCTGAAGCTTCGGCTGACTGAGCCGTGCTCTCCGCTGTGGAGCTGCTCTCGGTGCCGGAGGATTCAGCAGTAACAGCGGAGCTGTCCGTTGAGGACGTGCTCTTTATGCTGCATGCGGTCGAGGATAATATTACTGCCGCCGCTGTAACTGCGGCGAGGGTCTTTGTGAGTTTCATTTTTTATCGTCCTTTCAGAGTCAGGCTGCGGTGGATTCCGCTGAGGAGGTCTGCTCGGGAGCGGAGCTTTCCGCTGCGGAAGCCGTTGTGGAGGCAGCCTCGGCGGTGTCTGATTCGTTTATATCAAGCTTGGCGTAGTCAAAGTCGTATGCGTATTCAGTGCGCCAGCCCTGCATTGCGGTGTTGTATGCGCTGGTGGCTGCATTGGACTGCATGTTCTCGTAAATTGCGTCGATGAGCGCCTTTTCGTTCTCCTCGGTCATTGCTGCGTCGGCGGCATACATGACCACGTGCCAGCCGAGGTCTGTTCCTACCAGCATGTAGTCACCGACGTTCTGAAGCTCGTAAGCCGCCTGCTGGAACTCCTTGTAGTAGGTCTCGCCGTTGGGAACGACCAGATAGCCGTCCGGATTGCTGGAAAGCCCGGTGTCCTCGGAGTATTCCTTTGCAAGTTCGTCGAAATCCGCGCCGTTGTCGAGCATGTTCTTTATTTCCTCGATGCGCGGACGGAGGTTCTCGAGCGCCTTTTCACGCGCCTTTTCCGCACCGGCTTCGTCGTTGTTCTCGCGGCAGGCGGTTATCTCGGTGGAATCGTCGGAATCGAACTTTATCAGGATATGCTTTATCATGCGGGCGTTATCCGGCAGCCAGTAGTACTTGTAATATAAGTCCTGCTCGTAGTCTGCGGGGCTGTTCTCGTAGACCTGCTTTATACCAGCCACAATTTCACTGTACTGCTCCTCGGCGTCACTGTACTCTACCGGGTCGTTCTCCGCAAGCTTTGCCTTGAGCTTGTCGGCGGTCTTGGCGTTGCGGTACCACATCAGGATATCGTCACGGGTCATTCCGCATTCGGTCAGCTTTTCATCGAAGATCTTCTCGGCTTCCTCGAGTATAGCGGCGTCTCCGTTGACCTCGCTGGTGCCGGATTCCCCGGCGTTTACGTAGCTCTTGAAGCTCTCGATGGAGCTTTCTATGTAGCTGTTGTAGTCGCTCTCAATGCTGTCGAGCTCCTCGTCCGTGAACTGATCCACGCCGTAGTTCTTCGCCTGCTCCAGCACTATCTTCTCGTTGACGAGGTAGTTTATTATCGACTCGCGCTGAGACTTGCACTTGTCCTTGACTTCGTCGGCTGTGTCGTCGGGTATCTGGTTTACCAGCAGCCAGTATTTATACTCCTTGCTGAACGCGTCGTAGCTGACGGTGAGCGCCTTTTTGTCGGATACCTTCCCTGTGGGCCATGCGGCGTCCGACGAGGAGCGCACCGAGCAGCCGCAGACCAGAGCCATCATTATGGCGGCCGTTCCGGCGGCTATTTTTCTGAAATGCATTATTTTGTCCTTTCCGGAGCGCGCGGCTCCCTGTATCACATATCATAGAACATTATAGCATATCTCTGCGAAAAAATAAATACAAAAAATCGCGATACCAAATGAAATATTTCTGAAAAGTGATGATTTTTTCCATGATTTATGGTATAATGGAGAAGTACAGGCATATTGCGCAGTAATTTAAAAACTGCAAGTATATTTACCAATACAATATACCGGAGGTATTAGATATGAAAAACAGGATACTGAAAAGCATAGCTGCGGCTCTTGCGCTGTGTACTGCAATGCTGACGTTTACAGCATGCAGCGGCTCTGGCGATACGTCGGGCACGGCGGAAGGCACCGGGGAAGCGACGGTTGAAACCACAGAGGCAGAGCCTGCCGCGAAGATCGGATTTATTTACAACGGCACCGTGGACGGCGAAAGCTTCACCGGGGACATCAACACTCAGCGCATAAAGGCGCAGCAGTATTCAAACATTGAGTCTGAGTACATAGAAAACGTCAGCGTTACCGATTTTGCAAAGGCGGTAAAAATGCTGGTCGAGGACGGCTGCACTCACATCGTGTCCGGAAGCCCGGTTTTCGCGCATTCGATAAACCCGGTCTCCCAGCAGTACATGAACATCAATTTCATCGACTACGGCTCAAGCATGCGGTCAGTGAATATCTACGCCTACACCGAGGCTGTTTACCAGGGCGCATATGTAGCCGGAATGGTAGCGGCTTTCAACTCTGACAGCGAGAAAATAGGCATGGTCGTAGACCCGTCAATGCTCTATACCGTTCAGGTTGTGGACGCTGCGGCGCTTGGCATGCAGATAGTTTATTCCACCGCGCAGCTCGTGACAGCTACGGCGCATGCTGACAGCGAGATAGATAAGGCGGTCGACGCTCTGGCGGCGCAGGGCTGCGAGGTCATCATAAGCTACACAGCTTCCGGCGAGACCGTGGATTACTGCGGCAAGAAGGGTATAAAGGTCATAGGCAACCTTGACTACACCGCTGATTCCGCAGACCACGACACCATGCTGATGTACTATTATTCCTCCCGCGACAGCTTCTATCTGTCACAGTACAAGGCGATGCAGCTTGATACATGGCAGCCGGAGTCCTACATGGGCACGCTGGGCAACGGCGTTATCTGCATATCTGACGCGCTTCCCGCCGCGAAGGACGGCACTCAGGACATCATGAACACGCTTGTTCCGAAGGTGTCCACAGGAGCAGCGTACATATTTGCGGGTCAGCTCAAGGATATCAACGGTTCCATCAAGCAGCGCGACGACGCGATGATGGCGACAAGCGAGATACTCAACCTGTCCTGGTATGTCGAGGGCGTGGATAATTCGCTTGACAGCTTCATTGAATCGAAGGATACGGTTGAAAGCGTAGAGCTTGTGATCAAGAAATAACCAAGAAACAAATAACAAAGGAGATCCCGCCGGGGTCTCCTTTTGTTATGTGAGGTTTCTCGGGGAGTACTCAGCGGCGGGGGCGCCGGCGCGTTTCAATCCAGCAAGTACATGCAGTTCTGTCATGCGGGAGCTGTCGGTGAACTGCACTTTTACCACTGATTTTTCCCGGCGGAGTTCCTCGCTGGAAATGCGGCAGACAGGCTCTCCGGCGCGTGCCATATCCCCGGTCTGAATGAAATACTCCGCGTCGCAGGGGAGCAGCACTTCAAGTTCCAGACCGTCTCCGGTTCTCAGGCGGAATGTGGCGTTCTCCGCGGCTGTGACGGCTCCGTCAGCGGGGGAGAGCACCTCAGCCGCGGGAGCCAGCCGATAGTACAGCCGTGCCGGGAAACTCCGCGCGCTGACTGCGAAGCCCTCGCCGCGGTGGCGCTCACCGCCGGTGTTAAGCTCGCACAGCGACGACACCGCGCCGTGAACGGGGCTGTACAGCCTTCTGACTTCTCTCATCATACTTGCGACCTCTCTTCCTGCATTGCGCGCCGTATTGACCCAAAACACCAAAAATTCAGCACGCCTCACCGGAAATATTGTTTACAATTATCCTTGAATTAAACCGGGGTATACGATATAATTATTAAGGTGTAAAATCAGATATTAAAGAAAGGAAGCTTATCATATTATGGTAGATTGCTTTAAGAATCTGGCGATAATCCTGATATCCGCAAAGCTGATGGGACTTCTTGCAAAGAAGTGCAAGGCTCCCCAGGTAGTCGGTCAGATACTCGCCGGACTTATCATCGGTCAGGCTGTGCTT
Organism: uncultured Clostridia bacterium; assembly: GCA_945923775.1. Taxonomy (GTDB): domain Bacteria; phylum Bacillota; class Clostridia; order Oscillospirales; family Ruminococcaceae; genus CAG-115. Next base: position 11,409 of record CAMELR010000023.1, on the reverse strand, counting down.
GGCCTTGTCGCCGCTGACAGCTTCATCAAGACCCTTGCTGAGATAGGAGTAGTTATCCTGATGTTCTCCGCCGGGCTTGAAACGAACCTCCGCGACCTGCTTAAAACCGGACCTGTCGCGCTGTGCGTAGCGCTGGCTGGCGTTCTTGTCCCCCTTGGCGGAGGATTCCTGATGTACAATATCTATTGCAGCATCAATCCGGACGCTGCAATGGGAGGAAACGTCTTTAATCAGGCGCTGTTCATAGGCACGATCATGACGGCTACGTCGGTGTCTATAACAGTTCAGGCGCTCCGGGAGCTTGGCCACCTGAAAAGCCGCATCGGAACCACGATAGTCAGTGCGGCGATAATCGACGACGTTATAGGAATTATCGTGCTTACAGTCGTTATCGGTATCGAGGGCGGCAAGGACGACAGCGGATTCGCTATTACAGGTCAGCCTATTGCCGATGTGTTCATCAAGACCGGACTTTTCATCGCGTTCAGCTTTGGCGTGGGCTTCCTGATGTATTTCCTGTTCAAGTTCCTGGACAAGAAGTTCTACCATCAGCGCCGTATCCCGATATTCGGACTGGTTCTGTGCTTCCTGATGGCTTACTGCGCTGAGACGTTCTTCGGCATTGCCGACATCACAGGCGCATATGTTGCGGGAATAATCCTCTGCAACCTCCGCGACGCTGAGTATATCGCGGGCAAAATGGATATCAGCTCCTACATGCTGTTCGGACCGGTGTTCTTTGCAAGTATCGGTCTTAACATCACGTTCGACGGATTCACTCTTGATCTGCTGTGGTTCTCGCTGGCTTTCGTTGTGGTTGCTCTTGCCGGAAAGGTCATCGGCTGCGGGCTTGTCTCGAAAGCGTTCGGCAACAGCTGGAAGGATTCCCTGAAGATCGGCGTTGGAATGATGACACGAGGAGAGGTCGCGCTGATAGTCGCGAACAAGGGACTTGCGGTCGGCATGGTGGAACAGCGGTACTTCCTGGCGGTCATACTGCTTATCGTGGTATCTTCGATATCAGTTCCCATTCTGCTGAAGCTGCTGTTCAAGGGTGAGAAAACTCCCGGCGACGGAGAGCACCCCGACCATGGCGTGACTGACGAAGTTCCTGCGGAATACTAAATTCATAACAAAAATCTGCCCCGGTCAACACGGGGCAGTTTTATTTCCTGTTTTTCGATAAGCTGAGCCGCATGTGGTTTTACATGCGGCATTTTGTTATCATGCGGTTTTCACTTTATTGTCAGATTTATTTTCCTAAACTTATAGAGTTACTTAAATGAGTAAATAACGCAAATTTCTGATTTTTATTTGAAACTATGCAAAATGTACAATAGTTTTCACCGATGCTATGTTCTATTCACGAAGTTGCGTCAATGGTGTTGACTTTAGGTTAAACATGTGATAAAATAAGCTTGCGATTAAGTGATAAGGCACCGCAAGTCAATCAAATTAGGTTAGCAACGCTTATCACCTAAATTACTTAAACACATACGACAGTGGAGGTAACAACATGAAACTCACAAAGGCAATGGCAGGTATCATTGCAGCAAGCACTATTCTCAGCCTGGCCGCTTGCTCCAGCAACAATTCCAGCACCGCTGACAATTCCAGTGCAGGAACTTCCGGTGCAGCAGACAGCTCCTCTGCAGCAGACAGCTCCTCTGCGGCTGACAGCTCTTCCGCAGCAGACAGCAGCACAACAACTACTGACGGTCTGACTCTGAAGGTGCTCACACACCGTACCGACCGTATCGAGGACGGCTCCCTCGCAGAGATGACAAAGGCTTTCGAGGAAGCTAACAACTGCAAGGTTGAGTATCAGGGCTTTACTGATTATGCTTCCGATGTTTCCACAATGATGAACACCACTGATTACGGCGATGTTCTCATGATCCCGGATACAGTTAAGGTTATGGACCTCGGCAACTTCTTCGAACCGCTCGGAACCCTCGAGGAACTCGATCAGAAGTACTACTGGGCTGACAAGAAGGCTTATGACGGCAATGTTTACGGTATCGCTCACCTGGGTACTGTTGCAGGCGGTATCTGCTACAACAAGAAGGTATGGGCAGAGGCCGGCGTTACCAAGCTCCCCACCACTCCCGAGGAGTTCATTGAGGATCTGAAGCTCATTCGCGATAACACCGACGCTATCCCCTACTACACCAACTACGCTGACGCAAGCTGGACTCTCGTACAGTGGGCTTCCCTTGTAAACTCCGCTTCCGGCAGCAGCACATATGAGAACGACATTCTCACCTCCAAGCGCGACCTGTTTGTCGAGGGCGACGCTTACTACGAAGTTTACAAGATGATGTTCGACATCTTCTCTGATCCCACCCTCCACGAGGAAGATCCGATGACCACCGACTGGGAAGGCTGCAAGCCCGCTATCAACAACGGCAAGATCGCTACAATGGTAATGGGAAGCTGGGCAGTATCTCAGTTCCAGGAAGCAGGCGACAATGCTGAGGATATCGGCTACATGCCCGCTCCGTTCAGCACCAATGGCAAGCAGTACGCTGAGTCAGCTCCTGACTACTGCATGGGCGTTAACAAGAACCGCTCCGATGAGATCAAGGAACTCGGCAAGAAGTACATCACATGGTTCGTTGAGGACAGCGGCTTCGCTAAGAAGGAAGGCTCCATCTGCGCACTGAAGGGCTCTGAGATGCCTGACTACCTCACCGACTTCGCTAACTGCGAGCTGTTCATCACCGCTGCTGCTCCCGATGGCCTGACCGGCGTTTGGGACGCTATCAACAACGACTCTGAGGTCGGCACATGGCAGGGCGACGCTGACAACTTCAAGATCAAGATGGCTGAGGCTGCATTCGCAGGCCAGGGCGAGGACGCATTCAAGCAGATCGTTGCTGACACCAACGCTAAGTGGAACGCTACCCGCGACGCTAACGCAGATCTGGCAGCTTACCTTGAGGCTAACGGCTGATCTTCAAACAAGATAACCCCTCTGATTTAAATAGATTTCTCCTCGGCTTTCCGAACGGGACGCTTCAAAGCGTCCCTTACGGACGGCTGAAACCTTTGTGATTACCCGGCTCCGCACCGCGGAACGGTGAAAGGAACTTCTATGACGGCAAATTCTGCTGCGCCCGCAAAGAAGCGCAGCCTTATGCAGTGGCTGAAAGGCTACACCGGGCAGAAATATACTACAACACTGCTGTTTCTGCTGATCCCCGTTGTTCTGCTGATACTGTTCACGGTTATCCCGGCGATCAACATGGGTATTTACAGCTTCCAGAAGCGCGACCAGCTCGGCGTTAGCTGGGAATGGGTAGGCTTCGACAATTACGTCAGGATATTCACCGACGGTGCGTATCTTCAGACTTTCGCGAACTCCATCTACTATCTGATAGGTTCGTTTGTTCAGCAGGCATTCGCTCTGCTCATCGCTTCGGTGCTCTGCTCCAAGATCAAGTTCGGCAATGCGTTCAAGGGAATACTTTTCTTCCCCTACATGATGAACGGCGTTGCAGTTTCCCTGATATTCCGCCGCTTTTTCCAGAAGGGCGACGGCATCACCAACACCGAGGGTACGCTCAACAGCATTCTCATGCTGCTCGGAGGCGAGCCGGTAAGGTGGCTCAGCGACCCGAATCTTGTCAATATATGCCTGGTGTTCGCGTCTATCTGGCGCTACATCGGCTTTGACATAATTATGTATATAAGCGCGATACAGTCTATATCCCCGGATATCTATGAGGCTGCTGACCTCGACGGTGCCAACGCATGGCAGCGTTTCTGGTACATCGTGTTCCCGAGCATTCGTCCTATCGTAGGACTCCAGCTTATACTCGCGATAAAGGGCGCTGTATCCGTTTTCGAGATACCGTACATCATCACCGAGGGCAAGAATGGAACCAGTACGTTCGTTATCAAGACGATAGAAACGGCGTTCAAGTATCAGAAAGTCGGACTGGCTTCGGCGATGGCTGTGGTGCTTCTGGCTATAATCCTGATAGTCACGGCGATACAGAAGGCATTCTTCAAGGAGGAGAAATAGCACATGAGCAGCGTTGCAAAGAAAACAGGCAAGAACAGCATTGAGGACAAGATGTACCGTCAGTCGCGGATATTTTACCAGATACTGAAGTACGTTTTCCTTACCATGTGCTGTCTCATGGTCATCATTCCTCTTATTGTCGTACTCATCGGCGCGTTCAAGACGCATGATGAATATATCTCCACCGGAGTTTTCACTCTCCCGGAGGTGCCGCAGTTTGAGAACTTCAAGATAGCCTTTGTGAACGGCAAGGTAATGCAGGGACTTTTAAATACTCTGATAATCCTCGCGGTTTCCTGTTTCGGTACGATCTTCACCGGAACAATGACGGCGTTCGTGCTTCAGAGGTTCAATATGCTGTTTACCAGGGCGGTCAAGACGGTGTTCCTGATCGCGGCGCTTCTCCCGAATATCTCCATGCAGGTAACGGTCTTTCAGATCGTCAGCAAGCTTGGCCTTTATAACACGCTTGCAGCCCCCTGCGTACTTTATATAGGAACGGATATCATCTCCATTTACATCTTTATCCAGTTCCTGAACAACATCTCGAAGTCGCTTGATGAAAGCGCGATACTCGACGGCGCAAGCTATCCGCGGGTATACTTCAGCATTATCCTTCCTATGCTGAGACCCGCGATAGCTACCGTGCTGGTAATCAAGTTCGTATCTATCTACAACGACTTCTACACCGCGAACCTCTACATGCCCAGCCAGGATCTCGCGGTAGTATCGACGGCGCTGTACCGCTTCATTGGTCCGTACGGAGCAAAGTGGGAGATCATCTTTGCCGGTATCATCATCTGTATCATACCGTCTCTGGTAATTTTCCTGTGCCTCCAGAAATCAATATACAGCAATCTTGTTACTGGTTCGGTTAAGGAATAAATACACACACCACCAATTTTCCTATACACAATACCGCCCTTCTGCACCCGCAGGAGGGCGGCATTGTATTGACAAATCCCGGTGCGGGGTATATAATTACTCTGTAACGGCGCAGAAGATATACACAGCGCCGCAGGAGACGATATGGATACAAATGAACTTTTCGGAAAAGAGAAAATAAGCAAGGTGCTTTTAAAGATAGCTCCGCCAGTAATGCTGGCTCAGCTTATCCAGGCTCTGTACAACATCGTTGACAGCCTGTTCGTGGGGAACTATTCGGATTCGGGACTTACGGCGCTGTCGATAATCTACCCGATACAGCTCCTGATGATCGCGCTGGCGGTCGGCACAGGGGTCGGGATTAACACAGTGATGGCGGCGAAGCTCGGCGCGGGGAACCGCGGGGAGGCTGAGGAACACGCCGGAGTCGGAACTCCGCTTGCGGTCGCCACGTGGGTGATATTTGCGGCGGTCTGCTGGGCGATAATGCCGTCGTACGCGCGGCTTCAGACCGACACCCCGGAGGTCATCGCAGACGTCGTGACCTACGGCAGGATAGTCTGCGTGTTCAGCTTCGGGCTGTTCCTTGAGAGTATCTGGACTAAAGTCCACCAGGCGGAGGGGAACATGCGGCGCCCGATGGCGGCTCAGATAGCCGGAGCAGTTACTAATATAATTCTTGATCCGCTTCTCATATTCGGAATGTTCGGGCTGCCGGAAATGGGTATCGCCGGAGCCGCCTGCGCGACTGTCGCAGGTCAGATAGTCGCGGCGCTTGTCGTGATGAAAAAGGGCTTCCGCAAACCGCCGGAGCTTCGGAAGTTCCCGCGCTGCATAGCCACGATTTACCGCCTGGGAACCCCGAATATCCTAATGCAGGCGGCGTACACCGTTTACATATTCGGGCTTAACCTGATACTTGCGACATTCTCCGACCAGGCAGTGACCGTTCTTGGTCTGTATTACAAGTGGCAGTCGTTCTTCTTTATTCCGCTCGGCTCAATGCAGACCTGCATAGTCCCTGTGGTGAGCTACAACTACGCCGCCCGTAACATCGACCGCTGCAAGAAAACCCTCGTGACCGCGATAGTTTTCGGAATGGCGCTTATGTTCCTCGGCACGCTGTGCTTTGAGATAATCCCAGGCCCCATGCTGCGGGTGTTCTCGTCTGACGAAAAGGTCATTGAGATAGGCGTGACCGCATTCCGGATAATCGGTATCAGCTTTATCCCGCTTGTTTCGTCGCTGACGTTCCCGGTGTTCTTCCAGGCGGTTGGCTGGAGCCTTAAAAGCTCGCTGCTGACGGTTTTCCGGACGGTGGTACTGTTTGTTCCGCTGGCGTTCATTTTCTCCAGAATAGGCGGTCTGGACTGGTTCTGGTTGACCTTTCCGGTCACTGACTCGCTGTCCACGCTGCTTGGATTCATATGGTACAAAAAATTCATGCGCAGACCGTACGCTTCCGGAAAGAAGCCGGACGACACTCAGAAGCCGGGAGAGATAATAAAGCCCTCAAAGCCGGGAGTTATCGTCACGATCGCCAGAGAGCACGGTTCGTCTGGAAAGCAGGTCGGAAAGCTGGTCGCTGAAAAGCTCGGCATACCCTTCTATTATAAGGAGATGACCGCCCTTGCCGCGCAGGAGAGCGGACTTGACAAGGAGTTCATTTCGGATATCAACAAGAATTCCCCGGATATGCTGCACGATATGTACCTGAGCACGAAAGCGGTTCAGCACGCCGTGACTGCTCAGAACAGCATGATACGCAGAATCGCGGAAAACGGAAGCTGCGTTATAGTCGGGAGAGCGGCTGATTATATCCTGCGCGGCCACCCGGACGTTGTGCGCGTGTTCATCTACGCTCCGGAGGAATACCGCATAGCAAAGGTGATGGAGGTCTACGGCGACACCCGCGCCGAGGCGGAGAAAAATATCCGCCGCTCCGACGACGCCCGCGCCGCATACTACAAGAGCATTTCCGGCAGCGACTGGGGCGACCGCCGCCACTATGACCTGATGGTTGATTCGTCGATAGGCGCGGAGGCTTCCGCGAAGATCGTGGAGGAATATATCGCGGGATTTGAAAAGTCAAGGTCGAAAAAACACATGTCAACGTGACAACATAATAAACTGAATCTGAAAACTTCTGAACCGGACGGGCGGCTGCCTGTCCGGTTTTTTTATTCTCCTGTGACCTGATATGAACTTTTAAGAGCCAAAATATTGCTGGATTCGGCTCGTAATGAATCTGTTTTGTTCAGAGTGCACAATTGAAATCAACATTTGCTGTCAAAATATACGAAGTTGGGGCGAAAGTGAATATTTTTGGTCTAAACTACTTGATTTTTGATTTCGAGTGTGATAATATATAGTCAGAACGAATCAAACGAGTTCAGAACAGTTCAAAAGCAACCAGCGAACAGAAAACAAGAGGATCAGAAAATGTTAACAGAAGAACGTCACTCCATAATCACCGACACCGTGAACACGCGCAAGAGCGTGACGATAGCAGAGCTTTGCAGGATACTTGACGTATCCGCGTCGACGGTCAAAAGAGATCTGAATATTCTTGCGGAGGCAGGAAAGATTACTAAGGTGCGCGGCGGTGCGATCTCCCTTGACGAGAGCTTTTCCGCAGTAGAAAAGAACGTCGAGGAGAAATCCGCGATATGCACCGAGGAAAAGACCGCCATAGCAGCATACGCGGCGTCCCTTGTGGAAAACGGCGACTTCATCTTCCTCGACGCAGGAACCACCACTGAAAAAATGATCGAGTTCCTGCCGCAGAAGGACGTCACCTTCGTCACCAACGGATTTATCCACGCGAAGAAGCTCGCGCAGAGAGGATTCCGGGTGTTCATCACCGGCGGCGAGATCAAGGCGGCAACGGAAGCGATAATCGGCGCTGAGTGCGTTCTGACGCTCAAGAACTACAACTTCACGAAGTGCTTCATGGGAACCAACGGCATTTCCCTTACCGCAGGATTCACCACGCCGGACGTCAATGAAGCCCGCGTGAAATCCGCCGCGATGGAGAGCAGCCGGAGATCCTACATACTGGCTGATCACTCGAAGTTCGACGAGATAAGCTCCGCGACATTCGCGCAGCTTGGAAAGGCGAGCGTTATAACGGACAGGCTTTCGAACAGAAAATACGCAGAATACACATCTATCAAGGAGGTCATGTAAAATGGTTTACACAGTCACATTCAACCCGGCTGTCGACTATATCGTGCATACAAAGCAGCTCATAGCGGGCGCTACGAACCGTTCCGACAGCGAGGAGATCTACTTCGGAGGAAAGGGCATCAACGTTTCGATAGTCCTCAGCGAGCTTGGAGTTAAGTCAAAGGCGCTGGGATTCGTGGCGGGATTCACCGGCGAGGCTATAGAAAAGGGCGTTGCCGAGAAGGGAATCGACGCTGATTTCGTTCACCTGAACGAGGGATTCTCAAGGATCAACATCAAGATAAAGTCCGGCGAGGAGACCGAGCTTAACGGCCAGGGTCCGAAGATAACCGACGAGGCTATACAGGAGCTTTACGCAAAGCTTGACGAGATACAGGACGGCGACACGCTGGTGCTTGCAGGGTCGATACCTTCATCGCTGCCGGCCGATATCTACGAGAGGATACTCGAACGGCTGAGCGGAAAGAAAATACGCGCGGTTGTCGATGCCACAAAGGACCTTCTGCTGAACGTGCTGAAGTACAGACCGTTCCTGATAAAGCCCAACAACTTCGAGCTTGGCGAGATATTCGGCGTTGAGATGAAGTCTACGGAGGATATCGTGAAGTACGCCGGAAAGCTCAAGGAGATGGGCGCGCAGAACGTCCTCATTTCAATGGCTGGCGACGGCGCAGTGCTCCTCGACGAGAACGGAAAGACCCACGTCTGCGGCGTGTGCAGAGGCAAGGTCAAGAACTCCGTAGGCGCGGGGGATTCGATGGTCGCGGGATTCGTTGCGGGCTGCGAAAAGGGCGATTACGAATACGCACTGAAGCTCGGAACAGCTTCGGGAGGCGCAACGGCGTTCTCCGAGGGTCTCGCTGAAAAGAACAGGATATACGAACTGCTCGGGCAGTTAGGCTAAATACACAACAGGCTGATTTGGATAAACGGACAGGTTACGGATAACAATAACAGGAGGAAATGACATGAGAATAGTTGATCTTCTTAATAAAGACAGCATTCTTCTTGGCGGCGCACCAACCAGCAAATCCGAAGCTATAGACATGCTGATCGACCTACAGGTAAAAGGCGGGAATATCGCGGACAGGGAAGCCTACAAAAAGGGCATTCTGGCGCGTGAGGCTATGAGCTCCACCGCAGTAGGCGAGGGGATCGCGATACCCCACGCAAAGAGCGAAGCGGTAAAGGCTCCGTCGCTTGCGGCAATGACGGTGCCCGGCGGGGTTGACTACGAAGCGATGGACGACGAGCCGTCCAACCTGCTGTTTATGATCGCAGCTCCGAACAACGGCGACGTTCACCTCGAGGTGCTTTCAAGGCTGATGACCCTTCTGATGGACGAGGATTTCCGTGCAAAGCTCCTGGCGGCTGACAGCAAGGATAGCTTCCTGGCGGCTATTGACGCGGCTGAAAGGGAGAAGTACCCTGACGAGCCGGCGGCAGCCCCTGCGGCTCCCGCGGAGAGCAGCTACAGAGTACTCGCAGTTACCGCCTGCCCCACCGGGATCGCGCATACCTACATGGCGGCGGAGGCGCTCGAAAAGGCTGGCAAGCGGCTCGGTATCTCCATCAAGGTGGAGACGAACGGCTCCGGCGGCGCAAAGAATATCCTCACCCCCGAGGAGATCGAGAAGTGCGACGGTATCATCGTAGCCGCCGACAAGACCGTTGAAATGGCAAGGTTCAGCGGCAAGAAGGTCATCGCGACAAAGGTATCCGACGGTATCAAGATACCTGACGAGCTGATAAACCGCATTGTGAACGGCGACGCTCCGGTCTACCATCATGAAGGCGGCGGCGCTTCCGCAGCTTCCTCGGCGGGTAACGAGAGCTTCGGCAGAAAGCTTTACAAGCACCTGATGAACGGCGTTTCCAACATGCTTCCGTTCACGGTCGCAGGCGGTATATTTATAGCGCTGGCGTTCCTGATAGACACCATCGCAGGCGTACAGCCCGGCGACAATTTCGGCACGGTTACTCCTGTGGCGGCATGGTTCAAGACCATCGGCGGATTCGCGTTCAACTTCATGGTTCCTGTGTTGGCGGGCTACATCGGAAAGAGTATCGCAGACCGCCCCGGCTTCCTTGTAGGTCTGGTCGGAGGTTATCTCGCAACCACTGGTTCCACATTTGCAAGTGTCGGCGGCGCAATGCCGTCCGGATTCCTCGGCGCTCTGCTGGCGGGCTTTGCAGGCGGCTTCATCATGCTGGGTCTTGAGAAGCTCTGCGACAAAATGCCGAAGGCGCTCAACGGTATCAAGCCGGTACTCATCTACCCGCTTGCCGGACTTGGAATAATCGCAGTGGTAATGTGCGCGATAAATCCGTTTATGGGCATGATAAACACCGGTATCTCGGATTTTCTGCACAATATGGGAAGCAGCAGTAAGATACTCCTCGGCGTAGTCCTCGGAGCGATGATGTCCATTGATATGGGCGGCCCGTTCAACAAGGCGGCTTACGTATTCGGAACCGCAGCGATCGCGGCGGGAAGCTACGACATCATGGCGGCGGTAATGGTCGGCGGTATGGTTCCTCCCATCGCAATAGCGCTCTCTACCACGTTCTTCAAGAACAGATGGACTGAGGAGGAGCGCAAGAGCGGCCCCGTAAACTACATCATGGGTCTGAGCTTCATCACTGAAGGCGCGATCCCTTACGCTGCGGCTGACCCGCTGAGAGTTATCCCGGCGTGCATGGTCGGCGCAGGACTTGCAGGCGGACTTTCAATGGCGTTCAACTGCACGCTGATGGCTCCGCACGGAGGTATCTTCGTGTTCGCGGTAGTCGGCAACTGGGCAATGTACCTGGTAGCGCTCGCTGCGGGTTCCATCGTGGGAATGCTCCTGCTGGCTCTGCTCAAAAAGAAAAAGGTATCTGCGAAGGAAATATAATTATACAGAACAAAGGAAAGAGAAATTCACCCGGAGGGGGCGTTCAGCCCCCGTACATCAACACGACAAAGGAGAAATCATCATGGTAACAAAGACAGTAGAAGTAAAGAACGCACAGGGTCTGCACATGCGCCCGGCTGGAATCCTCGCGGCAGAAATGAAGAAGTTCGCGGGCTGCACCGTGACCCTCAAGACCGCTGACAAGACTGCAAAGGCTTCCGCAGTAATGCAGATAATGGCGGCAGGCATCAAGTGCGGAACCCAGGTAGAGATCATTGCAGACGGCGAAAACGAGCAGGCAGCGCTCGACAAGGCAGTAGAGCTTTTCGAGAGCGGATTCGGAGAGTAATGTGTTAATTCGGAATGATGGATGTACAATATAAGTGCAACACATCAAAAAAAGAGTGA
>CAMELR010000022.1 GCA_945923775.1 uncultured Clostridia bacterium | reverse complement strand
CCACGACCTCCGCCGTGACAGGGCGGCGTTCTAACCAACTGAACTACCAGGCCATTGGGTTTTGGTGCTTCCCTCAGGGCTGTACCATTGGACACCTCCGGAAGAATCGAACTCCCCGCCTTTCGGCGCTTACCAAAGTAGGTGATGGTGGAAGTTATAGGGCTCGAACCTATGACCCTCTGCTTGTAAGGCAGATGCTCTCCCAGCTGAGCTAAACTTCCATTTTAATCGTTTCGGATTTGTTTCTTTCGTTTCTCCCTGACGACTATTGTATTATACACTATTTCTCCGAATTTGTCAATAGCTTTTTGAAAAAAATTTAAAAAATTCTTAAAAAATATTTTATGCGCCATGAACCCGCATTATACCGCGGTTCAGAAAAACAGCGGGAAAATATAAATCCGGAATTCAGAATCCGGAACCCAGGATTGACGCGCCCGCCTGAGCAGACGCCGCAGCCCTGGGTTCCGAACTGAGAATTCCGGATCCTATATTCTTATCTTACTGAAAACTCGTAAACCGTAGTAAATCTGTAAGTCTGCCCTGCCTTGTAAACACAGCTCGGGAACTGCGGCTTGTTCGGCGTGTCCGGAGAGAACTGGCTCTCAAGGCACAGACCGGCGTACTTGTTGTACGTCTTGCCGTTCTTTCCGTTCTCGCCGTCCAGGCCTATACCTATATAGAACTGGATAGCTGGCTTGTCAGTCTTGACGGTCATCACTCTGCCAGTCTCCGGCTCATAGACCTCAGCGGCGGTGCGCATTACGCCCGGATCGCCCAGTATAAAATTGTGGTCGTAGCCGTTCGGGAGCTTTCCGTTATCCATGTCCTGGCGAACGGGCTTGGGGGTCTTGAAGTCAAACGCGGTGCCGGTCACGAACGCCAGCTTGCCAGTGGGGATCAGCAGCTCATCAACAGGTGTGTACTGGCTCGCGTTGATCTGCACAACGTGGTCCTTGATATCGCCGTTTCCAGCGCCCTTGAGGTTGAAATAGCTGTGATTGGTGAGATTTATGACTGTGTCAGCGTCAGAAACCGCCGTGTAGTCGATAACCAGGGCGTTGCTGTTGGTCAGGGTGTACTTCACGCTGATTTTCAGTGTTCCAGGGTAATTCTCCTCGCCATCCGGGCTGATGTAGCCGAACGTAACGGAAGGCTCGTCGCCGCCGTCCATAGCGTCCACCGTCCACACGCGCTTGTTGTAGCCGAAGAAGCCGCCGTGCAGGTGGTTCACCTTGTTGTCGTTCGCTGAGAGCCTGTATTCCCTGCCAGAAACGTTAATTTTCGCGCCGCCGATACGGTTCGCATATCTGCCGACCAGCGCGCCGTGGCTAGAATTTCCGTCGACGTACTCCTGAAGCGTGTCGTAGCCGAGAACAACGTCGGCGTTCACGCCGTTCCTGTCCGGAACCTCCAGGCCTACCACAGCGCCGCCGAAGTTAGTCAGCCTTGCGACTGCGCCCCTGCTGTTGGTAAGAGTAACCAGCCAGCACTTGTAACCTCTGAAAAAACCGAACTCTGCCTTGGAAATGCTCATGTCAGATTCCTCCATCAATATTTGTCGTCGTCAAGGACGATAGTTCTCTTGGGAGCTGCCGCAGGCTTGGGAGCCGCAGACGTTACCGGAGCATGGCTCACAGCAGGCGCAGGAGCGGCGGGCTTCGGAGACGCCTTCGGTGCCTCCGGCTTTGCAGGAGCCTTCGCAGCGGGAGCGGCCGCCTTCGGCTTCTCAGCGGGCTTTGCGGTGTTCTCGCTTACAGGCTTAGCAGTTTCTGTGGATTTAGGTGCTTCCGGAGCCTCCTTCTTCTCAGCCGCGGGAGCAGCGGATGCGGAGAGAGCAGCGGGGGTGATGGGCGCAGCAGGAGCGTCGGTCTTCAGCGCGTTTGCAGCAGCTCTTGCCGCCTTCTTTCTCTTCTTCTCGGAAGCGGCGTCAGCAATCTTGAAGCGCTGAACCAGGTCAAGCAGCACCTTCGCCTGACCGGAAAGCTCCTCGGCGGAAGCTGCGCACTCTGCGGAGGATCCGCTGGTCATCTGCACGGAGGTGGAAATCTGATCCATGCCGACAAGTATCTGCTTTACGCTGTCCGCCTGTTCCTGAGAAGCAGCGGCGATCTTGTCGATGACCTTCGCGGTGTCGTCGGTCTCGCTGACGATCTTTGAAAGCATCTTTGCGGTCTCGTTTGCCATGACTGTGCCGTTTTCAACAGCAGCAAGCGAGGTCTTGATGAGCGCGGTGGTGTTCTTTGCCGCCTCGGCGGTCTTTCCTGCGAGCTGGCCTACCTCGCCGGCAACCACTGCAAAGCCCTTACCGGCTTCGCCGGCTCTTGCAGCCTCGATGGAAGCGTTAAGAGAAAGAATGTTGGTCTGGAACGAAATATCCTCGATGGTCTTGATGATGTTTGCAATCTGAGAAGAAGTCTCGTTGATCTCCTCCATAGCGTGGAGCATGTCGGTCATCTTGACGTTGCCCTCGTCGACTATCTTCATGCAGTCGTCGGCGAGAACCTTAGCCTTTCCGGCGCTGTCCGCATTTGCGGAAATATTGGAGGATATCTCAACGATGGAGGCGTTGAGCTCCTCAACGGTGGCAGCCTGCTCGGTAGCCGCCTGTGAAAGCGTGGTGGAATTGTCGCTCATCTTGTTGGAGCCGTCGGATACCAGCTTGCTGGAAGCCTCGATCTGGCGGATAACGTCGCTGGTGCTGTCGATGATGCCGTACAGAGCCGACTTGATAGGAGCGTAATCGCCGATGTAGTCAGCCGCAGGCTCCGCGGTGAGATCCTCTGCCGCGAGCTTCGCGGAGACCGCCTCGATATCCTTGATGATGGTGTTGGTGTACGCAGCCATGCTGTTTACGGCGTCTGCGAGGGTCTCAAGCTCGTCGCCGGTATGTACCTCGATATTGTCGCCGGAAAGCTTGCCCTGTTCCATATCGAGGATCTTTCCGTTGATGGCGTTCAGCGGAACGATAATGCGCTTTACAAACTTGGAAATAACCAGCGCGCCGACCACAAAGCTGATCGCGGTGGTGATCAGCATGATAAGCACCGCAATGGAAGCGTTTCCGAGGAACTCCTTAGCGTCGCAGGTGACTACCGCAGTCCAGTCTGTCCCGAGGATCTGAGAAGCCGTAACGATATGGTTGCTGCCGTTCTCAGAGATGGTTTTAACGTCGGTGACGTTCATATATTTTGCGACCTGCTCCGCTGAAAGCGAACCGTTCATGGAGGCAAGGAGACGTCCGTCGTTGGTCAGGAGATAAAACTCAGTGGCGTCGGAGGTGTGCATGGTGTTCACGATGTTTCCGAGCCATGCCGTGCTTGTGGTGATGGAAGCGGTGCCCTTCGGGTAGGTTCCGGTGACTACGATGTAGCCGTCGGAGTTTGTGGTAACTCCGGTGGAGCCTTCCGCATGGGTGTTGATCTCAACAATGTTGGAATCGCTGGCGATGATGTCGTTTGCCTGCGCGGTGGTGCCGTCGAGGGTAGCGATCATGCTGACGTAGTGCTGTATCGTGGAGCTGAGCAGGTTAGAAGCCGACGACACGCGCTCGGACATCGAATTCTTCATGTCGCTGTTGCTCTGCTGAACGAGGCAGACGGTTCCGGTTATCCCCGCGGAAAGGATTCCGTATGCCAGCACTGCCATTACGGCAATGATTATCCGCGTTCCAAGTTTTTTCTTCTTTTTCATAATTTGACCTCACTTTATTGAGCAGCCGATGACCGCCCAGTACTTATTAATATTTTATCACCTTTTATCCATACTGTCAACAGAAATTTGGTATTTTTTTGTGCAAATTCTACATCTAAAGAAGGTTTTATTTGGCTGAAGCCCATTTAATAGACACCCGTCGGGAGTTGTTTTGCGGTTTGAAGGCTTATAACCGTTGGTTTTGCCCTTTTATTTTCCCTTTCCACTTAATTTACAGACAACGATTCGTAATGTACGCAAAAAATGCAGAAATCATTAATTCGTGAGCGTGCGTTTAAATTGATCGTCTTTTGGAAGCGAGCGTCAGATCAGCGGAGTGAAAAAAGGGGGCATTCCGCCCCCTTGAAATTATTCGATCTCCTCCATTACGCTCTTGTAGGCTGGGCGAATGATCTTGCTCATTCCTACCAGCTCCTCGATCCTGTGCGCCGACCAGCCTACTACCCTGGCGATGGCGAACAGCGGAGTGTACAGCTCCAGCGGAATTCCCAGCATGTCGTAAACAAAGCCGCTGTAGAAATCCACGTTGGGGCTTACGCCCTTGTAAATGCGGCGCTTCTCCGCAATAAGCTGCGGAGCTATCTCCTCGATCGCGGAGTACAGCGCCATATCGGAGGTCTTGCCCTTCGCCTCGGCCAGCTTCTGCACGTAGGATTTCAGCACGCGCTCGCGCGGGTCGGAGATGGAGTACACCGCGTGTCCCATTCCGTATATTAGACCCTTTCCGTCGAACGCCTCGCCCGCCAGCAGCTTTGAAAGGTACGCGCGCACAGCGTCCTTGTCCTGAGGGTCGGTGACGTGGGTGCGGATATCCTGCATCATCTGCATCACCTTGAGGTTCGCACCGCCGTGGCGCGGACCCTTCAGCGAGGACATCGCCGCAGCTATCGCGGAATATGTATCCGAGCCGGATGAGGTAACGACGCGGGTCGTGAACGTGGAGTTGTTTCCGCCGCCGTGCTCCATGTGGAGCATGAGCACGATGTCCAGCACACGCGCCTCAAGCTCGGTGTACTGCATATCCGGACGGAGCAGCCGCAGGAAGTTCTCCGCGGTGGAAAGCCCCGGCTTCGGGCGGTGGATATACATGCTGTCATCGTTCTCGTAGTGGTTGTACGCATGGTAGCCGTACACCGCCAGCATCGGGAACACCGCCGTGAGCTGGAGGCACTGCCTGATACAATTGTCGATGGAATTCGACGCGATGTCGTCGTCATAGGAGGACAGCGTGAGAATGCTCTTGGTCATGGAATTCATGATGTCCTTCGACGGAGCCTTCATGATAACGTCCCGGGTGAAGTTCGACGGAAGTGTGCGGCACTCGGTCAGCACGTCGTTGAACTCCTCGAGCTGCTGAGCCGTCGGCATTTCGCCGAATATCAGGAGATACGCCGTCTTTTCAAAGCCGAATCCGTCGAGGTTCTTTATAAGCGTATTGATGTTGTACCCTCGGTACCACAGCTCGCCGTCGCAGGGAATATGCTCGCCGTTTTCGTCCTTGAACGAAACTACCTTCGAAATGCGGGTAAGTCCGGTCAGCACGCCCTTTCCGTTGATGTCGCGCAGTCCGCGGTTAACGCCGTATTCCCTGAAAAGCTCGTCGGATATCGTGTCGTGCTCAACGCAGAGCTTCTGCTTGTCCGCTGCAAATTTGTTTATCTTTTCAAATGCCATGTTGCGTCCTCCTTCATTGTGTGGTCGGTCGTATCAGTTCTCCGCGCCCCTTGTGGTGAGCTTCCTCAGCAGGGTGTAGAGTGTCTGCTTTTCTTCGTTTTTGAGCGGTTCAAGGAACCTGTGCGCCTGCTCCCGCGCCTTCCCCTTCAGCCAGTCGGAGCGTTCCTGCCCCGAGGCGGTCAGCGCCACTATCGTCTCCCGCTTGTCGAGCTGGTTCTTGCTGCGGATTATGTACCCGTCGTGCTCCAGCTTCGCCAGGGATTCGGACATGCTCTGCGGGCTTACCTGGAGCACCTCTGACAGCCGCTTCTGCACCACTTCGCCGTATCTTCCTATCGTCAGCAGTATCCGCTCGCGCTCCAGCAGCGTGTGCTCCCCGCCGAGGAACTCGCTGTTCCCCGCCGATATCTGCCCGCGCAGCCTCGCGAACCAGTCGTGTATCAGCCCTGTGAGCTGCTCGTCTATGTCCGCCATCAGTTCACCCCTTCCGGTTCGTTTTAATTCCCTTAAAATTACATCAAGTACCTTATGATTATACCATACTTTACCGACTTTGTCAAGTACCTGAGCGCATTTGAAATAATAATCCGGTGAATTCATTGTGTAAAATACATAAAAATTAACGGAAACCGCTGGCTTCTAATTGACAGGCCGCACAAAACGTGGTATAATGAATTGCTATATATTAAAGTATGAAAGCTCGGAAAAGATTCATTCGGAAAAAGGTGATGATCGTTGTTGAACGCTTTGAATACAGAGAACACAGATAACACAGTTGAAAAGCAGTCGAAAATACAGACCAAGCTGGTGGAGTGCGTACAGACGCTGTACATCAGCGACAATGTGGACGAAGCGATAAACCGCCTGCTGGAAATAATCGGCGAATTCTACAACGCGGAGCGCAGCTACATTTTCGAATTCGACGACGACATGAAAATGACCCACAACACCTACGAATGGTGCGCCCAGGGCGTGGAGTCCGAGCTGGAGATGCTCCAGAATGTGGAGATGTCGGTAATCGACCGCTGGCTGTACTTCTTTGAAACCAAGGGCGAGTTCTACATAAATTCCCTCAGCAGCGAGGTTTCGAAGGATTCCCCGGAATTTCAGATACTCAATATACAGGGCATCGAAAGCCTTATGGCGGCTCCGCTGCGCAGCGGAAACAAGCTGGTCGGATTCATGGGCGTGGACAACCCTCAGGAGAACACCGATTCGCTGATACTCATGCGGCTGGTGTCGGCTTTTGTCGTGAACGACATGCAGAAGCGCGAGACCTTCGAGCAGCGGATACTCCGCGCGATAGGAAACACCTACGTTTCCATGAACATGGTGAACTTCCCCGAGGATTCACAGACCGAGATAAAGCACTACGACGCTGTGGCGAAGTACGTCAACCACACCCACGGCGTAGCTGAGATGATGCGCTCCGCCATGACTGCGCTCACCGACGAGGAATCCCGTGCCTCCACACTGGAATTCACTGATCTCACCACCGCGCCGGAGCGCCTGCGCGACGTCAGCGTGCTGAGCCATGAATTCCACTCAAAGAACCACTGGTGCCGATGCAGCTTCTACGTCATGAACCGCGACGAGGATGGAAACGTTATCGACGCGATATTTGCAGTTCAGCACATCGACAAGGAAAAGAAAAAAGAGCTGGAATACAGCCGCGCGCTGAAACGCGCCCTTGAAAACCAGAACGAGATCTACGCGGAAATGCTGCACATGCAGGGCTGCGGAGTCATCGCCTCCCGGACGGACGACGGCGGAATAATGACAATGAACGACGCGGCGCAGCAGCTTTTCGGCGTCACCGGCGAGGGCGCAAAGCTCTGCGACGTGCTGAAGCCGATAATTTCCGACAACAACGCGGGGATATTCGCGAAGCTGAAGGAGCTGTGCGAGGCTCCGGGCGAATGCAGCTTTGAGTTCGCGGTGGAAAACGCGTCCGGCGGGCTTGTGTACGTCAAGGCAACGGCGCGCACCGTGACCCTCGCATGCGGCGACCGCATAATGATAATCACGCTAATGGACATCACGGACAAGAAGAAGCTCGAAAATCGTCTGATAGTGCTGTCCGAGATAGACGCGCTGACCTCCATCAGCAACCGCGGCAGCGGAGAGCGCCGCGCCGAAAAGCTGATAAACAGCGGCGTAAAGGGAATGTTCTGCCTGCTCGACGTGGACAAGTTCAAATCCATCAACGACAGCTTCGGGCATACAGTCGGTGACAAGGCGCTCATCGAGATCGCGGACTGCCTGCGGCGCAGCTTCACCGGCGGCGACGTGGTAATGCGCCTCGGCGGCGACGAGTTCGCGGTGTACGCGGTGGGCGTCGAGACCGAGCGCCAGGGTGCCGAGAAAATCGCGCAGTTCATCGCGAATGTCGAGATGATCAGCATCCCCGAGATGGGAGACCGGAAAGTCACCGTGAGCATGGGAGCGGTCATCTGCCAGGGCACGGGCGTTAAGTTCGACCAGCTCTATCCGATGGCGGATCACGCGATGTACGTCTGCAAGAACACTCCCGGGAACCAGTTCGGGTTCTACCGCGGGGAGTAGTGCTTTGCGTGAAAATTTGAGAATTCAGGCTCGTTCTTAATACAGCGGCAGACCGGGGTTTCCTTGGTCTGCCTTTTTGTTTTGAATTTTGATGTCCGGCACGTCAATATAACGCCATGCATATATTTAAATATGTGGTTGATTTCGCAGAAAACAAAATGACCTGAGCCATGTGATTTATGAACTTTGAACAAAAAATTTTCCACCGGGTATTGAAGTTTAAGGATTAATATGTTATAATAAGATGTAATATAGTTTTCACGGTATTATCACAGAACACAACTATGTCAGTGAGATAATTCAGAATGGCGGTGAGATAATGGCGTTTGATGCCGGATATGCAGACAAGATCAACAATGCACTGGAGGAATACCGCCAGGACGAAAGCGAAATGCGCCAGAATGCGCCCGGAGCTGAGAATTTCAATACAGAGGCAGAGAAGCCAAAGTCCCCTGAAATAAAAAAGGAGCCTGTGGACGGCTCGGTGGAGATAACCTTCGACCCCGAGGGAATGACCGCAAACATGATACTCCACAAGGCGTACAACGGCGGCAGACCGGTCACGGCTGCGATTGTCATGGCGGAGCTTCTCAAAAAGGGGATCAACACCGGAATCGACGATCTCGACATCAAGGATATGGTCGAGGGCGGCGTGTACGAGACCCCGATATGCGTAGCCCGGGCTATCCCGCCCAAGCGCGGCGAGAACGGCTCTATAAGCTTCCGCTACGAGAAAAAGCGCGTCCCGAAGCCGCAGCACGATGAATTCGGCGTGGCGGATTTCCGCGAGCTGAACCTTATCGTGCCCATACACAAGGGCGACATTATAGCGGATATAAAGCAGCCGACTCCCGGCGAGCCAGGCGTGAACATCTTCGGCAGAGCCATCATGCCGGAAGCCGGAAAAATGCCGAACATCACAGTCGGCAAAAACACGCTGATGACCGCAGACGGCAAGTACATCGTCTCCGCCTGCGACGGACATATAATGTACGGCACGGGCTGCTTCAACGTTGAGGATACTGTTACGGTGAAATCCGACCTTGATATCTCGATCGGCAACATCGACTTTTTCGGAGATATATACATCAAGGGCAACGTCATGGAGGGCTTCTCGGTCAAGGCGGGAAGATCCCTTAAAATTGAGGGCACCGTATTCAGCGCGAACCTCACCGCCGGCGGCGACATCACGATAAACGGCGGTGCCATCAACTCCCGCATAAAGAGCGACGGAAACGTCAAGATAGGATTCTGCGAAAACACCGACATCAAGGCGGACGGCAGCGTGGAATCCGCGCAGTTCGCATTCTGTTCGGTATTCTGCTACGGCGAGCTAATAGCCAAGGGCAAGACCGGAGTTATCACAGGCGGCACGATAACCTGCATGAAGGACGTCACCGCAGGCGTGATAGGCTCCGAGAAGTACACCGCCACCGAAATCAACATCGGCGACGGCTCGGTCACATGCGCCAGAAAGCGCGCCGCCGAGGACGAACTCAAGACCGTTGTGGACATCTACGAGCAGGCCTCCAAGAACGTGGACTTCCTCAAAATGCGCAAGAAACGCCAGGGCGGGCGGCTGACCGACGTCCAGTCCAAACAGATGAAAACCGAAACGCAGAACAAGGTGTTCTACTCCGTCAAGCGCAAGGAGCTGGAGGAGTACATAGCACAGCTCGAATCCGACCTCAAGCACCGCGACGACCTCTGCGCGAAAGTCACCGGCACGATTTTTCCGGGCAGCAAGTTCTGCATAAACTACCTCACGCTGGACGCAACCGAGGTCTACAACCGCTCGAAG
The DNA here is from genome assembly GCA_945923775.1 of uncultured Clostridia bacterium. GTDB lineage: Bacteria > Bacillota > Clostridia > Oscillospirales > Ruminococcaceae > CAG-115. Next base: position 38,900 of record CAMELR010000022.1, on the reverse strand, counting down.
GTGTGCGTTATCGACGACACGATACAGGTAGTCCCGATGTAATTCCAGACCGCTTTGCAGCAATGCGGAGCGGTTTTTCCCTACTGAATGTGTAAACGTTTTAACGGAGAACTTCTCATGACTGACAGGAACAATATACGCACCTGGAGCGGCGTTTTTTTCTCGCCCCTCGACCCCAGACCCGAGAATATCCTCCCGCAGGACATCGCTCACGCGCTGTCGCTGCTGTGCCGCGCCAACGGACATTTCCGCTGCTTCTATTCCGTGGGTCAGCACTGCCTTGCATGCTACGACGAGGCGTGCGCCCGGGGGCTTTCCAGGGAGGTCAGGCTCGCCTGCCTGCTCCACGACGCTAGCGAGGCGTTCATTTCGGACATCACCCGCCCGGTGAAGCACAACCTGCCGGAGTACCTCGTTATTGAGAAACGGCTCCAGGACACGATTTACCGAAGGTTCGGAATAGACCCGGAGGACGCGGAGGTCATGCGGAACGTTTCCGCGATAGACGACGCAATGCTGTATCACGAGTTCCTCGCGCTCAGCGGGTATCCGCTGTACGACAGCGCGCCTGAAATATCCTCTCAGCCGGTGTTCGGATTCAGACCATTTGAGGAAACCGAAAAAAGCTACCTTGAAATACTACATAAATTAACGGAGGACAAATAATGACCGCTCAGAATATCCTGTTCAACGACGGCTGGCAGTTCTGCCTGTGCGATATCGGCACGGAGCTTTCCGCGCTTCCCGGCAGGCGCTGGTACGATGTGGAGTTACCGCACGACTGGCTGATAAACGACACCTCGAAGCTCTACGAGACCGGCGAGGGCTGGTACAGGCGCTCCCTCTCCTGCTCTGCGGAACAGCTTTCGGGCAGGGTGCTGCTCAATTTTGACGGCGTTTATATGAACTCCACACTGTTCGTCAACGGAAAGGAAGCAGGCTCCTGGACCTACGGCTACTCCGCGTTTGAGCACGACATCACCGATTTCCTCCGCGAGGGAGAAAACGAGCTGCTGCTCAGGGTCTGCCACCAGTCGCCGAATACCCGCTGGTATTCCGGCGCGGGAATTTTCCGCGACGTTATGCTGAAGCTCCGCCCAGCTACCTATATCGGCACGAACGGCGTGTATATCCACTCCGCTCCTCAGCCGGAGGGCGGCTGGACTACCGAAGTCGAGACCGATGTAGTCGGCGAGGCTTTGGATATCCGCATGCTGCTGGAGGTATTCGACCCGGCGGGCGCCAGCATGGGCGGCTACGGTCTGGAAGCGCATTTTGACGGCGGCCATGAAAAGTTCACCGCGTCGTTCAACTCCACCGACCCGGAGCTATGGAGCGTCGACGACCCCATGCTCTACACGCTGAAAATAAGCCTTTACAGCGGCTCCGAGCTGCTCGACTGCTTAAACGAGACCTTCGGCTACCGCACCGCGGAGTTCGACCCGGACAGAGGGTTCCTGCTCAATGGCGAGCCTATGAAGCTCCACGGAGTGTGCATGCACCACGACCTCGGCGCGCTCGGCTCTGCGCTGAACGAAGCGGCTCTGGCGCGGCAGCTCCGCATTATGAAGGAGATGGGCGTGAACGCCATACGCACCTCGCACAACATGCCGGCTCGGCAGCTTGTGCAGCTCTGCGACGAGATGGGTCTGCTGGTGGACAGCGAAGCCTTCGACATGTGGGAGAAGCCCAAGACCGAATTCGACAACCACCGCTTTTTCATCGAGCATGCCGAGCGTGACGTCAGGAGCTGGATAGAGCGCGACCGCAACCACCCCTGCATTATAATGTGGAGCATAGGCAACGAAATAAACGACACCATCGACCCTCACGGTCTGGACATCACAAAGCGCCTTTACGAGTACGTCCTGAAATACGACCCCAAGGGCAACGCCGCGCCAACGATAGGCTCCAACTACATGGGCGACGAAAACGCGCAGAAGTGCTCCGACGTGGTGAAACTCGCGGGCTACAACTACTCAGAGTACCTCTACGACGAGCACCACAAAAAGTACCCCGACTGGGTGATATACGGCAGCGAGACCGCTTCGGCGGTGCGCTCCCGCGGAATATACAGATTCCCGGCGGAGCTTCCGCTGCTCACCGGGGAGGACTACCAGTGCTCCTCGCTGGATAACAGCGTTGTCGGCTGGGGAAGCTCCGCTATGAAATCGTGGCGGCTCGACCGCGACTGCCCGTTCTGCTGCGGACAGTTCATCTGGACAGGCTTTGACTACATCGGCGAGCCTACGCCCTACAACACCAAGAACAGCTACTTCGGCATTGTCGACACGGCGGGATTCCCCAAGGATATCTACTACTTCTACCAGAGCGTGTGGGTAAGCCCGGAGCAGAAAAAGGTGCTGCACATCGTTCCGTCTTACTGGGACTTTATCCCGGGTCAGGAGATAGACGTGCTGGTATACTCCAACGCCCGCGACGTGGAGCTTTTCCTGAACGGGAAATCAGTCGGCACACACGTCATGGAACTTGAGACCAGCCAGGAAATGCGGGCGCATTTTGTCGTTCCCTTCGAGCCGGGAGTTATCCGGGCGGTAGGACACTTTGCCGATGGCTCAGAGTGCTCCGAGGTGCTGCATACTCCGGCTGACCCGGCTGCGGTAACGCTGACCTCCGATAAGGAAACGCTGCTTGCAGACGGCAGGGATATCGCATTCGTTGAAATATCCACCGTGGACGTGAACGGCATTCCCGTGGGCAACGCCAGAAACCGTATCCGCGTGGAGGTCTCCGGCGCGGGTCGGCTTGTCGGGCTTGACAACGGCGATTCCACCGACTACGACAGCTACAAGGGCGACAACCGCAGGCTGTTTTCCGGAAAGCTCCTCGCGATGGTGGAAAGCACCCTGGAACCTGGCGAGATAACCGTCCGTGCGTACTCCGAGGGGCTTGAGACCGCTGAGATACGGCTTGCTTCCGAGGACTGCGGCGAGGTTCGTGGAGTCAGCGTAGTAACCGGAAACGGATTCCCGGCGGTATGCCAGGCTTACACCGGGGAGGTTCCCGCAAGGCTGCTGCTCCCGGAAGTCGATGTCAACCGCTTCGACCAGGAGCGACGTTCTGCTGAGATACGCGCGAAGCTCCTGCCGGAAAACTGCACCTACGACGACATAAGCTGGAGCGTAGTCCGCAGGAACGGCGTGGAGAGCAACCTCGCGCAGGTCGAGGGCAGCGGCCGCAGCGCGGTAGTCACCGCGAAGGGCGACGGCGAATTCTTCGTGCGTGCGATGGTTCACAACGGCGCGGAGCACCCGCAGATCATCGCGGATATTCCGTTCACTGCCGAGGGACTGGGCGCGGCAGTCCGGGATGCTTACAGCTTCATTTCGGCAAGCACGCTGGACAGCTCCAACGTGCCGACCAACATCATCGAGGACGGCGCGCTCTCCAATTTTGACGGCAGGACGGTCATGACCTACAGCGACATCGACTTCGGCAAGACCGGATCGCAGATAATCTCGCTGTCAGTCGGGACATGCTTCGACATGCCGGTCGAGGTCTGGGAAGGGACCCCGGACAACGGAAAGCTGATATGCCGCGTGGATTTCGGAAACAACGGACACTGGTGCGGTTTCGCGGGGCAGGATTTCGCGCTTGCGGAGCGCCTGACCGGAGTGCGCACGATAAGCGTTGTTATCGACAGCCGCGTTATCTTCGGCGGATTCTCGTTCGTGCCGATCGAGAGAGCCTACGACACCAACTGGGTCGGCGAGGCTGACAGCGTTTACGGCGACGACTACCGCATAGACGGCAGACGCGTCGCAGACATCGGAAACAACGTAATAATCAATTACGAGGGGCTGGACTTCGGCGAGAGCGGCTCCAGGGAGCTGATAATCAGCGGCGAGACCGGAAATCCGATGAACCAGATCCAGCTCAGGTACACTCCTGCGGGCGGCGCGCAGAAAACCGTCCTTCTCGAATTCCAGCAGGACGGCGGCAGGGAGCAGCGTTTCGATATACCGAAGCTCAGCGGCGTGAATGACGTTAGCTTCGTGTTTATGCCGGGTTCAAAGTTTGACTTCGACTGGTTCAGGTTCGAGTGAGATCTGGTCGGATTTTGTAACCAATTTGTAAGAATATTGTAACCGTTTTGCTATTGCATTTTTCGGGTGAGATGTTGTATAATAAACTCAGGACGTTTATTACATATCAAAATGTACTGCATGTCCTGCGCACCTGTTCGAAAATCAAACTAAAGCTACCATTCAGTGACGATATTTTACATATTTCGTGAAAGGCGGTGTCCATATTTGAAGAGGAACAAGAGGAACGAAGTGATTCTTTTCTGCGTAGCCGCGCTGATATGCGGCGCTGTTATCGCAATATGCATTTCTGTAAGCATGAAGAACCATTCCAGCGAATCCGGCTCGTCGACGGGCGAGGCTTCGCAGACCTCCGAGATGACAAGCGGCACGACTTCCTCAGTGACAGAACCGGTAATCACGGAACCGGAGCCGATTCAGACGCTGCCGGCGGAATCCGAGGATACGTCGGAACCGGAAACGCGCCCGGACGATCCTACTGCGGATATGGTCGTTACAAGTGCGGCATCGCTTATCGGCACTGACTTTGTTGACGGCGGAGAAACTCCGGAGCAGGGATTCGACAACAGCGGATTCATCTATTACGTACTTCGCGAGAACGGGTATATAACCTGCCCGCGCGGGGTATCCAAGCAGTCGGAGATGGGACCGGAAATAAGCTACGAGGAACTTCGCAGGGGCGACCTGGTGTTCTTCTCTGAGAGCGGCACAGTCGCCGAATTCGGAGGGATTTACGCAGGCGATGGAAAGATGATCGCTTGCCTTATGCCAGGAACGAAGGTCAAGGAAGTAGATATCACCACGGGATATTACACTAAGAATTTCTTCCGTGGAGTGGCAATAAGCTGAAAATTATGGGCTGACTAGAGGTCAGCCCATTGTTGTTTTTTAGTGTAGGTTTCTGTGAATCGGCAGTTTATTAAACTATAGTTTAGCAGTAAATGGAACACTCGCCGCTAAATTATAGTTTACCACAAAAAAAAGGGCAGACTCTCAGCCTGCCCGTAATATAAACAGCCGCCCAGCGGCTCATTAATTCAGAATTCCGAATTAAACTCACATCGCCTTATCGTCTCCGCGAAGCAGCGGTGTCATGCTCTTAACACATATTGCGATCGTTGAACCGTTATGCAGCAACGCCGACATCGACGGAGTTATCACTCCGAAGAATCCCAGCGCAAGCAGAGCCGTATTGAAGGTAAGAATAAATCTGTAATTCGAATTTATCCTCTCCATCAGCCGCTCGCTGAGCATTCTCAGAACCGCAAGCTCGGTCAGCTCCGCGTCCCTGATCGTGATATCCGCAGTCTCCTTCGCAATGTCGGAGGCGTCGCTCATTGCAACCGACACGTCCGCAGCCGCAAGCGCCGGTGCGTCATTTATGCCGTCGCCGACCATGATCACGCAGCGCGCCTGCTTCTTCAGCGCCTCGATGTGGCTGTGCTTGTCCTCCGGAAGAACTTGCGCGTGTACCTCAGTGATTCCGAGCTGCTGCGCTATCTTCTCCGCCGCAGAGCTGCTGTCGCCGGTGAGCATAACGACATTTTCAATGCCGCATTTCTTCATCAGCGCCACCGCCCTTGCCGCTTCAGGACGCGGCGGGTCGATTATGCACAGAACCCCCGCCAGGCTTCCGCCTACCGCAAGGTAGATCACCGAGGACGCTCCCGCGGTCTCGTCGATCTTCGCCTGCTGCTCGCTGGTTATCGTAACGCCCTCGTCCTCGCAGACGAAATGGCGGCTGCCTATCACGGCGCGCTCCCCGCGAAGGGTCGTCGCGATTCCGTGGGCAACTATGTAGTTGACCTCCGCGTGCTCCTCGGCGTGGACAACCCCGCGCTTCTCGGCGCCCTTTACTATCGCCCTCGCCATGCTGTGCGGGAAATGCTCCTCGATACAAGCCGCAGTGCGCAGCACCTCTTCTTCGGTGTAACCGCCGAACGGTATCACCTTGTCGAGCACAGGCTCGGCGTTGGTGAGCGTGCCGGTCTTGTCGAACACGATAGTATCCGCAGCGGCGAACGCCTCGAGGTACTTTCCGCCCTTTACCGTAATGCTCTGGTCTGCGGCCTCCCGCAGCGCTGAGATCACCGCGATCGGCGCGGAAAGCTTTATCGCGCAGGAATAGTCCACCATCAGCAGGGAGACCGCCCTCGTGATATTCCGTGTGAACAGCAGCGTAAGCCCGAAGCCCAGGAAGCTGAACGGAACTATGCTGTCCGCAAGGCGCTCCGCGCGGCTCTGGATACCCGCCTTGAGGTTCTCGGAGCTGTCGATCAGCTCGATTATCTTCTGTATCTTGGTGTCTGAGCTTACCGCCCGCACCCTTACTACCACGGAGCCTTCCTCTACCACCGTACCCGCGAACACCGTGTCGTCCCTGGACTTCATCACGGCAAGCGGCTCTCCGGTCATGGAAGCCTCGTTGATGTACGCCTCGCCGTCGGTTATCTCGCCGTCTACCGGGATAACGCTGCCGGTCCTTACGCGTATCCTGTCGCCGATCTTCAGGTCGTCTATCGGTATCAATACGTCCTCGGAGCCGTTCGCGAGCCATACCTTGTCCGCCTTGACAGCAAGGCTGGAGGTCAGCACCGCCTTCGTACGCGCATGCGTGTAGTCCTCAAGCAGCGAGGATACCGACAGCATGAGCATTATCGTGGAAGCGGTCTTGAAATTCCGCTGTGCAAGGCACGCCGTAATGGAAGCCGCGTCCAGCACCTCGACGGTGAGCTTTCCCTCCGACAGGGTGGAAAGTCCCTTGAGGATATACTTCGCGCCGTTCCAGATGGTCAGCGCGGCACGCAGCGGCGCGGGAAGCAGGAACTTCTTCGCGTAGTGCGTTACAACGAGCTTCGTGAGACCGCTCTTGAAATTGTTGTCGATCTCCTTTGTCGCGTCGTCCTCGGGCATGGGTGCTATGGTGCGGAAGTCGAGGCTCTCGATAAAGCTTATGACCTCGCGCCTGCTGCCCTTCCTTTAGCAGATGAGCAGGCCTCCGTTTGCGGAATGGACCTCCGCAGACAGCACGAAAGCGTTTCCCTCCGCCAGCTTCCGGATAGAACCTTCCAGCGGCTTATCAAATGCATAAGTCCCGAAGCGCACTCTTATGCGCCCGGGATTATCCGATATGATCCTGTAGCGCATTATCAGTCTTCGCTTCCCTCAGCGTTATCTGCGTTTGCGTTGAGGCCTGCCTGCTCCTTAGCCTCGTAGCAGAGATCCTGAGCCTCGTCCTTCATGCTCTGGAACGCGGACTTAGCGTCGCTTGTGAGCTTCATTCCCTTTGCAAGACCGGTTACTGCAAGCTGTCTGGTCTTCTTTGCGGTGATGATCTTCTTGCCTACGATCACGCCTGCTGCACCTGCTGCTACCAGCCAGAATTTTTCGTTTTTAAAGATGTTTTTCATAGTTGTTGTCCTCCTGTGGTTTGTTAACAGAGCTGAACAGCCCTCTGTCAAATAAGATATTATAGCGCTTTTGTCGTAAAATGTCAAGAAAAAATAGAACTGTTAGCCAAGGGCAACTTTACTTTATATGTAAAACCTTGCTCTTGGAGTTCACGCGTCCCCGATGAGCTTCCCGAGCCGCCGTGCGCAGCTCAGCAGTTCGGAGTTTTCCGGGTTCAGCGCGCCGCAGCTCCCGGGGCAGCAGATAACGCCACCGCACTCTCCGATGAGCTGCAATCCGCGCTGCACCACCTCCCGCGGAGCCTCGCTGAACGCCGGGCGCGAGACGACCTCCGCCGCCAGCGCCCTAGCCGCCGGAAGGTCGATGTCGTTCGCGGGAATTATCCCCGCCGCAAACGGAGTCCCCTCCCGCTGGAGCCTGCGGAATACTCCGCCGCTGTTCCCGCCGCCGGATATAACGAACACCTCCGGCGCTCCGGCGGGCTTCTCAAGCTCCGCGCAGCCGCTGCTCTCGCAGAAGCAGGCTTCGCTGATACCGTACAGCGCGCTGATGTACCCGCCGGAGAATATCTCCTCCGGAGTCCCAACGCGCCCGACCTTCCCGCCGTCGATACACACTATTTTGTCAGAAACCCGCAGCGCAAGGTCAAGCTCGTGCAGCGACATCAGAACCGCTGTGTTCTTCTCGCGCACCAGCTTTTTCAGTGTGTTCAGCAGCTCCAGCTTGTGCCGGATATCCAGGTAGGAGGTCGGCTCGTCCAGGATAAGCAGCTCCGGCTGCTGGGACATCGCCCGCGCCAGCATTACCCGCTGCCGCTGTCCGTCGCTTATCCGCGCGAAATCCACCCCGGAAAGCTCCGTTGTGGAGGTCAGCGCCATCGCCTCGTCCACCGCTTCCCTGTCCGCCTCAGAGAGTATCCCGAGCCGCCCGGTGTACGGGTACCGCCCGGATTCCACCACGTCGCGGCAGGTCATAAGCTCCGGCGAGACCCGATCAGTCAGCAGTATTGAAAGCTTCCTTGCAAGCTCGTTCGCGCCGGTCTCGCGAAGGCTCTTTCCGCTGACGAACACCGTCCCCGCCAGCGGCTCGAGCTGTTTCGCGGCGGTCCGCAGCAGCGTGGATTTCCCGCAGCCGTTGGGACCTATCAGCGTGGTTATTTTGCCGCGCTCGGCGGTTATCTCCGCGCCGCTCAGCACTACCTTCCTGCCGTAGCCCGCGGAAAGTCCCTCGGTTCTGAATATACTGCCCATGCCGCACCTCCGTTCACTTCTTCCGGGACATCATTATAAATATGACCACCGGCGCGCCCAGAACCGCCGTTACCGAGCCTATGCTGAGCTCCGTCGGCGCGAAGAGCGTCCGCGCGATGAGGTCGCACAGCAGGCAGAAGCAGGCTCCGCCGAGGAACGCCGCCGGAATTATCACCCGTGGCTTTGCGGTGCCGAGCATTCGCTTCACGATATGCGGAACCGCTATCCCCACGAAGGACACGGGCCCCGCGAACGCCGTAACGCAGGCGGAGAGCAGGCTCGACAGCAGTATCACCGCCAGCCTGAACCACCGGATATTCACGCCGGAATTACGCGCGTATGCTTCCCCGAGCTGATACGCGCCTATCTGCTTCGACAGCAGGAATGTCGGCACCATCGCCGCCAGCACCACTGCGGACATCACCCCGGCTTCGTCCATGCCTATGCCGGAGAAGCTTCCCATCGACCAGTTGTGCAGGTTCACGATGTTGGAATCGTCCGCGAAGGTCACGACGAACTCGGTCACGGCCGAGCAGATGTAGCCTATCATTATTCCGCAGACGATGAGCATGTAGTTCTTCTGCGCCCTGCCGGATACCGGGATTATCAGCCCCAGCGAAAGCAGCGAGCCGACAAACGCCGCGATGATAAGCCCTGCGGAATCCAGCGTCATGCCGTTTCCGAGGAAAACTATCATCGCCAGCGCAACGGTCAGCTTCGCGCCGGAGGATATCCCCAGAACGAACGGCCCGGCGATGGGATTCGCGAAGAAGGTTTGCAGCAGGTAGCCGGAAACCGCCAGCGCTCCGCCGAGCACCGTCGCCGCAATGACCCGCGGAAGCCGGCTTATCATGATGATATCCGCCGCCGTGGACTTCTCCCCGCCCAGAGCCGAAATTATCTTCTGCGCGGTGATCTTCACGCTGCCGAAGCGCAGCCCCGCCGCTCCGAGCGCGAGGGTCAGCAGCAGGAGCGCCGCATAGCATACGGCGCAGCGCGTTGCGCGGTCGATTTTAGCCGCGCGGTTTGTCTGTTCCATTCGGCGCTCCTTTCTGTCAGCTCAGCCTTTGAAAAAACGCGTAGTCTCTCTCTCCTCCGGCAAAAATCCGGTGGAGTTCCTCGGTCATTTCCGCCGCCGCGGAGGTCTGCTGGAATACCGTAGCGTTGGTGCACCAGACATTCCCGGTCTGAACCGCGCGGAAGTCCGCCAGCAGCGGATTCTTTGCGGTAAGCTGCGCGAGCGTTTCAACGCCGCCGTCCACCGTGCCGTTGTAGATGAGGCAGTCCGCGTCCTTTGCCAGCGCGTAGAACGCCTCGAACTGTATGTTCGCCGAGGACAGCGCGTTTTCGTCAACGTTGAGGTCTCCGGCGGTGAAAACGTATTTTCCCCCCGCAAGCTCTATCATCTTCGAGATGTAGTCGCCGGGCTTGCGCACCACCGCGCTGCCGTTCGACGAAATGTAGAAAAACGCCGCCGTGCAGCCGGTGCTCTCCCGGGACGCCACCTCGTCAAGCAGGCTGCATTTCTCGCTGAAGAACCGCTCCGCCTCGTCGGATTTCCCGAGCATCAGCCCGTACAGCCTGACCCACTCCAGCCGCCCCAGCGGGTGGGATTCGGCGCTTGAGCGCTCGATTAACACCGGAATTCCGCAGGCTTCTATCTGCTCGGCGGTTTTCGGGCTGTGATAGATCATCATGTTTTCGATCGCAAGGTCGCAGCCCTCGGACATCAGCAGCTCGATATCCGGGGAGGAGTATTTCCCGGCGTAGAGGATATCCTCGTCCGCCATCGCCTGCGCTATCTCAGGGAGCTTCCAGCCGCTTTCCGGCGTGGAGCTTGCAAGGATATCGCCAAGGCAGTCAAGGCTGCTGAAAAGGTCCATCGAGGAGGACGAGGCAAGGTAGATATTCTCCGGCTGAGATATAACTGTGATGTCCTCCGGGAGCTGCTCCGGAACATCTCCACCATCGGGGATTATCAGGTACCGCCGCCCGTCCGCGACCTCCGCCAGCGCGGAGCCGTCCGCGAGGTAATCCACCGAAAACTGCTCCGCGTACCGGATATCCATGCTGCCGACTACCTCGGGCAGCGCGGCTCCGGAGCCGCTTTCAGCCGGTGCGGAACACCCTGTGAACATCACCGCCAGGGCAAGCAGCGCGGCGGTCTTACGCAGCCCCGCCGTCACTTGACCGAATCTGAATCGAACGTCAGCCTGTACTCTATCTCGTGCGGCTCGCTCATTGCGGTGGTGTCGGCGTAAACCGTAATCTCACGGTCAAAACAGGAGACCGGAATAACGAAAGCTGAGTTCCCCTCGGTGTTCACCGGAAGGAATTTTTCCTCGCCGATACGCATGTAGTCGTAATTCGAGCTGCTCCAGACAACCTCGGCGGACGCCTCGCCGCCGGAAACCGTGAGCTTCGCCGGTGACTGCACCGAAGCCCTCCCCGAGCCGCCGGAGAGCGTTACGTCCGCAGTGTATTCCCCGTCGGAAAGCCCCAGCGACGCGGGAGTTTTCAGCACGCCCTCCGCGAAGCACTCCGCCGGGATAAGGTCGGAGCGGAACACGAGCGTGCGGTCGTACCACTTCTCGCGGTTCTTGCTGAACGCGGCGCAGTCGGCCGGAACGTCGAGAGCCTCCACCGGAACGGTGAACGTGTGGGCGCCGTCGGAGTCCTCCACGAACGGGATATAGCCGGATTCCACCGCGTCCTCGCCCTTGCCCATGTAGAGGTAGAGATACCCCTTGCCGTGCATGGTCAGAACTGCGGTCATTTTGCCGTCGGAGACGTTCAGCGTGCACTTTGTGATATTGAACATCGTCGAGCTTGAATCCACCGTTATCTCGTAGCTTCCGTCCCTGATGTCCGCAGCGGTCAGCGGAGTTCCCTCGCCCTGCGGAGCTTCCGGAGCGCCATCGGCGGTGCCCTCCGCGTCCTGTGAAGCTTCGGAAGTCTCCGGGACCTCCGAAACGTTCGAAACGTTTGAAACCTCCGGAACTACGGAGCCGGAAGTATTCCCGGAAGTGCAGCCGGATAGCATCAGTACGGCAGTTACGGCTAAAATTGATATGTATTTTTTCATCTTTAAAATCTCCGAAAGGCGGCAGGTAAAGCCTGCCGCCCTATAAGTATATTTTGAGGGGAAATGAAGAAAATTACTGAGCGATAGCGTTTACGGCAGCCTGTGCATGTGCAACGTAGAGCTGTCTTATGGTCTCATTCTCGCCGAGACCGCGGAGCAGGCAGGTAACTTCGTAGCCTTCCTTCTCGAATGCGGACTTCCAGCTGTCGTCCTCATCGCCTGCCATGTCGTTGTTTGCGTGGTCGCCTGCAACTACCATCAGCGGCTCAAGAACTACCTTCTTATACTCGCCTGCCTTCACAGCGGCAATTACGTCGTCAAGGGAGGGAGCTGCTTCAACGGTGCCAACGAAGTAGTTGGTGTGTCCGCCGCTGGTCAGCAGATCCTGCATCTTCTGGTAAACCGCGTTGGACTCAGCCTCGGTGCCATGACCCATGAATACGATAGCGGTCTCGCCGTCGTCGTAGTCCTTTGTCCAGTCAACGATAGCGTCTGCAACGGTCTGGAAATCCTCGTCGGAGGTGAGCAGCGGGTCGCCGATAACTACCTTCTCGAATGCGTCGGAATAATCCGCGATCTTGCCGCAGAGCTCATCGTACTCAAGGCCGTTCATCAGGTGAGTGGGCTGTACTACGAGGTTCTTTACGCCGTTTGCTACCGCTCTGTCGAGGGATTCGCCGATGTCGTCGATCTTCTCGCCGTCACGTCTGTTTACGTGGTCGATTACGATGTTGGCGGTGAAGCCTCTTCTTACGGAGTAATCCGGGAATGCGGTCTCAAGATCGTTCTCGATGGCGCCGATGGTCAGGCGGCGGCTGTCGTTGAAGCTGGTGCCGAAGCTCAGCACGAGCAGCTCGTTATCGCCGATGTCGTCCTGATTTCTCGGGTTATCGAGGGAAGCGTCTCCGGTGTTGTAGTCCTCGTCGTCCTCTGCCTCTGCGGTGGCTGCGGATTCAGCGGTTGCTGCCTGAGCAGTGGAAACGGTGCTGCTCTCAGCGTCATTTGCGTCCTGTGCGGGAGCGCTCTCAGCGGTGGAAGCAGCGGAGGAATTAACGGACTCGGAAGCGGTGCTCTCGGAAGAAGTTGTGTTTGCAGAGCAGCCGGTGAGCGCTGTAGCAGCAGCGAGAACTGCCGCAAGAATGAGCTTAGATGATTTCATGTTGTGTTCCTTTCTTTCTGGAACACGCGGAACGGGTGCATTAAAAAAGCCCTCTTCCAAAGGAAAAGGGCACGACAAAACAGGCGCATCAAACGGCGCCGGAAAATCGTACGACCAATACCTCGTGATCCGGGATCTTATCCCTGTACATTCAGACGGCAGGTTTCCTGGCTTGAGGATCATCGCAGAATACCGCCTTCCCGGTTTCCCAGTGGCTGAAGATGAACTTCGTGGCTTCTGCTCCCCTGATACAGTGACGAGATCGTGCAGGATTCTCACCTGCTTCCCTTTTACCCTCAGTCATGATTGCTCATGCTGCGGCACCGCCTTACTTATTCAGTTTTTATTGCCGCGCATTTATCCGGAATGGCGCGGCGGCTGTGTACACATTCTGCCAAAATGAATTATACCACGAAAATAATTATTTGCAAGACCTTTGTCGCAATTTTGTATCTTTGCACAAATAATCCCGCCTGTGAATTCCCGGGTTTGGTGATGATATCTCCCACCGCTATTAGGGAATATAACCAAAAATTATAGCCGGATATAGGTTAATTTTATTAGCAAAAGCGGTTGAATTTACGCGGAATATGGAGTAAAATAAAAACAGATGGGACTGTCGGTGCTCCCCGGGAGGGGAGATAATAGGGAAACAGGTGCAAGACCTGTGCAGTCACGCTGCCGTAAGGAACAGCTTTTCTCCACGCGCAATGCAGCCACTGGGAAACCGGGAAGGCGGAGGCAAAGCGTTAATTCCGAGCCGGAATACCTGCCGACATTTATGTCCCGCGCAGCTCTGCGAACGACGGAGGTGCGCAAGAAGGCCGGGCGGCGTCCGGCTGCTTTTTGCGTACTTTTCACCGTGTGCGGAGGCATACGGCTTTTTTATTTTCGGGGGTAATTTTGGACAGATTCGTATATAAGTCAGGCGAAAAACTCCGCTGCGGCTACACCACCGGAAGCTGCGCTGCTGCGGCTTCCAGGGCGGCGGCAGAGGCTCTGCTGACGGGAGCTCCGCCAGAACGCGTGGAGCTTCCGACGCCGAAGGGAATAACCCTTGATATCCCGGTAGCGCACTGCGAGATTTCCGGGAATTCCGCGCTGTGCTCCGTTATAAAAGACAGCGGCGACGATCCGGACATCACAAACGGTATCGAGGTCTGCGCCCGGGTGGAGCTTACTGAATCCGGTATCTCCATCGACGGCGGCGAGGGTATCGGAAGGGTAACAAAGCCCGGTCTCGACCAGCCGCCGGGAGCCGCCGCGATCAATTCCGTGCCGCGCAGGATGATAGCCGCGGCGGTCTCGGATATCGCGGAGCGCTGCGACTATCACGGCGGATTCCGCATTGTGATCTCCGTGCCGAAAGGCGCTGAGCTGGCTTCTAGAACGTACAATCCGCGAATGGGAATAGAGGGCGGTATCTCCATAATCGGAACCACCGGAATAGTCGAGCCGATGAGCAATTCCGCGCTCGTCGACACTATCCGGCTTGAAGAGCGAATGCGCCGCGAAGAGGGCTGCCGCAGCCTCCTGCTGACCCTCGGAAACTACAGCCAGAGCTTCATTCAGCGGAACATGCCCTTCGCCCTCGACCGCTGCGTCACATGCAGCAACTTCATCGGCGAAGCGATAGAAGCCGCGCTGGAATACGGTTTCGAGCGTATTCTGATAATCGGGCACATCGGCAAGATGGCGAAGCTCGGCGCAGGGATAATGAACACGCATTCCGCCCAGGCAGACGGCAGAATGGAGGTCCTGGTCACCTGCGGACTGCTCGCCGATGCAGACGTCGATACCCTGAAAAAAATAACCGAGTGCGTAACGGTTGACGCGGCGGTCTCCCTGCTGAAAGACGCCGGAGCGCTGGAAAAGTCGATGGAGATACTCGGAAAACGCGCGGAATATTACCTCGCGGCAAAGGTGAAAAGCAGCGTCCCGATAGGCGCGGTGATGTTCTCCGACAAGTTCGGGATACTGGTGAGAACGCCCTCCGCCGACGGGCTTATTGAAAGGATTTCGGAGGAATACAATGGTTGATTTCGTGGGAGCAGGCTGCGGCGCAAAGGATCTTATAACTCTCCGCGGTCTGAAACTGATACAACAGGCAGATGTCATAATTTATGCAGGCTCGCTGGTAAATCCGGAGCTTCTGGAATACGCGAAACCGGGCTGCGAAGTCCACAACAGCGCGCTGATGACCCTTGACGAGGTGATATCCGTGATGTATGCGGCGGAATCCGCCGGGAAGCGCGTCGTAAGGCTCCACACCGGCGACCCGAGCCTCTACGGCGCTATCCGCGAACAGATGGACAGGCTGGACGAGCTGGGAATCAGCTACGCGGTCTGCCCCGGCGTAAGCAGCTTCTGCGGAGCCGCGGCGGCTCTCCGGGCGGAATACACCCTCCCTGCGGTCAGCCAGACGGTGATAATCACGCGCATGGCGGGGCGCACTCCGGTTCCGGAGCGCGAAAGCATAGAATCTCTCGCGGCGCACGGCTCAACGATGGTGATTTTCCTCAGCACGGGCATGCTGGAGGAGCTTTCCGCGCGGCTGATAAGCGGAGGATACTCCCCAGATACCCCCGCCGCGATAGTTTACAAGGCAAGCTGGCAGGACGAAAAAGTCTGCCGCTGCACCGTCGGAACCCTCGCAGAAACTGCCGCGAAAAATGACATTCGCAAAACCGCGCTGATAACCGTCGGGGAGTTCCTCGGGGACAGCTATGAGCTTTCAAAGCTCTACGACAGCGGATTTTCCACGGAATTCCGCACGGCGAGGGAGAACACATGAGGGCGGCGGTTTTTTCGGTAACTCAGCGCGGCGCGGAGCTTTCAGAGCGCGTTGCGAAGGCGTTTCCAGAGGGTTGGAAGGTCACACGGTACTGCTTTGAGAGGTACCCCGCCGATGGTGCGGAACCCTTCGGGAACCTGGCGCAGAAAACAGCGGAGGTGTTCCCGGAATGTGGCGCGGTGGTATTCGTCTGCGCCTGTGGAATTGCGGTTCGGGCGATTGCGCCGCTGATAAAATCGAAGCAGACCGACCCGGCGGTCGTGGTTCTCGACGACTGCGGGAAATTCGCGGTGTCGCTGCTCTCCGGACACCTCGGCGGCGCAAACAGGCTGACCGAAATAATCGCGGAAGCGGTCGGAGCACAGCCGGTCATAACCACCGCAACAGACACCGAAGGAAGGTTCTCGCCGGACAGTTTCGCGGTGGCAAACGGTCTGATTTTCAAGGATTTTTTAGCGGCGAAGGAGATCGCGTCGGCGGTGCTTCGCGGAGAGAAAATAGGATTGTTTTCTGACATCGAGTGCGTTAATATCCCGCCAGATGTTGTACGTGCTGACTCCGGGAAATACGGAATCTGCATTTCACGGGAAATGTCCGCGAAGCCGTTCGGGGTAACGCTGAATATGGCTCCGAAAAACATCGTGCTCGGGGTCGGAAGCAGGAAGGGCGCGGAGTTTTCCGCATTGATGTCGCTGGTTCGGCGGAACCTCACGGAGACAGAAATAGCGCGTGTATGCGAAGTCGCAACGATCGACCGCAAAGCGGACGAACCGTGTATACTGAGGCTCTGCGAGGAGCTGAAAGTTCCGCTTAAGATTTACTCAGCGGAGCAGCTCGCGGAAGTTCGGGGCAGCTTTTCAATGTCAGAATTCGTGCAGAGCACGGTGGGAGTTGACAACGTGTGCGAGCGCAGCGCCTCGGTTGGAGGAAACACGCTCATCATAAGGAAACAGGCCGGCTGCGGGGTCACACTCGCGGCGGCGGAAAGGAAAGTGCTGATCGACTTCAGCCGGAAGCAGCAATGAAACTTTACATAGTCGGAACCGGCGCCGGAAACGCCGGAGGAATGACCCTCGACGCGCAGTCCGCAATACAAGCCAGCGACATCGTGGTTGGCTACACGCTGTACGTGGAACTTCTGCGCAGCATTTTCCCTGATAAGAACTACATCTCAACTGGCATGAAAAGCGAGATTGAGCGCGTTAAACTCGCGCTTTCAGAGGCTCAGAACGGAAAAACGGTTGCACTGATTTGCAGCGGCGACAGCGGAGTTTACGGCATGGCAGGTCTTGCGCTGGAGCTATCTGAAAATTACGCGAATATTGACATTGAAGTAGTTCCTGGAGTTACTGCAGCGCTCAGCGGCGGGGCGCTCCTTGGCGCTCCGCTGGGACATGATTTCGCGGTGATCAGCCTTTCGGACCTTCTAACTCCCTGGGAGGTCATCGAGAAACGGCTCCGCGCTGCGTCTTACGGGGATTTTGCGGTGGCTCTGTATAACCCGTCGTCGCGTAAACGTGCTGACTACCTTCAGCGGGCATGCGATATTCTGTTGGAGCAGAAATCTCCCGATACAATATGCGGTATCGCAAGGAACATCGGGCGCGAGGAATGTTCCGGCAGAGTTCTAACACTCTCAGAATTGCGCGATACACCTGTTGATATGTTTTGTACCGTATTTATCGGGAGCAGTTCCACGCGGAACATCAACGGCAAAATGGTTACACCGAGGGGATACAAAAATGTCTGAAGTGCTTATTTTCGGGGGAACAACAGAGGGAAGGCTCCTTGCGGAATTCTGTGCTGAAAAGGGAATCCGGGCGGCAGTCAGCGTAACCACGGACTACGGTGCGGGACTCCTTCCGCAGTCAGATTATATTCGTGAACTTATAGGAAATCTTGACAGTGTTAAAATGTCTAATTTGCTCAATTCGGATAATTTTTCTGTTGTTATTGACGCAACGCACCCCTTCGCGCGAAATGTCTCAGCGAACCTCAGAACTGCATGCGACGAAGTTGGAATGCGTTACATCAGGTTAATCCGCGATGAAAAAATTGTGCCGCACGGAAAACTTTTCAACAGTATTTCAGAAATTGTTGAATGCTTGAACCAGAGCGACAAAAAAGCCCTGATTACGACCGGAGGGAATTCACTCGCAGAATACACAAAAGTACGCAATTTTCAATCCCGGCTCACGGTCAGAATACTTCCAGCAAACGGCGCTGCAAAGCGATGTTCGGAACTGGGATTCAACGCAGAAAATGTTATTTTAGAGAAGGGGCCATTTACTGTTCAGCAAAATATTGAACACATAAAAAAAGCAGGAGCTGAAATACTCGTAACCAAGGAAAGCGGCGAGGCGGGTGGATTTCCGGAAAAGGCGGAAGCCGCTTCACTATGTGGTGCGGAGTTACTTACATTGCGCAGACCCGCAGAAATAGGAAAGTCGCTCAACCAGATCGAACATTTACTTGAAACGGAGTTTAAATGAAAAAAATCTATATAGTCGGGGGCGGAATGGAAGGCCGACAAACTCTAACCAAACAAGCTCAGGAAGCAATCAACTCTGCTGATTGCCTAATCGGCGCAGAGCGCATGTTGAAGCCATTTTCCGACATATCTAAAAGCAAATTAACTAGCTGGAACAGCTCTGAAATAAGCGATTATATCATGTCAACAAATTTCGACACTTACGTCGTGCTTATGTCTGGTGACTGTGGGTACTTCAGCGGTACAGATAGTCTCCTGAAAGCGCTTCCCGAAGGCGTTGAAACGGAAATAATCAATGGAATATCCTCGCCAGTATACTTCTGTGGGAAATTGCAAATTCCATGGCAGGACATACCAACAGTGAATCTCCACGGTGAAACTGCGAACATCGTAAGAAACGCTGCAATGAACCGCCGCTGTTTCTTCCTGCTCGGCGGAAAAATTACTGTCCAGGATATCTGCAAGCGGCTTTGTAAATACGGCATGGGTGACATTCATGTTTACATCGGGCAAATGTTAGGATACCCGCAAGAGCGCATTTTAAAGGGATCAGCTCAGGACTTTGCTGAAATAGAAACTAACACATTATCCGTAATGTTGACCGAAAATTCATATCCGGAAGCTCACATAAGAAATGGAATTTCTGACGAGGAATTTATACGCGGAAAAGTCCCGATGACAAAATCAGAAATTCGCTCGCTAGTGATATCAAAGCTTGGGATCGCGCCATCAGATATAGTATGGGATATCGGCTGCGGAACCGGTTCTGTGTCTGTGGAAATGGCTCTGCAATGCTACAAAGGCACAGTTTACTCAACGGATTTAAACCCAGATGCCATTGAACTTACAAAACAAAACGCTTTAAAATTCCGATGTGACAACATTGACATTTCATTAGGTTCAGCACCTGAAATTACCGAACAATTTTTAGCGCCTGATAAAATTTTTATCGGTGGTTCAAAAGGAAACCTACAGGATATTATTTCAACAGCAATCAGAAGAAATCCAAAAGTAATTATATTAATAACCGCTGTATCGCTTGAAACAATTTACGAAGCAATGAACGGATTATCAAAGCACAATTTTAATGTCAATATTACACAGGTGTCAATAACAAGAGCAAAACAAATTGCGTGTCATACAATGCTGTCGGCGCAAAACCCCGTTTTTATAATTAAAGGAGCCCCCAAATGCGAAGATTAATGATTGCTGGAACAAACAGCGGCTGCGGAAAAACTACCATTACATGTGCTGTCATGCAAGCGCTTGTCAATCGCGGAATGCGCGTTTCTGCTTTTAAATGCGGTCCGGACTACATAGACCCGATGTTTCACGAAAGCGTTATCGGAGCTGACCCCCATAACCTCGACGCCTGGTTCTGCGAAGGAAAAATGCTTCGCAGAATTCTCACTGACGGGAGTTCGGATTCTGACATTTCATTAATTGAAGGTGTAATGGGATTTTACGACGGTGTTTGTGGAAAAGCAAGCTCCCATGCGGTCTCGCTTGATGTAGACTGCCCGGTCATTCTAGTTGTAGATTGTAAAGGAATGAGCACTTCAATTGGCGCTGTCGTCAGCGGTTTTCTGAATTTCCGCACACCGAATAATATTGCCGGTTTCATTTTTAACAGGCTCCCACCACAACTTGTTGACGAAATAAAAGCACTCTGCAACGAAGCTGGTACAGAGTTCCTAGGGTACTTCCCTAACTCACCGGAATGCGCATTGGAAAGCCGAAAACTTGGACTTGTAACTCCAGAAGGAGTATGCGAGTTAAAACAGAAAACTCAATTATTAGCCGGGAAAGCGGAGCAACACATTAACATCAACAGAATGCTCGAAATATCAGAAAGTCGTCAATTGACCGACCTTGCAGAAATGCCTGCAGCACGCTTTCATGGTGTCAGGATTGCAGTTGCCCGTGACGCTGCTTTCTCATTTATATACCGCGACAACATGCGATTTCTGGATCATCTGGGAGCAGAAATTATATATTTTTCCCCAATTGATGACGAAAAAACTCCAGAAGGAATATACGGTCTGATACTTTGCGGTGGATATCCAGAATTATTTGCCGAAAAATTGTCTGAAAACCGAAGCATGCTGAAATCAATAAAGGAAAAAATCAAAAATGGAATGCCTGTAATTGCCGAGTGCGGTGGTTTTATGTATTTACACGATTCTCTTGTAATTGATAACAAACACACTTATCCTATGGTTGGTGTAATACCCGGCAAAGCCTTCCCTACAGCGAAATTACAGCGATTTGGATATGTTAGATTATACGCACAAGAAAACAACCTGCTTTGCAATAAAAACGAGGAATTATTCGCGCATGAGTTCCATTACTGGGACAGCGAAAACTGTGGAAGCGGATTTACGGCTGTGAAGGAAAGTTCCGGTAAACAGTGGGATTGCGTACACGCGAAAGAAAATATGTACGCTGGATTTCCCCATTTATATTTTTATGCAAACATGTCCGCGGCTGAAAAATTCATAGAAGCCTGCTATAAATTTGGAGGTAATAATGACATTTGATAAAATATCTGAATTAAAAGCAAAACTTCGATGGAACTCAATAGCAAAACCTCTCGGCGGTTTAGGACTGCTTGAAGATATGGTATCGAAAATAGCAGGAATCCAAAGAACTGAAGATGTATCGATCACTCACAGAACCGCAGTAATAATGTGCTCAGACAATGGGATCGTTTCTGAAGGCGTCAGCCAATCTGACAGCAGCGTCACTGCGCAGGTAGCCAAAGAAATCGCCACGGGAAGGTCCAGTGTTAATATGCTTGCAAATCAGTTTTCTACTGAAATTCTCACTGTAGATATAGGTATAGATTCTGACATTTATTGCTCTAATGTTATTAACAAAAAGGTCGCATACGGCACAAGGAACATTGCCAAAGGTTCTGCAATGGACCATGCACAGGCAAATCAGGCAATCAGCAATGGAATTGACATAGTTTACGATCTATGCAAAAGTGGCACGGACATAATAATAACTGGTGAAATGGGTATCGGAAATACCACAACTTCAGCCGCAATTGCTTCAGTAATTCTCGGTATTCCTCCTGAAAAAACGGCTGGCCGCGGAGCTGGCCTGGACACCAGTGGAATGTCAAAAAAAATCACAGCGATTCATCGTGCAATTGAACTCAACAAACCTGACCCGACCGACCCCATTGACGTTCTTTCAAAACTCGGCGGATTTGACATTGCCGGAATGACTGGATTGTTCCTTGGAGGAGCAGAATGCGGAATCCCCGTTGTGATCGACGGAGTAATTTCGGCAGTTTCTGCATGTCTCGCAGAGATGATCTCACCCGGCTGCCGGGATTTCATGCTTCCGTCGCATGTTTCAAATGAACCTTCAGCACGTCTACTTCTCGAAAAACTAGGACTGAAAGCTCCCATCAACGCGGGATTCCACCTTGGTGAAGGCACTGGCGGAATCATGCTGTTGCCTTTGCTTGACGGCGCACTGGCGGTTTACAAAGGTGCACATCGCTTTGAGGAAATGAATATGGAAAGGTATAAGGAACTCACATGATGATACTGATTACCGGCGGCTCAAAGTGTGGGAAATCCTCCGCCGCAGAAGAAATTTTGGACGGCTTTGAGGGAGATAAGTTCTATATTGCCGCGATGGAACCTTTTGGCGAGGAAGCGCAAAAAGCTATTGAACGACACCGAGAAATGCGTCGGGGAAAAGGGTTTATAACAATTGAATGTTCACATGATATTGACATGCTGGATATACCGTGCAAAAGCACAAATTCATGTGCACTTTTAGAGTGCCTGACCACGCTATGCGCGAACGAGATGTTTACACAAGAAGAAATTACAGACCCATCAGAAAAGATTCTAAGAGGTCTGAAATTACTTTCAAAGCAGGTAGAGAAGCTTGTCGTAGTCACAAATGAAGTTGCTTCTGATGGCCTGGAATACCCTTCCGGAACTATGGAGTATATTCGGGTCATGAGCCTATTAAACACTGCCGCGGCTCAGCTCGCAGACGTTGTAATCGAATGTATTTGCGGAATTCCCCTACTACTGAAAGGTACACTATAATGACATTTATTAAATCTCTCGCGTGTGCGTTTCTTATGTACTCGCGTATTCCAATGCCGCAGGTCGAATGGAAAGAGGAAAACCGCCGCTACTCGCTTGCGCTGTTCCCATTGATCGGAGCAATCATAGGCGCATTCCTCGTTGTTTGGACATTTATAAGCAGCCTGCTTGATATCGGAAAATGGCTCTATGCCGCAGTTTGCTGTCTTATCCCAATTGCCGTAACTGGAGGGATACACGCAGACGGATTCAGCGACGTTACCGACGCGAAATCGTCATATGCGTCGCGTGAAAAAAAGCTCGAAATTATGAGCGACCCGCATGTCGGTTCCTTTGCTGTCATCTTCACAGTGTTGTATTTTATCATGCAATTTGCCTTGTTTACTGAGATCTACGGGGTTCACGCAGCTGTAATTCCGGCGTGTAGTTTTGTACTCTCAAGGTCACTCAGCGGATTTGCGGCGGTGACTTTTAAGTGTGCCAAAAAGGACGGAACACTCCAGCGCTTTGTTAAACCCGCTCATAAACGAAACTCAATTACAATTCTGGCATTCTTTGCATGTTCTTCAATAGATGGAATGTTCATCAGCGACCCTATATGCGGACTTTCTGCGGTCGCAGCAGCGCTGATCTCCCTGATTTGTTACCGGATTTCCTCGTACAAAATATTCGGTGGAATTACAGGCGATACCGAGGGACATTTCCTACAGATATGCGAGATTTCACAGCTTGGCGCTTCGGTTGCCGCAGAACTTATTGCATTAAAAATTCAGGAGGTAATATGACACTGATCACAGGCGGAGCGTACTCCGGAAAAACGGAATTTGCAATACAAAATTTCAACATTAAACCCACAGACATAATTGACGGCGCGGAGTGTTCCCTGGAGCAGGTATTCGCCTGCCGGGCAATAAGGAATTTCCAGCTCCTCGTGAAGCGCTTCGGAACCGACGACGGAGCCGCACTTACCAGAACGATCCACCAGGAAAACCCTGATTTGATCGTAATAACAAATGACATCGGAAGCGGGATAATTCCAATGGAGAAATCAGACCGCATATGGCGCGAGGAAACCGGCAGAGCCTGCTGTACGGCGGCGGGATTTTCCGACCTGGTGGTCAGAATGTGCTGTGGAATCCCCACTGCAATAAAGGGGGAGCTTCCTTGATAATCAACATGATACGCCACGGTCAGACCGCCGGAAACCTCGAATCGCGCTACATCGGAACCACTGACGAACCGCTTTGCAGTGCGGGTCTGGAGGCACTCCGCGGACGGCGTTACCCAGACCCCGGAGTACTGATTTGCAGCCCTATGAAACGCTGTATACAGACCGCGCAGGCGATTTATCCCGGCGTTGAACCTACGATAATTCCAGAGCTGCGGGAGTGCGATTTTGGCGTGTTTGAAGGGAAAAATTACCGGGAACTCAATGGAGATCCTGACTACCAGCGGTGGATCGGCAGCGGAGGAACCATACCTTTTCCCGGCGGCGAATCCCCGGAGGAATTCCGGACGCGCTGCTGTGACGGATTCGCTCGTGTGGTCGCTGAAAACCACTCTGCGGACGTAATTACATTCGTAGTTCACGGCGGATCTATCATGGCGGTCATGGAAAGATTCGCCGTTCCCAGGCGCGGATATTTCGACTGGAAGTGCGCGAACGGCTGCGGGTTCTCTGGTGAATTCTATGATAATATTCTGACATCTGTTGTGGAGATAATATGAAGATTCTGATTGCTGTCATTCCGCTTCTGGCGGGATTCCTGCTCGACTGCCTGCTTGGCGATTCTTACTCGCTTCCCCACCCTATCCGGCTCATCGGACGACTTATATCCAGTCTCGAAAAATGGGTCAGGCGCAGGTTTTCCTCGCGGCTTGTTATGGGCGGGGTTATTCTGAGTTTAATTGTTCTTTTGACATCTGCTCTGATTCCGCTGGGACTTCTCATACTATGTTATAAGCTCAATGTGTGGCTCGGCGTGGCGGTGGAGAGCGTGCTCTGTTACTATATGCTCGCCGCGCGCTGCCTGCGTAACGAGAGCATGAAGGTCTACCGCGCAATTTCTGAAAATGACACCGAAAAAGCGCGGAAAGCCGTCTCAATGATTGTCGGAAGGGACACGAAACCCCTCGACCGCAACGGAATAATCCGCGCCGCAGTCGAAACCGTCGCGGAAAACACCTCCGACGGAGTGACCGCGCCCATGCTCTTCATGGGGCTTGGCGGCGCGCCGCTGGGCTTCTTCTACAAGGCGGCGAACACGATGGATTCCATGATAGGCTACACCAGCGAAAAATACCTACACATCGGAAGATTCGCCGCGAAGCTTGACGACGTGCTGAATTACGTCCCCTCGCGGCTGACTGCCCTGCTGATGATCCTATCCGCCGGGTTACTCAATTTTGACATCAGGAACGCGTGGAAAATATGGCGACGCGACCGCCGCAAGCATGCTAGTCCGAATTCCGCGCAGACCGAGGCGGTATGCGCCGGGGCGCTCCGCGTGCGGCTTGCCGGGGACGCCTGGTACTTCGGAGAGCTGCACCGCAAGCCGTTCATCGGGGACGACATTCGCGAAATTGAAAACGAGGATATCCGGCGCGCAAATCGGCTGATGTACTGTACGTCGGTGCTAATGCTGGCGCTTTGCACTGGGCTCCGCGCGATTTTATGGGGGTGCATTCTTTGAACAGATTTGCTCACGGCGGCGATGTTTATACCCGCCATATCGAACACGATTTTTCCGCAAACATCAACCCGCTGGGGCTTCCCGACGAGGTCCTGCTTGAGGTCTCGGATTCCCTCCGGCGCTGTGGGAACTACCCCGACCCTACCTGCCGGGAGCTTATTCGGGCAATATCAGACAGTGAGTGGTTTCCTTCCGGAAGGATAGTCTGCGGGAACGGCGCCGCTGACCTGATATACCGCATTGTTTCGGCATTCAAGCCGCGCTGTGCTCTGGTTTGCGCTCCGACTTTCAGCGAATACGAAAAGGCTCTTACGGAACACGGCTGTGCGGTACGTCAACACTTCCTGACCCAGAAAAACGGCTTTCGATTAACCTGCGATATCCTATCAGATATTACTCCTGATATTGACATCTTGTTCCTGTGTAATCCAAATAATCCCACCGGACAGACTATCCCGCCAGAGCTTATGGAGCGCATATCCGCGAAATGCCGGGAGACCGGAACCTTCCTTGTGGTCGACGAGTGTTTCCTCGACTTCGTGGAAGGCGGCAGGGACCTCTCCGCGCGGCAGTTCCTGTCCGATAATTCCGCGATACTGAAAGCATTCACGAAAGTCTACGCCATACCTGGAATTCGGCTTGGCTACGCGCTTTTCGGCAGTTCTGAGGCCGCTGAAAAAGTAGCTTCCACGGGTCAGGCGTGGAGCGTTTCCACCCCGGCTCAGGCGGCGGGAATTTCAGCGCTCAGGCTCGACGGATACGTTGAAAAAACCGTGGAGGTCGTCAGCATCGAGCGGGAATTCTTACAGAACGGACTGCACTCCCTCGGGCTGGAATTCGTGCCGTCCGAGGCGAATTTCATACTGTTCCGCTGCAGGCTTCCGCTTGACGAGCTGCTTTCTCAGCGCGGAATCGCACTGCGGAACTGCGAAAATTACGACGGTCTGAAAACCGGCTGGTTCCGCACGGCGGTGCGGCTGCGAGAGGAAAACGCGCTGCTTCTCGCAGCTCTCGGGGAGGTGCTGAATGGGTAAATTTAATTCAGCTAAATCGATCATGATCCAGGGCACGATGTCCAACGCCGGGAAAAGCCTTATCGCTGCGGCTCTATGCCGTATTTTCATGCAGGACGGCTACTCAGTCGCGCCCTTCAAGTCGCAGAATATGGCGCTCAATTCCTACATCACCGCCGAGGGTCTCGAGATGGGGCGCGCCCAGGTAATGCAGGCGGAGGCGGCGGGTACGGAGCCGTCCGTGCTGATGAACCCGATACTCCTCAAGCCCACCAGCGACGTTGGTTCCCAGGTGATAGTGAACGGCGAGGTAGTCGGGAACATGCGCGCGATGGAGTATTTCCGGCGCAAACGGGAATTTGTTCCGCAGATAATGGACGCATTCGGGCAGCTCTCCGCGCGGCACGACATAATCGTGATCGAGGGCGCGGGAAGCCCCGCCGAGCTGAATCTCAAGGCGGACGACATCGTGAACATGGGCATGGCAAGGCTCGCGAAATCCCCTGTCCTTCTGGTCGGCGATATCGACCGGGGCGGAGTTTTCGCGCAGCTTATCGGCACGGTGAAACTTCTGGAGCCGTCCGAGCAGGACATGATAAAAGCGCTCATCGTCAACAAGTTCCGCGGAGACCGCAGCATTTTCCGCTCCGGCGTGGAGATACTCGAACAGCGTAGCGGAAAGCCGGTCGCCGGGGTCGTGCCGTACGTTCACTGCGACATCGAGGACGAGGACAGCCTTTCAGCGAAGCTTGAAAACCGCACCGCCGGTCTCGTGGACATCGCCGTGATTCGGCTCCCGAGGATATCTAACTTCACCGACCTGGACGTTTTTTCGCAGTACAGCGGCGTTTCCGTACGGTACGTCACGAAGCCGGAGCAGCTCGGAAACCCTGACCTCATCGTGATACCCGGCACAAAAAGCACCATCTCGGACATGATGTGGCTGCGCTCCTGCGGACTTGAAGCCGCGCTGAAAAAGGCGGCTTCCGGCGGGACGCTCATCTTCGGGATATGCGGCGGCTATCAGCTTCTCGGGGACGTCATCTCCGACCCGGAAAACACCGAGGGCGGCGGCTCCGTGCGCGGCATGGAGCTTCTCCGCGCGAAAACCGTGTTCACTCCGGAAAAGCGCCGGAGCCGCACCTCCGGAAAATTCGCGGAAATCGGGTGCGCGTTCGCGTTTCTTTCCGGCGCGGAATTTTCCGGATACGAGATCCACATGGGGCGCACCGAGATCTCCGGGAAACCGCTGATTTCCAAACTTGACGGCACTACGGACGGTACGACTGGCGGCGCGTGCGGAAATGTCTGCGGCTGCTACGTCCACGGAATTTTCGACAGCGGAGAGGTCAGCTCCCGGCTGGTGGGAGAGCTTTTCCGAAGAAAAGGTCTGGAATTCACCGGGAAGGCAGTCGACCGCAGCGCCTATAAGCAGGCGCAGTACGACCTGCTGGCGGATTCCGTCCGGGAAAGCCTCGACATGGAACTTATCTACAAGATACTCAGGGAGGGAATATAATGGGATTTCTTCACATCTACTGCGGCGACGGCAAGGGCAAGACTACCGCAGCGCTCGGGCTTGCAATACGCGCGGCTGGCGCGGGAATGCGCGTGCATATCATTCAGCTCCTTAAAGGCTCTGACACTGCGGAACTGTCCGTGCTGCGGAGCATTCCCGGCATAACCCTGGAGCGCTGCGAGAGGGATTTCGGATTCGTCTGGAATATGTCGGAGCAGGACAAGCTGGATATCACGGCGTGTCATAATGATATGCTGGAAAAGGGGTACTCGCTGGCGCGTTCCGGGAAACTAGACATGCTGATAATCGACGAATTCAACGCGGCGTACCGCTGCGGACTGCTCGACCGCACGTCGGCGGAGCGATTCCTGACGGAGAAGCCGGGTTCCGTGGAGCTTGTGATAACCGGGCGCGGGCCTGCGGAGATCTTCCTGGACGCCGCGGATTACGTCAGTGAAATAAACTGCGTGAAGCACCCCTACACACATGGTATAGCCGCGCGGAGGGGGATAGAATTTTGAATCTGGAATACGTCCTCCCGGAGGATATAGAGCGCCGCAGCTTCGAAATCATCAAAAGCGAGCTGCACGGACGTGAATTCCCGGAGAAAATCAAGCCGGTAATGTACCGGGTTATCCACACCACCGCCGATTTCGACTACGCGGACAACCTCTGCTTCTCGGAAAACGCGGTCGAAACCGCCCTGGAGCTGCTGAAAAACGGCGCGGTCATAGTCACGGACACCAACATGGCGAAGTCCGGGATAAACAAGGTGGCGCTGTCGAAGCTCGGCTGCGAGGTGCTGTGCTTCATGTCAGACCCGGAGACCGCCGCAGCCGCGAAACTCAGCGGGACCACCCGGGCGGCGGCTTCGGTCGACCGGGCAGCGAAACTCGGAAAGCCGGTGATATTCGTCTGCGGAAACGCTCCCACCGCGCTCATCAGGCTGTACGAGCACATCACGGCGGGGGACTTTTCCCCGGCGTTCGTGATAGGCGTGCCTGTGGGATTTGTGAACGTGGTGCAGTCCAAGGAGCTTATAATGAGCACCGGAGTTCCGCACATAGTCGCCCGGGGAAGAAAGGGCGGAAGCAATGTCGCTGCCGCGATAGTTAACGCGCTGCTCTACATGCTGACCAGATAAAAACTGAGCCGCACAACAAATTGTGCGGCTCATTGTAATGGAGAAGAGGAAAGGTTTACTTCATGAAGCTGAATGCGTTCTTTCCGGGATAAACTGCGCTTGCGCCGAGCTGCTCCTCAATGCGGATAAGCTGGTTGTACTTCGCGGTACGCTCGCTTCTGCTGGGAGCGCCGGTCTTTATCTGGCAGGTATTCAGCGCAACTGCGAGGTCGGCGATGGTGGTATCCTCGGTCTCGCCGGAGCGGTGGGAAGCTATCGCGGTGTAACCCGCCTTGTGAGCCATCTTGATCGCTTCCAGTGTCTCGGATACGGAGCCGATCTGGTTCAGCTTGATGAGAATGGAGTTTCCGCAGCCCAGGGAGATTCCCTTGGAAAGGCGCTCGGTGTTGGTAACGAACAGGTCGTCGCCCACGAGCTGGACCTTGCCGCCGAGTTCCTTGGTCATTATCTGCCAGCCTTCCCAGTCCTCCTCGTCGAGGCCGTCCTCGATGGAGTAGATCGGGTACTTCTCACAGAGCTGCGCCCAGTGTGCGACCAGCTCGGCGGAGGTGAAATCCTTGCCGGACTTGGGCAGGTGGTACTTGCCCTTCTCTCCGCTCTTCCACTCGGAGGAAGCGGCGTCCATTGCGAGCACGAAGTCCTCGCCGGGCTTGTAGCCTGCCTTCTCAACAGCGCTGAGGATATACTGTATAGCCTCCTCGTCGCTTGCGAGGTCAGGAGCGAAGCCGCCTTCGTCGCCGACGGAGGTCGCAAGGCCCTTGCTCTTGAGCAGCGCAGCCAGTGCGTGGAATACCTCGGTGCACCAGCGCAGACCCTCGGTAAAGCTCTTTGCGCCGATCGGCATTATCATGAATTCCTGAACGTCCACGGTGTTCGCAGCGTGCGCGCCGCCGTTGAGAATGTTCATCATCGGAACCGGAAGTCTGTTCGCGTTAACGCCGCCGAGGAAGCGGTACAGCGGAATGTCGAGTGAGGTCGCTGCGGCTCTTGCGCAGGCGATGGAGACCGCCAGAATAGCATTAGCGCCGAGCTTGCTCTTGTCCTTTGTGCCGTCTGCTTCGATCATTGCCTTGTCGATGGCGTAGATATCGGAAGCGTCCATGCCGACGATAGCTTCGCGGATAACGGTGTTTACGTTGTTCACAGCCTTGGAAACGCCCTTGCCGCCGAATCTGGACTTGACGCCGTCGCGGAGTTCCAGAGCCTCAAACTCGCCGGTGGAAGCGCCGCTGGGAGCCGCGCCGCGTGCGATTGTGCCATCTGCGAGCCATACTTCGGCTTCAACGGTAGGGTTTCCCCGGGAGTCGATGATCTCGCGCCCGATGACATTTTCGATCTCAAGATAGTTCATGTTGTATACCTCTCTTTTACTTATCCGCATTGCGGAGTATTTTGCATTATTATTCCGTTTTACGGAGGTACTATTCATCGGGCTGCCGCCGTTCTGCGCACCAGTCCAACGGCTCCCAATGACTTATTCTCATGTGGTTAGTGTTTCCTAACCATTAGCATTATAGCATACTTCCCGGGAAAATGCAACTGACATATCGCATGATAATCTTTCAACCGGTTTGGTAATGGTGAACAAATACATAGTAAACTCAGGGGAATTAAACAGAAATGCTGAACGAGGTAATTTTAATCAGCTAATCAGAATTATTACGCGCTTAGCGCGGAAGCAAAATTTTCTTGTAGTTTATCTAAATAAAAACGGGCAAGTATAAGACCTGCCCGTCATTTTGGAACTCAATAAAAACTGCTTAACCTTTAAAATCTGCTTCCTCACGCTTCATTATGCGAAGCTCCACAATTATCATGATAATAGCGGCGATCGCTGATAGCAGGTCGGCAAAGGGACCCGCCCAGAGCATACCGTCGATACCCCAGAACAGAGGAAGCACGATCAGCGGCGGAAGCAGGAACAGTATCTGCCGAGTCAGCGACAGGAACGCTCCCTTGAATGATTTACCGATAGAGGTAAAGAACGTGGAAGCGATAGGCTGCAGGCAGTTGAGCCAGGTGAAAAACAGGAATATCCGGAAGAATTTCACGCCGAACTCAAAATATTCATCGGAGCCTTTGCCGAAGATCGCGATGATCTCCCGCGGGAACAACTGGAACAGCACAAATGCAAGCACTGCCACCCCGGCGCCGACGGTGATCGCGGAACGCAGCGCCGCTCTCACGCGCTGGTACTTCCGAGCACCGTAGTTGAAGCTGATTATCGGCTGAGCGCCCTGGCCAAGCCCTATAACGATCGAGAATGTTATCTGGTTGACCTTCATTACGATACCCGAAACCGCGATCGGGATAGACTCGCCGTAAACCGACAGCGCTCCGTAGTGCTTCAGCAGGTTGTTCATTACGATCTGCACTATCATCATCGCAAGCTGATTAATGCAGCTGGCCATGCCGATTGCGATAATTTTTCCGGTATACTGCCAGCGGATACGCAGGTGCTTTAATCCGAGGTGAACGGTCTTGTAGCGCGTGAGATACACGATCGCGACGGTTCCGGAGATCACCTGCCCTATTACGGTAGCCCAGGCAGCGCCGGTCATTTTCCAATCCAGACCCAGCACGAATACTGCGTCCAGCACCGTGTTGATGACAGCTCCCAGGAGGTTGCACAGCATGGTCATTCGCGGGCTGCCGTCGGCGCGTATCAGATGACCTCCGCCGGTGGTTATTATCATGAACGGAAATCCCCAGGCGGTGATACCGACGTATTCCTGCGCCAGTGGAAGCACCTCGTCCGGCGATCCGAACAGCTTCAGCAGCGGCGTCAGGAACACTTGCGTGACCGCCATCAGCACAACGCCGCATATAAGCATCATAAGCACGGCGTTTCCTACGAAATACGGAGCGCGTTCGCGGTCGCCCCGCCCCATGCTGAGGTTGAAGCAGCTCGCGCCGCCGATTCCGAAAAGCAGCGCCAGCGACAGGCAGGAGGTCGAAAACGGAAACGCGATGTTCGTGGCTGCGTTTCCGAGCTGCCCTACTGCCTGCCCGATAAAAAGCTGATCCACTATGTTGTACAGCGCGCCAACCAGCATTGCAATTATGCTTGGCACGGCAAATTTGATCATCAGGGAAGTCACCGGGGCGTTCCCTAACATCTCTGAGCGCGGATTATTAGCGCTATTCGGTATGTTGCTCATTTTATCACTCTTTCTTTTGTTCTGTGGCTTAGTGAAAAATCACACTGGTGAATTTCACCATGATTTCACATAGCCGTTACCCCAAATTCATACATGGGGTGTATTATATAATCACAGCAGAAAACCTTAAAGGTTAGGGTACCTGCCGACAAGCTGCCGCGAAAGCGGCGTTCACATAACCTACCTCCCCTTTTTATGATGATTGATTCATCAAGGGTCTGTACGTTTTCCTTCCTTTTTTCGTGCAGACTTACACATTATCTTTCCCGCAGCCGTTACGGTCTGCGGGATCTTTTTTTGCGTGTAGATCAGAGAACGCTGCGGTTTTCAAGCGCCTTCATGAGCGTAACGTCGTCCGCGAATTCCAGCGCGCTTCCTGCGGGAAGTCCGTAAGCAAGCCGCGATACCTTGATACCCATGGGCTTTATAAGGCGGCTGATGTACACTGCGGTGGCCTCGCCCTCAACCGTGGGGTTGGTCGCCATTATGACCTCGCGTACATCGGTAAGCCTTGCCATAAGCTCCTTGATTTTCAGATCCTCGGCGGAAACTCCGTCCATCGGGGAAAGAAGTCCGTGCAGCACGTGGTATACTCCCTCGTAGCCGCCGGAGCGCTCAAACGCTGAAACGTCCTTCGGAGATTCTACCACGCAAATCACCGACTTGTCGCGCTGCTCGTCGGAGCATATCTCGCAGACCTCCCGGTCGGTGAAGTTCTGGCAGCAGCTGCAAAGCTGTACTCCGTTGCGTGCGCGTACAAGCGCGTCTGCAAACTCCTTGACCTCGTGGGGAGGGAGGTTAAGCATGTAGTATGCAAGGCGCTGCGCCGTCTTTATGCCGATTCCCGGCAGTTTCGCGAATTGCTCTGCGGCAAGCGCCAGCGGAGCGGATATAAATTCAGCCATATTGTCTCCTTATTTTAAATCTATTCTGAAAGTCTGGTCGTGGATATTAAACGCTCCATCGGGGATAATCTCCTGCCTTGACGAAGCGTACAGCGCAAGCCCGGCGGTTCCTGAAATCTCCGGCTCGGATCGCGTATAACCATAGTATAACACGATATCCGCCGGAATCTCACACCCCGATTTAGCGCATGCCATGGTGACGCCGCTTAGCTCCATAACGTCCTCAGCCGCGAGGAACTCCGCGTCCGCGGAGGACTTCAATTCCTTTGCCGCTGGAAGGCATTCATCGGAAAGCATTACGTATTCCGCAGGTATCGCCCTGAGCATCTTCTCAAGCCCGGAAAGCTCGGAAAATTCGAGCTGCGGAGCGTTTATCACACCGATTTGCGTGATTCCCTCCCGGGTCATAATCCGGAAGAGCTGCTCCGTGCAGGCGCTTTTTCCGCTTATCAGGACAGCCGCGCTTTTCCCCGAGCAAGCCACCGCCGCACCGGAATTCCCGTCCGAAACGAAATCAATGCGCTGGCGCGACGCCATATCCGAGAAACTCAGACACAGCATAAGCAGAATATCCAGCAGGAATGCCCCCAGAGCCTTCCGCGCATGATCAGCGGCGTAAATGAACATCACCAGCAGTACAGGAGCCAGCAGCGCCGCCAGAACAGCGAAGCGGTTTTCACATGGAAGCCACGCCCCGTTCATGCCGCCGAAGAATCCGATGATACTCCGAAAGCAGCTCATAACCGCCCGAAGCGGGATCATAAGTCCGGGAATCCCGCTCACAGCGTAGATCACTCCAAGCGGCAGACCCGCTGAAAAGAACGGCGTGAGCGCAATGGAAGCGGGTATCTCCGTGAGGGAAAAGCCTCCGAACACCGAAACGCTGACCGGAATCACGCACACCATCGCGCACAGCGATACCGCGGCGGCTTCCTTGAGCTTTGCAGCGACCGCGAAGCGTTCCCAGCCGAATCTGCGGATATTGTTGAGCGCAGGTCCGGCGACAGCGGCTCCGAAAACGCCCAGCGCGGACATCAGCAGCGCCGGGTCAGCCGCGGCGAAGGGAGTTAATACCGTCATGAGCAGAAGCGCGGCGCAAAGCGAATTCAGAACATCGGTCCTGCGGTAGAACAGAGGCGCGCTCTGTGTTATCATCAGCATTATCCCGGAGCGCACCACCGAAGCGGAAAAGCCGAACATTGCCATCATAAGCAGCACCGCCGCAAATGAAACAATGGAGGTCAGCCTGCGCCTGCGCTTTCCGAAAAGCTCGCAGAGGACCGCAATGAAAATTGTGATGTGAGCGCCGGAAACGGCGGTCATGTAGCTGACCCCGCTTTGCAGGATATCCCGCCGCAGCTCAAACGAGAAGCCGTCCTTGACCCCGAGCACCAGCCCTTTGCACAGCTCCGCTTCGTCACCGCCGATCCTGTCGAATCGTTCAGCGGCTTTGCTGCGGAGGTTCCCGAGATGGTACAGCAGGCTGAAATTTGAACTGCGGCTGTGAAGCTCCGTTACCTCGCCGGAAAGCACAACGCCGTCCGAGAACGTGAAAATTCCCTGTTCAGCTCTTTCAAGGAGGAGTTCGCCGTCGATTGTATCGCCAACGTCAAGCACGGAATCACACGTGATATCTATGAGCGCGGGTTTTCCGTCCAGGACGCACAGCGCCCTTCCTGCCGACCAACGGTCGTTGGAGTAATTCACGCTGACTATGCGGCATTGTGCGCGTATCCCGCTCCCTGCGAGCGACTGAAGCGACCCGGCGTACCAGGTCTGATAGACCGTCATGCTGACAAGCCCGAGCAGAAGCCCCGCCGCCAGGAACCTGCGCTTCCTGGTGAACAGTGAGAACGCCAGAACAGCCGCCGCAATAAAGAGCCACACGTACCTAACCAGCGGCTCGGAATAACACGCGAGGAGGCAGCCGACGGTAACTCCCGCGCCAAGCCCCACCCCGGGGAGATCGAGTTCTGCTGTGATCTTTTCGTTCATACAGATAAAATGGGCGGATCCGAAAGACCCGCCCGTGAATTATTTTCTTGTGGGCGATCAGATGAAGCCGGGGAAGGAAACGCCACCGGTAACCTTTTCCATCTCAGCTGCGCCGTAATCGTCAACTTCCTTGAGAATCTCGTTTACGCCGCTGATGATAAGATCCTGGAGCATCTCGATATCCTCGGGGTCAACGACCTCAGGCTTGATAGTAACGGACTTGAGCTGCTTGTCGCCGGTCATCACCAGCTCGATTGCTCCGCCGCCTACCTGCTTTGTGAACTCCTTGACAGCAAGCTCTTCCTGGATCTTGCCGATGTCCTCCTGCATCTTCTGTGCCTTTCTGACCATCTGGTTCATGTTGGGAGCGGAATTCTGATATCCCTGCGGTAATCTTGCTTTCATGTCGGTAATTATCCTTTCACTTAATGTCAACTTCTATATTGAGCCGCCGTGCTTTATCCAGTAGCTCTTTCACAGGGAGGTCCTTGTCCTCGGCTGTGTTTTCCAGTTCTTCGCCGACCACCAGCGCGCGGACTTTCTTCCCGAAAGCCCCGCCAAGCTCCCTTTCGAGATCCTGGTAGCCGTCGCTTATCATGCCTTGCAGCATGAGATTTCCGGTGTGTATCTCAAGCACGCCGTCGCCGTTTACCAGCGCCGTTGAGCCGTCAAGCATGGCGGCATACAGCGGACTTGATACCTTTTCTATTATCTGCTCCCATTCCGGCTGGGTTATGCTGTCCAGCTTGGTGTATCCGGCGGAAGCGGTGGTTTCTGTTTTTTCTGCGGTTTTCGGTTTCTGCTTCGATTCAGGCTCCGGCTTCGGTTCAGGCTCCTGCTTCACAGGTTTTGCGGCGCTCGGTTCGCTGTGCGCTTTTGGAACAGCTGACGTTTCTGCCGCAGGCGCGGGGTTCGGAGCGGGCGCTGCCGGCTCTGGAGCTGTCGCAAACTCACGCTGCGGAACGAACTCCATCGGGGGTTCCTCCGGCGGCGGTGCGAAATCAAAGTCCATAGCCGCGGGAGCGCTGTTCAGCTCCGGCATTGGAGCTTCAAACGGCTCTACTGGCGCTATAGGCGCTGTAGGCGCGGGGGCTGTAGGTTTCGGAGCATCGGCGGGCTTGCGGCTCGCTGGCTCAGGCGTTTTCACAGCAGCGGGCTGCTCGGAAATGTCGAACGGAATCTCGTTTCCGGGTGCAGGCTCGGGGGATTTCACGGACTTGCCCTGCGGCGCTGGCTTTGGAGTTTCAGCGGGCTTCGCAGCCTGTGGAGCCTTCACGGCTCCGTCGATATCAAACGGAAGTTCGTCCGCCGGAGACGTCTGAGCCTGTTGAACCTGCTTCGGAGCCTCTGCGGGTTTCGGCACCTCAACAGCCTGAGCGGCCGGTTTGGCTGGCTCTGCGGGAGCCGATTCATTCTGCGCGAATATCTCGCGGAGCTTGTTCACCGTTGCGGCACGCCTGGGGTCGAGCTTTTCATCGGGAATCGGCGTGAACTCGCTTCCCATCGGCTTGCTTTCGAACTGTCGGTAGTTCTGCGCGGGCTGCGGAGCCGTTCCAGACTGTCCGACCGCTCCGACCTGCCATATCTGAGCCGCCTGTGCGAGCTGAGCGGTCTGAGCCGCCGTGGGCGCTCCAGTGCAGAGCTTCACGAAGCACATTTCCGCGAGCGTCTTGCGGCTGCGGGACTTCGCGATACCGTCGGTGCATTCCTGGATAAGGGTCAGGCAGCGGAGGATATCCTCAAGGGAAAACAACCCGGCAAGGCGTTCGATCTCAGGATAATCGTGCGGCATTGCAGAGAGCAGCGACTTCTCAGCCGGAGCGCTCTTGCTTATCATGAGGTCGCGGAATACTCCGCCAAGCTCGTCCATAACGCGGGCGATGTCCTTGCCGCCCTTGTAGAGCTGGCTCAGGAGCTGAATGCACCCGGGAATGTTCCGTGCGGCGGTCATTTCTGCGAGCTGATACAGATGATGGTTGTCGGCGACGCCTGCGCAGCTTCTTACGGTGTCCTCGGTAACGTCGCGGGTGACTGCGATGCAGCGGTCGAGCAGTGAAAGCGCGTCGCGCATTCCGCCGTCGGAGAGCCGGGATATCATGTCCGCAGCCTCCTGAGTGAGGGAGACTCCCTCCTGCTGGGCTATGCTGAGCAGCCTTGCGGAGCTGTCCGCGATCTCAATCCTGCGGAACTCGAACCGCTGGCAGCGGGAAAGTATCGTCGCGGGAACCTTGTGAAGCTCCGTGGTCGCAAGAATGAAGATAACGTGCGCCGGAGGCTCCTCTATAGTTTTCAGCAGCGCGTTGAACGCCGCCGTAGAAAGCATGTGCACCTCGTCGAGGATATACACGCGGTATTTGCAGCTAACCGGAGTGTACGCAAGCTGATCCTGAAGCTCGTGAACGTCGCTGACGCCGCTGTTGCTGGCAGCGTCCAGCTCGACGATATCAGTGGTTTCGTCGTTGGCTATCTCGCGGCAGCTCTCGCACTCAAGGCAGGGATTTCCTCCTACCGGGTGCTTGCAGTTCAGCGCCATTGCGAGTATCTTCGCACAGGTGGTCTTGCCGGTGCCGCGGCTTCCGGTGAACAGGTATGCGTGGGCGTTCTGCCCCTCGGCTATCTGGTTTTTCAACGTGGTGACTATCTCAGGCTGGGAAATAACGTCGTCGAACGTTCTCGGACGGTATTTTCTATATAATGCCAGATACACAGCCGCACCCCCGTTCTGAAGATAAGCAAAAATATAAATGCCCTCGATTATGGGAACAGGCTGACTGCGGCACACAGAGAAATCCGCTTAATGCTGCTCGGTTCCCCGCCTGACATGGTTCACAGCACTCTGTTGCACAGGGTCTGTCCCCATAAGCGAGAGCATTTATTCATTGTTGTTTTGTATTTACCTTACTATTATACTCTATTCTGCGGAAAAAATCAAGTGGTTTGTGAAAAAAAGTCGCAGCGAGACGGTCAGACCTTGAAAAATCCGGCATAATGGTATATAATAGAGCAAGACAGATCGGGGGGAAAACGATGGCGATAAAGAACGAGATAGCCTTGATACTTGAGCAGAGCCGCGGCACGGCCGTATCCGGGCAGGAGCTTGCCGACCGCCTGGGAGTATCCCGCGCGGCTGTGTGGAAAGCCGTGAAGCAGCTCCAGGACGAAGGCTACAGCATCTCTGCGGGGACGAACCGGGGATACATGCTTGAAAGCGGCAGCGACGTACTGACCGCGGAGGGTATCCGCCTGCACCTGATGGAAAAATACCGCGGGATACCGGTGGAGGTGTTCCGCAGCGTAAGCTCCACGAACACCGAGGCGAAGGCGGCGGCGCTGCGCGGAATGCCCCACGGAACGCTCATCGCCGCCAACGAGCAGACCGCAGGGCGCGGCAGGTTCGGGAAGCCGTTCTATTCCCCGGCGAACACGGGACTTTACATGAGCGTGCTGCTGAAACCGCAGAAGCCGCTTTCCGACTGCATGGGGATAACGATGGCGGCGGCGTGTGCAATTACCGACAGCCTGGAATCCGTGTGCGGAGTCCACGCCGGAATAAAGTGGGTGAACGACATTTTCTGCTCCGGCCGGAAGGTCTCCGGGATACTCACCGAGGCAATGAGCGACTTTGAAAGCGGCATGGCTGAATCCGTGATAGTCGGGATCGGCGTGAACATCAGCACGGAAAAATTCCCGGAGGAGATATCCGGAATCGCAGGCTCGGTGGGAGTGTTCGCGGAGCGCAGCCGCCT
Source organism: uncultured Clostridia bacterium (assembly GCA_945923775.1). Taxonomy (GTDB): domain Bacteria; phylum Bacillota; class Clostridia; order Oscillospirales; family Ruminococcaceae; genus CAG-115. Next base: position 388 of record CAMELR010000022.1, on the reverse strand, counting down.
GTGCGCTGACATCGCATGCAGGCTGCTCGACTACGCCGAGGATCCCTCATCGCGCGAGCTGCTGGAGAAATACCGCGGCCGCTCGCTGGTTCTGGGGCGTGAGGTAACGTTCCGGCAGGACGGCGCAGAGCGCACCGGAAAGGCTCTGAAAATCGACGACAAGGGCTGCCTTGTTATTGAAACTTCGTCGGGAATTGAAACGCTGCGCTCCGGCGAAATATCCATCACCGGGGGATTCAATTAAGTTCTGATACTGAAACGTGCAATAAATCAAATGGGGCTGAGGTCGTGCTCAGCCCTAAAGGCTGTCGATAAAGTTTATAAATTTTCGCGTAGCGTATTGGTTTTCGCTTCCTTTTGCTTACAAAAGGAAGCGGGAGTGTGAGGT
>CAMELR010000021.1 GCA_945923775.1 uncultured Clostridia bacterium | reverse complement strand
CTCCCGTTGAATTTCTTTCTAATTATCGTGTACAAAATCATTGACAAACCTACATTTTACATTATCTGGCTCTACAAATACACATTAGTATAATTTCTTGTTATTTTTATATAAAACAGTTGCATTTTATTGCTGAATGTGATATAATATATAAAGTTGATACGCGCCTGTAGCTCAGCTGGATAGAGCAATAGCCTCCGACGCTATGTGCCGTGCGTTCGAATCGCATCAGGCGTACCAAATTCAAACAGCCGTGAAGTCGTATTTTAATGCGATTTGCGGCTGTTTTTTTGTTTTTATTGCGCAGTAATTCAAGAGTGTTTCTCATAAAAATACACAACTATTAGCTGCAAATGCGTAAAGTAAAAGCTTTACGCAACACCTTAAAAACATGTTAATGCATTACACGGTAAAAAATTAGAAAACATACTTGATTTATTGCAATATTTGTGATATATTATATATAAGGTGGATATGTATGGATACAGGGGAGCTGAGAAATCTCCCGTGTTATTGATATTCAGCTAAAAAATCGGAGGAATTAATTACGATGAGAATTCTTTATGCTGCAAGTGAAGCCCGTCCTTTTGCCGCGTCAGGCGGTCTTGCCGACGTTGCGGGATCTCTGCCCAAGGCACTCTGCGCTGCGGGGGAGGAAGCATGCGTTGTCATGCCTTACTATGTAAACTCCTTTAAGCCTGAGCAGAAGGAAAAGATGAACTACATCACTAACTTTACTGTTCCTGTCGGTTGGAGGAGCCAGTACTGCGGTCTGTTTTCACAGCAGGTCGATGGAGTTACATATTTCTTTATTGATAACGAGTTCTATTTCAAGCGCGATAATGGTCTTTACGGCTATTATGACGACGCTGAGAGATATGTTTTCTTCAGCCGTGCAGTTCTGGAAATGCTCAAGTATATCCAGTTCAAGCCGCAGGTCATTAATTCCAACGACTGGCAGTGCGCACTGATTCCTGTTTATTATGATCTGTTTTACAGAAATGCAGGAGGCTGCTACGATAATATCAAGCATGTATTTACGATCCACAATATAGGCTATCAGGGTCAGTACGGACTTGATCTTGTAAAGGATATTGTTGGTATTCCTCCTCACAAAGTTAATATCATCGAGTACGACGGCGATATCAACTTCATGAAGGGCGCTATCGAAGTTGCAGATAAGGTAACAACTGTTTCTCCGACATACGCAAAGGAGATCCTTGATCCGTGGTTCTCTCATGGACTTGACAGGATCCTTGTAAGCAAGCAGTACAAGACCTGCGGCTTCCTCAATGGAATCGACACTGAGATGTACAATCCTGAGACGGACTCCGGCATCGCCGCTAATTTCAGCGCTAAGGATCACAAGGGTAAAGCTGCCTGCAAGAGCGCTATTTTCAATGAGTTCGGCATGCCTGAGTATAAGATACCGCTGCTTGCTATGATATCTCGTTTTGCCGATCACAAGGGCTTTGACCTTGTGCGTGCGGTATTCGATGACATTATAGCTACTGACATGCAGGTAGTTATTCTCGGTTCCGGCGAAAGCCAGTATGAGGAGTTCTTCCAGAACATGCACTGGCGCTATCCTGACAAGGTTGGATTCTACCGTGGATTCAATACCGGGCTTGCAAAGAGAATTTATGCTGGTGCTGATATGTTCCTTATGCCTTCAAAGAGCGAACCCTGTGGACTTGCTCAGATGATTTCCGCACGTTATGGAACGATCCCGATAGTCAGAGCTACCGGCGGTTTGAAGGACAGTATCGTTGATTACGGAGATAACGGTATAGGCTTCACATTCCAGAGCTACAATGCGCATGATATGCTGGGAGCAATTCAGCGTGCAAAGGGAGCTTATGATAATCGTATGTCCTGGGGCAGGCTTGTTACCAGAGCAATGAAGGCTGACTTTAGCTGGGCGCAGTCCGCAAAGCTGTACATTGGTCTTTATAAGGAACTCTGCGGCGAATAAGATATTGTACATAAATAGCCACACTATATTCTAGTGTGGCTATTTTTATTTGTCTTTCTTGTTGGATAGCTCGGCTAATGGATTGCGATTCATTGCGTTTTCAAGCTGTTCATTCGATACGTGGGTGTAAATCTGAGTAGTGTTGAGATTTTCGTGACCGAGAACCTCTTTTAAAACCCGAACGTCGACGCCGTTTTGGTACATCAATGTTGCCGCTGTGTGTCGGAGTTTATGTACGGATAAGCCTCTGTTGTCAAGACCGCTGGCTTTCAGACATTCTTCCACTATCTGCTGGACGCGTCGGTTTGATATTCTGGTGTTGCGGCGGCTGAGGAAAAGAGCGTCCGTCTTTGCAGTCATATTGCGGTTTCCGGCGGCTGAGCGTTTTTCGTTATCTGTTTCGGACAGATTCAAGTAATCGTTGTAGGCATTGACGCACGCGTTGTTAAGGTAAATTATACGTTCTTTATTTCCTTTACCGATGACTTTTAATGTCCAGACTTCATTTCCATTATGATCGTGAGTTGTTCGTATATCAGTAAGGTTTATTCCGACTAGCTCGCTCAAACGCATTCCGCAGTTGAGAAAGAATGTGATAATGCAGTAGTCGCGCTTTTGATCGGGTGTTTCTATATTAGACAGCATGTCTACAGATTCTTCCAGCGTTAAGTATTTAGGCAGCGCTGCCTTTGGAGTCGGAAGTTCAAGATTAGCAAGCGGACTTACTTCAAACAATGCTTTGTTATTTGTAAGGTACTTGAAAAACTGCCTTAGCGCGACTCCTTTGCGGTACCTGGCTTTCGGGTGATTGTCTTTCTCATTTTTTGTGTAAATAAGGAAGTCCTGTGCCATCATCAGGTCCACGGATTTAATATCTGATTCGGTGATATCAGCAATTGAGATATTTTGAAATTCCCTTGGATCATCTGAAGCTCTGCCTGTCTTAATCTTGTAAAACCTGAAGAACGAGCGAAGATCTGTATAATAGTTAAGTACCGTCAGCTCGGATCGGTTTTTTACTATCTGAAGATATATTAAATAATCCTTTAATAATTTGGGTGCGTCGTCATATGTTCGTTTCATAATTAGCTTTGTCTCCTCTTTCTATTGCGTAAAATTTCTCTTTTACGCAATAGGCTATGTTTTTATGTAACTCTTCCCTCATTACATTATACCACACTCCACCGAAGATTTCAAGATTAATCCCGTTTACCTCCGTGAGTGTTCCGCCTGATGTACTGTTGAACCGTCTCCAGGTTCTCACCGTGCCGGATCTCCCGGACGAGCCGCCGGAACATATTAGGAAGCCACTTAACCACAAGATCGCAGCACTCTATATAATGCGCGCACACCTCGCAGCCGTCGAACTTCGGACAGCCTGCACAAGGCGGACGAGGATAAACCGGACTAGTCGCCGGGCAATTCTCCCGGTATCTGCATTCCCAATAATCACACGTCACTACATAACACCCCTTGATGATCAACCCGCTTCGGCTTCCGAACGATCATATAATACTGTTGATAATAGTCAAAATGCTGATGGCTTATGTTCTCCCTCAGTTCCTCAGAGCTGAGATCGGAAGTATAATCAAAGCGTTTAAATCAGGTCTGTTCCTCATAGTAGCGCTTACCGTCCCGGAGGTTCTGCTGTAGTTCCTCTTTAACCATAACGCGCCCCTTTGAGATCTCAGCGTTAACGGACTTCTCAAGCCAATCCGCAAAATACTCCATACCCCAGGTATCAATAACCGTGTAGATACTGGAAAGCCACTGTTTCCGGAATCCTCGGGAGAACCTGACGAATGCCGACTTTGCAAGCTTGACTTTGTGGAATTCAACCTTCTTTGTAGCGTCGTTCAGAAAAGCTTTCCACCAACGTTTTGTAGCACAACGGCTCACATTGTCGGAGGTCCTATCGACGAAGCGAACGAAATTTAGAGCGCTACCGCACATGTACTCGCTGAATTGTTCATCGTCCTTACTGTCGATGAAAGCATTAAACACGCACATTGCATTGCTGTTCTTGAATTCAAACTCACAGCGCGTCCAGGCAGAACAGCCCTCCGGAAGCTCCTTACCTTTGCTTAACTAAATTTATAGAGCGATCATCATAGATAGTTTTGCCAACACGTCCGCTGCTGACATGCTGAGACTGAATGAAGGTAAAAGGTACCTTTTCATCAATCTCGCCGGAAACCTTGTAGTAGCTCTGCAGCTCTCCGGATTCAACGGCGGGATCAGTCTTGCGAAACAGGCTGACAAAATGTCTATCAAGAAGCTGCTGCTGAATCCGGTCAAGATCAAGATACGGCTTTTCATCAGCGCCACACTTTTCATCAATAGCCCAGTCGATACGGCTGCATTTCGTCTTGCAGCTCCATTGACAATGGAACGGAAGCGATTAAGGGCAGTCCGCAGCGTAACACCTTTATGAGCTTTCTTATTTTGTCCAATATCTATTGTAGCACTACAGTAACTTTTTTGAAAATTAACTTTCAAAAACTTGACATTAACGATTGGGTGTGATATAATATACCCATAAAAAATATGTCAAATTTGAAAGGAAAATAGCGATGAAGAAAAATGAACATTTCACACCGGACTATACAAAGCATTACGTTTTGCAGGAGATCGGAATGATTAAGGGTTACAAGCTTGTGAACGAAACCACCGAGACCGAAGGTCTGATAATGAACCAGATCCACATTGAAATTAACCTCTCTAGCGATACCGGACATACTTTTTATGAGGAGATCAAAGACAAATTTACTCCCGAAGCTTTAACCAGTAAATACATAACGAATTCTAACTACCTCTACTCCGAAGCTGAAAACGGAGATCTTAAAACCATTGAGATCAGAATAATGACAAACAGGCATGACCCTATAGATATAAAAGCCAAGAAAAAACTTCTTTACAAGATAAACAAGTACACTTGACATAATCCCGGAACTGTGATAGAATATAATCACCACTTCAAGAAAGGAAGTTTTTCTATGCTGACATCTGAAGATATCAAGCTGCTGTCACAGCTCATGGACGAGAAATTAAAGCCTATCAATGAACGGCTTGACAAGATGGACGAACGTCTTGACACTATCGAGGAAAACACAGAGATCACCCGAGTTGCTACAAATGAAGTAATCAAATGGATTGATAAATATTTCCGCGAAGATTATCCTTTTCCGACAGACGATAAACAGGATATATAAGTACTACCTCGATTATTCGGGGTATTCTTATTATATGTTTTTTGAAAGTTAACTTTCAAAATATATGCCATATGATGGAATATCCCCATTTTAGAGGTGCAGATTGTAACAATATTCCACCAGGCATTAAAACAGCCCCCTGAGCCATTTCAGAGGGCGTATTGTGTAATGGTAGCCCCCGTATTACATGCGGGGGGCTTTTTTGTTTATGGCGCTTTTTCGCCGATTTATGACACGGCGCGACCGCCCCAGCGCTGACGCGCAAAGGGGCGGTCGGGAAGAGTTGTCATTGTCTGGTCTGGGATTGCGCTGTCTGTTGGTCACAGATCAGATCGGCGGAATGCTTCGCAGCGCCCTACTTATGTCATGAACCCAAACCTAACATAAGTAGGGCGCTGGGATCGCTTGATCTGATTTATAGGCGCTTAGATTTACGAGATCCTGGCTTATCGTCTTGTGTGGTTGTGATTTATGTCTGGGTCGAGGGCTCCGCGCCTTGCCATTGTTTAAAACGGCGCAAGGTGTCGCCTGCGGGCGACGTTTTATTTTTGGTCGCCTTTATAGGTTGGATTGTTCTGCAAGGGATTCAACTGTTCCGTCCCAGCGAGATTTCCAGAAGTAAATATATGAACGACACTTGTTGTATTTCCTTGAAGCTCTTTTTACTCCGTATTTCTCTGAATATTTCATTAGGGATTGACGAAACTGCATTTCTTGTGTTATACTGTTCATTGAGAGATAGACCTTCTTTCACTTGAATTTTGTGTGGTAACTTTATTCTAGCAGATTTTGGTCTATCTCTCAATCCTTTTTTCTTATTTTGTCCAATATCTATTGTAGCACTACAAGATTTCCTGCATTTTGTTAAACTTGCTACTTGCATTATAATGATGTTTGTGATATAATTAATAAGTATGTGAGTAAAGATAGCGTTTCACTGGATTGTAGTCTTGCATATAATTAAGAAGGAATCTATTTCATTTGTGTCTGGTATCCAAAATATAGATGGACAGGTTGAAAGTTTTTGTTTATAAAATTGGACTAAACCTATTGACACAATATGTTTTGTATGTTATAATCTATGCATACCGAGAACAAGTCAGTTTATCGAATCTGACCTTTCCGTGGCATACAAGACAATTAATATATACGGAGTGATGTTGTGGACTGGTCATTTATTCAGAAATTTACACCGATGTACGTTGAAGCCGCATGGCTGACGTTAGTTATCGGAACTCTTGGTATAGTGCTTTCGATTGCGATTGGACTGATATGCGCTTTGGTTAAATACTACAAAGTGCCTGTCGCAAGGCAGATAGTCGCGGTTTATATCGAGCTCTCACGAAATACGCCCCTTATCGTGCAATTGTTTTTCCTTTATTTTGGTCTCCCGAAGGCTGGAATACTTCTGTCAAGCGAAGCGTGCGGTGTTATCGGTCTGGCTTTTCTGGGTGGAAGCTACATGGCAGAAAGCTTCCTAAGCGGCCTCAAGTCAGTTAACGATGTTCAGCTTGAAAGCGCAGAAAGCCTGGGACTTCGCAGATGGCAGATCATGCGGTACATAGTTCTTCCGCAGGCTGCTTCAGTCTCTATCCCCGCTCTGGCGGCAAATGTTATCTTCCTTCTCAAGGAAACCAGCGTATTCAGCGCGGTTTCTCTTGCAGACCTTATGTATGTTGCAAAGGACCTCATCGGAATGTACTACAATACAGGAGAAGCACTGACGATGCTCGTTGCCGCTTACCTGGTAATAATCCTCCCGATATCCATTGTATTCAGCATTTTAGAGAGGAGGGTTCGTCGTGCAGGGAATTGAAGTCCTTTTCATGGGAAATAATATGCTGCGCCTGTTGGACGGTCTTTGGGTAACTCTGAGACTTTCGCTCATCTCTATAGCTTTATCCCTTGTTATCGGAGTTTTTGTCGGAGCGTTGATGCTTGTCAAGAATCCGGTAGTTAAGGTAATGTGCCGCGTATATATAGAGATCGTCAGGATTATGCCTCAGCTCGTCTGGCTGTTCATTATATTCTTCGGCATTACGAAGATGACCAAAATAAACCTGAGCGGCGAAACTGCGGCGGTCATTATGCTTACTATATGGGGAGCTTCCGAGGTCGGTGACCTTGTGCGCTCTGCATTTCAGTCTATCCCCTCTCATCAGTTTGAATCCGGGCTGTCGCTCGGACTCAGCAGACCTCAGCTTTATTTCTACGTCATATTTCCGCAGGCTCTCAGAGGTTTGGTTCCCGACATTATAAACCTTTCAACCCGTATGATCAAGACCACCGCGTTGGTTTCCCTCATCGGTGTTACGGAAGTGCTGAAGGTCGGAAAGCAGATCATCGACGCCAACCGCTTCGAATTCCCGAATGCGGCTCTGTGGGTTTACGCAGAAATATTCCTGATGTACTTTATAATTTGTTTTCCGCTTTCATTGCTATCAAGAAAGCTGACCAAAAAGAGGGGTGAATAACATGGCAGAACACATTATTGACATAGATCATATCACAAAACGATTCGGCGACAACACGATCATCAATGATCTTTCACTCAGCGTTGAACAAGGAGAAGTGCTTGTTCTGGTTGGCCCTTCCGGCTGCGGAAAAAGTACCCTGCTCCGCTGTATAAATGGCCTGGAGCCTATCCAGGGTGGCTCGATCAAACTCCACGGCGAACCGGTTGAACACGGCAAGCCCAGCCTTTACAAAGTGCGCCAGAAGATCGGAATGGTATTCCAGAGCTACGATCTTTTCCCTCATATGACCGTGATGAAGAATATAACGCTTGCTCCGCTCAAGGTACAGAACCGAAGCAAGGACGAAGTGACCGAAAAGGCTATGGCACTTTTGAAGCGCGTTGGGCTTGACGGCAAGGCTGACTCCTACCCTTCGGAGCTTTCCGGCGGACAAAAACAGCGCGTCGCGATTGTTAGAAGCCTCATCATGAATCCGGATATAATGCTGCTTGACGAGATCACAGCCGCTCTTGACCCGGAAATGGTGCACGAGGTGCTTAACGTGGTTCTCGACCTTGCAAAGGGCAGTGAGACAAACTCCGGCGGAACTACCATGATGATAGTAACACATGAGATGGCGTTTGCCGAGGCAGTCGCAGATCGTGTGGTATTCCTGGACGGCGGCGTTATCGTTGAGGAGGATACTCCGCAGGAGTTCTTCCATCACCCTAAAACCGAGAGAGCGCAGCGATTCCTACAGACGTTCACCTATTCAAGATAATAGGTAAACATATAAAACATAACAAAAGGAACAATTGGAGGACTAAGCTATGAACACATTCAAGAAAATAGCATCTGTATTTGCTGCGGCAGCTATGGCGCTGTCCCTTGCAGCATGCTCTAGCAGCAACGGATCTTCTGCGGCTTCCGACAGCACTGATGATTCTTCTGCTGCCAGCGGATCTTACAGAACCGTTGATCAGATCAAGGAGAGCGGCGAGATCACTATCGGCGTTTTCTCTGACAAGAACCCCTTTGGCTACGTTGATAACGACGGCACATTCCAGGGCTACGATGTTTATTTTGCAGACCGTATCGCAAAGGATCTCGGCGTTGAGCTGAAGCTCGTTCCCGTTGAGGCTGCAAGCCGTGTAGAGTTCCTCGAGACCGCAAAGGTTGATATTATCCTCGCAAACTTCACCGTTACTGATGAGCGCAAGGAAAAGGTTGACTTCGCACTCCCCTACATGAAGGTCGCACTTGGCGTTGTTTCCCCTGACTCCGCTATAATCACCGACGCTGAGCAGCTTAACGGCAAGACCCTTATCGTTGTAAAGGGCACAACCGCTGAGAGCTATTTCACCGAGAACTATCCTGACGTAAAGCTCCAGAAGTACGACGAGTACAACGAGGCATATTCTGCTCTTCAGGACGGCCGCGGCGATGCATTCTCCACTGATAATACCGAGGTTCTCGCCTGGGCAATGAACAATCCTGGATTCACAGTAGGCGTTGAGTCCCTGGGCAGCACCGACGCTATAGCTCCTGCTGTAACTAAGGGCAATGAGACCCTCCTGAACTGGATCAACGATGAGATCACCGCTCTTGCAGACGAGCAGTTCTTCCACGCTGACTACGACGCAACTCTCGCTTCCGTTTACGGCGACAATGTTGATAAGGACAGCCTTGTCGTTGAAGGCGGCGTAATGTAATTACTAAACTGAATAGGTTCTGGGAACTCCGCTGGGTGTAATGCTCGACGGAGTTTTTTATCTATAGTCTATTATTAAACGCTATTTTATTATTTACGGTTGATTTTATACCTCATTTAGTGTATAATAATTACAGGTTTGATTTGGGAGGTATGATATGAAAGTAAAATGCGATTATTGCGGCAGTTTTATCGAAGATACAGACGAGACCTGTCCCAACTGCGGAGCTGTAAATTCACATCTGATGAGGAGCGCTGACGGAGTTCCCAAAACCATCGAGGAACTAAAGGCGTTTGCAAAAGCGAAAAATCTCCCGCTTGAGGAAATGCGCTTCTTTATTGGAGTCGACTATAAAGAGCCGAAGGGGTTTGGCATATACGAGGATCAGGACGGCAACTTCATTGTTTATAAAAATAAGGGCGATGGCACACGAGCTGAGCGCTACAGAGGTAAAGACGAAGCCTACGCGGTAAATGAGATCTACCAGAAGATGAAAACGGAGGTCCAGATACGCCGGGAAAAAAACTGCGCTTCCAGACCGGCTGCGAGTAAAAAGGAAGAAACCGAATTCGGAGCCTTTCTCTATTATCTGAAGAAGTTACTAAAACCGCTTATTCCTGCAATTATTTTAGTTGCCGTTGGCATCATATGCTTATGCATATCGAACAAAATGCCGGACAAGGGCTACTATAATTATAATGGCGCTTATTATTACTACCTGGGTTCCGATTGGTACAGATATGACGACGGCTATTGGTACAATACGTCCGTTGACGATGAACTGTCAAGGAACTACAGCAGCTACTATGATGGCACTGACTATGAAAACGGCTACGGTTACACTGATTTTGAAGATACCGATTATTACTCAAGCTACTCGGAAAGCAGTTCCAGTTACAATGATGACTGGGACGGTGACTGGGATTACGGCGGAAACTGGGACGCCGGGGATACAAACTGGGATACCGATTGGTAATCAGCAAAGTAAAGGTGGGCTGGGATTCTCAGCCCACTTGTACATTTTTATCTTCCCATTTGGCAATACTATTTTAAAATATCATTTCACCCAAGTTTCAGGAATTATTTCTGAAATTCTATTGACAAATCGGACATAATGTGATATAATCCTAGTAGTTCGATAGGATATGTAAGGTAACACTACCTGAACTAGAAATCAAAAGAAAGAATGGTGATTCCATGACTACAATATACGCTGATAACGCCGCAACAACAAAGCTCAGCAAAACGGCGCTTGAAGCGATGATGCCGTATCTTACTGACAATTACGGAAACCCATCTTCCCTGCACACAGTCGGACAGAATGCTGCTGAGGCTCTTTTCAAGGCTCGCAAGACCGTAGCCGACTGCATAGGAGCTGATCCTAAGGAGATCATCTTCACAGGCGGTGGAAGCGAAGCTGATAATCAGGCACTGCTGACTGCTGCTGAGATCGGCGCACGCAAGGGAAAAAAGCATATTATTTCCGATGTTATCGAGCATCACGCAATTCTTCACTCCCTGAAAAGACTTGAGAAGATGGGCTACGAGATAACTCTGCTGCCGGTAGACGGCGAAGGCCGTGTGGACCCTGAATCCGTGAGAAAGGCTATCCGCCCTGATACAGCGCTTGTTTCAATTATGATGGCGAATAACGAGATAGGCACCATTGAGCCTGTTAAGGAGATCGCCGCTATCTGCAAGGAAAACGGCGTGCTGTTCCACACAGACGCAGTTCAGGCTGTCGGTCATATTCCGGTAAACGTTAAGGAGATCGGTTGCGATATGCTGTCTCTTGCGGGACATAAATTCCACGGCCCCAAGGGCGTTGGAGTTCTGTATGCGCGTAAGGGTCTGCTGGTTTCGTCGCTTATTGAGGGCGGCGCTCAGGAGCGCGGCAAACGTGCGGGTACTGAGAATATCGCCGGTATCGTAGGACTTTCAGTTGCATTAAAGGAAGCTACTGACAACCTGGATAAGAACATGGCAAAGATCTCGAAACTCCGCGACAGGCTTATCGAGGGACTTTCTACAATTTCCCACTCAATCCTCAACGGCTCGCGTACTGAGAGGCTCCCCGGTAATGTAAACATGTGCTTTGAGGGTATCGAGGGTGAATCCCTGCTGCTTCTGCTCGATCAGAAGGGTATCTGCGCTTCGTCCGGTTCAGCCTGCACTTCCGGTTCGCTGGATCCCAGCCATGTTCTGCTGGCAATCGGCCGTATCCACGACGTAGCTCACGGTTCGCTCAGACTTTCGCTTTGCGAATATAATACAGAAGAAGAAATCGAAACAATAATCAAGGCTGTACCCGAGGTTGTTGATTACCTCAGACGTATCTCACCGGTATGGCAGGATCTACAGGAGGGTAAGAGAACTTATGTTATACAGTGAAAAGGTAATGGATCACTTCACACACCCGCGCAATGTCGGCACGATTGAGAACGCTGACGGCGTAGGCGAAGTAGGAAATGCAAAGTGCGGCGACATCATGAAGATCTTTCTGAAGATCAGCAAGGACGGGATCATCGACGATGTAAAGTTCAGCACTTTCGGCTGCGGTTCTGCGATCGCAAGCAGCTCAATGGCTACCGAGATGATAAAGGGCAAGCCGGTTTCGGAAGCTCTGGAGCTTACAAACAAAGCTGTTGTTGAGGCTCTTGACGGGCTTCCCGCTCACAAGATCCACTGCTCCGTGCTTGCTGAGGAGGCAGTAAAGGCCGCTGTCAAGGATTACTACGATAAGAATGGTATTTCTTACGATCCTGAGATGTTCAAGGAGAAGCACGACTGCGAGCACTGCGGCGAATAATCTCAATATAATGGACCCCTTCAATCCGAAGGGGTCTTTCGCATATTTTGCACATATTGTGATGTTATAGACGACTGTATTTGACATTCCTGCTCAGATGTTGTATAATTAATCAGAAAGAAGGTATTCAATGGAACTCTTTATTACAATTATAGTAACGTTTTTTGCAGGAATGGGCGCCGGACTTGGCACAGGTTTCGCGGGAATGAGTGCCGCAGCCGTTATTACACCAATGCTGACGACTTTCCTGGGAATCGATCCGTACGTTGCAGTCGGTATCGCGCTTGCTTCTGATGTGCTTGCCAGTGCGGTTTCAGCATACACCTATGGAAAAAACAAGAATCTTGACATAAAGAACGGCGTCGTAATGATGGCTGCCGTTCTCGTATTTACTGTTGTTGGCAGCTGGGTTTCAAGTCTGCTTCCCGCCGCGACTATGGGCGGATTTTCGGTTTTCATGACTTTCTTACTTGGTATCAAGTTCATTGTAAAACCCGTCATGACCACCAAAGATGACATGAAGGCTGTTTCTCCAAAGAAACGGCTGATACAGTCAGTCATTGCAGGAATTGTTATCGGGTTTATCTGCGGATTCATCGGCGCCGGCGGTGGTATGATGATGCTTCTTATCCTGACTTCCCTGCTTGGCTACGAACTGAAAACCGCAGTCGGGACCAGCGTTTTCATCATGACTTTCACAGCGCTGACTGGTTCAATCTCACACTTTGCAATGGGCGGAGCGCCGGATATTCTCGTGATGATTCTGTGTATCGTGTTTACGCTCATCTGGGCGAGGATTGCGGCAGTGTTTGCGAACAAGGCTTCTCCCAAAACGCTCAACCGAGCTACTGGTATCGTTCTTGTGGTGCTTGGCGTTGTGGTTATGGGATTCCAGCTATTTACTAAAATCAGCGCATGAATTTACCCGGAACAGTGAACTGCTGTTCCGGGTTGTTTTATTTGAGTGTGAGTTCAGACAAAGCCGCATAGTGAAGAATATCAAATTCTGGTGGGTAGTTCTCAAGCATTTTCAAATGCTCGCGTTCCCAGGATCTGATTTCGTCGGTGGTAAGCGAAGCTCCTATTCCGCGGCAGGATCTCATTCTTCCATTCCAGGTTTCCCGGGTGAAATGAACTTTAAGGCGGTATTCCTCATGGTATGTTCTATCGAATGAGCTGTCGTAGCATGCGGGGATATTGATAGGGTGTACGGTCTCCCCTGCTCCGCTCCAGTTGGGCGAATACTTCAGAACCAGATTTTCGCTCTTTCCGGCGATTTCGTCCTCAAATGGGAGCCACGCCATGTAAAGCACAAGCAATTTCCCGCCTGGTTTTAGTACTCTTTTCAGCAATGGAACAAGCGTTTCATGATTGAAATATCAGAAGCATTGACATGCCGTTACAACATTGAAACTGGCATACGGGAAATCGAGGTTCTCTGATGGAGATACAAGATAATCTATATTCATGCCCTCAGAAAGAGCCTTGGCTTGTTCTATCTGCTCCTGCGAAATATCGGCTCCTACCCATTTTGCGCCGTATTTGTACATGTTTCTGGGAATAACCCCGGTACCTGTTCCCAGGTCAAGTGCATTCTGACCGCTTATACATAAGCCTCTGTCAACGATTTTCCTGTAAAATACGTCCGGATAGATGTCACGGTATCTTGCGTAATCCCCGGAGGTTCGTCCCCAGTCGAACGGCTTACCTCCGTCGATTCTTTTGTCTATTATTTCCATATGACCTCCAAAGGCGCACCAGACAGTGCGCCTTGATTTATTTTACCGGAGGGTGTTCCCTGATGTACTCCTCTAGCATGTTCGCCGAATATCGGCAAAGCTCCGGACAGGGACGCTTTTTGTAGTACTCGTCTGTTCTTGCTTCCGGTACTGGCGAACCTTCCGGCTTGGAAAGTCCGAGCAGCTCCTTGCAGATAATGCTGCCGTTGTCCCTGCGGAACTGAGCCGCAAGCTCCTGTATACGGGAATAGAGTTCAGCCTTTGCCTGAACATTCTTCGGGTCGGAGTAGCCATAGAGAACATTCACAACTATCACGGCGCCTGAGAAAGTTCCGCATACCTCCCGCAGCCTTCCCATGCCTCCGCCAAACCCTGACGAAAACCTGACAGCTGTATCAAAGTCCATACCGATAACATCAGCGAAGGCTCCGACCACAGCCTGAGTACAATTATACCCGCTCAGAAATAATTCGTATGCCTTGTCTCCGCGTGCGCTCATTTGCAGAACGCCTCCGCCGCGTCAGCAATCGGCTCGGCTTCGGGGCATGTGTAGCCTTCGATAGTTCCATTGTCGACTCTTCCTGCAAGCTCGGGGTTGATCGGGAGCTTTGCAAGAACCTTCAGACCGAACTTCTCCGCTGTTTCATCAATGTGGCTCAGACCGAATACATTCAGGTGCTTTCCGCAGTCAGGGCAGACAGCGTAGCTCATATTCTCAACCAGTCCGATTATCGGCACGTTCATCATTTCCGCCATCTTGACAGCCTTGCCGACTATCATGGAGACAAGCTCCTGCGGAGAGGTTACGACGATAATTCCGTCCAGCGGAATGGACTGAAAAACGGTCAGCGGAACATCTCCGGTTCCAGGGGGCATATCTACAAACATGTAGTCAACGTCACCCCAGGCAACGTCTGTCCAGAACTGCTTTGCAGTTCCCGCGATAATCGGACCGCGCCAGATCACCGGGTCGGTCTCATCAGGCAGAAGGAGATTTACCGACATCACCTTTATTCCGGTTTCAGTCGTTACCGGGAAGATCTCGGTTTCGTTTCCCTGAGCCTTTTCGTGAAGCCCGAACGCTTGCGGGATAGACGGACCGGTTATATCCGCGTCAAGAACTGCGGAGCGATAACCCCGGCGGTTCATGAGCACTGCGGACATGGAAGTGACCATTGATTTGCCGACGCCGCCCTTGCCGCTGACTACGCCTATAACTTTTTTTATGTGGCTGTCCTTGTGCGGCTGAGCTACAAGGCTTTCCTGCTTCCTTTCAGAGCAGCTTGCGGAACAGCTTCCGCAGTCGTGAGTACATTCGCTCATTTATAACACCTTATTCCTTTAGTTGATCGGGAAGTTGACTGCATACATGGTCATCAGACGAACAGAGCACAGCAGTCTGTCGGACAGGGTTGCGTAGTCCTTCTCCTTGTGCTGTTCATGGGCTGCTGCGGCAGGTCCGTCGTTCCAGCTTCCCATTGCGCCGAATACGTCGGCAACATCTGCTGCGAGGTAGTATTTCATCATGTCCTCGGGGATTGCAGGAACAGCAGCGTCCTTCTTCATCTGCGGAACTTCTTCGCCGCTCAGGATATCAGCCGCCTTCTTGAATGTCTTGACGAACTGCTCCTGACCCAGCTGCTGCGCAAGCTCGCCAATGTCGCTGAGCGTAGCAAGAGTCAGCGACTTCTCATTGCGGAAGTCGGGGTCGGTAGCCGGTGCATTCTCAGCGATGGCTTCGGTGTATTCGATGCTCCAGAGGCGTGCCTCATCATTGAAGCTCCAGTGCGGAACAAAGCGGGTAACGACATTATCATTGTAACGTACAAAGATAGAAACAGCGGAATTGTTTGAGAATCCGAGCGCCTGTCTGTTGACCTTCATACCCATTATCATGAAGATGTTCTTTACGCCTTCCTTGCTGAGGTGTGCGTACCAGTCTGCGGGATCCTTTGCGCGGAAGAGCGGCGCGCCGCTCTTATTCCTGTCGCAGAAATTGAAAACGATGCTTCCCTCATACGGCAGAGTTGTAAACTCGTATGCGGAACCGTCCTTCATTGATTTTCTCGCAGCCGCTACGATACGGCTTGCCTGTGTAACTTCTCCGTTCATTATTATGCTCCTTAGTTAGTGATTTTATTTGCAAAGCTCTCGCCGTCCAGCTTACCGCTTGCGTTAAGTAAGTCAAGCACGGTTGCTCCGATGTCGCCGAAGCAGGCTCTGGTGCCAAGATTTCCGGGTTTTACTGAGTGACCCGCAACAAGAACCGGGATATGCTCCCTGGTGTGGTCGGTTCCGGAATATTTCGGGTCGCAGCCGTGATCCGCCGTAATCATCAGGATATCCTCGGGCTGCATTTTTTCAAGGAATCCGCCCAGCCATACGTCAAACTCGTTAAGCGCCTGAGCGTATCCCTCCGGGTCGCGGCGGTGGCCGAACTGCATGTCGAAATCCACAAGATTTGTAAAGCACAGCCCGTTAAAAGGAATGCTCTGGAAATGCGATGTTTCGTTCATGTCGCAGAAGTTGCCGATATCACGGACATATTTTGTAAGTCCCTTTCCGGCGAAGATATCGTATATCTTGCCGATTCCGATGGTGTCGAAGCCCTGACGCGAAAGGCAGTCAAGCATTGTATCCTTCGGGGGAACAAGCGAAAAATCGTGCCTGCGCGGAGTTCTGGTAAACGGGAATTCACCCTCAAACGGACGTGCGATAACGCGCCCCACGGCATATTCTCCCGTCAGTATCTCCCGCGCCTTGCGGCAGTACTCATAGAGCGTTTCAACAGGGACTACCGATTCATGAGCGGCTATCTGAAACACGCTGTCCGCCGAAGTGTAGACGATAAGATCTCCCGTGCGGATATGTTCCTCGCCGTAGTCGGCAATGACCTTGGTACCGCTGTACGGTTTGTTGCAGAGTACTCCCCTTCCGGTCGCCTCGTTGAATTTCTTTATGACCTCCTCGGGGAACCCGTTCGGAAAGGTCGGAAATGGCTTTTTGGACACGATTCCGGCTATTTCCCAGTGTCCGGTTGTAGTGTCCTTGCCGCGGGAGCTTTCCGCAATTCTGAGGTACGCTCCCGTAGGATTTGCGACCGGTGAGCCGACTGTAACTCCATCGATGTTGAAAAGTCCCAGCTTCTGCATGTTTGGCACGCTGAGCCTGCCAGTTTCAAAGCAGGAACGGAGCGTGTTTGCTCCTGCGTCGCCGAATTCTGCTGAATTCGGAGTTTCTCCAACGCCGAAGCTGTCCAGTACAATTAGAAATACTCTCTTTACTTCTGACATACTAACACCTCATTTCTTTGCTGTTCATATGTAAGTTAAATATCCTGCGACGTATCAGTCAGCGGGATAGCAAGTCCCATGCCCTCTGATACGACTATTTCGGTATCCGGGGCGAGTATCACGGTTTTGCCCCAACTGAACCGTATATTAATGGAGCTTCTACAACTATTTCTGATTATTCCGAGAAATTCCTTGTCCGGAAGTGCAGTCCCGGAATGAGAGATAAAACCAATATTCCTATTGTTGTAGGGGTTGAACTCTACAATATAGTTCAATGAAGCGACCAGTCTATCTTTTTTATCAATGAAAAAATCAGTCACCCGAGGGAAGAATTCCATTTCGCCGGATTTTGTGCGGTAAACACCCATGTTGAAGTAGCACTTGTTTTCATCTGAAAACTCGATGTACAGCGAGCCGTTTTTCAGCCTTGAGTGAATTTCAGCTCTGGTGCTGCGCAGGTAGACGTCCAGCTCGTGATAGTGGTCGGCAACCTGCGGTAAGCACCTCATCAGACCGTATTCCCGGGCGAATCGCTCGAAAATATGGAGGGAACGCGGCGCGTCAAAGCATTCGCAGTCCATTTCGCTGATGGAAAGGCGGTATTCGGAGTTCAGCGTGTAAAGCGTTATCGTTTCGCCGTCGTATTCCGCGCTTTCGATCAAGGAGGTGTGGATTTCGCTGCCGTCGGCGCAGTATGGGCTTGAATGCCCGTACACCACGCCGTGCGCCATGTAACCTACGATACCCTCATTTGTCAGGTACCATTTATATAGTGTTTTCATCTTTATCTCCCGTAGGCGCTCACGAGAATTTGAAAGATTTCAGCGACAGCATGCCGCTGGTGGTCATACGCAGTGTGAACACTCCGTCTACAGGCTCGGCGGGAGCGTTGACAGTCGTGAATTTAGTCAGGCTGCCGGTGGGAGGTATAACTACTTCGGCGACGACCCGTTTGGATTCAGCCGCCGTTATTGTAAGCTTTACCTCCGGTCCGGGGTTGGAAGCTGTTACAGTAACCATGTGGTAGCTTCGCATTCTGCAAAATTCAAAGCTGATACTGCTCTGCCAGTCGTTTATCAGCGCGTACTCGCTGAGATCCTTGTCAGCGTCGAACTTAACGTCAACATAATCAAGTGCGGAAACCGCCGGAACCTCGCCGGAAACCTCAACGCCTTCGTAGTTTGACGCGTTCACCTGGATCTCACAAGTTCTGCGGATATCCGCAGAGGAAGCTCCGATCATCAGCGTATAATTTCCGCTGAACAGGTCGAAATCGTTTTTATTGATGTTCCAGTAGGAAAGGTCGCTGACCGGGAAAGACAGCTTTGCAGTGACAGTTACTCCTCTGGGCACGTGAATTCTAGTGAAAGCACGGAGCTGCTTCTTCGGCACTGTCATAGGAATGCCGGAAGGAGCCGCATAAAGCTGTACAACTTCGTCGCCGTCCATTATGCCAACGTTTTCTATGTCCAGGGTCACTGTTACGGTGTCGCCGAGCTGGTAGGATATCTTGTCCGTTTGTGCCGAGCAGTATCTGAATCCAGTGTAGCTTAAACCGAACCCGAACGGGAACAGCGGCTCGCCTTCATAGTACAGATATGTCGAGTGTGTGCGCATTATATTGTAGTCCTCAATGCTGCAAAGCTCATCAGCGGAACGGTACCATGTGACCGGACAGCGCCCGGCGGGTGATACTTCACCGAAAAGTGTTCTTGCAACTGCCTTGCCGAGCGAGGGCCCGGCATGAGAAATGTGCATTACGGTTGAAATACGCTCGTTGTCAAGCTGATATGGATACCCGGAAATCAGGAAAAGCACCGCGTCCGGATTAAGCTCAAGCACGGCGTCGAGAGCACGTCTCTGCTTGTCCGGGAGTTTTAAGTGCTTTCTGTCCGTGGTCTCGCGGGCGTTTATCATCGGATCGTTGCCGCAGAACACTACGACGTTGTGCGCTTCGGTTGCGACCCTTCTTGCACGTTCGGTGCCGTCGGAGAAAATCTCCATTGTAAGGAGCGAATTTTTCGGCGCTCTCAGGGCTTCCGATGATGTAAGCTCCCCCTCGGGAGTTATGTACAGGAAACGCTTCTGCCAGTTTTTCAGGCGGCATTCCCGGTCGTTTTTCTCAATGTAAAACAGTTCGTGGACGAACCACCCGAACACCTGATCTGCTGTGCACTTCATCACGCCGCAGTCAGTAAGGAACTTATTATTCAGGCAGGAGCGCAGAGATACCGCGCCGTCTCCCCATTCGAACAGCTCGAAAAGGCAGGCCTCGTTAATAAGCGGACTGTCGCACTTTACTGAGCCGTCCTCGCTCACAGAGAAGTAGAACCCGTTTGAGGCGCTCCGCAGCGCGATAGTATCATTGCCGCAGTCGTAGATGATGTTCTCTCTGCCGAGCTGTGCGGTCAGTACGTCAAGTATTGTGCTGCACTTCGGCGAAAGCCCGGTATACCAGTCGCGGAACACCATGTCAGCATGGTAGCCTATGACTGCAAGCTTTCTTTCCTTGTTCAGCGGAAGAACTCCGCGGCTGTTTTTCAGGAGTATCACCGATTTCTCAGCGGCTTCCTGAGCGGCGCGGGAATGTTCCTCGCTGCAAAGCAGGCTTTCCGGGTAGTCGAACTTTTTGATGTCGTCGAACTCTCCGAGTATGAAACGCGCCTTGAGCGGACCAGTAAGCGCCCGGTCGATGTCAGCCGTGGAAATCTGTTCTGTTTCCAGCGCTTCCCGGGCGGACTGCTTTACGATGTCCTCGTTGTCAGTCATGATTTCCGCGCCGTTGTGCCTGCGGATTTTTACGAATGCTTCGGTGTGGTCGCGGTCGCTCTGATGGTACTGCACATTCTGAATGAAGTCCCCGCCGTCGGTCACTGCGAACAGCAGACCCCACTGCTCCCTCGCAAACTGGAGCTCCGCAGAGCAGAGCTGCTCGATTCCGTTGACTTCGTTATAGCTTGTCATGAGGCTGAGTGCCCGTCCGTCTCGTACAGGCTTTTCGAACGCCTTGAGGTAGTATTCATGCTTCAGCCGCGTCGGGACATAGGCGTTGCAGTTCACGCGGGTATCCTCGTTGTTGTTGGCGTAAAAGTGCTTGAGCGTAGGAATGACCCGCATGTACTTTTCGTCTGAGCCAGCCATTCCGCTGGTGTACGCTGCCGCCATTGTTCCGGCAAGGCACGGATCCTCGCCATAGGCCTCCTCGTTCCGCCCCCAGCGCGGGTCGCGTTCCAGGTCTACAGTGGGTCCCCACACGCAAAGCGAGGATTTCCCATTTTGCGTATAGATCCTGTTTTCAACGCCGGTTACTTCGCCCATGCGCTTCATTACGCCGGTATCGAACGTCGCGGCAAGCCCGAACGGCTCCGGGAAAACCGTCGAGGGGTACTCCCCCTGCGGATCGCGGCAGACTAGACCGCGGGCGACCTCGGCACCTATCCAGAATTCCTTTATTCCAAGCCTCGGGACTGCGTTCATATGCGTTGTAAGAAGTCCCAGTTTTTCTTCTGTTGTTAGTTCGCCGAGAAGAGCTGCTACTCTCTCGTCAAAGTCAAGTGAAGTATCGCGAAATCTGTATTCCGGCATGTCGTTCACCTCTTATTTCTTGGATTCTTCTTTAACGCGCTTCCTTTTGCTCAGTTCCGCATAGATGAAAATATCCCTGGAGCGTGTTATATGAAAGCTGTTCTTCTTTATGTAGTCGTTGGCTGTGTGCTTCGGTCTGGCGGTTTTCATGCAGGATTTCATGATAAGGCAGACGATAAGCGCGATCACAATTCCCACTGCAAGCGATATGCCTGACATTTTAAGGATATCCTGCGCAGTGTAAGTCTTAGGTTCCTCCGTAACTTCCGTGCTAGATTCATCAGTAAAAGTTACATTATCCTCAAGATACAGCTTTTCAATTTCGCTGTATTCAGCGAGTGCATCGGATTCAGTGTTTTCATCGGCTGATTCTGATTCTATCAGCACTGAAAACGGCTGGTACGGTTCTGCGTCATATAAGGGAGCTGCGCCTGCGGCTGTGGAGACAGTCAGTGCGGCGAATGCTGCCGCGAGAATGGAAACGATTCTTTTCATGACAGCACCTCCTTACATAAATAGCTGGAGCAGCGTTCCGATTATACCTACTCCGACCGAAATTGCGGCGAATATTGTCCAGAACTTACGCCAGCTTACCGGAAGTTCTCCAACGAACTTTCCGGTTTGAGCGTTCATTGCAAATTTGTATATTTTACCGCGGTAGTTCGTGCTGAGCACCCACACGGGGAGCATTGCATAGCGGATTTTACCGGTATTGAGCTGCATGTTCGTGGTTTTAGTGTTTACGGTGTCATAGCCTACGACCGTATTTCTGAGCAGCTCCTGCATGCCGTTCTTTACGCGCTCGTTCGCACGGGGCTGCGCCGCTACAGAATCCACATTGTACTTATCAGCGAGGAATCCTGAGAGATACGCCTGCTGGAAATGCTTTCCGGCGGAAACGTCAAACGGCTCGATGGCTTCCATGTAACGCGCTTCCATCTTGTCGGAGCCGTTTACCGGAACGTCGGCGAATCCCGCCTCGCCCTCACGGATAACCATGTAATGTTCAGTCCGCGTGTAATCGAAATCGTCGGTGGACCATTTCTTGACCTTTGTTGCGTCGAAGCGCATTTTTCCCGCAGCGTCGCAGTCATAGAGCCAGAACGGAACGTACAGACCCTTTATCTCCTCGATACGGTGCTCTGAAACAAACGTAGGCGGAAGCAGCGGCTTGCCCTTGCAGAACTTCCGCAGAGCATTCTGAGCTTCTTCTTTTGTTTTGGTGAACGGAATTATCAGATCAGGCTGGAGCATTCCGGTTACATTGTTATTGAGTACGACCGGGCTGTCGCAGTACGGGCAGCTGGTCGCCGCTGAATCATCGCTGACTGTGATGGCTCCGCCGCAGGACTGGCATATGTAGGTTTTTAGACCTGTTACCTCTCCGGGGGCGTTATACGGATCCCAGGCGTATTCTTCAACAGGCGCTGAGTTTTCCTCCTGCTCGAATTCCTCAAGAGTTGCTATATCATAAGTGTTGTCGCAGTAGTCGCATTTCATTTTCTGCTCGGCTGCGTCCCATTTTAGTTTTGCTCCGCAGCCGGGGCACTTGAATTCCTGAACTCCCATAATTACCGTCCTTTCTGCAATATCAGTTCATTTTCTTACGAAGTATCGTGTGAGGCGGTACGACGATCGCCGTCGGAATAGACAGTTTTTCTGTAGCACGCCTTGCAATGTCTATCTGCGTTCCATCAGCGCCGAACATGCTTTCCGGTTTGAAAATAATAGGTTCCGCGTGAGGCGGAAGTAGCTCCAGTTCATCGCTGAGCGTGAAGTAATTGCGCTGTGTAAGGTGCATCACGCCGTCCTCGCAGTAATCGACAACCCCCACGAAATCGTAATCCCGCATGTACCCGCTGTCGGCAAAATACTGCCCGCCGTTGGTGACAATATTAGGATCCTGCGTTCCGGAGCCGTCGGTCGGCTTTCCGTAGAAGAAACCTGTGCTGTAAGGTCTGTGGCTTATCTTGTTTACCTCGTCAAGCACCCATTTTGGGGGCTTTTCACCCTTCAGGTAGCTGTCCAAAGCCGCACGGTACGCGTTGACCGTCAGGGCTACATAGTATGCCGACTTGGCTCTGCCTTCAATTTTAAAGCTGGTGACGCCTGCGTCGATAAGGTCGTCAAGGTGGTCTATCATGCACATGTCGCGGGAGTTCAGAATGTAGCTTCCGCGTTCGTCCTCAAATACCTTAAAGAACTGATTCGGGCGCTTTTCCTCCATGAGGTAGTAGCTCCAGCGGCATGGCTGCGCGCATTCGCCGCGGTTTGCTCCGCGGCCGGTGAGGTACTCGGAAATCAGGCACCTTCCGGAAAAGCTGACGCACATTGCGCCGTGGACAAATGTCTCTATTTCCATATCTGACGGGATCCTGCGGCGTATTTCCTTGATGTCCTCCAGCCCAACCTCCCGGGCGAGGACTACACGCTTAGCTCCCATTTTGTAAAGCTCGATCGCGGTCTGATAGTTGACAACGCCAGTCTGGGTGGAGATGTGAAGCTCCATTTTAGGCGCGTACTCCTTTATCATGGAGATCACTCCGAGATCGCACGCTATTGCCGCGTCGACTCCGCACTCCTGTGCGGCGGCTATATATTTCGGGAACTGCTCGATCTCGCTGTTGAGCGGTATCGTATTGCAGGTCAGGTGCACCTTTACGCCGCGTTCGTGCGCGAGACGTACAGCGCGGTCAAGCCCGTCCATGTCAAAGTTTTTTGCACCGGCGCGCATTCCGAAGCTTTTACCGGCAAGGTACACAGCGTCGCAGCCGTAATCCAGCGCGGAACGCAGGCACTCCTCGTCGCCTGCCGGAGCAAGAAGCTCTATCTGGTTCATTTAGTTCTGTTCCTCCTCGCGGAGCGCTGCGTCTATAATATTCTGCTCGTGCTTTTCGATCGTGCTTGCGTAGTAGAATACTCCATCGCTGCTGCTCAGGAAATAATAGTAATCTGTTTCAGCCGGATAAAGCGCGGCGTTGATAGCCTCAAGACCCGGACTGCATATAGGTCCTGCGGGAAGTCCCTCGCAGGTGTAGGTGTCGTAAGCCGTTATAACGTTCTCGTAGAGCGCCAGCGAGCTGGACGGAATATTCGGACGAATGACATCTTCAATATAGTTATCGGTTGTGTCAGACTGGAGGTGCGGATATTCGTACATGTTCTCCAGACGGTTGTGGAATACAGACGAGATGTTCGCCATATTTTCCTCGTTGGTACCCTCCTTCTGGATAATGGAAGCAAGGGTCACGACCTCGTCAAATGTCATTCCGAGCTCCTTTGCCCGGGCATACATCTTGTTGGTTATCTTATTCTGGAAGTTGGAATACATCTTTTCAGCCGCCTGCTTTGCGTACTGGCTTGTGTCCATGCTGGGTTTATCCGGGAGGTCGTCGATAACATAGAACTCGTAGGTATCCGGGAAAAGGTAGCCCTCCAGAGCGTAGAAGCGGTTTTCAGTAACAGTGATCTGCTCCTCAAAGTCGTACTTTTCCAGCTTGGAGCGGTAGTATTTCTCGAAATCATCGGCGCGGCAGACAAGGTTTTCCTCAAGAAGCTGACCTATCTGCTGTGCGTTATAACCCTCGGGAATCATTACAGTAACGGTGTTTGTATACTGACGAACGGTTTTCAGCAGCGTTATTATGTTGCTGTAGGACATGGTGGAATTAACGGTGTACTCGCCGTCGAGGAAGCCTTCGGCTTCGTCCTTCATGTTAATGTACGTCTTGAACAGCCACGGCATTTCAATGATACCATTTTCGTGCAGAGTTTCGGCAATATCGTCGACATTCATCGTGCTGTCGATCACAATATCTGCTTCGTGGCTCTTTTTCGCCATTCCGGTGTAGTCCATAAGGCCTACAATCACCTTCCAGGCGAGGAAAACTCCCACGCAGATAGCGGCAACCGAAAGCACAACGCCAAGGAAAACATGTCCCATCGTGCGCGTGTGATTTGTATAGTTCTTCTTTTTGCGGCGCTTTTTGCGCTTCCTGACAGGATTTGCTGACGGTGCTGCTTCGGGTTCGTCAGGTGCGGTCAGTGAATCCATCATGCGTGTGCTGCCCGGATCGTCTGCGCTGTTCATTTCGGTGAAGCGGTCACGCGGCGCGATCCCGGAAGGATCCTCGGGATCTGCGTCATGTATGCTGTTTAGTTCCCGGGTGGCTCCGAAATCATCGGAGTTGTCGTTCACCGGAAACCCGAGCTGATCAAAGTTGTTCTTATCCATATATTTTCCTCATGTATTTGCTTTAGTCTGTGATGATCTCGTCCGCTCTCCTGTCGTGAGGCTCGGCGGGTACTTTCATCACAAAATCCGAATAGCATATCACGACTGACTTCCCGGGAAATCCCGCAAGGAATCTGTCATAGTATCCTCTGCCGTAGCCAAGCCGGAGCCCGCTGCGGTCGCAGCAAAGCGCCGGAACAATGCACAGCGAATCGCTGTCTGGCTCTGCCGGGACGCTTCTGTCAACAGGCTCCATAATATTGAACCTGCCAACGGAAAGCTCGTCAAATGAACGGATAGGGTAAAATGTGAGTTCCGAATCTCCGGAAACTGGCACAGCAACGGTTTTTCCATGCTCAAAACACCATTTCATAAGCTGCCGGGTATCGACTTCTATCTCAGTCGATACATAAGTGAATACGGAGCTGCACTTTTCAAGAAGCGGAATCAGCCGTTCAAATATCCGTGCGTCCGCAGCGGACTTTACATCGTCAGGCAGGTTTCTGCGGCGCTGGATAAGTTCTCTACGGAGCGCCTTCTTTTCGTCCGTAATGCTCATCTGTCGGCTACTATAGCAGAGCGAAGCTCTGTTGATCTCTTTTCGCCGCAGAGAACCTTGACGAGTTCCAGACCGAACTCGATTGCCGCGCCAGCGCCGCATGCGGTCGTGAACTGGCCGTCGGTAACGCACAGCTTGTTCAGGACTTCAGCGCCTGTAAGGTACTGCTCAAAGCCCGGGAAGCATACCGCTTTTCTGCCGTTCAGCAGTCCGAGCTTGCCCAGAATTGAAGGCGCGGCGCATATCGCACCGACCGGAATTTTGTTTTCAACGCAGTACTTTATTGCCGACTGAACAACCGGAGATTTCTCAAGATTGAGGGTTCCGGGCATTCCGCCGGGGAGCACGATGAGCTGTGCAGAGCTGTCCAGCTTTACTTCCGCTTCTGTAAGGTCGGCAGTGACTCTGATACCGTGGGAGCTTGTGGGCGTGGACGTACCAACTCCGACAAGCTTTACGTCGAGCTTTGCACGGCGCAGCATATCAATAGGCGCTATAGCCTCTGTTTCTTCGAATCCGTCAGCTAAAAATACGTATATCATAATTATACCTCCGAAAATGTTATCAGATATTTTTCTTCAAGGAAAGCGGGGTGATAGGACAGCTTGGCTTTACGAAGCCCTTCTGAGCCCGTGTCCTCCTCGCGGTTTATATAGGTGAATCGGTCGGCGAGCGTCTTAGCAAACTCGCAGTTCACCGCAGTGTATGCGCCCTGATAGTTCAGCAGCGCTTTTTCCGCGTGAACAACGAACGTATCCGCAGCGGAAGGTTCGCCGAATGTAAACGCCTGCGCTTCGCCATTTACGCGGAGAAGTCCGCCTGTATAGTTCAAGTCCGCGAAGTAATCGAGGCTTTCGCTTACCACACCTGCTTCCACGGTTTTTTCATCGTCAGGCTCACCTGATTCCAGCCATTTTGAGAGTACCTCACGGCACTCAGGGATATTGTGAGCGGTTATAGGTTCAAACGACCAGGCGTTCTCGTAAAAGCGGTTCAGGTGATTCCGTTTCGAGTGATAGCGCTTCCCTTTCAGCTCAGCAAGATCAGCAGAATTGTATACATAGTCGAATCCGTCGCGGTCGGCAACAGCGCTCACGTCCGGGTACAGGGACTTCAAAACCGCTGTGCATTCAGCGTTTGCGGTCATGAGCAGTGGAATGGTCAGCTCCCTGCAATAGCTTTTCAGTGCGGGAATCAATTTGCGGATATCTCCGCTTCCCGCCGGGTAAAGAAAACGCGGCGTACCGCTGGTGTGGTCGGTGTTTTTCAGCAGGTAGAAATCGTCGAACCTGCATATTTCCGCATTGTAGGCATTCCGCCAGACATAGTTGTTTCCAAAAGTGTACAGACAGCCGCGGAAATCCGACTCGGCAAGAAGCTTTACTGCCCATTCCCTGTCGGATAGCTGAGGCGGTCTGAAATCAAATTCAGCCATCAGATTTCCTCTGTTTCTTTCTTTATTCTGAGGGCGATATCCTCGATAGGAAGCGGAGCAGTTCCGTCAGAACACGGAATGATCCTCCAGCCCCAGCGCTTTGCCGTGTAAAGAGCGCTCTCGTGGCAGCTCCTGAGAAATGCTACGCTGCTCTCGTGGATATCCTTTTTGCTTTCGTCGCCGTGGTAGCGCGCGGAAAGCAGCTTCTGCGATATCTCTATCGGCATATCCAGGAACAAAACAAGATCCGGCTCAGGGAGTCCAAGCCGCGTATACTCGTAGTCCTTCAGCCAAGCTAGAAAGCTGTCCCACTGATCGCGCGGTAGCTTCGTCATCTGGTATATTGCATTTGATGTCGTATAACGTCCGGACACGATAATCAAGCCGTTGTCGTAGTCATTTTTCCAATCAGTGACGTAGCTTGCGTATCGGTCGGAAGCGTAAAATCCAGATGCTGCGTAGGCTCCGGCAGAGCCCTCGCAGGGAATTGCCCCCTGCAAATAATCAGATACGACCCGTCCGGTGCTGCTCTCGTAATTCGGGAAGCTTATAAGGCGGGTTTTACCTACGCTTTGCAAACTATTGAAAAGTATATTAAGCTGGGTGGATTTACCGCAGCCATCGAGTCCCTCAAGTACTATTATCTTTCCTTTGTTCATTGTTATCAATCCTGTTTCATAAATATTCATATTATATTTTAGCATATTTCGTTTATTTAGTCAATGCTTTTTTGTATATTTTGTATCAAACAGACATAAAAGCGGACTGGCTATCACCAGTCCGCTTTGTAAGCTATGTATTACTTTACAGGGTTATATAGCTTGTCGTAATTGACCAGCTCGTTAAGAAGCTGCGGAACCTTTTCCTCCATCTGATCGTCCGGGAACTGGCAGGTTCCTACCGCCATGTGACCGCCTCCGCCGTATTTCAGCATGAGCGAGCCAACGTTAACATGGCTGGTTCGGTTGAGAATAGAGTAACCAACGGCGCAGGAGCAGCCCTTACCGCCCTTTCCGTCAACGATCCAGCAGGAGATATTCTGCTCGGGATACAGGCTGTAAATCAAGAAGCGGTTTCCGGTGTAGATCGGGGATACGCCGCGGAGGTCAGTAATTATCACATCGCCCTCAACACGGGTGTACTTGCGCACCATTTCCTTGAACTTCTCAGTCTGTTCATTATAGAGTTTGATACGCTCCTGAATGTCTGGCATTGCAAGTATTTCATCGGTGCTCATGTATGCGCAGCACTTGAGCAGCTTCTCCATGAGCTGATAGTTACTGATGGTGAAGTTTCTGAATCTTCCGAGACCGGTTCTTGGATCCATAAGGAAGCCGATGAGGATCCAGCCCTGCGGATTCAGTATCTCATCACGGGTAAGGTTGCCGCTGTCTACCTTATCAACAGCCTCCATGAGGTCGTCGAAATTCGGGAAGCGCTCCTTGCCGCCGTAGTACTCGTAGATTATACGTGCGCAGCTCGGGGTGATACGGCTCTCGCCCTTGTACTTACCCTTGTATTTTCTGCGCTCTTCCTCGCTGGAATGATGGTCGAACCACAGGCCACAGCCCTCGACGAACGGAACATTTGCCAGAACATCGTTCTCGGTCACGGGGATAAGACCGTCCTGGAGATCCTTCGGGTGGGCGAATGTCCAGGAATCCGGCTCGACAACGCCGGCACAGAGCAGAAGCGCTCCGCAGGCAAGTCCATCAAAATCCGAACGTGTGATTAGTCTCATGATGTTACCTCTCTATGCTTAAATAATTATAACCTGTAAAAGTTTGGCAGGCATTCAGCATTTTTATGCCTGTAACCATTATACCAAATAATCCGTCAAAAATCAACAGGGATTTTCACTTTTTTCATCATTTTTTTGTGCAATTGCAAATGATGTGAAGTATCTTAGAATTACCAAGCGTGCTGAATGGTTTCAATGTTCTGATTATTTTATCCAGTTCAGTGAAAAGCTGGTCACGCTCTCCGTCGGAAATATCATGGCTGCCGAACTCCATTTTTTCAACCAGTTCGGTGCAGCTTTCGAGACTGGTTCCAAACGTTTCATCAACGCGTCGGAAGAAATCCAGCGGAAGTTCTCCTGTTCCAGGAGTGCACCCCTTTTCTTCAATCAGCGCCAGGATCAATTTAAATATCTGACCTGAACTGAGCGTAGGCTCACCGGATTTCAGATTCTCCAGTACATTTAACGCGCGCTTCCTGAGTGCTCGTTTTCTGCTGAGAATCACTATTATCGCCACAATGACAAGCGCGGCTCCAACAAATACGGGTGCAAACGGAAGCAGCTCTTGAATTGTTCCAGGTTCAGCCGATTCCTCAGATGATTCAGGCGCTGGCACAGCGTCCTGCGAAGCTGCGGACGTCTCAACGGGTCTGGACGGTTTTTCTTCCGGTTTTACGGGTTCTGGGCGGGATTCCTGGGTCTGGCTGAGTTGGCTTCCGGGTCTGTCTGGCTCGGTTGTTGAAGCCGATTCAGTTCTTCCGGGGTATGCGGAGGAGCTTGTGGGGTCGAATGTCACCCAGCCGTACTCTCCGAGGTATACCTCGACCCATGCGTGCAGGTTCTTTTCACGGAGAAGAACCGACCCGCTTCCATTTTCGCCCTCGACATAGAACCCGGTGCAATAACGCGCCGGAATGCCAAGCTCCCGGAGTATGAGCGTCATTGCGCTGGCGTAGAGCGAGCAGTGGCCGCGCTTCGTGTCGTCGAGGAACTGCATAACGGGGTTTCGGCTGTTGTTGCTTCCGTCAAGGGAGTACGTGTAGTTCTCGCGCAGATAGTTGCTTACCTGATTTGCCACCAGGTAGCGGCTGTCCGGCAGGAGGTTATCGTTTTCGCCGTAGATTCCAACAAGGTCAGGTAGATTGCGTTCGATATAATCGCGGATATCTTCGCTGTATTCTGGCGGTATCCCGAGGTAGGTACTGTTGACATAATCTTCATACGCCGAGATCACGCCCGGCTCAGTCATTTCTGGGACAACGGAGGAATAGATGTCGTTGACGGTACAGCCCGCGTCAGAAAATGCCTCCATCAGCTCAGAAACGTAGAAGCAGCCCTCCATGCTTGTCTCATTTGAGGTATAAGCCGGAATCAGCGCAGTGCAGCGAACGCTGTTCACATGCCCTCCGGCGCTGTCGGATACTCTGACGGCGTAATCAGCAAACACGTCGAAGCTGTCATTATTATAAAAGGAGAACTCCGCTGTATATGGCGGCAGGAAAACAACGCTGGTGTCGCACAGATAGTCAATCGTGACGTCAGATGTAGTGATTATCTGAACGTATTCTCCGTCGGAATTCGCGGTTTCGTTACCTGTTGCGGAGAGCAGCGCGGCAATTACGCGGTTCTCACAGGGACGGTAAGTCTCCTTCAAACCGGAGCTGCGCCACATTTCCGGTTCGCTGCTTACGGCGGTCGTCCAGGAAGTTCCGTTAAAATCAATGCCGATATCGCCGCGCAGATAGAACGGTCTGTCCCCGGTGTAGTCCACGCGGATTATCTCGCGCTCTCCCCTGCCCGGGGTTATGATGTTGAGCATGTCATGCTTGGAGTTCTTGTCGCCGCTGTGAGTGAAATACTCAGACGCGGCGCCCTGCTCAAACGGCGACTGCGAAATGCTCCCCTCTGAAGCAATGCTCGTTATCATCTCGTATGCCTTGGTATAGTCGATGCTTCCGCCTGCCGGGATTATGGCAGCTCCGATAAGCAGGCATGCCGCTGTCAGCGCTGCGCAGTACATTCCAACGCTGAAATACTTTGAATAGAAGTTTGACTTCATTTCGATACGCTTGAGATACGGCGCTGAGCGTATCCGGTGCATGAATGTTCGTTCCTCGTGCCTTATCCGGCGGCGGTAGTCGGAAGTACTGCTGTGCTTCACCGCAAGACCGCCGGAATAGTTCCTGCGAATAGCGGCTATTCCGGCAAGGGCAGCCAGAGCCGGCAGCAGCCACAGGGAAAATTCCAGCCGCTCCGACAGCAGAGCCGGAACACACAGCGCTATAAAGCACAGAACCGCCGGAACAGGAACAAGCCTGCCGGAAAAGCAGGCTGAAATTATAAGCGCGTACACTGCGCAAAGCAGCAGAACTCCCAGGAAAACTCCTTCGACATAAGCGGAGTTCATGCCGTCCAGTATTTCGCCGCGGTGAAACAGAAACCGTCTCGGGTAAAGGAATCTTCCCTCGACAGACAGCATGCATGCGTCTGCAAAATAAGTTAGCTTACCCGATATTTCGTTCCATTGAAACCAGGCGATAACACCGCCGGCGGCAATGATAACCGGAATAGAGATCCGTTTCTTCACAAACGTGAACAAAGCTGAGAACGCACAGCACAGCGCCGCGGCAATACCAGCCACAAGAGGTGCGCTGACCGGAAAATTCAGCTCGGTTACAATGAATGCGAAGGAACACCCGCAGAACACTGCCGCGAGCAGTATCCTTTTTATAACCAGCAGCGGAGTCACGGGTTTTGAGCAGTAGTACCTGTCGTAGACCAGCACTCCGTCTGAAAAGAAATCTTTTGTCATTAAATGATCCTTTTATCAGGAAAATATCCTGATACCATGTTTTTTCAGCGAGTCATTAACATAAGCGTAATGCATGTTTTCCCACTGTTCATATCCGCTGAACTTCTCAAGCTGCACTCCGCCGCAGATGGACGCTGCCGCTGTGTAATGCGAACATATCGAGCCGTTCCAGATATAGTTTACCCCGCGGAATTGCTTCCGCAGATCAATGATATCCTCCTGCCGGACGGCGTTCGGACATATAATTCTTGTTATCGCGAATTTATCGTCCACCGGGGCGGTCACAGCGGAGCCGCTCACGCAGTCGTTTATAGATCCGCTTACCCGGTCTGCGCGCTCAAGCCAGCCGCACATTTCTGTGAAATTTGTCGATAGCTTATCAGCAAAACACTGTTTTAGTATCTTTACTACTGCCTTGCCAAGTGCGCGTTCGTCGTCCTCCGGCAGATTCAGTATTCCGGATTCCTTAAAGCATTTCTCGAGTTTCTCATCAGGAATCTCATCGGACAGCTTGTCAAGCTTTGCGCGGATATCTTCCCCGTTTATGTCGAACGCTTCAATTATGCATGCGTTCTCCTCGGGAAGTTTCTTTATGTCGTCGATTATGCCTCCGCGGTTCATTGAGATCTGCTCAAATGGCGCTATTGCCTTCTGGAGCACATTTTCATAGTACTCTGTCAGCCTGGAGCTTAACTGCTGGCAAAATTCGATCATGGGTCTGCTTGTTGAGACTGCGGCTCCCGCGTCGGCATAGTATTTCAGTTCTACAAGGTACTGTTCGACCGCCTTCCCAGAGAACAGAGTTGAACTTCTGACCTTGCGCATTGCCGCTCGTTCGATATCCCGGGTGCGGTTTAGCTGGTCGGACCTGTCCTCCTCGCCGGAGCTTATCTTTGCCTGTGCGACCCGGAGTTCCGAAAGGCACTTTTTTATGATTTCCTGCGCGTAAAACGGTCCTCTGGCAAAATCGGTCTTTGCCGCTTCGCAGTCAGCTATTATGCTGTCTGAAATTTCCTTGACGCATACCGGGGTTCCGTTTGTAACTGCGGCACTCATAGCGCTGATCCACTTCTCGACAAGAGACAACGCGGCTTCCCCGCCGCCTTTTATGGCTCTTGCGGAAAACGCCTGGTCGGCGCGTTCGTCAATTTCTAGTGTGGGGAGCTGTCCGCTTTTGGAGGCGACAAGCTCGCAGGTCGGCGTAACCAGCCCGGAGTAACGCTTCAGCGCCATTTCGCCCACGTCGTTCCTGTTTAGCGAGCGGTTGAGCCTCTCAAATAGCTTTATCGCAAGGTAGGACATTATCTTACCCATTGGAATTTCACAAGCCCTGACATCGAATGCAAGGTACCTGAAATCGTGTGCCGCTTCCGGACGGAGCATATTATAGGACATTATACGTTCCGCGTCGTCGTCCTTGCTGAATATGATCTCCATGCGGTTCAGGATTTTTTCAGCAGTCCGGGACATTGTGAGATCGTAGCTGTCCGCAGCAGGAATCAGGAAGCATGCGCTGTACGGCGGCTTGTCGGAATCCACCTCGAAAGTGCGGCTGTACTTCTGCGTGAACCGTTTGCGGTGAAGCTGGAACTTATCAAGCTCCGCCTTCGCAACGATCGTGTTCGCCTGGTAGCAGCCGACGTCGCGCTGATCAGTTTCAACCAAAGCAGCCGTGTCCGCCGCAAAGAAGTACCCGGTGACCTTCACAGGATACGGAGCGTCGGCAAACAGCTTGGTCAGGACATACGGCAGGTCGATGAACATTCCGCCGCAGAACACATCGCCGAGATTTCCCGTGATCACAATTTCAAGGGAGCGGTCGCTGCCGCTGAAATCTGCCATCGCCTCGCCGGTGAGCTTCATTATCTGCTTCAGGTAATGAAACAGCGCAATTCGACCGCACTGGCGCTTTGTAAGCCCATAGGTCGGGGCGGCGGGAGAGTAATTCTTCAGACCGCTGTCGAACCATATCTGCGCGGGTTCCGGCAGTTTCGCAGGATTATTCAGGTATTTATAGATAGCTTCCTCCGGCTCTATCGGCAGAGTGAATCCGTCACCCGGAACTGAACCCTCATAAGAGCGCTCTCCGAGCTGCGTTTCCTCGCCTATGCAGAGGAACCTTACCTTCTTCGGGTCTTTCCCGAAGCGCTTTTCTGTCAGATGCATACAGCGCAGAACACAGTCCACGCCGTTTTTCCCTATTCCTATCACAAACAGTCTGTTCATGCCAAATGGACTTTTCTGCCCGTCGTAGAGCTTCTGTATCCTTTCTGGTCTGAGCCATTCCATTTTCTGTTCGATATTCACGAAAAAGCACCCCTTACTTCGCGTAAAAATCTCTGTATAGTTCTAATTTTCTGTCCTGCTTTACCGGAAATATCTCTCTGGCTTCCCGGCATACCTTTCCGTTTACTTCAGCGTAAATAAGCTGCTCTTTATAAGGCTCTGCTTTGGCAGCTTCCTCGCCCCACGGCGAGTACACGGCGCTGTCCCCGGAATAGTCAAGTCCGTTGCCGGAACCGCATCTGTTGCACCCGGCTATGAAACTCTGACACTCTATCGCGCGCGCTTTCAGCAGCGTCTGCCAGTGATCGCGCCGTTTATCCGGCCAGTTTGCTATATTTATAATGATCGTGCAGGTCTGCGAAAGACCCTGGTAAAGCTCCGGGAAACGCAGGTCGTAGCATACCGTGAACCCTATAGTTTCACCGAACAGCTCCACACATGCCGGGAGATTCCCGCCGGTGTAGGTTGAGCACTCGCCGCCGTAGGAAAACGGGTGGATCTTGTCGTAGCTGGCTACAACTCTGCCTGCGTTCACAATACAGAAACGGTTAGTTATAACTTCCCCGGTACGGCACGCAAATCCGAATCCTACTGCGATCCCGAGCCGCTCAGAGAGCCGCATGAATTGATTTACGGAATCCCCGCCGGGCGGCTCAGATAATTCCTTGTTCATTGAGAACCCAGTCAGCGTAAGTTCCGGAAACACAATGAGCTGTGCCCCGCTTGAAGCGGCCTGTTCGGCTAGAACTGAGCATTTTTTCAGATTTTCAGACTTGTTTTCCCATGCAATATCCATCTGAGCTATACACAGCTTCAAACCGACCGCCTCCTAACCATATTGCACATGAGCCCTATGTAATTATTATACAATATTAAATCATATTTGTCAACACGGAATGTAACATTTACATAAAAATATTTAAATCGCTTGCTGCGGTATTTTATGACTGAGCAGTCAGTTTCTTGTTTCTGAAGTACGCCGCGAGTGCGATAACACTAGTAACAGCGTAAAGCGAGAACCCCGCGGTAACAACAATGAATATCGAAAGCGTCCCATTTACAATTATCTGCGCCGGTTGATCACATTCTTAAATTTTTTTCCATGGTCTCACCTCGTATAACATATTTTTGTCTATATGTCAATCATATTATACATATTGTAAAGTCAGTTTGTCTGCATATTCATAAAGCCTTCTCAAAGAATATTGTATGATTCTTTAGGAAATGAACTTGTATTTTTACTCCCGCTTTTAATTTCCTTTTATAAAATCTCCGGCTGTGCAAATAGTAATGTCGTGGGGTGAATTCCTCAAAATCAAATTCGGGGTGAACAAATGGAGAAAGCGGGAAAACTAATATCCGGGGCGCTTTGCTGGCTTATCGCGGCTGCAGCGGGAGTCCTGGGATTTTATTATGCGGTGCTTCCGGGAACTTTGAGCGCCGAGACATTCGGCACCGTAACAGGGAACTTCTGCGGCGCGAGGGTTAGAGAACTTAGCGACGGCGGGTGCAGGTACACGCTGTGCGGAATGGAAATCAAGCCTGTTGAGCTTAAAGTGAAAGCACGAAAGATGCTGATCCCCGGCGGCGAGCCATTCGGGATAAAGCTGCGAACGGACGGGGTTATAGTGGTTTCTGTAAACACTGGTTCGCCGGCTGAAAAATGCGGGATACGAGCGGGCGACATGATAACATCGGTGAACGGCGTGGAGGTCGGGACAAATTCCGAGATCGGCGAGGCCGTTCAGCGCTCGTCTGAGTGCACCGTGATCGTCAGGCGCGGAAACGGCGAGAAGCAGATACGGCTCACTCCCGAATCCGTAGACGGCTGTCTGAGACTCGGTGCCTGGGTGAGGGACAGCGCCGCTGGAATCGGTACGATGACCTTCTGCGACCCTGATACCGGAATGTTCGCAGGTCTGGGTCACCCGGTCAGCGACGTGACGACTGGGGAACTCATGCCGCTTTCCAGCGGCGAGGCCACCACAGCCGAGATATACAGTACTATAAAGGGCAGAAACGGCGAGACGGGTGAGCTTTGCGGGGAGCTTTGCGAGGAGGTCATCGGAAGCATTGACAAAAATACACAGGTGGGCGTTTTCGGAACGCTCGACGGAGAAATAAGCGGAACTCCACTGCCGATGGCGTTCAGGCAGGAGGTCGAGTGCGGTCCGGCTGTTATTCTTG
Source organism: uncultured Clostridia bacterium (assembly GCA_945923775.1). GTDB lineage: Bacteria > Bacillota > Clostridia > Oscillospirales > Ruminococcaceae > CAG-115. Next base: position 12,920 of record CAMELR010000021.1, on the reverse strand, counting down.
CGACTATCCAGGGCGCGGAACCGCAGGAATACAGTATCGAAATTGAAAAGGTAAATCTCTGTGCTATGAGCGGGTCAAAGAGCATGGTGATTCGTGTAACCGACGAGCGGCTGCTTGACTCCGCAGGCGGTATAGTCAGGGGCATGAGCGGCAGTCCGATAATACAGAACGGAATGATTGCCGGGGCTGTCACGCACGTTTTTGTAAACGACCCTGCACGGGGCTACGCCGTATTTGCTGAAAGCATGGTGGACGAAATGGAATCAGGGGCAGCTCAGGCTGCCCTGTTTTTGTATAGGTCATTTTAACGCTTTAATTATAGGGTTAGGGTCGGTGGAACTGCCAGACGTTCCTAAATAGCAAAAAAATCTTTAATTGTCTGCATAAATGCCTTGATTTATCCTAAAAATCTGATATAATGTAATTAGTATATTTTTTGCTGTTCAAGGGGAAAAATACGGACAGACATAAGATAAAGAGAGGGCATTATAATGGATAAGGTACTGCTGATAGGTGAACCTATGGAGCTTCTGCTCGCTGAGGAGGAAGGCGCGCTTTCCGATGTAACGCACTTCCGCGCTAGTGTTTCCGGTGCGGAGATGAACGTAGCAGTCGGGCTTGCAAGGCTCGGACTGTGTCCCAGGTTCATGACGCGCCTCGGCAGCGATCCCAGGGCGGTACGAATTCGCAGATTCATGAATGAAAACGGTATCGCGGACGACCTTATCATCACCGACCCGGCTCATCTTACCGGCGCAATGATGAAGAACAAAACAGAACCCGGCAAGCACGAGATATACTATTTCCGCCAGGATTCCGCGGCTTCGTTCCTCTGCGAAGCTGACGTTGACGCGCTTGACCTTTCGGATATCCGCGCCGTACATTTTACGGGTATATTCCCGTCTATTTCGGATTCTGCCGCCGCCGCGGCAAGACAGCTTGTAAAACGCGCGCATAAAAATGAGATAACCGTTGTTTTCGACCCGAATCTCCGCTGTCAGCTCTGGGACGATTCCCCGGAAACAATCGCGCTTCTCAATGAGTTCGCGCAGTCCGCCGACGTATTCCTTCCCAGCTTAAAGGAAGCTGAGACCCTCTGCGGTCTCACCGACCCGGAGGAGATTGCGGACTACTACATTTCACGTGGCACCAGAAAGGTGGTAGTCAAGCTTGGAAAGCAGGGAGCATTCTACAAGAGCGCGGTCGAATGTGGGACCGCTCCGACATTCGCGGCTGACGAGGTAGTCGACACCGCCGGCGCGGGCGACGGATTCGCTGCGGGACTCATCAGCGGCATCTGCGAGGAAATTCCGCTTGGTGAAGCGGTTGTCCGCGCTAACGCCGTTGGCAGCATGCAGATTCAGAACGCCAGCGACAACGCAGGTCTGCCTACTCTTGCCCAGCTTCGCGAATACATGCTCGACCACAGATTTGTTGATATAAAAGACTGATTTCGGAGATACAGAATGACCCTTTACGCCACTGACCTAGACGGAACTCTGCTTCGACCTGATAAAAGCATTTCCGATGAAACTGCTGAGATCCTGAACGGACTTGTTTCAGATGGGGTGCTTTTTACTTACGCTACGGCGCGTTCTTTTTCCAGCGCTTCCCCGCTGCTGACAAAGCTCCATCTCAACTGCCCCGCTGTGACCTTCAACGGGGTTTTTGTCATTGACCCGCGGGACGGAAGGCATATTGTAGAGAACGTATTTACTCCGGTTTCCTGCAAAATCGCCATAGACTATTTCAATAAGATGGATATTGCTCCGCTGGTGTACTCTTACATAGACGGCAGGGAGCGCGTCAGCTACCTAGAAAGCCGCCTTGAGGACGTTTACGGTTACGTGAGCACAAGGCAGGGCGACAAACGTCTGCGCCCGGTGAAAACCAGGGAGGAGCTTTTCCAGGGCACGGTGTTCTATTTTACGCTTCTGAATCCGACTATTGACGTCGCTGAGCTTGACAGCGTATTCAGCCGCGAAAACGGATTTGCAGTAAACCTAATGCCGGATACCTACAACAAAGACGAGATTTGGTACGAAATTTTCAGCAAAAACGCAAGCAAGGCAAGCGCGCTTCTCCAGGTTATGGAGCTTACACACGCAGGCCGGCTCGTTTGTTTCGGAGACAATAATAACGACCTCTCTATGATACGAGCGGCAGATGTTGGCATTGCCGTATCTAATGCATGTCCGGAGCTGAAGAAACACGCGGATAAGGTTATAGAAAGCAGCTCGGAGGGTGCCGTTGCGCGATACATAGCCGAGGAGACCGGTCATTTTATTGGTAAATCAGAGCCTCAGCCTATTTTGACCGACAAGGACAGGCTTTCGCAGGCTCTGAGCGCCGCAATGACCAGGGACAGAGGACTTCACGGCTCAGTTGGCACGCAGAATGAAAAGCTCATTCACGCAGTCTTGAAAAACTATTATGTTCCTTTTTCGGATTCGCAGGAGATTCGTATTGGGAAGTACTTTGCCGACGCAATTTCCGACGAGGGAATATTCGAAATACAGACCCGGAAGCTGTACGCCCTTCGCGACAAGCTGGCGGATTTCACGCAGGCTGCCCGGGTGAATGTCGTTCACCCGGTGGAGGTTTCAACCCGCACGGTCTACATTGACGGTCAGACCGGAGAGGTGATCGAGGAAACAAAGTTCCGGAACGTGAATCAGCGGCTCAGGCTGTACGAGGAGCTGTATTCGATGAGAGATCATCTCTCAAACGACCGCATAACTCTCATAATTGCAAAGCTGAAAACGGAAAAGCGCGTAGTATGTCCGAACAGCAAAAAGCCGGAGCTGCGCAGCCGCTCAGCCAAGAAAAAATGCACAATAACCCGCATACCGCTTGAGCTTGTGGAAGAAACCAGGATACAGCTTCCCGAGGGGCTTAAAATCTGGCTTCCGGAGGGACTGCCGGAACAGTTCACTAAAAAGGACTTCTGCGCGGCTGCGAAGGAGCCGTACAGCTCGCTCAGGCTTGAGGTGCTGAGAGCCGCCGGTATTATTGAGAAAGTCGGCGAGCAGAACCGATATTACGTTTATTCAATTCGCGGAGGAAAGGAACAGAAATGACAGAAATGCTTACAGGAACGGCGTGTTCCGATGTAACCGGAAGGCTTTACGAGCGCATATATCAGATAGCAGCCGACGGGAAAACCGCCGCGATCGTCGTTCCTGACCAGTTTGTTTTTGAAACCGAAAAGGCTCTTTTCCGGAAATGCTCCGAGCATGGCAGAACCGAGCTGTTCCCTAATATCCGCGTTCTGACCATAGCGAGGCTGTCGGACGATATCGTAACAAAATACACAGTTGAGAAGCCGCCCGCAGACGACATCACAAAGGCGGTCATTATGTACAATGCCGTGCGAAACCGCGGAGTTCAGCTCAACGCGCTCGGAAAGATCGCCCGGAAGCCCGGATTCGCTTCGAAGATGGTAAAAACGGTTTCCCTGTTCAAGACCGCCGGAATCGACTGCACAAAGCTGGGAGATTCCCTTGAAGAGGAAAACTTCACGCTAGCAAGCCCTTCCCTGCTTGAAAAAATCAAGGATATATACGCGCTTTATCTGGAGTACGACCAGATGCTGTCCCAGAACTATACCGACAAACTCGACGTCACAATGCGCGCCGCTGTTCTTGCTTCGCAGAATCATTATTTTGAAGGCATGAACATCTTTGTCGACGGCTTCAACACATTTTCAGGAAGCCAGCGAATGCTCCTGAAAGCTGCTGCGGAGCGTGCGGAACTCTGCTGTTTTGCGTTCGTATGCGACAAAAACGACCCACGGGACATATTCCGCACAGTGCTTGCGGATATCGACGCGCTTTCCGGCGGCGAGGGCATTTCAGAGCCTGACGCTGAAAACTCGCGCCGCATGTCTCCGGGAATAAAGCGCGCATCGGAACTCGTCTACGGCGGAACCCCCGACCCCGAAGCAGATATGAGCAGCGTGAGGATAATCCGCGCTGACGATATCTATTGCGAAATGGATTTTATTGCCGCGGAAATAAAGCGGCTCACTTCCGAGGAAGGGCTGAGATTCAGCGACATCGCCGTGATTTGTTCTAACCCTTCCGAATATCGTTCGCCGGTGGAAAGCGCGTTTTCAAAATACGGGATCCCTATGTTCTGCGATATCCCCGAGGTGATCCTTAATGCGCCTCTCACTAACCTTGTGCTCTCACTGCTGAGGGCGCTTGACGAGCCTTCCGCTGAGAATCTTCTCAGCTATGTGCGCAGCAGCTTCCTGCGGGTGAGGGACGGCGAGGGGTTCCGGGCGCTCTCTTTTGCCGACATCGACTGCTTTGACGGATATATTTTCAAATGGCAGCTTCACGGAGATCAGCTCGGGCAGGAGTTCATAACCGACAAAATGAACAAGGCGGATTCAGCACAGGCTGTTCAGGCTGAGGAGGTACGGCAGGCTGCCGTTGTTCCCCTGCTGGAGCTCCGCAATACAGTTCTTGCAAAGAAAAAGCAGCACGAATGCACCGGCGCATGGTTTACGGAAACGATTTGCAGCTTTCTTTTTACCGAGGCGGGCATTGAAAACGCCGTGCTTTCCGGTGATGACAGCTGCAGAACGCTCTGGGACATACTTGTCGGAATATTTGAGGCTATGCACTCCGCACTTGGAAACACTGAGATCTCTCCGGCGGAGTACTATGCGCTGTTCCGAGATATCTGCGCTGAAACTACGCTGGCGCGTCCTCCGCAGGTAGCGGACTGCGTTATAGTCGGCGATACCGGGCGTACCCGCGCGGACGGCATAAAAGCCGTGTTTATTGCCGGTGCAAATTACGGACTGTTCCCGGACGACAGCTCAAGCTACGGCCTGTTTTCAAATTACGAAGCGGAGCTTCTCGGCGACAGCGGTTTGAAAATCGCGCTCAGGCAGGACGAAATCTATCACAGCAGCAGGTATCAGGCTTACCGGGCGCTGACCCTCGCAACAGACCTCCTTTATATTACCTACCCGCTGCTCAATACCGCCTGCTCTGCGCTTGCACCTTCCGAAGCAGTCACGGAGCTGCTTGGATTGTTCCCGCAGATACGCGAGGAAAACGCCGCCGACCCGGCGCAGTTCGGTGACGAATTCTACTGCCGCTCGCAGAGCGCTCTGCGCGGAAGATACGCTTCCCTTTTCGGCACAACCTCCGACGACCGCCGGAGCACGCTGAAAAGGGCGCTGGAGCTTTCCGGGGATTCCGCGTACGCTGAAAAGCTCGACATGCTCGTTACGGAACGCCCTTCGATATACCGCCACAGGCTTTCGCCGGAGACCTCGGAAAAGCTGTTCCGCTCGGCTAAAGTATCTGCCACAAAGCTTGAAAAGCTCAACAAATGCAGATTCGAGTACTTCTGCCAGTTCGGGCTGAAAATAAAGGAGCGCCGTACATTGAACACCGGAAACTCCGATGTGGGTAGCGCGGTTCACTATGTCCTGGAGAAAACGCTCTCCGAGTACTGCACCAAAATGGATAAATACTTTGCGCTTTCCCGCGAAGAACTTACCGGAATCGCCGTAAAGTACCTCCAGCAGTATGCGGACGAGAATCTCGGCGGAAGCGCGTACAGGACCCAGGCGTTCAATTACATGTACAGCGGACTTTCCGTATCCTGCGCTGATATGCTTGTTCTTTTGCAGAACGAATTCAAGAGCCGGCGTTACCGTCCGGTGCTGTTTGAGCTGCAATTCAAGGACGGCAACAAGGCTGAACTGCCCGATATCACCGGCGGAGATACGTCTGAACAGCTGACTCTCGACGATATCAGGCCGGTTTCCGACGAAGATACCGAACCTGAGGCGCTCAGGGTTCTTCCGCTCGAGACAACGGAGCTTTCAATCCCGCCGCTCAGAATAAAGCTGAATGACCGCCTGACCGTCGCTATTACCGGCATTGTTGACCGGGCGGATATGTTCCGCAGCGAAGGCGGAAACGAATATATCAGGATCGTGGACTACAAGACGGGCGGGCATTCCTTCAAGCTGTCGAACGCGCTGTACGGCGTTAATACACAGATGCTGGTTTACCTCATTGCACTTTGCGACGCGAATCCGAATGTTTACCCCGGCGGCGTGAGCTACCTCACGGCAAAAATGACGGAGGCGTCGCCAACGGAATCCGGACTGCTTGCGCTGCTCGCAAACGGGCATCTTCCGAGCGACATGTGTGTTGCAGACGAGGACACGCGCATGGAAATGGAGCAGTTTGCCGAGAGGTACGCCAGGGCTGTTGCAAGTCCGATCGACTCGGTCAACGCAAAGAAGCTCATGCCGAAAGACGACGCTCAGCCTACTCCGGCGCAGTTCGAAAAGCTCCGTAAGGAAATACTCGAACAGACTGAAAGCGTGCTGAAACGGCTTTACAAAGGCGATATTCAGGCGGTTCCGACCATCTACACGGAGGAAGGCAAGGCAGGTCAGCAGAAATCCTGCATGTATTGCAGGTACAAGGCGGTGTGCGGTAATCAGGACCTCCACGGCATTGTTGTCGACGAGGAGATAACGGAACGCAAGCTGGGTATTTCCAAGAAAAAGAAAACCGCAAAAAAGGGCGCGGAAAATCCAGAAGAGACTGCTCCTGAGAAAGCCCTCGCCGTTGCAGAAATAAAACCCGACGAACCCAAAACGTCCGGCGTAAAAAAGAGAAAATCCAAAACAATGAGCGATGAGCCGGAGGAAAGCTGGTTCATCGGCGAAATAAAGTGAGGTGAGGTCAGATGGCAAACGAAATAAAATGGACTGACGAGCAGGAATCCGCAATTAACTATCCGTCAGACAGCTCTGCGTGCGTATCCGCGGCGGCGGGAAGCGGCAAGACTGCCCTGTTGGTAGAGCGTGTAGTCAGGCTTATCCGCGGAAACGAAGCTGCGGATATTCCGCCGGTCAGCGCGGATAAGTTCGCTGTAATGACCTTTACCCGCAATGCGGCGGACGAATTCCGCACCAGAATGACCCGCGCAATCGACGAAGCTTCCCGCACCTCCGGCGAGAATGCAATTCCGAGGGAGCAGCTTATTAAATTCAGAAGCTCCGTTGTAAGCACGATCAACTCATTCTGCCTGTCCGTATTAAAGGACAACGCAGAGATGTTCGATCTCCCGGTGAATTTCACGATCGTTGAGGAGAGCAAGGGCAAAATCATGCAGCAGACCGCTCTTGGCAATGCGATGGAGTTCCTGTACTCGGCGGAATTCGACGAGGAATTCCCGGAATACTTCACGGCTCATGGCGGGGTAACGGACGGTACATCACCGGATAACCTGGGAAAAATGGCGCGCGAACAGCTACTGAAATCATTTTCGTACAGCAAGGACGATGCGCTTCGCGACGCCGTTAACGACATATACATGAAAACCACCTCGCTCGCGGACAGCTCCGGCTGGCTTGAGGGTAGCGTACGCGCTTTCAGCAGCATTGAGACCCTTGAGGAGCGGTTTCTTCCCGGAATAATCGACGTACTGCGCAGGCAGTGTATCGTTTTTCAGTCGGTGATGTGCAGATATTCGGCGTTGATTTCCACCGCTGATGAAAGCTACGCGTGGAAGTTCCAGGAGGTTTTCGAAAAGGACAGCGAGCTTGTAAACGCTGTCATAGCGGCATTTGACAAGGCTTTCCCCAGGGACAGGCAGCCGCGTATTTCTGACTTTGCCGAGTTTGTGAGCAGCGTTCCGGCGTTCGATTTCGCGGCGTTCAGCCGAAAAGGTACCCCGAAGAAGGATCCGTTCTACGAGCAGCTTAAAGCCTCCGTGGACGTGATCCGCGGCAGGCTCAAGAAGGATCTCCCGAAATTTAAGGAAGGCTGCGGCTACCGTGAGGACGATGTACGCTCCATTCTGCTCCAGCAGCAGGCGGCGATTTGCGCCATAGTTATGGTAGTCGAGCGAATGACCGCTGAATACACCGCGCTGAAGCGCAAAGCGGGTGTTGTGGATTTCTCGGACTGCGAGCGTTTACTTTACGAAAAGCTCCGGGAAGAAGGCTGTCCCCTGCGGCAGACTCTTGCCGACCGGTATCAGTGTATCATCATCGACGAGTTCCAGGATACCAACGACCTGCAATTCGAGATTTTCCGGCTCATCTCACGGGACGAGAAAAATCTGTTCTTTGTCGGCGACGTCAAGCAGGCAATCTATGCGTTCCGCGGAGGAAATCCCGAGATCATGGCAAACTGCTGCGCTCGTAACAGCGAGTTTGAGACGCTCCCGCTAAACAGAAATTTCCGCAGCCGGGAAAATGTCATCAACGTAGTAAACGCGATGTTCGAAGGGCTGATGACCCGAAAGTACGGCGAGGTCGACTACTCTGACAACAATCAGCTTGCGGCGGGCGCAAAATACCCCGGGAACTCCTCCGGCGCCGACTACTCAACTGAAATGTACCTTCTAGATTTCCCGAAGCGCGAGAAACCCGGCGCAGGCGGCAGCGAAGATGAAACCTCCGATGAAATCGTGCTTGAAGCAACGAACCCGGTTGCGGAGGCGCGGTTTACGGCTTCGCTGATAAGAAAAATGGCGGTGGAACAGTTCCCGGTAAGGAAGGACTCGAACTCTGTCAGACCCTGCACCTGGGGTGACTTTGCAATACTTCTGCGTAACAAAACCCACATCGCTGACTATAAGTCGGAACTTGAGAAACTCGGCATTCCGGTTTCCTCAGACGGCGGAAACTACCTTTCAGCCGATGAGATCAACCTGATACTGAGCTATCTCAAGGTGATAGACAATCCACAGCTTGACGAGGAAGCCCTCACTGTAATGATGTCGCCGCTTTACGGCATTACTGCAGAGGAATTATCCCTTGCAAGGCTCGGAATACTCGGCTACGACATCGACGAACTGGACGATTCCGGAATCAAGCTGAATGCGCTCTACGACTGCTTTTCAGGGCAGTCGCTGTTCTGCTGTATCGCTTCGGCAGGCGGCAGCGAGCTTGCACAGCCTGTCCTTACCGACAAGGCCTCCGAGGTTCTGGAGCTGCTCAGGAATCGCGGCATAACGAGACAGCCGGACGAAAAGTGCCGCAGATTCATGGAGCATTTCAGTGAATTCAGGACATTTTCGGCTAATAACTCCATTGAGCGGCTTATCCGAAGAATATACGACGATACCGACTTTTTCTCGGTCATCTCCACGTATGAGCGCGGCGACAGGAAGCTTGCAAACATCAGACTGCTGTTAAAATACACCGCAGATTTCGAGTCCTCCGGCGGAGGTACTCTCAACGACTTCCTGAGATACACCGACGCAGTTCGTGAAAACTCCGGGAAACTGGAGGAGGCTGTGGTCCCGCAGGAAGCGGCGGACGCAGTAAGAATAATGACGTTCCACGCCTCAAAGGGGCTGGAAATGCCGATAGTTATTATGGCAGGTCTGGGTTCTTCGGTGCATGAGGAGAAAGGTTCCGTGGTGATCGACCGCCGAACCGGAATAGGTCTGAAACACACTGATATCGAAAAGCGCCTGAGAACTTCTACTATCAGCTTTAATGGCGCAAACGCATCGCTGAACTGCACGCAGTACGGCGAGGAACTCCGGTTACTTTACGTTGCAATGACCCGCGCCCGGGAAAAGCTCGTTATGATCGGGCAGTGCCCCGAAAAGGAAGCCGCTGAATGCCGAACCGATGTATTCTCACCGGAATTCGCTCTTTCGCAGAAATCCTACATCAGAATGATTCTCAGCTCAATGATGAGATACGGCAGTGACGACCCTTCCGCTGGAAATCCGGTGTTTTACAATACGGCGGATATCCGCGTGAGCGTAGTCAACAAGCGGCTTCCCGAGCCGGAGGAGCTTCTTGCGGAGCTTCCGGATGACGGCGCCGCTGACGAAGAAACTGCGGAGATAATCAGCCGGAATCTGGCGGTAAAGTACCCGTTTGAGTATGAAACTACGCTTCACAGCAGGTTCAGCGTCACCGAGCTTGCCCACATTGACGACCCGATACCCGATAAAGGCGATATCCAGCTTACAAAGCCGGTGTTCCTGACGCCGGACAAGGCAGGCGGGATAAGGATAAGCGGGCTTCTCATGGGAAATACGTTCCACCATATAATGGAGCTGTTCCCGCTTGAGGAGCTGCGGTGCGATTATAGTGAGCCTGATATGTACGCGGCGGTTGAAAACGCGGTCGAGAGGCTCGCTGACGAGCAGCGGCTGAAGCCGGAGGAATCCTTCTTTGTACAAAGCGGAAGGCTTCCGGAGATCGCGCAGAAAATCACGGCGTTTTTCTGTGGACAGCTCGGGCGGGATATGCTCGCCGCTGACAAAATCGAGCGCGAGTACGAGATATTCGCCGAGATTCCGGCTTCCGATGTGTTCCCCGGGGCTTCCGGAAGCACCATGATACAGGGTCGAGTCGACATGCTGTTTGTAAAGGGGAACACGGTGGTTATCGTGGACTACAAAACGGACAGCGCCGGAAATCTTGAGCTGGAGCTTCCGTCATATGCAAAGCAGCTCGAACTATATAAAAAAATACTGCCCATGCTGATGAGCGAGTGCAGAAACGGAGAAGTCCGGCTTGCACTGTATTCATTCAGCAGGCAGAAAGCAATTTTCTTATGAGGTGATATTACGAAAAAACAGATCATTTCAGCGGCAGCGGCGGTCGTCGTTGCACTGACAGGCACAGCAGCGTTCGCGCAGAGCAGCGGATTCAGCGACGAGAAGGGACGTATAAGCGCTTCCCCCGCCCCGCACGACAATAAGTATACGCAGATACAGTGGGGCGGCGACGTCAAACGCGAAAACTGCGGAATTCCCGTTCCGAGCGGAGAACTGGTGTTTCTTTCCACGTCTGACAGGCTTCTTGCAATAAGTGAGACTGATGGCTCCGAAACGGCTTCAGCAGAGCTTCCGCAGAACTGCTCAACCATCTACAGCGGCGCAATTTCTGAAAAGAAGCTGCTCCAGCCGACCCAGCAGGGAGTTTCTTATATCGACACGGAAGCCATGACAGTTCTCCGTTCGAGAAGCCTTGACGGTGAAATTGCCTCGGACTGCTCGATTAAGGACGGACTTGGATATTTCGCGGTAAAGCTTGACAGCGGCTACGAGTTCATGTGTGTTGATCTCGGCTCCGACGGACTTGAAACTGTGTGGTCTGTCGCTATGGAAAAACAGCCAACTTCCGCAGCGCTTCAGGGCGACTGGGTGATATGGGTCTGTGGGGACGAGCTTTACACCCACCACTACAAGCAGGAGCAGTCTAATGTTATCCCGCTTGGCAAAGCAATCTCGGGAGCGCCTTTCACCACCGAGTACGCGGTGTTCTTCTCCACTGAGGACGGAAACGCCGGAAAGCTCCGGCTTAATTCCGATGGAACCCTCGAGGAGGACACCCTGACATGGTGCGAGGTCGGAAAATCTCCGGTTTCCCCGGTGTCCTGGAATGGGCGGCTCTACGTTCCGACTGCTGACGGCTTCTATATCCTGGATAACCTTAATATGGAGATATCCTATATTTTTACCGACATAAAGGGCGGCTGCACTCCGCAGGTGCATTACGGCAACGGTCCGTACATCTATACTGTAGCAAAGCGCGAGGACAAGTGGGCGGTCTACTGCGTTCAGGATATGGACGAAAAGTCGGAGCCGACTGTTGCAATTCTCGCTCAGATGGAGGACTACAGCAGCGGCGCGTTCTGCGCTTCCGACAAGGGAACTCTGTATTTCCGGGACGCTATCGGAAGGCTTTACGCGCTTACTGTCGCTCCGTTCGACGTGTTCTCGCTGATCCTGAGGCTTGTCGTGCTCCTTGCGCTGCTGGTTCTGGTGTTCTTCTGGCTCAAGAAAGTCGCAAAACGCAGGGCGGATATTCACCCGAAATATTAATTTGCAAAAAAATCATGAAATGTATTGATTTTTTTAGTAATGTGTTGTATAATATAGCTATAAGCAATTGAAAAGGAGAGTACGTCATGGAAAGCAATATACTCTTAGAAAGCGGCACCAATGAACTCGAGGTGCTGGAATTCATGGTCGGCGAGCAGAGCTTCGGCATAAACATCGCTAAAGTGACCGAGATCATGAACTATCAGCCGATGGTTCCCGTGCCTGATTCACACCCTGCCTTTGAGGGCGTTTTCACTCCCAGAGACAAGGTTATCTCTGTGATAAATCTTCACACTATCCTGCATAAAGAAAGCCCTGACCCGGAGCATGACCTGCTGATAATCTGTCACTTTAACTCGAAGGACGTCGGATTCCACGTTTCTTCTGTTAAGGGCATTCAGCGTATCTCCTGGGAGGACATCGAGAAGCCGCCGGCAATGTCCGGAGACGGTCAGAACAACATTGCTACCGGTATAGCAAAGTTCAAGGATCGTATCGTGCTTATCCTCGATTTTGAGAAGATTGTTTCTGACATGGATCCTTCCGCAGCGTTTGACACCTCCGGCGTCAACTCAGTGTGCGGAGACAAGTCTGACAAGCATATCGTTATCGCTGAGGATTCCCCGTTCCTGAACACTCTGATAGTAAATACCCTGCACGATGCAGGCTATAAGAATGTTGTTCATTTCGACAACGGTAAAGATGCGTGGGATTACGTCAACGGTCACAAGGATCTTGGCGGAAATATCCTCGATCAGATCTCCTGTGTAATAAGCGATATTGAGATGCCTAAGATGGACGGTCATCACCTCACTAAGATGATCAAGGACGACCCGATACTCAAGGCGATTCCTGTTTACCTGTTCTCTTCGCTTATTAATGAGCAGATGAGAATTAAGGGCGAAAGCGTCGGGGCTGACGGTCAGTTCTCAAAGCCGCAGATCGGTCAGCTTATTCAGTACCTTAATGAGCATATCTAATACATACAGCCGCCTTTCATGGGCGGCTGTTTACATGATAGATTGTCAATACAAGTGCAACACAATTAAGAGAAAAATTTTTTGAGCACC